>DATILL010000101.1:0-48141 GCA_035476575.1 Mycobacteriales bacterium
GCATAGAAACATATGGCTGCGGTAGGTGTATGAAACCCCCATCCTCGCTAACAGCAGCCCGACCAACAGGGCATAGAAACTAGAGCACCAACATCACGAGCAGTGTTGTTGTTATCTCGCTAACAGCAGCCCGACCAACAGGGCATAGAAACCCTTAGCCGAGCGGCCTCGGCGTCGGTGAGCCTTTCTCGCTAACAGCAGCCCGACCAACAGGGCATAGAAACCTGGTCCGTGGACCACAGCGGTTCCGGCGTGCTCTCGCTAACAGCAGCCCGACCAACAGGGCATAGAAACGACGTCGCCGAGGCGAATGAACGGGTAGCTGTTCTCGCTAACAGCAGCCCGACCAACAGGGCATAGAAACAACGCGCGTCGATCGGCGGCTTATCGGTCGGACTCGCTAACAGCAGCCCGACCAACAGGGCATAGAAACGTTCTCATCTCCGGCTCTCGCCGTGAGAGCAGGAACTCGCTAACAGCAGCCCGACCAACAGGGCATAGACCGAGCGTGTCCGGCGCGGCCGGGGGCGGGGGCGGATTATTTCCTGATCGCGGCTTGGTCGGTGCACGCGCGGAACCGTCGGCTGTCGTGGTCTACTGGGCAGGCGAAGAGCGGGGGGTGACGCCGGTGGGCGTGTTGTATGGGCGGGCGTTTGGGCAGCAGGCGTTGCTGGATGCCTGGGATGAGGTGCGGGACGCGGCGTTGGCCGATGGCCGGCCGGATTCCGAGGTCGATGCGTTCGAGGCGGATGCGGCGCGCCGGCTTGACGGGCTCGCGACAGCCCTGGCGGCGGGTGAGTGGGTGCCCGAGCCGGTACGGCGGGTCGAGCTACCCAAACCAGAAGGCGGCGTCCGCGTTCTCGGCATACCGACGCTGACCGACCGCGTTGTGGAACGCGCACTGCTGCACGTTCTCGACCCGGTCGTCGACCCGCTGCTGCTCCCGTGGAGTTTTGCCTATCGCCGTGGGCTCGGCGCCAAGGACGCCCTCGCCGCGTTGGCCGAAGCCCGCGACGAGGGCATGACCTGGGTGGCGCGGGCCGATATCCGCGACTGTTTCGCGACCATTCCGCAGTGGGAGATAATGCGCCGGCTACGCACGGTCGTCGATGACCAGCGAGTCGTCCATCTCGTCGGCATGTTGATCGACCGGCCGGTCCGCGGCGCCCGCACAGATCCCGGCGCCCGCGGCCTCGGTCTGCACCAGGGCAGCGTGCTGTCACCGCTGCTGAGCAACCTCTACCTCGACACGTTCGACCGCGGCATGCTGCAAGCCGGATGGCGGGCCATCCGCTATTCCGACGATCTCGCCGTCGCGACCGCGAGCCGCGCCGACGCCGAACGCGCCCTCATCAGCGTCTTCACCGAACTGGAGGCGATACGGCTGGAGATCAACACCGGAAAGTCGCACGTGGTGTCCTTCGACGAGGCCTCCGATTTCTCGGCGAACTCACCACGGCGACCACAATCGCCCGCGGCGAAATGCTCTCCGACCCGCTGGAAACCGTCGTCTACGTCGACCGACAGGGGGCTATGGTCCGGACCCGCGGCGACCGACTGATCGTCACCGACGGCGAGGAGTCACTACTGCGACTCAATTTACGGCGGGTCCGCCAGGTCGTCTGCTACGGCCGGATCGGGCTGACCACGCCATTCCTGCACAAGGCGGTCGAGCGCGGCATCGAGGTCGTGCTGCTCACCGAGCACGGCAGTCTCGGCGGGCGGCTGACCATGCCGACGGCGACCGATCCGCAGGCCCGGCGGGCACAGTACCGCGCGGCGGACGACGATGCCGAGTGCCGCCGGCTAGCCGCTGGGTTCGTGGACGGCAAGGTGGGTAACCTGCGGGTTGCGCTGTTGCGCCTCGCCCGGCGGGATGACGCCGCCGAGGCCACCGACGCCGCCGAGTTGGTGGCGACGATGGCCGCGACCCTGCCGGCGGCCGCCTCACTGGCGGAAATCCTCGGCGTGGAGGGCGCCGCGTCGCGCGAGTATTTCCAGGCGCTGCGCCAGATGCTCGACCCCGAATGGCGGTTCAACGGCCGGCAGCGCAGGCCGCCGCCAGACCCGGTGAACGCCATGCTCTCCTACGGCTACACCCTGCTCACGCACGAGGCCATCGCGGCGCTGGAAACGGCTGGCCTGGATCCGATGGTCGGCTTCTTGCACCGCCACCGATGGGGACGACCTGCGCTCGCACTCGACCTCATGGAGGAGTTCCGCCCCATTACGGTCGACGTGGCAATATGGCGGTGCATCAGCACAGGGCAGATAAGGCCGGAGCAGTTCGACCACGACCCGAGCCTCGGCTGCCGCATGAGCGCCGACGCCAGACACACGTTCCTCGCGGCCTACGAGCGACGAATGCTCACCGTCACCACGCACCAGCCGAGCGGCCGTCGAGTATCTTACCGCGTCGCCCTCGGCCTCCAAGCCAAACTGCTCGCCCGCACCCTGCTCGACCCGGACGAGCCCTATGTGCCGCTGCGCTGGAAGTGACCCGCGGTGATTCTCCTCGTGTGCTACGACATCACCGATGACGGCCGTCGCGAGGATGTCGCGGCGCTGCTGTCGGGTTACGGGCCGCGTGTGCAGTTGTCGGTGTTCGAGTGCGAGGTACGGTCGACCGAGGAGCTACGCGAGCTGCGCGCCGAGATCCGGACGCGGATCGACGTGCTGGAAGACCAGGTGCGGCTGTACCCGACGACGACGCAGACGTTCGCCGAGCGGTACATCATCGGCGCCCGCGTCGTCGAGGAACGCTCCGACTACTGGATCATCCGATGAGCCCCGCCCCCACCTGTACAGCACGACCGCCGAGGACGCCGTGGCGGCAAGGTGCTCGCAGACACCGTTTCCGCAGCTCAACGGCCATGTCGCAGCCCTACGGCGGCCCGTCGACGATCTTCCGAAGATCACCATTGGCGAGGTCCTCGCAACCGGGTACTATCACCGCAGGTCAGACCATCCGCGACACGCCGTACCCTCGCTACAGCAGCCCGACCAACAGGGCATAGAAACGAGGTCGAAGCCATGCTGCGTTGCGGTTACCTCCTCGCTAACAGCAGCCCGACCAAGAGGGCATAGAAACGTCGCTGCCCACAACCTTGGAGCCATCATGGCTCTCGCTAACAGCAGCCCGACCAAGAGGGCATAGAAACACCCGACCCGTCCGGTCGAGAGACATGTGCTCCCGCTCGCTAACAGCAGCCCGACCAAGAGGGCATAGAAACGGCTCTCGCCGGCTGATCACGAGTTCGCCGTTCTCCCTCGCTAACAGCAGCCCGACCAAGAGGGCATAGAAACGTTAGTTAATCACTACGAACCTTATCCTCCCCATCCTCGCTAACCGCAGCCCGACCAACAGGGGCAAAAACTCGACGTAGATGGCGCCCGGCGTGTCGGAAAGCCATCTGATATCCTGCGCCCGTGCCAGCGACAGGTGGAGCTGGCGAGTGATGCGGTCGTGGCCTTGGGCCGGACGTGGATCGGGTCGCGGCGACACCCGGCCGCTCAACCCGCCAGCGCAAGGACAAGCAGGACAACCAGCCAGCCAGCGCGGCACAGACAGCACAACGGGCGGCTCCCCACTTCGAGAGCCCGTCGCCGTTCCGCATCAGTCGAGCGAGGTCGCGAGCCCCAGCCGCCGTCCCCGCTCGGCGGCGTCAGGCAGGTGCCGGGCCGGTCAGCCCGGCCGGGCGGCGCCCGCCTGGCTGGGCTGGGCCGACCGGTGCGCCCGCCGAGTACGGGGTCGCCGCAGGGTGAACTGGTCCAGCGGTGTGTACGTCGGCGAGCCGGCGGCGGCGCCGTAGTGGGTGACCGTCATGGTTGTGGCGTCACCGGCCGCATACGGGTCGACGTCGAAGGCGGCAAACCCGTACGGGTTGGTCAGGTCCCGGTACGCCGACCACGGCGCCGGCTCGGTCGTCGTCAGCGCCCCGTGCTGGCTGGTCGGGCTGCCCGGTCCGACGCCGTAGATGACGACGCCGTCGTGCGGGCTGTCGAACCGGTCGGGGCTGGTGAAACCCGGATGCCCGCCCCCACCGATGATCATGTGGACGGCGCCCTGGGTGGTGTCGATGACCGTGGGGTTGTCGTCACGCGGCGCCGGCGTCAGCAGCGCGCTGCCGGGCAGGGTCCCCCGCACCGGGAAGGTCCGCTCGAAATGGTGCTCGTGCCCGGCGAGCACCAGGTCGACGCCGTACCGGTCGAACAGCGGCAGGAACTGCTCGCGAACGCCCAGGTCAGCGCCGTTGAAATGGGCCGAGGACATGGCGACCTGGTGCATGCAGACCACGATCCAGTCGATGTCGTCGGCGGCGCGGGCGTCAGCCAGCGTCGCCTCCAGCCAGGCCCGCTGCGCGCCGCCGCTGTAGCCGCGCACGTACGGGTCCAGGCCGCGGGCCGCATAACCCGGCACATGGTCCCGCCGGAAGGCGCTGAACCCGCCGTCCTGCACGCACACGTCGTCGTTGTTGATCGAGACGACCCGGACCGAGCCGACGGTGAAGGCGTACCAGTTCCCGACGAACGCCGGCTCGCCCGAGCCATTGTTGGGCAGGGCGAACCGGGTCTGGTAGCCCAGCATGCCCTGCGGCCCGTTGCCCACCTCGTTCTCGTGGTTTCCGGCGCACGGCATCCACGGCCGGGCGCGCGCCGAGCGCATGTTGTTGGCGAAGAAGCGCTGCCAGGTCGCCACCGGGTCGTCGCTGACGTTGGCGTAGCACAGGTCGCCGTTGACCAGATGGAACAGCGGGTCGAGCGCCTCGACCGCATCGACGATGAACCCGGCGTTCGGTGAGGACGGCCCCAGGCCCTGCCCGACCGGCGCCGGGACCGCCTGGTCGCCAAAGCTGGTGAACCGGAACCGCCCACGCCCCGCCGGCCCGGTCCGGAACCGCCCGCCCAGCGGCGCCGCGCCCCGGTGATGCACCTGATAGATGTAGTCGGCGGCGGGGCGTAGCCGGTCGAGCGTCGCGTGGTAGGTCCAGACGGTCTGGCCGGTCAGCGCCTCGACGTAGACCCGTTCCTCCGCGTCGACCTCGGTGCCGAAGCCCTCGCCGTGGCGGCCCAGCCGCAGCCGCGGGCGCACGACGCGCTCCTGGGTCGCCCACGATACGGCGACCTCGCGGGCCGCGTCCGCGCCGAACTGCACGTGAAGCTGCTCCGGCGGCGGCGCCCCGGCGATCGCCGGCTGCCGCAGCAGCCCAGGCCCCTCGGCCGCCGCCTGCGACGCCAGCACCGGCACCCCGACGACCGCCACACCCGTCGCGCCCAGGAACACCCGTCGGGTGACAACGCGGCTCGGCCCCGCCTGGCCCGGCCCCGCCTGGCCCGACTCAGCCTGGCCCGACTCAGCCGCTCCCGGCCCGTCCTTCGGCTCCTTCGGCTCGCCAGCCATCCGGCCCCCCTTTATGTCGCCGTTTGCGGTAGCTCCGTCGCCGAGCATGGCAGCCCAACCTCACCGGTGTGCCGGAACACGAGGGAAATACGCAGCAACACGCGGGGAAACGGCCGGCTGGGTCATGGCGGCCTGCCTTCGTACGGCGCTCCCGCCGGGCCGCCGCGGCGAGGTGCTCGTAGGAGCCGTTTTCGCGGGGTCAGCGGGCATTGTTCGCCGTACGGCGGCATTCGCTGTACGGCGGCCGCGACGATCTTCCGAAGATTTGCTGTTGGCGAGGCTAACCGGCGCCTGGGCCAACGGTCTGAGCTGCGAGCTTGGCTGGGACAAGATCGCTGGCGGGGTCGTCCTGGTGGCTCTCTGCCTGACTCCTCGGCCACAGGTCGTGCCCTACACTCGGATCTGGTGTCCGGTCGCGGTGGGTCGGCACATCGGAAGTGTCGTACCCCTATGGCGTACTGGCGACGTCAGCGTCGTGCGACTGGAGGAGGAGCGATGACGCATGTACACGTGCGTGAGGTCACCAGGGAGGAGCTGCTGCGACGGCGCGAGGCTATCCTTGCGCGGCTGGGCGTTGAGTATGACGAGCTAGCTCGCCGGGCCGAGTCGTACTCGCTTGCTGGCGACGAGTGGTCAGCGTGGGACAGGCTTCAGGAGATCGAGTTTCTGCTGGGCGATGAAGGCTGATCTGGAGGGGCCAGGCACGCTCGCGGAACAGACGAGCCAGTTGAGCGAGGAGATGGCCGACCTGCTCAGGTCAGTCTTCCCAGATGCCCCGGACTTCGAGGTCGAGCTGGTAGGGTCTCGATCGGTGGTCAGGCCGGTTGGCGACAGTGTTCCTCTTTCCGTGGGCCGCAAGCGCTTAGCAGCCCTGGAGATCAGCATGAGCTGCTGCCTGGACTCCGTCCAGCGCTACCTCGCGGTGGAGAAGTCGCATTTCAAGCTGTACGCCGATATCGACCGAACGCCCATCCTTCGCTTCGACTACGTCAGGGAGATGCGGACGAAGCCGCACGCTCATATTCAGGTTCACGGACATCGCGGTGCACTGTCTCACCTGCTGTCGCAGTCCGGCCATGCCACACCGCATGACATGTCGTCGCTGCACCTTCCCGTTGGCGGGAGCCGATTTCGGCCTTGTTTGGAGGACATCATCCAGTTCCTGATCACGGAGTGCGGGGTCGACTACAAGCCAGGTTGGCGGCAGCGAGTCGAAGAGGGACGAGACCGCTGGCGCCGTCGCCAGATCGCGGCCGCCACCCGAGCCGTGCCCAGCGAGGCCGCGCGAGTTCTGACCGAGCTCGGATACCGAGTCGAGCTGCCCCGGACTGCTGCCGGGGACTCGTCGCCGGCTCTTCGGAACTGGTAAACGCCTCGCCCGGAACTCAGTGTCGGACTGGAATATGCACCTGAGGCTCAGACGCCTCATCGAGGCACGGGCGGAGGGTCGGGTCGGTGGATCAGGTCGGTCCGAGGGTCGTTTCAGCAGCGCCGGTTCTGGGCTGGTAATTCAACTCCGTATTCTCCGTTGAGGTTGGGACGGCGAGATGGTCAGCCGTTGACCGGGGGTTTCGCGGCGCTGGCCCGGCGAGCCCAGAACGGCGTGCGGTAACGGCGCTCGGCCGCGTAGTAGGCGGCGCGCTCGGTCAGGTAGGCCGTGCACTCCTCGTCACGCGCCGCCTCGTACTCCGCGAGCAACGTGGCGACGTCGCCCGGGCGATCGAGCAGGTCCTCGGCAAGACGCGCCGCAGCTTCGGCGGTGCGCAGCGCCCGCGGCACACCGCTGCCGGACACCGGGTCGACGGCGAGCGCGGCGTCGCCGGCCGCGACCAGGGCCGCCGGTCGCCGTCCCGCAGCAGCCGGTGGCTCGCGGCCGGGTGCACCCGCGGCGCCGACGTGGCCAGCGCGCCACCGATGCGGGCGGCGTTCACCGGGGCGGCCCGCAGCCGGTCGTGCCACCGCGCCGTCCCAGCTAGGCCATCGCGCCGGCACAGGTCGGCGTCGGTCATCAGCATGGCCGATCCCGTACCGCATCGTGGGCTCCGCCCGTGCCCGCCAAGCACGAGCAGGTGGTTGGCGTCGTCGCTGCGGATCTCGCCCAGCGGCACGGTCACCGGCGGCTCGCCGGAGAGGTGGATGACGCCGGTGTCGAAAGCTGGCGCTGGTCGGGGCCGGTCAGCGTGCGTGAGCCGGGTCGATGGTGAGGTCACCGGTGGGCTCGGTGTTGCCGCGGCCGGGAAAGGCCGCCTTGCTGTTGACCAGGTGGACGGCCCACGAGATCTCGGCCTCGGCGTCGGTGAGCTCCTCGAGGCTGCCGTCGTCGTGGTGCGCGTAGATGCGGAAGCGGGCCGCCTGTCGCTTGACCCGGCACTGGGCGTCCTTGA
The DNA here is from genome assembly GCA_035476575.1 of Mycobacteriales bacterium. Classification (GTDB taxonomy): domain Bacteria; phylum Actinomycetota; class Actinomycetes; order Mycobacteriales; family JACQDL01; genus DATILL01. Next base: position 7,786 of record DATILL010000101.1, read on the forward strand.
ACCCGCCCAGCGGGTCGGGCCTCTCCCCGATCCGTTCCGGCCCGATGAAGAGCTCGTCCGGACTGTTGCCGACCCGGGCGACGCCGATCGCCGGGTGAATTTTGTACGTCGTTGCCACGATGGGCCTCCGATGTCAGTTCTGATCGAACACTGGCACCGAGGTGCAGCCGGTGAGCTCGTCGTGTACGCGGCGGCAGCCGTACGTCGGCAACGCTCGCCTTCCGTGCTTGCGACCGTGCCCGGTAGTCGACTAGGTTCCGTCCATCACTGCAGCGGGTGCTGCATATCCACGGGGGCACCGGGATGGATCACAGTCACGATCTTCGTCGTACCCTGTTGTCATGGCCGGCTCCGCTGGGTCCGGTCCGTCCGGTCCATCAGCCCGAGATGATCTCGGTGTTGCTTAGACTTGATTTGTGACGACTGTACCGAGGTCTTCGAACCAAGGTGGTGAGCTGATGGACCGGGGTAGGCCGATAGATCCTGGCGAGGTCAAGCTCTACGGGCGGGCGGCAGTCGAAAACCTGGTTCTCGACTGGATGCGGCGAACTTACCCAACCGAGGACGCTACGTCGCGCACTCGCCGGCTACTCCGTTGGTGGCCTGACCCCATGATATATGGAGCGACGGACCGACCCTTACCCATTCTGCGGCTGGTCGGACGGCCTGGCGCGGGAAAGACCGCGCTGCTTGGCTCCCTGGCAGCAGAGCTTGGCGCACACGTGCCTTTCGCCAAGCTGGACTTCTCCAGGCTGGGTTCCGAGAAAGGTCCAGGTGTCACGTTGCGGCAGATCCTATGGCTTCTCGTGCTGGAGCTAAGCTCATGGCATGCCAACTACGGCCGACTCACCTTCGGCCGGTTCCTTGTCGGCGAGCTCGCAATAAGCTGTGACATCACCGGCCTGGATCACGGGCAGGCCCGGACAAAGGTAAGGGAGAGCCTCAAGAAGCACCACCATGTCGACCGGTTCGAGAGATATCTGGAGACCCTGGTCGGGGGTGCAGCCGAGCTGGCCCTACCACGTCTGAACCTCAACGTCCGCGTCAAGCAGGTGGTGGAGGACATGGTGGGTGGGCTGGCGGGGTGGCGACCGACCCAACGCCTTTTGCTCGGCAAGGCCGCTGCCTGGTACGGGACTCCTGCGACCGAGTCTCTCGACTGTCTCGTCAAGCTGAACCGGAACAGCAAGGGCGAGCAGGTGGAGCAGGACGCCGCTGGGAAGCTCGTGCTGGCCGCGTTCCTGGCAGATGTCGACGAACAGTTCGGCCGGAGGCGCCCGTTGCACAAGCGGCCCCTGTACTGTCCGGTTCTGGTAGACAACGTGGAGACGGGTGCGGGATCAGCGCTGCTCGGCCACCTAGCGCGCGACCGGACCGGGACACGGCCTCTCGTGGTCGTCGTCACGGGCCAGCTATCGCACTCGGGCGTTGCACCACGCGATCCGGAAAAAGCCTGCTACGAAGACTGGAAGAGGGCTGCCGCCGGTCAGGCAGAGCCAGCGGACAGTGCGCGTATCTATGAGGTTGCGCTACGAGATCTGTCGGTGGGTGAGATCGCTGAGCTGGTGCAAAGCTTGAAGGTTCCGGAACCGAGGAGAATCGCGGCATCCCTGCACCGGCTCACTCTCGGGCATCCAGCCGGGACCACGCTTGTCGCAACGGCGCTGAAAGAGAGGCTGGCCAAGACCGGTCGACAAAGGGACGGGGTGGCCACAGGCCTGCGAAAAGTGCTCGACCCGCCCGCGGATCCGAACCATGAGAGCCTTCCCGATCGTGTGCTCAGAGAGCTGCTCAAGGAAATCGACCATGAGGACCTGGCTCAGCTCGTCACATGCGCGGCGGCCCGCAATATCAGTGATGCCCTACGCCTGATGGCTGAGGTTGGTCTGAACCCTCCGGTGGACCTCGGTGCGGGCCCGTGGATCACTCATACGGAAAACCGGCCGCGGGAGCTCCATCCGCTGGTACGATACCTGCTCCTCGACAAGCTCGCCGCCCGCGACTCGGCCGACAAGAACTCGTGGGAACGTACCCATGAACGTCTGTCGGCTCAATGTGCTCGCCGCGCCGACAGCAACGGCGTCCTGTATCACCGGCTGGCCATGGACCACGTGGAGTACGTGGTCCAACAACTACAAGCCGAACTCGAGTCTGGACCAGATGCGTGCGCCAGATGGCTGGTGCGGTTCGAGGAAGCTACCTCGGCACCCAACCGGTTGGCACGAGGTGAGACACCGTTGGCGCTGGTCACCCGGTTCATGCGAGGGATAGGCAGGCAAGATGTGATCAGGGCAACCCTGACCCAGCTCACTGTCGCCCGCTGGATACGCAGTGATCCGCTGAGGGATCCCTACGACGAGCTGCTGGGGACGATTGAGGACGACTGGCGTCGTCTTGGCCAGTTCTTTCCCGACTGTTACGAGACCTTCACCAGGGAAGCCGACCGACTGCGCCCAGAGAGGATCAACCGGTGACTGGGTCGAGGTTCGGGCAGATGGTCGAGAACGCGATCAAGGAGACGACTCAACCACACCGTCGAAGGCGCCGGACAGCTATAGTTGTCTCAGGCTTAGTTCTGCTTGGCGCAACAGCTTTCGGCACACATGAACGTCAGGTCACCTGCGGGTTCTCCCCCGTACTGTTTCGGGCTGGGTGGGCTGGGCCATGCCATGGCGTCACCGACGGCTCCTACATCTTCGCGGAGAACCTTGCGACGATCGAGGACCTGATACGCCACGAGAACAGGTACGCGGAGGCATCCAAGAACTACGTGACGATCGCGCTCTACCGGTCGATGGCTCCCGTACCTTCAGATCCCTCGTCTCCGGACGCGGTCCGACACGACGTGGAGGGCGCATTTGTAGCGCAGTGGCGGGTGAACCACGAAACAATATCCGGCGTGGGGATGACACCCAAGGTGCGGTTGGTGCTCGCAGACCCCGGCAGCCCGGCACTGGACTGGGACCGGGTGGGGGACAAACTGCTGGCGATGGTCGCTCCCCCCAACAACCTGGTAGCGGTCGCCGGTCTCGGTATCAGCACCGAGGAGACGAAGAAATTTGTCCGGAAGCTGTCCAACAAAGTCGCGATGTTCGGTTCAAACATCACCTCGACCGAGCTGGACGGCGCCAAGTTCCCCAGCCTTGTCCGAGTCGCACCGAACAACGCGGACGAGGCCGTCGCGGCGGTGCAATATCTCTCGTCCGAGGCGAAGACGAAGACGGCGCTGCTGGTACAAGACCTGAACAGCACCGACAACTACGTGACCACGCTCGGCACCGAGTTCAAGAAACGGTTCCCTCGTTCCAGTGCGGGACGCCGTCTCGTGGGCCAGGTGGAAAAGTTTGACAGCGGGAGGACGAACCTCAGCGGCCGCTTCGCGCAGATCACCAGTGCGATCTGCCAGGTCAGACCCGATGTGGTGTACTTCGCCGGCCGTGGGAAGGACCTCACGGTGTTCGTCAAAGCCTTGGGACAGCGATCGTGTACTGACGACTTTGAGGTGAGTGTTTTTTCCGGGGACGACTCCACCGAGGTTGTCTTCGACGAGCAGGGCCAGGTCGCCGCCGCATTGAAGGGCAGCGACAACGTCAAACCAGTGACCATCTCCTACACAGCGCTCGCACATCCCGACATGTGGACGAAGGGTGGCGAAGTTCCCGAGGGCTATACAAAATTCTCCACCGCCTGGAAGCAGTTGCGTCTCGGGCTGGATGAGCTGAACGACGGCCAAACCATCATGACTTACGACGCCGTCCTCACCGCGGTGATGGCGATTCGGGGCAATCTGTCGCAGGGGTCGGCGACACCTACCGTTAGCGATGTTATCCAGAACCTGCCCGGTCTGCATGACGCCTGGAGTGTGCGCGGGGCGAGCGGGATCATATCACTCGACTCGAACGGAAATCCGATCAACAAGCCGATGCCAATACTCAAGCTAAATGGAGATGGCAGCGCATCCTTTGTCAGGCTCGCCTGACCTGCTGGCTCGCCCCGTCAGTGACCCGTTATGGGATCTCGTCGATGGCGATGCCGGTGGCCAGGCTACGCAGCAGCACGGGATCGGCGGTGATGACAGGCCACTGCGGCGGCGGGCGGTCCAGGCGGCGTGGCGGCGGGCACCATGAGGACCACTCCGTGCTTGACCGCGTGCCACACGACGGCGGCCAGATACGGCCGGCCGGCGACGTAACCGCGGATCGCGGTGGAGTCCAGCGCCACCGCGCCGATCCCGCTCACGAGGAGTTGCCTCGCGGCGCGGCGTCGTCCAGCCCGAGGGCTCCCCTGGCCCAGGTGTGGTGCTGCTCCTCCACGCAGACACCCAGCTCGGCGTACAGGCGCCGCAGCTCGGCCAGCGCGGCGTCACGGCCCAGCCGCTCACGCACCGCCGCGCTGACGTACGCCGAAACACTGGCCACATCGCTCTCCTCGGCGACCCGCCGCAGCCGGTCGGCGTCCTCGGCCGGCAGGGTCACCGTCACCCGCCTCGTCTCGCGCATACCGGGAGACTAGCCGTGCATACCAACCGGTCGAGTCGAGGACGCTGGCCTTCACCTGCTTACGCTGGATGTCGTCACAGGTTCACTCCCGGTGCCGGCTGCGGGGTGGCAGCTTGCCGACGATGATCACCGTCACGATGGCCTGGTCATCGTCCACCAGGTAGGTCACGCGGTACTCGAACGTCGCGCGCGTCGCCGGGTCGAGGGGGAGATGTGCAGCCGGTACAGCCCTTCGGCCTCGCTCAGAACATGCACGCCGCCCGGCCGGGAATCATCGACCAGTGCCCGCATCGCGGCGGCGACCAGCTTCGCTCCCTCGGGGTCGACCACCCGCATCCGGCCAAGCGCGGCCCGCGCCTCGGACCGAAGGACGAAACCGTACGTCACACGCTGCTGATGCGGTCGACGAGCCAGCGGCTGGCGCCGTGGGCTATGACCCGCACGAGGTGCAGCCGGTACCCCTGGCGGTACGTCGCCCCCGAGGCGTCGTGCCAGCGCACCGTCGCCGCCGCGTCCCGCTCGTCTCCCGTGCCGGCGAACACCGTCCAGGCGTCCAGCCCGACGAACGACACACTGCCGCCGAGACCGGTCAGCATCGTCCCGGGCGCGGTGACCAGGCCCAGCCTGTCGGCGGCGTAGGCGAAGAAGAAGCGCTCGGCGTCAGCGATGGTGGCCTGGGTGACGGCCCGGTCAGTGCCCGGATCAGCAGGCCGGCTGTACGCCGGGACGGCGGTCTGGCCCAGGTACGCCGGCGCGCCAGACACCATCACCTGGCCGCCGGCCAGCGCCATCGGCACTGCCAGGTGCCGCCAGATCGGGTCCAGCGCCGTCCACCCCGCCGCTCCGCCCCGCTGGTACTGCCGCACCCGCGCGTCCACCCGCACCACGGCCCGGCCTGGCCCGACCCGCTCGACCTCGCCGGGGATCGCGAACAGCACCGCCTGCCGGCCGCGCCCGTCCCAGCCGAGGGCGGGGTCCGTGCCTGCCGGCAGGTACGGCGCCAGCGCCCTGGCGCGGGCCGCCGCGTCGGCGGAGTCCCAGGTCAGGTAGTCGGTGGCGAACGCGGTCGCGACCCGCTGGGCCTGCGCGTCCCCCCATGGCGGCGGCGCCACCGACAGCAGCGCGGTCCGGAAGGTCGTGACAGTACGGACGATCGACTGGGCTCCGGCCGCCAGCACCAGCAGCACCGCCGCCCACAGCAGGACCTGTAGCGTCCACCGGCCCGCGGCCGCCATGGGCCGGTCCGTCCCCAGATTCCACTCACTGGCCGCTGCCGTCGGCAGGGCATCAACCGGGCGGACGGGGGGAACCGTCGTCGGAACAGGCCGGCCCGCGGCCAGCCCCTCGAGATGTACGGAGGAAGGGTGCCAGCTCCGCTGCGACCGTCGGGTCGAGGTCCGCACCGGCGCCAGCAGCGGCAGCACACCCGGCGGCGTCCCCTGGTCGGCGGGCGGGTCGCCCTTCCGCCGACGCCGTAGCAAGAACAGGATGCCCGTCAGCCCGAACCGTGTCCGTAGCGGAGGGCGTCCCTCAGCCACCCCACCAACCTCCCCACCCGGGGTGCCCCCTGCCGGCCAGCCCCCGTGCCTGGCCGGCGCACTCGCAACGTTACGAGTGTGCAATATGGCACAGTCGTAACGTCGAGGTCAAGGGCACACTCAGACACGGCGCCCGGAGCTCAGCCCTCCCGGGTCGGGAAGTTGATCACCTTGGCGTCGCGGACGGCGATGGCATGCTCCGCGGCGACCTGAAGTGCCTCGACGATCGAGTCGGCGTGCACCGGCGGGCACAGCCGGGGCCCCTGCCCGGCGTGCACCCGCAGGCTGACCAGCGCGGCGACATGCTCCAGGGTCGGGACGTTCTGTGCGGTCACCCGGACGTCGAGCCGGCTGGCGAACGCGACGATGGCCTCCACGATCGCCCGGGTCTCCTGGTCGACGAGCAGGTCGGCGGTCAGCTCCGCGGCCAGCTTGATCTCGCTGACCGGGACCCGGCGGAGCCTGGCCAGCGAGGTGCCGGCGGTGCCGAAGTCGTCGACGGCGACGCCGACGCCCAGCCGGCCGAGGTCGGCGAGAACCTGGTCCACGATGTCGGCCTCGGCCAGCGCCCGGCTCTCCGTGAGCTCGAGGGTGAGCTGGCCGGGCTGGGTGTCGGCGCGGCGGAGGGCGGCGGCGACCGTGGCCGGCAGGCCGGGGTCGAGCAGCGCCGTACCGGGCAGGTTGACCGCGACCGGGGCGGTCACGCCCTGGCGGTGCCAGGCGTGGTGAGCGCGCAGCCCGCGCGACAGCAGCCACTGAACGTACCGGCCGACCAGGTCGGACTGCTCCAGGACCGGCATCCACACCGACGGTTCCAGCAGGCCGCGGGCCGGGTGCCGCCAGCGCGGCAGCGCCTCGACCGCGACCGGCCTTCCCGTGGCCAGGTCCAGCACCGGCTGGTAGTGCAGCTCCAGGTCGCCCCGCCGCAACGCCGTCCGCAGCTCCGAGCGCAGGACGATGGCGGCCTGGCCGCGGGTGTCGTCCTCGGCCCGGTAGATCGCCACCGGCAGCTTGCGGCGGTGCGCCTGCCGCAGCGCGACCCGCGCCTGCCGGAGTAGCTGCTCGGGCGCGCCGACGGTGGACGGCGGGGCATAGACGAGGCCGGCGACGCCGGACAGCACGACCGGGCCAGACTCCAGCGGTGCCGGCGCCGCGAGGACGGCGAGGAGCTGGGCTGCCCGGTCCCGCACGTGCTCGACATCGATGGCGTCGGGGAACCAGATCGCGAAGGTGTCGCCACCCACGTGGGCGAGCTGCTCGCCCCGGCCGGTGCCGGCCGCAAGCTGCGTGGTCGCATGGACGAGGAGCTGGTCGGCGACCTCGGCGCCGCAGGCGTCCAGGATCTCCCCGAACCCGGTGATGAACAGGCAGGCCAGGGCCACCGGCGCGTCCTCGCCCCCGGCCCGGCACCAGGCCAGGTGGTCGCCGACCCAGCTCAGCAGGAGCTGCCGCTTCGGCAGGCCGGTGGTGCTGTCGTGGCTGGCGGCGTACGCCGCCTGCTCGGCCATCGCCGCGAGCTCGGCGTGCGCACGGGCGTTGCGCAGGGCGGTGCTGGCCGCCGCGGCGAGGATGCCGAGGGCGGCGGTCTCGCGGTCGGAGAGGGTGCCGTCGCCGTCGCCGTCGCCGTCGCCGAGGAAGACCCGCAGCTCGCCCTCGGCGTCGCCGATCGCGCGGACCTCGGCGACCTGGCCGGTGACGGGGACGGCGTCGGCTGGCCGGCCGGACCACACCTCACCGGAGGCGGACTGCCGGACCAGCAGCGGCTCGGGCACGTGCAGGACCAGCTCGACGGTGTGGGCGGAGAGCAGGCTGGCCACCTGCTGTACGGCGCGCTGGACCACGGCCTCCCGGTCCTGCTCGCCGCTGCTGAGCGCGCTCACGGCGGCAGAGAATTTGTTGGGTAGCTAGGGGTCCAGCCGGGTCACCAACGCGTTGCAGTGGGCCATGTGCAACAGGAACGCCACGACCGGCAGCGCGACAAGCAGCCTCGGCTCGGCCAGCGCGGCCACCCCAGAGGCCACCGACAGGATCAGATCGGTCGCCAACTGCATGCCGCGTACACCGGCCCCGCCCCGCCAGATCGTGGCGAAACGACGCCCGGAGGCGACCGCGATCACGCCCTGCACGCCGACATCCTCGATAACGCTGAACAGCAGCATGACTACGACGACCGCTGCCGGAGTCCGCCACGGATTCAGCGCGAGGACGGGGTGAAGCGCCTGGTACGCGGCCGCAGCGGCGGTGGCCGAAACGGTGAACAACGCCGTGTTATAGAAGGCTTTGACTCGCGGACGCGGCCCGCGGGGGCCGAACGTCGCCAGCGCGATGCCCACCGCGGTCGTCAGGACCACCCAGGGTGCGGGCTCCAGGACCAGGGCTACGGCGACCGCCGTATGGCACCACACGAACATCAGCCGCTGCCCGGCGATGCGCACGTTGACCTGGAGGTGGTAGCCCGCGACCCCGAGAGCGACGGCGAGCGCGACGGAGTCCCACCGCGGCACGGGTATGCGGACAGCGAGAACCGCCGCCGTGGCCACGCAAACGGCGGCAACAGCGGCCACCCCGCCGACCAGCCCCCCAAGGGACACTCGCGTCACGCGGATACTCCCGTTGGCCCAACCACCATATCGGCACAGACCGTATACGACGCAGTGTGGTCCGGGATACCCTCGCCCGCGAGTGAACGTTCAGGATGAGGATTTTCCGGCGCGCCTGATGACGCGCCGGAACATCATCCCTCTACGGTGGGCTCAGCCCCACATCGTGCTGAAGCACAGCATCTGCCCCACCTCCTCCAAGCAGACGTGGGGCAGGGACGGCAGCCTCGCCCGGCCCCGTCCAATGTCCAAGGAAGCCTATGGGCCACCCATGGGTGTCACACCGCTCGTGATGAGCCGGCCCGGGCCTGCGACCTCCGCCGCGATGCGCGTCGGAGCTGTGTCGTTGCCCGCGTTCGTGGACGTACGATGTCGGCCGGCGGCCGGGGCCGGCGACTGCTCGCACGGCGTTGGTGTCTCGGCCGAAAAGCTCCAGCCTGACGCGCGAACGGCGGCCCCTGAACAGCGCGAGGCCCGGCCACCGACCATCCGGGTGGGAACCGGGCCCATTTCCCTCGGCCCTGTTGGGCTGAGGCACGTTCCAGTGTCGGGACGTACGCCGCCGTCCGCAAGCTCCGCCGTGCCGGGCACGGAGGGGCGGTGCTACTGCCGCGCATACCTTGGGTAACATCGGCCCGTGGACAAGACCCGGATCAGCATCACCGTGGACCCAGCCGTGCTCGGGGAGATCGACCAGTCCGCCGCCGCGGTTGGCCTGTCGCGCTCGGCGTGGATGGAAAAGGTCAGCCACGAGGCGTACCTGCGCGCCTGGATCGCCAGCTACCAGCCGCCCGGCGGCGTCGAGGAGCTGCCGCCCGACCAGCTCGACCGGCTGCGTGCGGCGCGTGAGCAGTGGACCCGCCGGGACGCCCGTTGACCCTGCCAAACCCGGTCAAGGCGCACTACCCCGGCGAGATCTGGGAGACCCACACCGGTGGACTGGAGGTGGTGGTGTCGTCCCGGCTGTATAACGAAGGCCCGTTCGGCACGGTGATCACCGCGACCATCGCCACCGAGCCCGGCCACTTCCGTCCGTTCGTCGTGCCCGCGGGCGCCTTCGGTGCCGTCTACGTGGACCGGGTCGCGCAGATCCCCATCGCCTGGCTCATCCAGAAGCGCGGCAACCTCGCACCGGCCGCTCTCACCGAGGTCGACCGGCACCTCGCCACCCTCTTCATGCGCTGATCCACCTGCGCCCGGTTGGCGACTCTGCCGGGCACGACGACAACCTGACCGCCATCGACTGCGAGACTGAGCAACCAACCGGTACGAACCCGACCGGACGCGGCGGGCGATCGAACGGCTGGCTGGGAAGTCGCCGAAGGCGGGTCGGCGGAGTGGTCGATCGGCAGTTTGTCGTACCCCGGCGCAACATTGGTGAAGGTTTGTCCGAAGCCCGAGAAGGAGCCCAGTGTCTCTGGTGAATCCGTTTGGTCCGCCGCGCGCCGAGAAGATGAGCGTCCGCGAGTTCGCCCACGAGCTCGGCGAGGACCCCTCGCGCGTGCTCACCCTGGCCATGCAGTTGGGGATGGTCGTCAGGACGGCGTCCAGCACCCTCGAGCCCGCCGAGGTCGACCGGCTCCGCGCGCACCTCCTGCAGGCTGCCCGATCGGAGGGTGATGCGATCGCGAGCTGGCTCGGGGTCGCACCTCACCGTCCGCGCTCGGCCGCCCAGCGGGCTCGCCGGCCGGCACCGCCACGGCCCGGCAGCATGGCCGCCGAGATCTGCGCACGTTGGCCGATGATCGCCCCGGCCGAGGCCGAGCAGGTCGCCAAGCGATGGCTGTCCCGATTCATCGAACCGAAGACCGCCGTCGCCTACTGGGACGCCGGCCTTGGCCTCCACGACGATGCGATCGTCGCCCGATGTATCGAACGACGGCTGCCTCCCGCCGACCTGGCACGCATGGCCGACGGCACCCGCGTCAGAAACCGACTACGCGGCGGCGAGCCGGTCGACTCGGTGGTCGCTCGCCTCCACGAGCAGGACGGATGACCACCCCAACAGCGGCCCGACGACCGCTGCCGGGCAACGGGCTGCGACGCAAGGCGTGGTGATGTCGGCGTCCGGCGTGGTGGTCGGTTACGGTGTTGACGCGCCTGTACCGGCGTATCGAGACGATCACGACGAGACGACGATGCCGCTCGCCCAGGCGCCGGGGTTGCCGGAGCTGGCAGGGCGGGCGCGCACCCATGAACGGATCACGCTGACCGAGGCCAGGGCGGACAGCGTGATCATTATGTCTGCCGGTGACCACCGGGCGATCCTCGACTGGGAGGCGGCGTTCATCGCCGAGGGTATGTCGGCTGCCGCGCGGGGCGGCTCATGCGTCCCGCACGAGCTGGTCGTCGCGCTGGACGACGCCGACCCTACGATGGTCGAGGCGTTCCTGGCCGCGTTGGAGGCCCGGGCGGACGAGGACATTCCACCCACGCAGCAGTGGGCGATGTGGGAACGGATCAACCGCGACGCCCGGGCGTAACTTTCACCATTGTCTGGGCGGACCCGGCTGGTTCTTCCCACGTCTTGGCCAGCTCCGGGTTCTCTACGAAGTCCGGGACGACCAAGGCGTCGTCCGCGTCGACCATGTCAGCCGGCTACCCACAACGCCGCTAACACCCGTCGGCGCTTCCCCTGACCCTGCTACCTCATCGACTACCTCATCGGCGCGGCGGAGAGCCTGTCATCGTTCGTCGTGACCGCGCTGCACACCGAGCTCGCCAGCGTCCTCGGCGGGCCGCCGCCGCGGGAGGCGCTGGACGCCGTACGGCGTGACCTCGACCTGGACCCGCTGCCCCAGCAGCGGTCGCGCCCGCGCGCGTCGTGACTCAGCGGCCGGGGTCTGGACGCCTCGGCCTGGTCGCGTTCGCCTCGCGGAGCTCGGTGTACGCCGGCTCGACGGCACCCAGCTCGACGCGCACGCCGCCGCCTGCGCCCGCGACCGAGGCTGGCCGCTGGTCACCGCCGACGCCACCCGATACGCCACGCTCGACGAGCTCGGCGTCGAGGAGCTGCCCTAACCTGGCGGCCAGCCGGGCCGCCGTCAGCTACGGCGGCTGTGGTGGGTGGCGACGGCGGCGGCGTGGGCGGTCCTGATCTGGTCGACGGTGACGGTGAAGGTGCCAGCGAGCTGCTGGGCGACGGCGGGGTCCAGGGTGACGACCTCGCCGCGTTCCAGGGCGGAGTACGAGCTGCGGCCGAGCCCGGCCTTGGCGCCGGCCTCGGTCTGGGTGAGCCCGGCGTTGCGGCGTAGCTCCGCGAGAGTCTCCGCGCCGATGCCCTCGCCAGCGGTGGTGAGCTCGGCGGGGCTGACGTCGAGCGCCTTGGCTAGCGCCGCCAGCCGGCTCACGATCGGGACGCGCCACCCGCGCTCCCACTGGACGACGGACAGCCGCGGCACGCCAGCGCGCTCGGCGAGCTCCTCCTGGGTGAGCTGCGCGGCGTCGCGAAGCCGGCGCAGCTTGTCAGCCGCGAAGTTCGGCACCGCGTTCTGCCCGGCCATGCGCCTCTCGCTGTCGTCGAGCGTGTGCCTCGCCAGCATGCCCGATCGGATGAGCCATCGCCGCTATCTGGCGCGTTTGTTCCCAGTACAGGTAGGTCCCGGTGGTCGAGCCAGGTCTCCCGCGGCCGGGCAGTGTCGCGGCTGTTGCACTAGAAGTAATTTCGTAGCTACCAGCCGTTACCACAGCGGGTCGTACCTGCGCTGATCGGGCGAAGCTTGCCGTTGTCGTCGGTGACGTGGCAGACCCACGAACCGTTCGGTTGGGCCAGCCAGGTCTGAGCCGGGCCGTCGTCGTTCGGTATGAAGCTGAGGCAGTCGTACCCCGCCGATGATCAACGCGGCGAAGAGCTCGAACGGGTCGCGTGCGTTCGTCACCACGTCCACGGGCAAGGTGGTTTCCCGCGTCGCGCCGTCGTCGTCACCAACCTGGATATCACGTCGTTGGCTTGGTGCTGGTTGGCGCGTACCGGCAATCGGCATCCCGGTTTCGTGGCTCTTCGTAGGTAAGCCTGGGTGAGCCGCTTTCGGGCAGCCGAACCGTCGCAGATGGTCAGCTTCACCGGGCACTTCAGCGGGCGGGTCCATTGAGGCGACCGCTCTGGCTACGGGGCCGCGCCACGTGCCGCGGGGAGATCCGAGCGCGACCCGTCAGCGACACCGGCGGGCGTTGAGCCGGGCGGCCTGGCGCGTCAGGTGGTCGCGCTCGGCGAGGTTGGGGGCCTTTCGGGCCGCCTCGGCGTACAGCCGTGCTGCCGTCGCCAGGTCGCCGTCGCGCTCGTGGAGGTACGCCGCCACCGCCGCGTGGCGGGGCAGTGAGTCGTCCAGCGCCGCGAGCGCCGCCAGGCCGGCGCGCGGTCCGTCGGCCTCGCCGACGGCCACCGCGCGGTTGAGCTGGACGACCGGGCTGTCGGTCAGGCGCGCGAGCTCGTCGTACCACTCGACGATCTGCACCCAGTCAGTCTCCTCGGCGGTGGGCGCGTCAGCGTGGAGTGCCGCGATGGCGGCCTGGGCCTGGAACTCGTCCAGCCGGTCGCGGGCGAGGGCCGCCTGCAGGATCTCGACGCCCTCGGTGATCGACTTGGTGTCCCACCGGCCGCGGTCCTGCTCGGCGAGCGGCACCAGGCTGCCGTCGGGCGCGGTCCGGGTGGCGCGCCGGGCGTGGTGGAGCAGCATGAGGGCGAGCAGCCCCGCCACCTCGGGGTGGTCGATCGCGGCCGCGAGCTGCCGGGTGAGCCGGATGGCCTCGGCGGCGAGGTCGACGTCGCCGGAGTAGCCCTCGTTGAAGACCAGGTAGAGGACGCGCAGCACGGTGGCGACGTCGCCGGGCTGGTCGAACCGCACGCCGCAGACGGTGCGCTTGGCCCGGCTGATGCGCTGCGCCATGGTCGCCTCGGGCACCAGGTAGGCCTGGGCGATCTGGCGGGTGGTCAGCCCGCCGACGGCGCGCAGCGTGAGCGCGACCGCGGACGACGGCGTCAGCGACGGGTGGGCGCACAGGAAGTAGAGCTGGAGCGTGTCGTCCACCGCGGGCGCGGGCCCGGGCGCCGGCTCCTCCTCGACGAGGTCCTCACGCCGGCGGCGGGCGGCGTCCGCCCGGGTCGCGTCGAGGAACCGGCGCCAGGCCACGGTGACCAGCCAGCCCTTCGGGTCCCGCGGCGGGTCGGCCGGCCAGACGCGGACCGCCTCGACCAGCGCGTCCTGCACGGCGTCCTCGGCCGCCGCGAAGTCGGCTCCGCGGCGGACGAGGATCCCGAGCACGCTCGGCGTGAGGCTCCGGAGCAGGAGCTCGTCCACCTCAGGAATCACTCCGTGATGCAGGGCGGCCCGCCCAGGAACGGGCGCAGCTCGAGCCACTCGTGGATCGGCCTCCCGCCCGCCCCCGGGGCGGCCGACAGCTCCCCGGCCAGCTCGACGGCCCGGGAGTAGCTGTCGACGTCGATCACCATCCAGCCGGCGATGAGGTCCTTGGTCTCGGCGAACGGGCCGTCGGTGACCGGCGGGCGCCCCGCGCCGTCGTAGCGGACCCACGTCCCCTCGGGGGCGAGCGCCTGGCCGTCGACAAACTCGCCGGTCTCGGTGAGCCGGGCCGCGAAGTCGTTCATGTACTGCATGTGGGCCGAGATCTCCTCCGGCGTCCACTTGTCCATGGGCACGTCGTTGGCCGAAGCCGGAGCGCCGCGGTAGTGCTTGAGCAGCAGGTACTTGGCCATCGTGTTTCTCCTCGGTGCTGGTGCGACCCATTGTGGTCACGTTCACCGCGGGGACGGAGCCAGTCACGGGTTTTCGACATCGCCGTCCGAGATTTTTGGCTCTCGTAGATGAACCCGGGTGAGCCGTCTCGCGGTGTCCGGGTCCACGACGTGGCGCGAGGGCGAGACGCAAGCGAGACCTCCGGCGATCAGCAGCGACCGGTCCGACGGTGTACACCGACCGGCCCAAGGAGGACTGGCTCACCGAGCAACGGGGCAAGATCACCGTGCCGGTCGAACACGCCGCGCTGGACCCGTTCCGCGGGTACCGCAACGCGATCCGTGACGAGCCGCCCGACACGGTCGCGGTGCTCGATGCCTTCCACGTCGTCAAGCTCGCGGGCAACGCACTCGACGAGGTCCGACGCCGTGTCCAGCAGGCCACGCTCAGACGCCGTGGGCACAAGGACGACCCGCTCTACCGGGTCCGACGCACCCTGCTCACCGGTGTTGAGCACCTCCCCGACCGGCAACGCGCACGACTGGACAAGTGGCTCCCGCTCGGCGACCTGAACAGCGAGGTCGAGGTCACCTGGCACGTCTACCAGCGGGTCCGCTCGATCTACACTGCCACCAGCCCCGCCGCTGGCCGCAAGACCGCCGAGGGGTCCTTGAGTCGCTCCACCTGCTCTGATGGCTGGACAGGCCGACGCCGGAGTCCCGGTCGTTGGGGGGGACCGGCCGCGGGCCGGGTGGACAGGACGGGCGTGAGGGCAGGACGCTGCGGCAGGTGGCTGACCCGGACCGTGAGGTGGTGCATGAGCCGGGCTGTTGCGCCGGCTGCACAACGCCGAACACCCCGCGGGAGCCATCCGGGGACAACTGTGCTGAAGCTCCAGCCGGACCTCGGGTTCGGGTGACCAGGGTCACGGCAGCCTCCAAGGTGGTCGGGTCGAGCTGCCAGCAGGACACGGACGACGGCCGAAAGGGGCAGACTCGGCCGAGCGCCAAGAAAAGGGCATGAGAGATTCCGAGTGAGCACGGAGGGTGTTCCTGGTTGTGCCGGGCCGGCCGGCTCATGCGGCTCGTTGTCGGTGTCGGTGGTGGCGGATGGGTTTGCGTTCGGGGTCTTTTGCGCGTGGTGGGAGAAACTCTGGGAACCCGTCTGCGGCTATTCTCACGTCCCAGCCGTTGTGGTGTACGGCGTGGTGGTGGTGTGAGCAGAGCAGGACGCCGTTGTTCTGGTCTGTTTTTCCGCCGTCGGCCCAGTGGATGCAGTGGTGGACCTGGCACCACTGGTACGGGCGGTCGCAGCCGGGGAACACGCAGCCGCGGTCGCGGAGGATGATCGCCCGGCGGGCGGCGCCGGTGAACAGCCGCGTGTCGCGGCCGAGGTCCAGGACCTGGCTGGTGCCGCCCAGGACGGCGGGGATGACGCGGGCGTCGCAGGCGATGCGCCGGACTTGGCCGGCCGACAACACCTCACCGCTGTCGAGCAGCCCGACGCCGGTGGCGGCGACCAGCTTGTCGTAGTCCATCGTCACCACCAGGGTGGGGCGTTCCCCGCCGTTGTCCGGCAGCTCGCCCCCGCGCAGTGCCCCCTCGCAGATCCCGACGAGCGCATCGGCCCTCCGTTGCCCGGGGGTCCGCTCGTCACGCACCCCGGTGGCCGGGTCGGCCGGCCGGGGTGCGGCCAGCGGGTCCAGCGCGACCCGCAGGGTCTCGGCACCCTCGGCGTCCAGGAACCCGCAGATCCGTTTGAGCCCCGGGCCGGCGGGGGTGATCCGCAGGTCCCGCCGGGCGTAAGCCTCGGCGGCCTCCCGTTCGGCCTGTCTGCGCAGCAGCTCGTCGTTGTGGTCGGGGTCGACCACGTCCAGGACCCGGCGTCCGAGGAGGGCAACCTCAGCGGGGTCGAACGTGCCGGAGTGCCGGATGAGCTCCTCCTCGGCCAGCACCCGGGTCTCCGCGGAGGCTTCGGCCGGCAGCGCCTGGACGGCGTTGGCGATGACCTGGGCATGGTCGAGGCTGACCGCCCCGTCCGCCAGCGCAGTAGCGACCTGCGGCAGGTCACGATCCAGCACGGCGGCCAGCCGCAGCAGCCGCGCGGCCTCACCCGGCCGCATCCGCAGGGTGTCGCTGAGCCAGGCCGTCATGCTCGGCGCATCATGCGCCTGCGCCAGACCCCGCGACTCCGCCTCGCGGATCGCGGGCAGCAGTATGGTCCCGGTGATCCGGGCGAGCTGCTGGTACGCCCGCACCAGCACGTCACCGACCTGCGCGTCGGACAGCCCCCACAGGCGCGCGTCGCGGCCGGAGTCGAGCAGCACCGAGATCTGCTCCACCACCGAGACCACCGCATCCGACATACCAGAAGAATAAATAGGACCACCGACACAACCGTCCGCCCAGCCGAGCATCCCGGAAAAACTTTGAGGGATTTCGGTGAGCACAGCGGCGAGCACCCAGAGTATTTTCGGTGGCAAGCCAGCCGCCGAAAGGCGACTGGCGCGACAGCTAAGACAACCCCAGCAAACAGCCAAACGTCAACCTGCACTTAACGCCACCCAGAACATCCAGCAAACTGAGCCTCACCGCTTCTACAACCCCGTCCGAGCGCGTAGCAGGTCTCGCGCATGCGAGGTTGACACAGCACACCGCTCCCGCGCGTGTCACCACACCAGAGGATCACGACGTCCGGTTGGAGCACCAGGCAGCCACCCACGCATGCCACGGCCGTGAACCGGCCTCCGTCGGTGCCGGCTCTAGCTATGTAGGCCAAGATATGTAGACTGACGGCGTGAAGATGACCGACACCACCGAGCGGGTGCTGCGGGTGCTGCTGGAGGACCCGACGGCCCCGTGGTACGGGTACGAGCTGATGAAGGCGGCGAAGGTCCAGAGCGGCACGCTGTACCCGATGCTGGCGCGGCTGGCCGAGGACGGGCTGGTCGAGTCGGAGTGGGAGCCGGAGGGGGAACGGCCCGGCGGGCGGCCACCGCGCAAGTTCTACACGCTGACCGGGGTCGGGGTGGCGACCGTGCGACAGGAGCTGGCGGAGCACGACGCCGCCCGGCACGCCGGTACGCCGGCCCGGGTGGGCAGAGGCACGGGGGCGTTGCGACCGGCGCGCGGTGGTAGCCGGTGAGCCCCGCAGCGGACGGCACGACGTCGGCGGTCCGCGAGTACGGCCGGACTGACCAGCTCGTGCTGCGACTGTCAGACACTCTGGTCAGGTGGGCCTGCCGCCGCCTGCCCGAGGAGGATCATGCCGACCGGCTGCGTGAGTGGACCGCCGAGCTGTACGCCATCCTCGACGACCCTGGCCTGCGGTCTGCGACCCGTACCTGCCGGGCATTGCTGTACGCCGCCGACCAGCGCCGCGCCGTGCGCGCGCTTCCCATCCGGCCAGGACGACAGGCCGTCCGGATCGGGAACCTTATCAATGCCGACGCCATCATCAACGTCATTGTCGTCATCATCGGCGGCTTCGTCGGCATCGTCGTGGGGGTCGTCGTCGGCGTTGGCATTGGGGTCGTCGTCGGTGGCTTCGTCGGTGGCTTCGTCGATGGCGGCGGCATTGGCTTCGTCGTTGGCGTCGTTGGTGTCGTCGTCGTCAGCTTTGCCGGCGTTGGCTTCGTCGTTGGCGTCGTCATAAGCGTGCGGGCAAACCAGAGCAGGAGGGGCCGGTCGTGACTGTTCGGTGGGGGGAGGTCGTTGCGGTGATCTCTCCGGCTGCGGCGGTAGCGGCGGGGACGGTGCCGTGGGGCGTGGCGGTGGTGGGCGCGGTCGCGTGGGCTCTGGTCTACATATGTCGGTGGGTGGTGCTCGGGCTGCTCGGGTGGAAGGCACTGGACAAGACCACGGCGGACCGCGTGCCGGACGTGCTGGCCGCCGTCGCCGACACCACACCGCCACCGGCCGCTTCCGTCAGTGGACAGAAAACGTAGTGCCACCACACTTTCTGTCCACTGGCGGAGGACGGCGGCCCAGAATGGCTACAGGCCGAGCAGGGTGAGCCGCAGGTCCCAGCCGCCGTTCGCGTCATTCTTCGGGCTGTCGTTGGACGGGTTGTAAATGTCCGCCGGGGCGATCCAGCCGCAGTACCCGCCGCCGGCCAGGTCGACGTTCTGCGGCGAGTTGAACGTCGCCTTGCCGGAGCCACGGAAGCTGCGGACCACAAAGGTGTCGACCACGTAGAACGGCGTCCCGGTCAGGTCGATGTTCGCCCGCCCCGCCGAGGAGCCGGGCGAGATGCAGTCGAAGGCGACCCCGTACGGCATCGAGGTGACCACGTTGCCCGGGCAGGGCGGACCGCTCGAATGGCAGAGCTGCCCGGTCGACCTGCTGAACGTCTGGTCGGCGATGTTGGCCCGGAACGTCAGCGGGAAGTACGACACCGGGACCGGGTCGAAACGAATCGCGCTGTACGACGTGACAACGGTCGTGCCGCGGCTGGCGCCGCCGGCCAGATACTGCGAGTAGTTATGGCCGGGCCCGGTGTTCGGGAGGCTGAGGTATGCCTTCGGCTCCCCCGCCATGTCGGTGCAGTACACCGGCAGAAGCTGGCCGAGCCCGCCGATCAGGCCGCCCAGCCCGCCCGCCAGGATCGAGTAGGCGCCGTCCGTCGCGGCCGGGTTGCTGGCCTTGATGTCGGCGCAGCTTGCCGGGCCGAGCAGCCCAGCGCTGGCCGGAGCAGCCGGGGTGAGAAATGTGGCGGCAATCGCGACCCCTGCGACCGCCATGAGTCGGTTGAACATGGTGACCCCTTCGTGTTGCCTCCCGCGCCCCGACTCACGCGATTGGCGCCAACATCACAACCCGTGCATTCTTCGCTCTACCGCGTTTACACCGCGTCCGCCATTCGGGTGCACATGCAGCTACTCCATGTAACGAAGGCAAAGAACCGTCGCCGGTCGTAACCAGGTTATACGTAACCAAGTTATTCGGCGGCGCCGGCCGCGATGCGGATAGCAGGACTGGCCTGCGGGAAGTGCGCCGGGCGGACCCCGATCTCGGTCATCCGCCACACGTACTCGCGGTAGCGCCGCCAGGCCTCACCCCGGCGGCCGCCCGTGAGCAGCATGTGGACCAGATCGAGATGCGCCGACTCGTCGTAGCGGTCGCATTCCAGCAGCCGGAGCGCGTAGCGCAGGCCGGAGTCGACGTCGGCGGCGGCGCGCACCCGCCGCACCAGCGCCTTCAGGACGGCCGTGTACGCCGCCCTGGCCTCCTCCCGCAACGAGCTCGCCCACTCCTCGTACGGGTCGTCCTCGAGAAAGTCGCCAGCGTAGCCCGCCTCGACGGCCGCGAGCCGCTCGGTGGCCCCCGGCAGCCCTCTGCCATCGGCCTCGAGCGCGACGGCGGCCAGCGCGAGAAACCGCTCGACGTCGACGTCGACATGGCCGAGGTCCAGCCAGATGACGTCCCGGTCGGCGACGACCGGCCCCTCGTCGGCGGGCTGGTGGGCCGCCCCGAGCACCCCGCGCACCGTGGACAGCAGCACCGAGAGCCGCCGGCTGGCCGTGCCCTGGTCCTCCCGCGGCCACAGCAGCTCGGTGAGCTGCTCGCGGGACACCGGCCGGCCACGCCGGGCGACGAGGATCTTCAGCAGCATGCGGGCCTTCTTCGACCGCCACGCCCCGGCCGGCACCGGCTGCCCCTCCCGGACCACCCGGAACACGCCCAGGGTGCGGATCGAGATCGACGGCGCCGACCGGGCCAGGACGGCGAGCGGCCCGGCCGCGTGCTGGCCGTCGAGGCGCACGCCGTGCTCCCGCAGCACCTGCTCGGCCAGCCCGGCAGCCACCCGCTCCCCCGCGAGCCGGGCCGCCACGAGCCGGGCCTGGGCCTCCTCGACCGGGTACCCGACCTCAGCCCAGATCTGCACGGCCTCCGCCAGCATCGGCACCGCCTCGTGCCGGCCGCGGCCGGCCAGGGCGGACAGCTCCAACGCCTCAGCGAGCGCGGCCCGATCCCGCTGGCCCCGGGCCACGGCCGCCGCGCGGGTGGCGTCCTCGGCCGCCGCGCGGTGCTCCCCGGCGAGCAGGGCCACCCACCCCCGGGCGTGCAGGGCCCGGACCAGGCTGGGATGCGGCGCCACCTCCACCGCCCGCTCGGCCAGCGCCCGGGCGGTCTCCGGGGCGTCGACCGCCCGGACCCGGGCCAGCCCACTCAGCGCCTGGGCAAGGCTCCGCACGTCGCGGGACGGCTCGGCCTGGGCCAGCGCGTCCTCGTACGCCGCCCGCGCCTGGGCCAGCTCGCCGCGCACCCGGTGCACGTACCCCACGCCGACCAGCGCCCGGCCCAGGAACCGGGAGCCGCCGTTCTGGAAGATCTCGCCGGCCGTCGTGAGGTCACGCAGGGCGGCGTCCAGCTCACCCCGCAGCGCCCGGACCATGCCGCGGACCTTGAGCATGTGCGCGTGCAGCGCGGCGTACCGGCACCTCTCGTTCCGCTGGAGAGCGCTGTCGACCTGGCGACGCGCGTCCGCCAGGTCGCCCATCTCGGCGAGGTAGTCAGCCCGGTACGCCGTGATCCGGGCACGCTGGAGCAGGTCGCCGCTGGCGTCCGCCCACTGCGTCGCGCTGCTGAAGTAGGCGTCCGCTCCCGCCCGGTCGCCTTCCGACGCGGCGAGCATCGCCCGGACGGTGTCGACGGCGGCCCACACGCCGGAGTGCCGGCACCGGCTCGCCGCCGCCACGGCCCGCGTGACCGTCGCGGTGCAGGCCGCGTAGTCGCCGGTCAGGTGCTGGGCGGCGGCCAGCCAGGACAGCAGCAGCGCCTCGTCGGGGGTGTCCTCGCCGGCCAGCGCGCCGCGCCGGTACAGCGCCAGGGCGAGGTCGACCTCCCCACGGGTGTGCTGGATCAAGCCCATCCGCCAGGAGAGACCGGGCGGCAGCTTCTCCTCATCGGCGCCAGCCCGGCGGAACGCCTCCAGCGCCCTGGCCCACTGGCCGCGCACGTGCCGGGCGTAGCCGAGCGCCTGCTGCACCCGCCGGTCGTCCGAGGCAGCCGCCGGCAGCTCGGCCACGGCGAGCACGGTGTCCGCCTCGCCGGCCTCGACCAGCGCGCTGCCGTGGTCAGCCAGCAGCGACGCGATCGCCGGGTGGTCACCGGCCGCGCTGAGGTGGGTCAACGCCGCCGGGTA
Organism: Mycobacteriales bacterium; assembly: GCA_035476575.1. Taxonomy (GTDB): domain Bacteria; phylum Actinomycetota; class Actinomycetes; order Mycobacteriales; family JACQDL01; genus DATILL01. The sequence goes on from DATILL010000101.1 coordinate 29,262, forward strand.
CGACCGGCGGCCAGTGTGGAAGGTCGCCGCCGCCTGGTGCAGGGCGGTCCGCTCCTCGGCCGGTAGGCTCCGCCCGGCGAGCAGGAAGTCCCGGACGACGGGCGCCAGCGACCAGGACGGCTCCTGCCCGGGCCCAAGCTCGACCAGCCCCCGGCGGGCCAGGTCGGACAGCGCTCGGGCCTCGTCGCCAAAGCCCAGGACGTCGCACAGCGCGGGGGTGACCTGGCGTACGACGGCGATCCGGCGCAGCATCTCGCCCACGCCCGGCGGCTCGGCGGCGAGCACCTCCTCGGCCAGGTACTCCCCGAGCCGGCCGCCCGGCCGGGCAATGTGCCGGAGCACGCCGTCGCGGTCCTCCGGCAGCGCGCTGGCGCAGGTGTCGACCGCCATCCGCACGGCCGCCGGCCAGCCCCCGGTGGCGGTCCGGATGGCCCCGGCCAGCTCCCGGTCGGCGGTGCCGGTCGTCGCCTCCAGCAGCATGGCTACCTCGTCGACGTCGAACGCCAGGCGCGGCGCGTCGACCTCGGCGACCAGGCCCTGCCCACGCAGCCGGCGCAGCGAGAACGGCAGCTCCCGGCGGGACAGCACGACCATGTGCAGCCAGGGCACGGCGTAGTGGCACAGCTCCTCGACGAGCCCCCACAGCCCGGCCGGGGCGAGCAGGTCCGCCAGGTCGTCCAGCACCAGCACGACGTCGTCGTCCGGACGGTCCCGGTCGCGCGGGCCCGCTGGGTCACCCGGATACGCTGGGTCACCCAGGCCCGCTGGTCCGCCCGGCTGGCCCGTGCCGCTGCCGAGCAGCTCCCAGGGGACCGCCGACGAGCCACGCAGGGCGTCGCGCAGGCCGACCAGGAACCGCCGCATCTCGTCGTCGGAGGTGGGGCCGAGCGCCGCGCCAACCGGGCACACCTGCCCCAGCCACGCCGCCAGCGTCGTCGTCTTGCCCCAGCCGGGGCCGGCGAGGACCACGCAGACCCGACGGTTGGCCGCCGTGTCGAGAGCGTGGACGAGCGCCCGACGTTCGACGTACGGGATGGCCGGGGACAGGGGCACCAGGCGAGACAAAAAGGATCGAGCCACGCTATCCCCCTTAGCGCGCCGACGTACGCCTCCCGCGGGCTACCGGCCACCTGCCAGGACGTGAGCCGCGCTCGGCCTTGCTCTGTCTACCACGCTCACCGCGAAACCTCCGCCGCTTGGCGTGATTGGTATTGGTACAGATGCTGCCTAGTCTGACGAACATGAACTTAGAGGCATAAAGCAGGCCGAGCTGTCGAACCCTGTCGAACGCCGGTCGCGCCCACCGCAGCGCGCCACAGGGCGTCGGATCACACCGACCAGCTTGGACAAGCCTCGACCAGCCTGGACGGGCCTCGGCTAGCCTAGGCAGGCGCTGGCCAGCCTGGGCAGGTACAGAGCCGCACGGCGCAGGCCAGCTCGCGGCGAGCGTTGCGTTCCCCTAACACAACGCAAACCGAGCCCAAACACCAGTTCGTAGCGTTATGCCCCTCGTGCGTACGGCGCGAGTAGCGCTGGCCGGGTCGCTCTGGACCCGCTCCTCGGCCAGAGGACGGCCCAGACAGGGGGATGCGTTGATCCGGATTCTGCTCGGACACAAGGACGCACTATGGCGTGGAGCGCTCGCCGCGGTGCTGTCCAAGGAGGAAGACCTGCAGGTCGTCGCGGAGCTGGCTGGCAGTGACGAGGTCCTGGCCGTCACCCGGCAGGAGCGGCCGCACCTCGTGGTGCTCGATGTCGCGCTGCCCGGCTCGCTGACGACCGAGGAGCTGTGCAGCCGGCTGAACAGCGTCCTGCCCGAGTGCGGAGTGCTGCTGCTGCTGGGACGGCCGCTGTTCACCGACCTCGCCAGCACGGTGGCCCGGCTGGCGCCGCGGGTGGGGGTGGTCGCCGTGAACGTGTCGCCCAGCCAGCTCGTCGAGGCCGTGCGCCAGGTGGCGCATGGAAAGCCGGTGATCGACAACGGGCTCGCGGTGGCGGCCATGACCGGCGGGGACAACCCGCTCACCGGCCGGGAGCGTGAGGTGCTCCGCCGGGCGCTTGGCGGCGCGCCAGCGAAGGACATCGCCGCGGAGCTTTACCTGAGCCCCGGCACGGTGCGCAACTACCTGTCCCGTGTCGTCAGCAAGACTGGGGCGCGGACCCGGATCGAGGCGATCCGGATCGCTCAGCACTCGGGATGGATCTGACCGGCTGAGGCGACGGGGACCGCGCCGTCGGGAGCCGCTGGCCCGTTGGGGGCCGCTGAGCCGTTGGCGACCGCCGGACCATCGGGAGCCGTTGGCCCGTCGGGGACGGGCGCGGCGGTGAGTGGCCGGGCCTGCCAGTGCCCCAGCAGCTCCCGGTACAGCGGCGAGCTGCTTACCAGGGCCTGGTGCTCGCCGACGGTCACGGCCGAGCCGTCGAGCACCAGGATCCGGTCGGCCCGCAGGGCAGAGCTGACCCGGTGCACGATCACGACCAGCGTGCCGCCCTGGGCGGCGAAGGCCAGCTCAGCCTGGCGCTCGGCGGCCGGGTCAAGATGGCAGGTTGCCTCGTCGAGGACGACGACCCGGGCGGCGGACAGGTATGCGCGGGCCAGGGCGAGAAGCTGCGGCCCCCCGGCGGACAGCTCGGCCGGGCGCACCTCGGCCGAGGGGCCGCCGAGCCTGGCCACCAGCGCACCGGCTCCGACGGCGGCGACCGCGCTGGCCACCTGCTCCGCCGTCGCGGCGGGCCGCAGGTAGGTGAGGTTGGCCCAGACCGTGCCGGCGAAGACGTACGCCTCCTGCGGGATCAGCATCCGGACCGCCGCCAGCTCGTCGGCGCGCAGGATGGCGGCCAGGTCGGCGGCAGGGCGACCGCCGACCTGGACAGCGCCCGCAACAGGCCGGAGCAGCCCGCAGAGCAGGCCGGCCAGGATGGACTTGCCGATACCGCTCGGCCCGACGACGGCCAGGTGCTCGCCGGCCGGCACGTGGAGGTCCACGTTCCGCAGCACCGGTTCGGCGTGCGGTCCATAGGAAAACGTTACGGCCTGGAGCGTAATGTCGTAGCTCTCGTGATCACCGTCATCGTCGCTCCGGTTGAGATCTGTAACGGTTCGGACCGTATCGGAATCGACTTTATCGGAACAAGTCGTATCGGTACGGTCGGGGCTGGTGTCAAGACCCGGCACTCCAGGACCAGGCACCTCAGGACTCGACATGCTGGGTGGCCCAGCGCCGCCAGGACGTAGGCCACGCCGGGCCGGCCGTCGTAGAAGCCGGCGCCTGTTGAGTAACCGGAGTAACCGGGGTCGAGGGCGCGGGTGCGCAGCCAGTCGTCGTACTCCGGGACCGGCTGGCACCGGTGGCAGCCAGGGCGTACAGGATGCCGGCGGCGCCGTGCGCGATGTTGATGCCGCCGCCGGGCTCGAACTGGCGATGTCGCCGGGAAAGAGCCGGTCGGTGCGCTCCGGTGTCGCGCTGGCGAGGGGTGGCATGGCGCAGCGCCACCCGGACCGGCTCCCATCCGGCCCGGCCGGGAAGGGGCAGGTCGCCCAAGCTGCCCAGGCCGCTCAAGCTGCCCAGGTCGCCCAAGCTGCCCAAGTCGCCCAAGCTGCCCAGGTCACCCAGCGGGTCCGCCGTGGTTGCCGCGTCCGCGCCGGCTGGCTCGCACTCCACGGCGGTGCCGAGAATGGTGCGGACGGCCTGGTAAACAGGCCCGGGCGGCACCGGAAATGTCTCGGTGACCACCTCGGCCAGATGGGCGGCCTTGGCCCGGTGCAGACCGAGCATGACTGTGGTCTGGGGGGCGAACATCCCGAGCCGCAGGCAGGCGAGCGCGTAGTGGTCCACGGCCGGCCCGAGCCGGTCGGGCGGCGCGCCGTACCCGGGATGGGCGAGGGTCGACCGGGCATTGTCCTCGATGCGAGTGGCGACCTCGAAGTCGATCAGCGCCAGCCGGCCGCCGGCGCGTAGTGCAGCCAGGTGTCGGTGGCCTCGTGCAGCCATCCGGTGGGGACCGGCCGGCTCGATATCGCGAAGTCGGGGTTGTCGTCGGTCCGCCGGTCGAGCAAGTCGTAGAACAACGGGTTGGCAAGACAGTAGACTTCGTACCGTTCGACCAACGAAGCCCCCCTTACGTCGTGACGTCGTGTCGCCACCCTCGGAAATTGGCAGGCCTGAGCCGATACAAGGCACATCGACGGCATAAGCGCAGTACGCGACGCCGCGGCAACAAGCAGGATCCGTCCTGCGGAACCTCCCACCCCCCATGGAGACCGCACAGTTTGCTCATTCCGTACCCAGAGCCATCATGGCGAAAGCGGCAGGCGCCTGGAAAGTGCGTTCCACATTAGTCGATGTATACTTCTCACCAGAATTGGGTGCATATTTCACAGATGTTAGCTCAGCGTGCGCCGGGGCACCGGGCGGGAGCTCGCAGGTGGCGCCCCTGCCCGCCGATGCGCCCGCAGCCCGTGGTCGGGCTGGCCCGACGGGCAAGTTGTGGAAACCTGCGCCCCCGGCCCGCGTACGGCCGCACAAGTTTCGGAAACCTGCGGGCCGAATCCGCCCGCGGCCGCACAAGTTTCGGAAACCTGCGCCCCGGCCCGCGTACGGCCGAGCAAGTGTGGAAACCTGCGGGCCGGGCCCCGGCCCGGGGCCGGCCTGGCCTGGCCGCGCGGGTCAGTCCGTCGGGTCGGGCGCCGGGACCGTCTCGACCTGGGCGCCGATGGAGCGCAGCTTGCCGACGGGATCCTCATAGCCTCGTTCGAGATACCGGGTGCCGGTGATCTCGCTCGTCCCCGAGGCGACCAGAGCGGCAAGGATGTAGGCGAAGCCGGCCCGCAGGTCAGGGATCTCCAGCGGCATGCCCCGCAACGGCGTGGCACCCATGACAATCGCGCTGTGCTCGAAGTCCTTGCTGGCGAACCGGCAGTCCCGCCCGCCCAGGCACTCGGTGGACAACGCGATGTTCGCGCCCATCTGGTTGAGCTGGTCGGTGTAGCCGAACCGGTCCTCGTAGATCGTCTCGTGGATCACCGACGCGCCGTGCGCCTGGGTGAGCAGCACGACCAGCGGCTGCTGCCAGTCGGTCATGAACCCGGGATGCACGCCGGTCTCCACGTGCTCGGCGGTCAGCTTCCGCTCGCGGTAGAACAGGATGCCGTGCTCGGTGGTCTGAAACTCGCCGCCGAGCTTGCGCAGGTGGTTCAGGAAGGTGACCAGGTGCTCCTGGCGGGCGCCGCACACCTCGACCCGGCCGTCGGTGGCGACGGCGGCGGCGGCGAACGACGCGGCCTCGATCCGGTCGTTGATCGGCCGGTGCCGGGCGCCGCGCAGCTTCTCGACCCCCTCGACGACGATCGTCCGGTCGACCTCGACGCTGACCAGCGCGCCCATCTGCTGCAGGAAGTGGACGGTGTCCAGCACGTCAGGCTCGACGGCGGCGTTGTGGATGACCGTGGTGCCCTTGGCCAGCACCGCGGCAAGCAGGATGTTCTCGGTGGCGCCCACGCTCGGGAACGGCAGCGTCACGTGCGTGCCCTCAAGCTTGAGCGCCTTGACGGTCACGCTGCGTGGCAGCTCGGTAACCTCGGCGCCCATCTGGCGGAGCCCGGCGAGGTGGAAGTCGATCGGCCGCTTGCCGATCCGGCAGCCCCCCGGCAGCGGGATGCTGGACTCGCCGACCCGGTGCAGCAGCGGGCCCATCATCAGGATGGGGATGCGGTTCACCCCCGAGTACAGCTCCGACAGGCTGGCGTTGGTGATCTCCGCCGTCTGCACCCGCACCGTCGTGGGGTCGAGCCACTCGACTGCGGCGCCGAGCTCGGTGAGCATGTGCAGCACGATCTCGACCTCGACGATGCGTGGCACGTTGGTCAGCACCGACGGCTCGGTGGTCAGCAGGGATGCGACGAGCTGCTTGGTGACCGCGTTCTTGGCCCCCCCGACCGTTACTGACCCGCGCAGTGGCTGGCCGCCGGTGATCCGGTACAGATGCCGGTCGCGCTGCATGGCCCCTGCTCCCCCGGGTCGGTTGTGGGCGGCTACGGTCATTCTGCGGTCCTTCCTCCATCATCGAACGGGTTCATGCTGGCACCTTCCAGCCGCCAACCAGGCTAGCCAGGCGGATCATGGCACGCGCGCCCGGCTCCACCCAGCCGATGATGCGAACGCCTAGCGAGGCTCGTCCAGACCACGGGCGAAGGCGAACACACGCCGTGCGCTAGACAGTGCAGGCTAGCCCGACCCAGCGCAACTCCACGGTGTGAAACGGCCCTCCCAGCCGGACACGCGGGAAAGCGACCGATGACGAGACCGGGCCGATGACGAGGCAGGCCAGCCACGGCCAACGCGGCAACCTGCCGCTCGGCCTGGGTGAGGACCGTAGACGCCGCGCGCCGTGCGGCTTCGCCCGGTCCCGGTTTCGCGGCATCGGATACTGCGTAGAGATACTGCGCCAGCCTCGACCGGACCCGGCTCAATCGCCCGGCTCGCCGCTGGCCGCGCGCACCTGGAGCGCCGCCACCGTCGCGTCATCAGCGATCAGGTCGGACAACAAGACAGCGGGGAGGAGGGCCCGGGGGGGCGCGCACCGCGGAAGCATTTCCTTTCCACCGAACGGCGACGGCGAGCAGCTTCCTTAGCCAGACTAACCACACCGCCGAGCACCGGGGAACCCCTACGTTTCCGCCGCCCGGCCGGTGGCACCGCCAGAACCAGCAACACACCCGGCAGCACGGGCGACAGGCTCCGCGCCGGGTCGGCGGCAACGCCCGGATCAAGGCCATACAGCAACACACCCGGCAGCACGGGCGACCAGGCTCCGCGCCGGACGGCCAGCAGCTCTGCTCGACGGACGACATCGAGGTGACCTGCATGGTGCTGGAAGCTAAGCGTGTCCCGTCGGCGGGCTGGCTCGATCCGCCGGACGACCCGTGCGACGTCCCGCCGTTCGGGCTGCCGGCGGGAGATACAAATATTCCCTTACGGCACCTTACGGCGAGCCGTTCCACCGGGTCGACGACATGTCTCGACTGGGTGAACCGCAGATTTCTCGAGACCACTTTTTTGTTACGGGCTCCGCCGAACAACGACAGGGGTACGAAACGGCGTACTGGGCCAATATCGTTTGACCACCGCCACCTTCCATCCCTACGCTGAACGGGCGCACAACATTTGGTGAAGCGGGCCACCTGGGTGGCGAAGGCGGGCGTCAGGCTCGCCTGGCCCGCAGGCACCGGGCGCCGTGTTGTCGGGCATCGTTTGCGCTGTACACGGGTGGTGCCGGCTCGAGGCGGGAACGCTCCGCCGACTGAGGCGGCGGTGCCGATTGCCCTGCACAGGTGACACGGGCCCGGCACCGAAGAAACCGGCGGACGGCTGAACGCCCAGACCACATAACGGACTAGTGGGGTAACGGACTAGCGGAACACGTATCACCGACGACGGTCATCTCTCCGTTTTAGGGACGGGCGCCACCGGCCGGAGCCATTCGGCGGTGGCAGCAGGGACGCCAAAGACCGGGGGATCGCTATGGACGACATGGACGCGGCAGTGTACGAGGGCTGCCCGACAGGTCTGCCGACAGCCGACAGCCGGCCTCACGGCCGGCGAAAACTAACGGCCGGGCACCGGCAGCCGACCGCTGTCAACTGGCCTACGGGTTGCCTCGACCCACGCAGGACATGTCGCACCTGCACGGCCGACGCGCCGACCGACACGCTGGCCTGGCTATAGCTGGCCCCCGGGCGACCAGTCGCCATCACTGCCACCGTGATGAGTCACGCCGGCCCACGACCCGATGCTGTGAGGGCCGGCACATCAGCCATGAGCGCGAGCCGGCAACCGCCGGCCGCCGCCCCACGTCCGGACTCCGGCCGGTCCCGGCACACCATGCCTGAGCCGCACCATGCCTGAGCCGCACCATGGCTGAGCCCGCCAACGTCCTGCTCGGCAGCGAAAGGGAACACCACGTGAAAGCAGCACAACCGACATACAGCTAGCGCACCACCGCGCCTCCTATCCGATCCCCCATCCGAATCATGGAGGTGAAGATTTCCATCGAGGGACGACTTGAGGCTGATCCGACGGCGCGGTCGGTAGTCAGCAAGGTCACTCCGGCCGACCCGGACACCGACCGCCGGCCACCCACCGCAACCGGTAGCAGGTGGCAGTACCGCGCCACGGATGGCCGTTTCCCAGCGTTGACCAGTTTCGTCAACGGTACGGCGGACCGCGGCCTGGCGGTCGTTCACCGGGTTCGCGGCTCCCGCGCTGCGGGTCTCGCTCAGGCTGGTGTTCGTCTGGTTCGGCGCGCTGAAGATGTTCGGCCAGTCACCGGTCTTCGACTTGATCGGCGCCATGGTGCCGTGGATCGACCCGGGCTTCCTGGTCCCGATGCTGGGCTGGGTCGAGGTGATCCTCGGGGTGCTCCTGCTGGGCGGCTGGCTGCTCCGGTTGACTCTGGTCGTGCTCGCGGCGCACCTGTGCGGCCCGTTCCTGACCTTCCTGGCCGTGCCGTACCTGATGATGAGGAACGGCGACCCGCTGCTGCTCACCGCTGACGGCGAGTTCGTGCTGAAGAACCTCATCCTGATCAGCGCCGCGATAGTTCTGCTCGTCCGGACCGAACGCCGCTGACGGGTCCCGGGGCGTGCCCTGCCCTTGCCACACCCCCGGACCTGCCCGCACGGCGAGGCAGCGACGGACCATCGCCAGCACCGGACCATCCACATTGGACAATATCGGCAGCTCGGCGCGGCGGGTCAGGACGGGCGCTGGCCGAACAGGGCGAGCAGGTCGGCGCGGCCGAACATCCGGGCGGTGTCCAGCGCGGACGGCCGGCCGGCGGACGGGTCAGCACCGCCGGCCAGCAGCGCCCGGACCACGTCGTCTGCCTGCCTGAAGACCGCGCCGGCGAGCGGGGTCTGGCCGCGGTCGTTGGCCCGGTCCGGCTCGGCGCCGCGAGCCAGCAGCGCGCGCACGGTCCCGGTGTGGCCGTGGTACGCCGCCAGCATGAGCAGCGTGTCGCCGCTGCCGTTACACAGGTTCACCGGTACGCCGGCCTCGACGTAGGCGTCCAGCGGGTCGGTCTCGCCCCGGCGGGCCAGGTCGAACAGCCGGGTGGCCAGCTCGGTCACGTCGTCGTCCATCCACCCGACCCTATCCCGGTACGTGGGCGTCATCACCCCGCGCTACCGTCTGGAGCGCGGCCCGCCGCCGGCACCCTCGACCGCCACCACACGAACGGAATGCCCGGCCCTGCCGAACCAGACGATCTGCTGGGTACGGGCTGCGGGCAGTCCGTGGCCGACGCGGCGAGGGCGGTTGCCCGATGACACGTTTCCTGGTGTACGCCGGGCCCGGCAGCGGGCACCTCTACCCGTTGATCCCGACGATGGCCGAGCCGCGCCGCCGCGGCCACCAGGTGGCGGTGCGGGCGGATGACGGCAGCGGGCTGCGGCACTGCGGGGGGCCTCGGCATCTCCGCCCGTCCGATCGACCCGCGCATCCTGGCCTGCGAGGACAACACCTGGCGGGCCCGCAACCGGGTCGACTCGCTGCGCCGGTCGATCGAGGTGTGCGTGGCGCGGGCGCCGTACGAGGTCGAGGACATCCGGCGGGCGGTTGGTGACGAGGCGCCGGACGTCGTTCTGGTCGACAACAAACTGCTGGGGCGCGGCGCAGTCCTCGGGGCTGCCGTGGGCACAGGCCGCGGTGTTCCTGCTGCCGCTGGTCAGCCGGGGCGCGCCGCCGTTCGGGCTCGGTCTCAGGCGGTGCGTACGGCGGCCGGGCGGCTGCGCGACACGCTCATCCGGACCACCGCGGGCGGGCTGCTCAACCTGCTGCTGCCGCAGTCAACCGGATGCGTGCCGGGCTGGGGGTGCCGGCGATCAGGCGGGTCTGGGACGTGTACATGCAGGCACCGTTGGTGCTCAGCTACACGGCGGAGCCGCTGGAGTACCCCCCGGACCGACCTGCCGGCGGCGGTGCGGCTGGTCGGCCCGGGCGTGTGGGACCCGGGCAGCGTCGAGCCGGAGCCGTCCTGGCTGGCCAGGCTGGACAGGCCGGTGGTGCTGGTCACCGCCTCGACGCTGTACCAGAACGACGCCAGGCTGATCCAGACCGCGCTGGACGCGCTGGCCGACGAGCCGTTCTCCGTGATGGTGACGACGGCGTCGCTGGACCCGGCCGCCTTCTCCCGGCCGGGCAACGCGCGGGTGGAGCGGTTCCTGCCTCATGGGGATGGTGCTGCCGCGAGCCGCGGCAGTGGTGTGCACGCGGGGATAGGATCACCCAGAAGGTGCTGGTGGCGGGGGTGCCGCTGTGCATGGTGCTGTTCGGGCGGGACCAGCTTGAGGTGTCCCGCCGGGTCGTGGAGGCCGGTGCCGCGGCGGACGCGCTGGAGGGGCTGGTCCGGGTGACCGCCTGACCGGCCGGTGCCGGACGTCGGCTGGGACGTCGGTACCATCGGGTCGCGCGCTGAGCGCGCTGGGGCGTCGCTGGCCTGAGGGGACTGGCGGCGCCCCGCTGCTTTCCCCGTGTGGTCACCACTCGGCGTTGTGGTGACCTCTTGTTGGCGGGAGGGAACGACAGGTCACCACATGTGCCCCGGACCCTGGCGACCGTGACGTGACACGTCGCACGAGCCGGATGGCCGGAACTCAGTGGCCGTACGACAGCACCAGCGAGTGGCCCGCGGCGAGCGCTCGCCAGCGCCGGTCCACGTCAGCCAGCTCGGCCTGCAGCCGGCCGAGCACCGCGGGGCTCAGCCCGGCCGGCACCGGCACCGACCACTGGGCGCACCTTTCCGTGACGGCGCGCAGGCAGTCCTCGGCGTCGGATGCCGCCCCCACCGCCCCGATTGCCTGTACGACGCACTCGACCTGAACAAGCTCGGTCAGGTCGCCGGGGTCGGCATCCGGGCCATCCACGTCGTCGGGCCCGGCGCTGGCGGCGATCCGGTCCCAGGCCCGGCTCAGCACCGCGAAGTCGCCGCCGTCGGCCAGCCTGCCCCAGAACCCACGCCGCAGGCCAAGCCTGGTCTCCACGACGTAGTGCAGCAGGTCATGCGGCAGCGCCGTGCCGTAGGAGGGCCATGGCCAGCGCAGTGGTGTGCCGTCGTCGCGCAACACGTACACCCAGTCCCTGAGCCCTCCGGTATGCGTAAAGGTGATCTCCACTTCGGCCTCCCCCCGACGAGATGGTCCGCACCGTACTCATGCTGCGCGTCCAACCTCCCGAACGCCACAGTTTCCGCGCGGTACGTCGGCAGCAGCCGAACGGGCCGCCCACCCACCAGGGGGTGAGCGACCCATCCGTCCTCAAGCCGGCGGGCTCGGCTCAGGACCTCCTGGTACGACGTGCACGGCCGGTGACGAGCGCGGCGATCTCCGCGAGCAGCAGCGCAGCGGCCAGGCCGAGCGGGAGACCGACCGACAGTCCGGTACCGGGCAAGGCGCCCTTGCCGCCGCCACCTGGCGGGCTGGCCTCGCAACGAGGAGGAGAGATTTGACTGCGTACAGCAATCAAGTGTGTTCATAAAGTGAGCACTCGCGGATGCCTGCTCCGCGCCATGAGAGCCGAGACCCTGCCCACAGCCGAGGCCAGCCCGTCGAGGCGTCGTACACCGTGGACGCCAGGGCGGGGAGGACGCCGGAGCGGGTCGGCCAGTGTGTGGGTCGACCCTGGGTCTGGCCCGGTGACCGGCTCAGCCTTCGTCGTCGGCAGGGTCGGGCGGGCCGGTCGACGAGCTGGCAAGTGTCCGGTAGCGGCTACGAAAGTGAACGAGCGGCCGGGCGGTGGGGTTGCGGCTATGTACGCCGACCACCCGGCCGATGACTACGGCGTGGTCGCCGGCCAGCGTCCGCTGCTCGGTCAGGCATTCGACCGATGCGATCCCCTCGTCCAGCACGACGTGCCCGGTGACTGGCCCGCGGTGCCAGGCCAGGTCGGCCAGCAGGAGCCGGTCGCTCGGCCGCCCCTTGATGGCGAACCGGGTGGCCACCTGGCGTGCGCCGGCCGGCAGGATCGACACCGCCCAGGACTCGCAGGTGGCCAGCGCGTCGTACATCCGGGACCCCTCGCCGACGCTGACCAGCACCAACGGCGGGTCCAGCGACACCGAGCAGAACGCGGTCGCGGTCATCCCGACGTCCTCACCGTCCAGCGTGCTGGTCACCAGGACCACGCCGCCGGCCAGGTGTGCCATGGTCGCGCGCAGCTCCGCCGCGGTCACCGCCGCACGAGCGAGAGGATCCACGCCGCCGACCCTACGGCGAATGGTCCGGGTCCGCTCCGGGACATTTGTCCTACGACCCGCCACCGGGGCGTCCGTTACCAGGTCGGGGTGAGACCGCGGGTGCGCAGGTGATGGGCGAGGTAGACGTCCATCAGGATGCGCGCCTCGGCAAGCACCGCGGCGTCACCCTCACGCTCCCGGAAGGCGTACCGGGTCACCGCGTCCAGCGCCTTGACCAGCACGACCAGGGCGGCCCGCAGGTCCTTGTCCGGAGCCTGCTCGAAGTATGTCGCCAGCAGGCCGACCATCCTGCCGACGAACACGTAGTCGTTGTCCTGCTCGGGCTCCAGCAGGTGGGTGTCGACGATGTCACCGAACCGGACCACGCGGAACCCGGGGATCACCCGGTGCAGCTCGACGAACAGGTCGAACGCGGCGTGCAGCGCCTTCCGCCAGTCCGCACGCTGCCGGGCGAGCAGGATCTCCTCCAGCCGCCCCATGAAGCTCTCCATGTTGCGCCGGGCGAGCGCCTGCACGACCGCCCGCTTGTCGGGGAAGAACTGGTACAGCGAGCCGACCGACACCCCAGCCCGCCTGGCGATCAGGGTCGTGGTGATGGCCTCATAGCCAAGCTCGTCGATCAGCTCGCCGCACGCGTCGAGCATCCGCTGGACCCGGACGGTGCTGCGCTCCTGCACGGGTGCCCGCCGCATGGGTTCCACGGAACGATTCTCACATTCATCAGCCCGCGTCGTCGCTGTGCCCCGGCCACTGCACCGTACTCTCACCTGCCCTAGCTGGTGACCCGCTGGTACTTGCGGACTGCCAACGGCACGAAGACGCCGATGATCACCACAATCCAGATCAGCGCCGTCAGCACAGGCTGGCGGGCCGGGAAACCGGTGCCGGTGAACGGGTTGGGGTTTCCGAACAGCTCCCGACAGGCCGCCACCACCGACGACAGCGGGTTCCACTCGACCACCGGCTTCAGCCAGTCGGGCAGGGTCGGCGGCGGCACGAACGCGTTGGACAGGAACGTCACCGGAAACAGCCAGATCAGCCCGGCCGAGGACGCCACCTCGGTGCTGCGGACCGACAGGCCGATCACCGCGCCGACCCATAACATGGCAAAAGCGAACAGCAGCAGCAGGGCCACCGCGGCGAGAGCGCGGGGCAGCCCCGCGTGCCACCGCCAGCCGACGACCAGGCCACAGGCCAGCATCACCGCCAACACGAACGAGTTCAGCGCGATGTCGCCGACCACCCGGCCGCTGATCACCGCCGACCGGGCCATCGGGAACGATCGGAACCGGTCGATCAGGCCCTTGTTCATATCGTCGACCATCCCGACGCTGGTCGACGCCACCGCGAAGGCCATGGTCTGGGCGAAGATGCCGGCCATCAGGAACTCGCGGTAGCTCGCCCCGCCGGGCAGCGGGATCGCGCCGCCGAAGACGTAGGCAAAGAGCAGCACGAACATGATCGGCTGGATGGTGGCGAAGATGAGCGCGTCCGGCAGCCGGGGGATCCGCTTGAGGTTGCGCCAGCCGATCACCAGGCCATCCGAGACCGCCCGGCCCACGCCACGGTGCCTCGTCACCGTCACGCCGGTCTCATCCGCCGTCACCGCGCCGGTCATGCCTTCCTCCCCGTCAGCTCGGGCTCACCCACAGGCTGCGCCGCAGGCGGCTCCGCGGCGGGCCTGTTGGCCGGCTCGGCACCGTGCCCGGTCAGCGCCAGGAACACGTCGTCCAGCGTGGGCCGGCGCAGCCCGATGTCGTCGATCTCGATGCCGGCACCGTCCAGGTCCCGGATCACGCTGACCAGCCGCGTGGACCCGCCGCGCGACGGCACGGTCAGCAGCCGGGCGTGCTCGTCCACCGAGACCTCCCCGGCAGCATCCCTGCCCAGGTTGGCGGTGAGCAGCGCGCGAGCCCGGCCGAGCAGCGCCCGGTCGTGCACCACGACCTCGATCCGCTCTCCGCCGACCCGGGCCTTCAGATCGTCCGACGTACCCTTGGCGATCACGTGGCCGTGGTCGACCACCGCGATCGAGTCGGCTAACGCGTCGGCCTCCTCCAGGTACTGCGTGGTCAGCAGAATGGTGGCGCCGGCCCGCACCCGGTCGCGGATCACGTCCCACAGGTCCAGCCGGCTGCGCGGGTCCAGGCCGGTGGTCGGCTCGTCCAGGAACAGCACCCTGGGATGCGCGATGAGCGCGCCGGCCAGGTCGAGCCGGCGGCGCATCCCGCCAGAGTAGGTCTTGGCCACCCGGTCGGCGGCGTCGGCCAGGTCGAACTGGTCGAGCAGCTCGGCGGCCCGGCGCCGGGCGCCGGCGCTGGCCAGCCCGTACAGCCGGCCGAACATCCAGAGGTTCTCCCGGCCGGTCAGGTTCTCGTCCACCGCGGCGTACTGCCCGGACAGCCCGATCAGCCGGCGGACCGTGTCCGGCTCGCGGGCGACGTCATGGCCGAGCACCCGGGCCGTGCCCGAGTCGGCCGGCAGCAGCGTGGTCAGCACCCGGACCGCGGTGGTCTTGCCGGCGCCGTTCGGCCCCAACAGGCCGAGCACGGTACCCTCCGGCACGGCCAGGTCCAGCCCGGCCAGTGCGCGCACGGCCTTGCGGCCCTTGCCGAACGTCTTGGTCAGGCCAACGGCCTCGATCGCATCCAACTGAACTCCCCCATCCCTCCGGATCACCTTAAGAGAGCACCCTGCCGCGGGGGTAAGACATTTCTCGGCGGGCGAACCCGACGGCGCCCGGCCCTGTCCGTCGGTGGCGGAAGTTATCGTGGCGGACGTGAACGACAAACTGGTGTGGATCGACTGCGAGATGACCGGGCTGGAACTGGGCCGTGACGCCCTGATCGAGGTCGCCGCGCTGGTCACCGACTCCGACCTGAACGTGTTGGGTGCAGGGGTCGATGTGGTGATCCACGCCAGCGACGCGGACCTCGCCGGGATGCCTGAGATCGTCGCGGCGATGCATGACAGGTCAGGGCTGACCGAGGCGGTGCGGGCGTCCACCGTGACGCTGGCTCAGGCGGAGCGGCTGGTGCTGGACTACGTCCGCGGCCACGTGCCCGAGCCCAGGTCAGTGCCGCTGTGTGGGAACTCGATCGCCACAGACCGGTCGTTCATCGCGCGGGACATGCGTGAGCTCGATGCGTTCCTGCACTACCGGATGGTAGACGTGTCGTCGATCAAGGAGCTGTGCCGGCGGTGGTACCCGCGGGTGTACTACGCCCAGCCGCCGAAGGGGCTGGCGCACCGTGCGCTGGCCGACATCCAGGAGAGCATCCGGGAGCTGCGGTACTACCGGCAGACGGTGTTCGTGCCGCCGCCCGGGCCGAGCACGGACGACGCCCAGGCGGCCGCCAAGCAGGTGCTCGGGGGTGGGCCGTAGCAGGCCGCAAACCGGTGATCCGGGGCTGGTCGCCTCGGCTATCATTCGTGCGGTGTCGCGTTCCGGCGTGGCCATGGTGGGTGTAGCTCAGCTGGTAGAGCACCGGGTTGTGGTCCCGGGTGTCGTGGGTTCAAGTCCCATCACTCACCCCAAGGTCAACGGCCTCCTTCCTGCGCAGGCAGGCAGGAGGCCCGCTCAGCTAGCGACTCACGCCGGGCCGTCCCTGGGGCGGCACGTGCTCCGCACCGCGTGTCACCGCGTGCACGTCCCGTCGTCTCCTCGCCCTAGTCGCACGGGCGAGCGGGCTAGCCGACCGGGTTCCACTGCGCCCACGGGATGGTCCAGTCGTAGATGTCGCCGTCCTTCGGGGCGAGCGGGACGGGCGAGCCGGTGACCTCGACGACGTCGCCGGGCTGGGAAAAGCCGAAGAACCACCTGGCCCGGTCGGGCGCGAGGTTGATGCAGCCGTGCGAGACGTTGGCATGCCCCTGGTCACCGACCGACCACGGCGCGGAGTGCACGAACTCGCCGTTGTTGGAGATCCGGGTGGCCCACTGCACGTCGGCGGTGTAGCCGCCCGCGTCCAGGGCCAGCCCGAAGGTGGTGGAGTCCATGTGCTGCAGCGGCGTCTTGTCGCTGACCACGTGGACGCCGTTGTGGGTGTACCGGCCGGGAACCTCACGGCCCATCGAGGCGGGGTAGCTCTGCACGAGCCGGTCGTTGGCGTAGACGAGCAGCCGGTGGGTCGTCGTGTTGGCGATGCTGACGTGCTTGGCGCCGATGGCGAAGGAGACGTCGCGGCTGCGCTTGCCGTAGACGCCGTCGGCGAGCTCCACGCCCAGCAGGTTCAGGCTGACGGTGATCTGGGTGCCTGACCTCCAGTACGCCTTGGGGCGGAAGTGCAGCTCGGTGCCGCCGCCGAACCACAGGTAGCCGACCTGCTGGGCCGGGGAGGTGCGGATGGTGATGTGCTTGATCACCTCGGCCTTGTTGGTGACGGCGAGGGCGGCGTCGTTGGCGTCGTTATGGAAGTAGACCCGGATCGGCATGCCGACGCCGACGGTCGAGCCGGCCAACGGTGCCATCGCGTCGTATGCCAGCGTGCGCGGGGCGAGGGTGCTGAACCTCGTGGTGGAGTCGGTCACGGCACCGGTTGCGTTGGTGGCGTGCGCGGTGACGGTGTAGGTGACGCGGAAGCGGAGCGGGCCGGTGCTGGTCCATCTGGTGGCGTCCGTCGTCAGGGCGCCGACAAGCTTGCGGCCAGCCGTGTCACGCACCGTGACCGTGGTGAGCCTGCCGCCGGTCACCGTGACGACGACAGGGGTCGTGGGGAGGATGTCGGCGGCGTCGGCGGCCGGCTGGACGGCGATCTGGGCGGGCGGGGTGGCTGGCTTGCCGCCGTTGCCAAGCGGGCTGCCGCCGCCGGTGCAGGCGGTGACCAGGATGGTGACCAGGGCCAGGACCGTCATCAGGCGGCCGGTGGGCGTGACCCGGTGCTGTGCCGCGTGCGTCATTGCTCGTCGATCCCCTCTGCCGGTTACGGTCCCATCATTCCGCACGGGTCTGACAAGCCTGCCGGTTCACCGCCGGGGGGCCGCATCCTGGGCCGGCTTGTGGAGGGCTCCTGGGCGGAGGACGATTAGGACGCCCGTTCGGGGCTGTGTATCCTCGGGGATCGTTGCGCTGACGCGCGCCGCTAGCTCAACTGGCAGAGCAGCTGACTCTTAATCAGCGGGTTCGGGGTTCGAGTCCCTGGCGGCGCACCACCAAATGACTCCTCCGACCAGTAGGTTTACCTCAAGTCAAGATCAGAGCCGGCTGGCGTTGCGGTCGTTGGCGTGGCTCAGGGTGCGAGTGCCCTCGAGCCTATCTTTGTTGCTGCCCGGCAGGTGCCAGCGGGGGCGGATCGAGCGGCGTGGCAGCGCGTTGCGAGTATCGGTGTACGGCGGGCTGGACCCGGTCACCGGCAAGCGGGTGTACCTGCGGGACACAATCCAGGACCACGACCGTGCCGCCGAGCGGAAGGTGCGCAGCGCGATGGCCCGGTTGATCACGCAGGTGGACGGCCAGCGGTCCCCGCAGTCCTCGGTGATGCTGGAACACACCCTGGCCGAATTCATGCGGGTCAGCGAGCTGGAGCGCACCACTCGTGACCCTACGAGATCCTGGAACGGATCGTCGACGGGCTCGGGGTCCCACGTGGCTACGCCGGCCTGTCCTACTGCTGCTACGACGCCGAGCACGACCACCCCACCACAGCGACCCAGGCGGCGCCGAGCCCACTCGGCCCGGCCAACAACCCGGTACGCCGTGGTCGGGCTCGACACCCGTCACCGTCGACCCGGTCGACCTGCCCGAGATCATCGAGGTCGCCGTCTTGCTGATGGACGGCCCGGCGGTCACCGGTCCCCCGGCGGTGTGGTGGGCGCGGCCGTCCCGACCCCTCCGGCATCGCCGTACCGGCCGGCGCCCGGCCGTTCGTCCGCCCGACCCGCCTCTGACAGAGCGTGGCCGCAAAGGTAACCGAGCTGTCCGACGGACCCTCGTCATGCATCACCCCGACCGCATCACCCTGCTCCACTGGCACCTGTCCAACTACCCGCCCGTGGACGCCATCAGCACCCGCGACCTGGCCCGCACCACCTGGCCCGGCCTGACCGACTACAGCCTCGGCCCGCTGGCCGTGCACGCCCGCATCAACACCATCCCCCACCTGCTCAACGGCGCCACCACCCAGGCCCACACCACCGCCCTGCTCCTGCTCGCCCTCCTCCACACCACCGCCGAACGCGAAGCAATCTCGGCGACCGAGCCCACCTACCCGGCCTAGCACCCCAACCCGAGCGCTGACCAGACCAGCCGGAGGGGACGGAGGGACACGGCGGAGGCGCCGGACTTGGCCGCTAGAACGCTAACCAGCAGCCCAGCAGAGGTCCATGCCGCCAACACAGGGTGCTAGGGCTATCGGTGGAGGGCGATAGCCCTAGCATCCTACGTCCTACGCCGGGCGTTGCAGTCCGTCGCTGGGCCGTTGGTGGCTCGCCGGGTCAGTGGCCGCAGGAGGGGTCCCGTGTAGTGGAGGTGTCACGCCGGCGGGCAGACGAAAGTTGACCTGCCCCGCATTTTCCGGACAGCTTCCTTACGGCTAGTTCATGCTGCGAGCTGCCTGTTCAGGTATTCGTTGTGGACCTCTAGTGGGGTCCTGTAACCAAGACCTGAGTGGAGACGTTGCTGATTATAGAATCC
>DATILL010000102.1:0-9948 GCA_035476575.1 Mycobacteriales bacterium
CCAGACACTGCTGGACGCGATCAACCGGGCGCTGGCGATCCAGGCCCACCCGCGGGTGCTGCTCGAGCAGGCCGCGCTGGCGCTGCTGGACTACATCGAGGAGGAGACCGACGGCTTCCGGGTGCTGGTCCGGGAGTCGCCGATCATGTCGGCCACCGGGAGCTTCTCCAGCGTGCTCAACGACGTGGCGCACCAGGTGGAGCACATCCTGGGCGCGGAGTTCAAGTCCCGCGGGTACGACCCGAAGCTCGCCGAGTTGTACGCCCAGGCGTTGGTGGGGATGGTTGCGTTGACCGGCCGGTGGTGGCTGGAGGTGCGCAAGCCGCGCAAGGAGACGGTGGCCGCGCACCTGGTCAACCTGGCCTGGAACGGCCTGTCCCACCTCGACCACAAGCCCAGGCTGACTCTTGACCGCTGATCACGCAAGGTAACCAGCTCACCTGCCAGGCCGACCGCCGCGCCGCGCGTCCCGCGACGCACGTTCCAGCTAGGCTCCGCCGTGTGGCGCAGTACATCGCGGCGATCGACCAGGGCACCACGAGCAGCCGGTGCATCATCTTCGACCACGGTGGCCGGATCGTCTCGGCCCACCAGGTGGAGCACCGGCAGATCTTCCCGCGGGCCGGCTGGGTCGAGCACGACGCCGTTGAGATCTGGGCCAACGTCCACGAGGTGACCGCCGCCGCGCTGGCCAAGGCCGGCCTTGGCCCTGCCGACATCGTCGCCTGCGGGATCACTAACCAGCGGGAGACCACGCTGCTGTGGGACCGGGCCACGGGCGCACCGGTCGGCAACGCGATCGTGTGGCAGGACACCCGTACCGACAAGATCTGCGCCGAGCTGGGCGGCGGGCACCCCGACGGCGCGGACCGGTACCGCGCCCGGGTCGGCCTGCCGCTGGCCACCTACTTCGCCGGCCCGAAGATCCGCTGGATCCTGGACAACGTCGACGGCGCCCGGGCCCGGGCCGAGGCCGGCGAGCTGGCCTTCGGCACGATGGACTCCTGGGTGGCCTGGAACCTCACCGGCGGCCCGGACGGCGGCGTCCACGTCACCGACGTGACCAACGCCTCCCGCACCATGCTGATGGACCTCGACACGCTGGCGTGGGACACCGAGATCGCCGCCGAGCTGGGTGTCCCGCTGCCCCTGCTGCCGGAGATCCGCTCCTCCGCCGAGACATACGGCGTGGGCCGGCCGGACAGCGGCCTGTCCGACGTACCGATCGCCGGCATCCTCGGCGACCAGCAGGCGGCGACGTTCGGCCAGGTCTGCTTCGTGCCCGGAACGGCGAAGAACACCTACGGCACGGGCAACTTCATGCTGCTGAACACCGGCGAGCAGCGGGTGACCAGCGCGAACGGGCTGCTCACCACGGTCTGCTACCGGATCGGCGACGCGGCGCCGGTGTACGCGCTGGAGGGGTCGGTCGCGGTCACCGGCGCGCTGGTGCAGTGGCTGCGGGACAACCTCGGGCTGATCTCCGCAGCGGCGGAGGTAGAGCCGCTGGCGGCCACCGTCGAGGACAACGGTGGGGTCTATATCGTGCCGGCGTTCTCCGGGCTGTTCGCACCGTACTGGCGGTCCGACGCGCGCGGGGTGATCGTCGGGCTGACCCGGTACGCCAACCGCGGCCACCTCGCCCGCGCCACGCTGGAGGCCACCGCGTTCCAGACCCGCGAGGTGCTGGACGCGATGAACGCCGACTCCGGCGTCCCGCTGACCGAGCTGCGGGTGGACGGCGGCATGGTGGTCAACGCCATGCTGATGCAGTTCCAGGCCGACATCCTCGGCGTGCCGGTGGTCCGGCCGAAGGTCACCGAGACCACGGCGCTCGGCGCGGCCTACGCGGCCGGGCTGGCGGTCGGTTTCTGGAGCGGTACGGACGAGCTGGCCGCGAACTGGGCCGAGGACACCCGCTGGACCCCGCGGCGCGACGACGCCTGGCGGCAGGCGGAGCACGCCCGATGGAAGAAGGCCGTCACCCGCTCCTTCGGCTGGGCCGGCTGACCACGTCGCCCGGCCCGGCCCGGCACAAGTTATGGAAACGTATCGGGATGGCGGGCGGTGCGGGGGACGGCGGGCGCCTGGCAGGTCAGAGGGTGTCGGAGAGCTCCAGCCAGGCGGTCTCGGCCTCCTCCCGCTCGGCCCGGACCGCGCGCAGGTCGGCGTCCAGCTCGGTGACCCGCTGGTAGTCGGTGGCATGCTCGGCGAGCTGGTGGTGCAAGGCGGCCTCGCGCTCCTCCAGCCTGGCCAGCACTCGCTCCAGCCTGGCCAGCTCCTTCTTCGCCGTCCGGCTCTGGGCCGCACCGCTCCGGACCGCACCGCTCTGGGCCGCACTGTTCCGGACCGCGGTGTTCCGGACCGCAGCGGCACCCGACGGGCCGGACCCAGCCGGTACGGCGACCTCGGCCCGTACCGCGGCCCGGCGCCGTTCCAGGTACTCCTCCACCCCGCCCGGCAGCGCGGAGAGCTTCCCGTCGCCGAGCAGCGCGTACACCGTGTCGCAGACCCGCTCGACCAGGTAGCGGTCGTGGCTGACCACCACCAGCGAGCCGGGCCAGCCGTCCAGCACGTCCTCGAGGGAGGTCAGCGTGTCGACGTCGAGGTCGTTGGTCGGCTCATCGAGCAGGAGCACGTTCGGCTCGCCCATCAGCAGCCGCATGAGCTGCAGCCGGCGCCGCTCCCCGCCGGACAGGTCGGCCACCGGGGTCCACTGCCGCCCGCGCGGAAACCCGAACCGTTCGGCGAGCTGCGCGGCGGACAGCTCGACCGTGCCGAGCCGGGCCACTAGGCCGACCTCGGACACCGCCTCCAGCACCCGAAGCGTAGGGGGCAGCTCGGTGACGTCCTGAGACAGGCAGGCCGCCCGCACCGTCCGACCCACCACCACCCGCCCGACCGCGGGCGACACCTCCCCGGCCAGCAGCCGCAGGAACGTCGTCTTGCCCGACCCGTTCACGCCCACCAGGCCGACCCGGTCGCCCGGCCCCAGCCGCCAGGTGGCCCGCTCCAGCAGGGTCTTCTCCCCCGCCCGTAGGGTCACATCCTCGACGTCGTACACCGTCTTGCCGAGCCGGGACGCGGCGAACCGGTGCAGCTCGACGGTGTCCCGCGGCGGCGGGACGTCCGCGACCAGCGCGGCTGCCGCCTCGATCCGGAACTTCGGCTTGCTGGTCCGGGCCGGGGGGCCGCGGCGCAGCCAGGCTAGCTCCTTGCGCAGCAGGTTCTGCCGGCGGACCTCCGCGCCGACCGCCAGCTTGGCCCGTTCGGCCCGGGCCAGCACGTACGCCGCGTAGCCGCCGTCGTACCGCTGCACCTGCCCGCGGGACAGCTCCCAGGTGCCGTCGCAGACCGCGTCCAGAAACCACCGGTCGTGCGTGACCACCACCAGCGCGCCGCGGCGGGCCCGCAGGTGCGCCGCCAGCCACGCCACACCCTCGACGTCGAGGTGGTTGGTGGGCTCGTCCAGGATCAGCAGGTCAGTGGGGTGGATCAGGGCGGCGGCCAGCCCGACCCGGCGGCGCTCGCCACCGGACAGCGGCCCGACCGGGGCGTCCATGCCCAGCCCAGGCTGGTCCTGGCCAGGCTGGTCCGGCCCGGTCAGCCCCAGCCCGGCTAGCACGGCCCG
This sequence comes from Mycobacteriales bacterium, assembly GCA_035476575.1. Lineage (GTDB taxonomy): Bacteria > Actinomycetota > Actinomycetes > Mycobacteriales > JACQDL01 > DATILL01. The sequence continues at coordinate 3,632 of DATILL010000102.1, forward strand.
GACGGCGGCGTCGCCGGCCCACTCGTGCTCGGCGGTGCCGGCGCGCAGCACGACGTCCCGCACCGTGTCGCCCCGCCCGGCGGCGCTCCCCGGCAGGTCGCCGCGCTGGTCGACGTAGCCGATCCGCAGCCCGGAGGTGTGGCTGACCCGGCCGGTGTCCGGCTGCTCGCGCCGGGCCAGCAGGCGCAGCAGCGTCGTCTTACCGGCGCCGTTCGGTCCGACCAGCCCGATCCGCTCGCCGGCCCCGACGCCGAGCGACACCGCGTCCAGGACGACGGTGGTCCCGTACGCCTTGGACACCGCCTCCAGGTTGACCAGGTTCGGCCGGGCCGTGGTCATCGCCGGCCAGTCACGCGTCGTACACCAGCCGGGCGCCGGGCACCGGGCCGTACGCGACCCGCACAGTCCGGCAGACACCGGCACCGGCCAGCGCGGCGGCCAGCCGGACCGCGTGCTCCTCGGACCGGGCCAAGAAAGCGCAGGTCGGCCCGGAGCCGGACACCAGCGAGCCGAGCGCGCCCAGCTCAGCGCCGGCCCGCAGGGTATGGCGCAGGTCGGGGCGCAGTACCAGCGCGGCCGGCTGCAGGTCGTTGGCCAGCAGCGCACCGAGCCGGCCGACGTCCCGCAGCCGCAGCGCGTTGATCACCTCGTCCGGCGACCCGGCCGGCGGTGCGCCGTACGGCGAGCCCGGCTCCGGGTTGGCCGCCGCGCGCATCCGGTCCAGCTCACGGTAGACCGCTGGGGTGGGCAGCCCCCCGGACGCGACGGCGAGCACCCAGTGCCACCGGCCGGTGGCCAGGACCGAGGTCAGCCGCTCGCCCCGCCCGGTGCCCAGCGCGGTGCCGCCGACCAGCGCGAACGCGACGTCGCTGCCGAGCCCGGCGGCCAGCTCCAGCAGCTCGGCCCGGCCGAGGCCGGTTCCCCACAGCGCGTCGCAGGCGATCAGCGCACCGGCCGCGTCGGCCGAGCCACCAGCCAGGCCGGCGGCCACCGGGATGGCCTTGGCCAGCTCCAGGTGGACGGCCGGCGCGACCCCGGCACGCTCGGCGAGCAGGCAGGCGGCCTGCCAGGCCAGGTTCGTCTTGTCAGCGGGCAGCTCGGTGGCGCCCTCGCCGGAGATCGCCAGCGTCAGGGTGCGGGCCGGCGTCGCGGTGACCTCGTCGTAGAGCGACAGCGCCTGGAAGACCGTGACCAGGTCGTGATATCCATCCGGCCGGATCGGGCCGACGGCCAGGTGCAGGTTGACCTTGGCAGGCGCCCGGACAGTGACCGGCTCAGGCACGCCGACGAGGGACAGCGGACAGCTCCTTCGAGTCGCGGGGGACGGAGCCGACTCTACTGCTCGGCCCTCACCGGACGGCGGCAACGGCGATCCGGGCGAAGGCCTCGACGCCCAGCGCCTCGCCGCGCACGCTCGGGTCCACCCCGGCCGCCCGCAGCACCTCCTCGGCCCGCGCGGCCGACCCGGCCCAGCCTGCCAGCGCCGCCCGCAGCGTCTTGCGGCGCTGCGCGAACGCCGCGTCGACCACCGCAAAGACCGCGGCACGATCCACTGTGGACTGTCCACTCCCGACTGCGGGCGGCTCCCGGCAGTCGAACGCGACCAGCCCGGAGTCGACGTTCGGCACCGGCCAGAACACCGTCCGCGGCACCGACCCGACCCGCCGGGCAGCGGCGTACCAGGCCAGCTTGACCGACGGCACGCCGTACACCTTCGAGCCGGGTGGTGCGGTGAGCCGGTCGGCCACCTCGGCCTGCACCATGATCAGGCCGTGCCGCAACGACGGCAGCCTGGCCAGCAGCCGCAACACCACCGGCACCGCGACGTTGTACGGCAGGTTGGCCACCAGCGCGGTCGGCTGCGGGTCGGGTACGGCGGTCAGCGTCAGCGCGTCGGCGGCCAGGATGCTCAGCCGGCCGGCGTACGCCGGCAGCCGGCTGTCCACAGTGGATGGCAACGCGGCGGCCAGGACCGGGTCGACCTCGACCGCGGTCACGTGTGCGCTGGCCGGCAGCAGGCCCAGGGTGAGCGAGCCGAGGCCCGGCCCGATCTCGAGCACGGTGTCGGCCATGGCGGTGTTGGCTGGCGCGGTGTTGGCCGGCGCGAGCCCGGCGGCCCGGACGATCCGGCGGATGGTGTTCGGGTCGTGCAGGAAGTGCTGGCCAAGGGTCTTGGTGGGCCGGACGCCGAGCCGGGCAGCCAGCGCGCGCACCTCGGCCGGCCCGAGCAACCCGTCAGTCACGAGCCGTCACCTTACCGAGCCGCCGCTCCACTGGGCCGCCGCTCCACTGGGCTGGTGGCAGCCACCGGCGCAGGGCGCGGCGGTGGCTGCCACCAGCTACCGGTGACCCAGGCCTCAGGTGGCCCAGGCCCCCAGACTTAGCCGTACAGGTGACTTAGCCGTACAGGTGGTACCCGCAGGCGGGCCATGGCGAGCTGCCCCGGGCGGTATAGACCCTCGACGCGATCGCGATCTGCTGCTCGCGGGTGGCCAGGTCGGCCCGCTCGGCGTAGCTGCCGCCGCCGGCACCGAGCCAGGTGCCGTAGTCGAACTGCAGGCCGCCGTAGAAGCCGTTGCCGGTGTTGATGTGCCAGTTGCCACCGGACTCGCACATGGCCAGCGCGTCCCAGTTCAGCCCGTTGCCGATGGGTGGCGTCGGCATGGCCTTGGTGCCAACCCGGACCACCCGCGGCTGCGCCGGAGCGAGGACCCGGGTGCCCTTGACCGTGCGGCCGGACTCCTTGCCGGCGATGTAGACGATCAGGTAGGTGACCCGCTGCACGCCGGGCCGGCCGGGCCGCTCGACGACCTGCCTGCCCTTGACGGTGGTGCCGTCCGGCTTGCGGACCACCGGAGGCGGCAACGGCGCCGTCAGGGTGACGGTCCGGTAACGGACCCGGACGAGCACGATGGTCATGCCGTTCTTGACCAAGGTGCCGGTGGCCAGGGACATCCGGTCGCTGGCCGCCAGGGGGATGCCGGCGCCAGCCAACGCCTCCTTCACGGTCGCGGCCGGGGTGGCGAACCGGTGGGACCTGCCGTCGACCACGACGTTGATGGTCTTCGACGTACGGACGGTCAGCGTGAACCCGTCTAGCGGCAGCCGGGCCGAGCGGTCGGCGGACAGGAAGAGCCCGCCCTGCCGGTACCCGATCTGGTCCAGCGCCTCGGCCACCGACGTTGCGGTCACCCACATCTGCCGGGTGTGCCCGTCGACGGAGAGGACGAGCAGGCGGCCACGCCGGAGCACGATCTCCGTGCCGTCCCTGAGTGCGGCCCCCCGGCCGGGCACGAGCGTGTCATGCGCGCCGACGGTGAGCCCCTGCTCGTCGAGCAGGCTGCCGACCGTGCCGGAGTAGGTGCCGAAATGGCGGGCCTCGCCATCGACCCGAACCGTGATGTCTTTCTGCAGCCCCGCCCAGGCAAGCGAACCTCCGAGCAGGACCACCAGCACGAAGCCGTAGATACCGAGCTTCAGCGGAGTCAGTTTCCGGCCGGTATGGCCACTATGCGGACTCTCCACGGAACTCCCAACCGAGTGCCTCCCGGGTAGGGGACGTCGGTCCGAGCCGGGCTCGGCTAGTCCGCGGGGGTGGATCTCGATCGTGCTGTCCGCGTCGTCGTCGAGCCACCTGGTGCCCGGGACGTGCCCATCCCAGCCATCAGTCTGGAGACGATAGGGGTCCGGTTCGTGTTTGGCCAACCCCCACGGGGGGTACCGCTGGTGCTCGTGCTCCCCCGTGGGGAGCAAGTGACGAGCCCGCGATGGGGCCGAACGGCGGTGCGGCCGGACCTGCGCGCGGGCGTCAGCCTGGCCCGAAGAGTCGCTCCCCGGTGGCTGAGACGGTGGCACAAAGGTCGTCCAGGTCAACGCGTTTCACCTCGGCGATGCAGCGCAGAGTGAGCGGGACAAGGTACGGCGCGTTCGGCCGACCGCGATACGGCATGGGGGTCAGGAATGGGGCGTCGGTCTCGACCAGGAGCAGGCCGAGGGGCACCGCTGCGGCAGCATCCCGCAGCGGCTGCGCGTTCTTGAACGTGATGTTGCCCGCGAAGCTGATGACATATCCCCGGTCCGCGCAGACGTTAACCATCTCAGCGTCACCAGAGAAGCAATGGAAGATAACACGATCGGGTGGTCCTTCATCCTGGAGGATGTCGAGCACGTCACTGTGCGCATCCCGGTCATGGATCACCAGCGTGCGGCCGTGTCGCTTGGCGATCTCGATGTGCCGGCGGAACGACGCCTGCTGCGCGGCCACGCCGTCCGGCCCGGTGCGGTGGTAGTCGAGCCCGGTCTCCCCGACGCCGCGCACCTGAGGCAGGCCAGCCAGCCGGTCGATCTCGGCCAGCGCGGCGTCCAGCCCGCCGGCGGCGGCCAGCCGGGGCGCCTCGTTGGGATGCAGCGCCACGGCGGCCAGCACGGCGTCATGCTCGGCGGCGGTCTGGACGGACCATCGCGAGGTGGGCACGTCGATGCCGATCTGCACCACCCGGGTGATGCCTACGGCGACCGCCTCGGCCAGCGCCTGCGCGACCGGCACGTCCATCAGGTCCAGGTGGCAGTGGCTGTCCAGCGCGGGCACGGCAAGCGGGTCTGGCGGGGGCGGCGGCGTGCCCTCGCGGGATGCGGACCGGTTCACCCCGGGCTGCCCAGCCTGGCCAGCTCACTGTCCACAATGGACGGATCGAGCTTGGCGAAGATCGGCGTCGGAGGTCGCAGCGGCTGGCCGGCGGGCAGCGGCCGCGACTCCCAGCGAGCCTGCGTCTCGTAGTCGCCGGTCAGGACGCCGTACGGCGGCCCGCCCTCCTCGGTGACCTCGCGCAGCTCCGGCATCCCGGACCACACGCCGGTACCGCCGAGCAGCTCGTGCACCCGCTGGGCTGAGCTCGGCAGGAACGGCGTGAGCAGGGTCTTGCAGTCGTCGACCAGTTGCAGCGCGGTGTTGAGGATGGTGCCCATCCGCTCCGGGTCGGACTCCTTCAGCTTCCATGGCGCCGTGTCGGAGAGGTACTTGTTCGCCCCGGCCACGACCCGCATCGCCTCCGTGATCGCCGCCTTGAACCGGGACCGGCCGAGCAGCTCGCCGACCGAGCCAAAGGCCTCTCTGGCGCTGGCCAACGCGGCGGTGTCCACATCGAGGCGAGCGGCGGCCGGCGGAACCTGGCCGAAGTTCTTCGCGGCCATCGAGATCGAGCGGTTGACCAGGTTTCCCCAGCCGGCGACCAGCTCGTCGTTGTTGCGACGGAGGAACTCGGCCCAGGTAAAGTCGGTGTCCTGGTTCTCCGGGCCAGCCACGGAGAGGTAGTACCGCAGCGCGTCCGGGTCGTAGCGCCTCAGGAAGTCCGTGACCAGGATGCCGACCCCACGCGACGACGAGAACTTGCGGGCCTCCATCGTCAGGTACTCGCTCGACACCACCTCGTGGGGGAGGTTCAGCACGCCGTACCCGCCCGGCACACCGCCGCGGTCACCCCGCCCGGAGTAGCCGAGCAGCATCGCCGGCCAGATCTCGGAATGGAAGACGATGTTGTCCTTGCCCATGAAGTAGTACGCCTCGGCCTGCTCGTCCTGCCACCAGGCGCGCCACGCGTCCGGGTCGCCGGAGCGGCGGGCCCACTCGATCGAGGCAGACAGGTAGCCGACGACCGCGTCGAACCAGACGTAGATCCTCTTGTCTGGCCGGTCCTGCCAGCCCAGCAGCGGCACCGGCACGCCCCAGTCAAGGTCACGGGTGATGGCCCGGGGCTTCAGGTCGTCCAGCAGGTTGAGCGAGAACTTGACGACGTTCGGCCGCCAGTTGGTGCGCGACTGGAGCCAGCCCGCCAGCGCCTCGGTGAAGGCCGGCAGGTCGAGGAAGTAGTGCTCGGCCTCGACGAACATCGGGATCTCGCCGTTGATCCGGCTCCTGGGGTTGATCAGGTCGGTCGGGTCGAGCTGGTTGCCGCAGTTGTCGCACTGGTCGCCGCGCGCTTCGGGGAACCCGCAGATCGGGCAGGTGCCCTCGATGTAGCGGTCGGGGAGCGTGTGCCCGGTGACGGGGGAGAACGAGACGAGCATCTCGCGCTCGACGATCGCGCCACGGTCGTACAGCGTCTTGAACAGGTCCTGGACGACGCGCTCGTGGTTGCGCGTCGTCGTCCGCGAGAACAGATCGTACGAGAGCCCGAGCCGGCGAAAGTCCTCGCGGAACGACTCGTTGTAGTAGTCGGCGACCTCATCGTAGGAGCGCCCTTCCCGGTCTGCGGCCACCATCACGGGGGTGCCGTGCTCGTCCGTCCCGCTCACCATGAGCACGTCGTTCCCGGCCAGGC
>DATILL010000103.1:0-7749 GCA_035476575.1 Mycobacteriales bacterium
CCACCATCAATCGACCCGGAGCGAAAGCCTATCCGCCATCACCGGCACCGAAAACGAGCCGCATGAAGCAGGACACAGGACGACGCGGTGGCCGCCGCACGGCGAGCACCGGCGCCACACGCCGGACAGCGGCCACCCAAATCCCACGCGCCCTGCCTCGGCGCCAGGCCCGGCAAGTGGCCGTGTCCCATGGTTGACCATCCGGCCCCACCGACCCCAACCCACCACCCGAACCCACCAACCGACCCGACACCCCGGCCACCAGCATGACCTCCCGCCCACAACCACACCCCAAAGACCACCCCACACCACACGAAGATCAACCCATCCGACCACTCGCGGATTCGGGTCAGATGTCGTGGTGGCCGGTCATCAGCTGGCGGCGGGAGGTGATGCCGAGCTTGGTGTAGACCTGCGCGAGGTGGTATTCGATGGTCTTGACCGACAGGGACAGCCGCCCGGCGATGGCTTTGTTGGAGTGGCCGGCGGCAGCCAGCCGGGCGACCCGTTGCTCCTGGGCGGTCAGCCGGGTGGGGTCCTCGCGGGGGCGGCGGCGACGCCCGCCGGCGATGGCGAGCTCCTCGCGGGCCTGGTCGGCCAGCCAGGTCGCCTCGCACTTCTCGGCGATCACCTGTGCGTGGGCCAGGTACGGGCGACCCCGGACCGGTTGCCCGCGTCGGCGCAGGAACGTCCCATAGCCCAGCAGGGTCTCGATGTGTTCCACCGGCAGGTCGACCTGCTCGTGCACGGCCAGCGCGGCCTGGTGGTGCGCCTCCGCCGCCGCCAGGTCGCCGTCGGTCTCGGCCAGTGCCGCTCGGCAGGTGGCGGCGGCGATCTGTGGCCAGCGGCAGGGCAACCGCGCGGCGCCCCCCGCGAGCCAGTCGATCACCCGGCGGGCGTCGTCGAGCCGGTCGTTCGCAAGGTAGGCGAGTACGGCGTGGCGGGCCCAGGGCACCGCGCATGGTTCGGCTATCCCCATCCGGGCGGTGAGCTGCTCGATCCGCGCGTACAGCGCGCAGGCGCCGGCGTGGTCCCCGGCGTGGTGCAGCAGTTGGGCACGGACGTGCCACAGCCGCAGCAGCACATAGGACTGTCCCTGGGCGGCCGCCAGCGTCTCGGTGCGGTGGCACCAGTCCGCGGACTCGGCCAGGCGGCCCATCAGCAGCAGGACCTCCGCCTTAACGAACCCGGCGGATCCTTTGCGGTAGGGCATCAGCTCGGCCAACGGACCGGCTTGCTCCACTCCTGCCAGCGCCTCGGCCAGCCGTCCCTGCCGCGCGGCAAGGACGGCCTTGATGATCAGATGCGTGACTGTCGCCTCAGCGGCGCCGATCCCCTCGGCCGTGGCCAGCACCGCGGCCAGGGCATGTTCGGCCTCGGCGAAGCGCTCAGTGAACAGCGCGGCAAGAGCGAAGGCACCCAACGGCCCGTGACCCCAGCGCACCTCCGGTGGCTCGCCCGGTTCCGTGGGCAGCTCCCCAGCGGCAGCCTCGCAGGCGAGCAGGCCCGCCGGATCGCCGGCCAGCAAGGCGACCAGTCCCCAGGCCGCGGTGGCCTGGCGGTGCAACGGACCCGACGCGGCCTTCGTCAGCTCATCGGCCCGCACCGCAAGCGGCAGCGAATGGGTCGGGCCGAGGGTGAAGGTGAAGGCGACCGCGTCACTGAGGAGCACTTCGGCAACAGTGGTCTGGTCGCAGGTCTCCGCCAAGGCGGCGGCCTCACCGAAGCGCTGGACAGCGTGGTCATGCTCGGCGGTGACGAACAGCGCGCGGCCCAGCATCCGCAGTGTCTGAACCCGGTCGAGCGGACCCAGCTCAGCTCGGGTGCGCAACTGCTCATACACCTCGATCGCATCCCTCGGCCGGCCGCTGACCACCAGCGCCTCGCCCAAGGCAAGAAGCAGCGACGGGTCGGCCCGGTCCCCGGCCAGCCGGACCGCGGCGCGCAGGTGCCCAGCCGCGGTGCCCGGCGCCCCGAGGGCAAGCGCGCCCCGGCCGGCCCGCTCCAGGACCATGATCGCAGCCTGGTCGCCGACCAGGTCGCCCCGGATCGCGTGCTCGACGGCCTCGGCCTCCAACCCGTGCTCACACAACACCGTGAAAGCCCGGGCGTGCAGCCGAGCCCGGACCGGGGCCGCCACATCGTGGTAGAGGCTCTGCCGCAGTAAGGGATGCACGAACTCGGCGGTCGTGGCCGTCTGCTCGCGTACCAGCCCGCTGCCGCACAAGGCCTCCAGCGCCGCCTCAGCCTGCCGCTGGTCCAGGTCGGCCACCCTGGTGGCCAGGCTGGGACGGAACCGGGTGCCCAGCACGCTAGCCGCCGCGGCCACCCGCAGCGCCGCTGGCGGCAGGCCCGCGAAGCGGGTCAGCACGATCCCCTCGGCGCTGATCGCGGCACCGACCCCGACCAAGGCCTCACCCTGCCCTTGCCGGCTGAGGGAGGCCGCGACCTGTTCCAACAACAGCGGGTTCCCCGCGCACAGCGCGGTCGCCGCACGCGAGTCCGCTTCGGTCACCGGACCGCCCAACCGGGCGGCCAGCAACGCCGCCGCGGCGTCCCCGCTCAGCGGTGCCAGCCGCTGCAGGCTGGCATGCCCGTCGTAGACCAGCGCGCTGGCCAGCTCATGCGCTGCCTGCGGCCACGGCCGCAGGGTGCCGAGCATCGCCACCGGCACCCCGGCCAGCCGGCGGCACAGAAACGACAACAGGGCCAGCGAGTCCGGATCGGCCCAATGCAGATCATCCAGCGCCAGCAGCACCGGGCCGGGAGTGTCCTCCAACCAGCGCAGCGCTCCGTAGAAACGGGCCGCCCGCATGTCACCAAACCCCGCGCCCGCCGACGGGGCCATCAGGTCGCGGTACCCCACAGCCCCCAGTGCCGAGGAGAACACCCCGAATGGCAGCGAGGCCTCCATCACGTCGCCCCGACCCAACCCCACCCGCGCTACCGGACTCGCCAGCGTCACCGCCCGGTCAAGGCAGGTCGTCTTACCCAGACCTGCCTCTCCCACCACGAACAACGCCCCACCCCGCCCGGCCCGCGCCTCATCCAGAAGACCGGCGACAGCGGCCAGGACCGCCTCCCGCTCCCACAGGTCACCACCCATCGCAGCCGCACCCCCACGGTCGTGGCGCCTCTACTCACCGAGAACCAGCACAGCCAAGAAATACCTCCCCGACGGGACCACGGTGCCTCTGCCCCTGCCTGGCGGTCAACAGCCGACCGCGGAAGATCAACGGCGAGTACGTCGACACCGAGCCGGCGTTCCGCGCGGCCACCGTGGGGCTGGCCGCCCCGAAGACGGCCGAACCCCTGAACAAGGGCACCAGGGTGATCGACCGGGCTCCAGCGCCGCGCCGAAGGAGCACGGCCAGCCAGTGATCATCTGTGCTCGGCTCCTGCCGGGGCCGTAGACGTGGCAGAACAATCGACCCCGCCGGTGCTTGGCGATCAGCCACTCTTCCCCGCTCTCCCGGCCCGGGGCCTAAACAACAAGCTTAGAAACTGGGGGGATTCCTGAGGCTGGCCGGACCGGTCTGTACCTACCGTCGTAGCACAGCAAGTTCACTGACGGGACCAACGAGGGTCCAGATGGGCACCACGACATCTCGGCACACAAGACCAGGGAGCATCGTTGGGCGGAGACGGGAACCCTCGGTGATCGTCAGTTTCCTGCCTACCCATTCTTCGGAAAGGAGCGGACCGCCATGACTGAGAGCCCGGTCACCGAGCAAGGCAACGTCCCCGTGCCGGGTATGGCTCACCCGGCGACCCACGGGCCGCGCTGGAAACCCCGGGGCGGAAACCTGGAGTCCGGCCGGGCCGTTGCGACCCGCGCGAACCGTGACGTGTTGGTCATGGTCAGGGCGGCACCATCCTGGCATCGCTGGGCGGGTACCGTCGTCTCACCGCGTAGTACCTCGCGTGGTGCATCGCGCACATGCACACAACGTTCAGGCGGGGCTAGGCGCGGGATCCTCCGATGACTACCGTCCACGATCGGATCGCGACAGGGCCCGGCCAGGAAAAGACCGTGAGTGTCACGGAACTGCTGCGGGCGGCCAGTGAAGGTGACCAGGAGGCCTGGGAAGAGATCGTGCGCCGCTATCATAATCTCGTGTGGGCGAGGGTGCGCGCGTGTCGGCTGCAGCACGCCGACGCCTGCGACGCGGTGCAGATGACGTGGCTGCGGCTGGCCGAGAACTGCCACAAGATACAGAGCCCGGAACATCTGGGTGGGTGGCTGACGACCACCGCCTACCGCGAATGCCTGCGTATTCTGCGGCGGCCCACGCACCTGTCCTACGTCGCCGACGCGGTGGCAGAGCCCGCTGATCCGGGCGCCGGTCCGGAAGCGCGGGTCATCGAGGCGAACACCGAGGCGGACACCGCACGGATGCTCCGCATCCTCCTCGACGACCTGCCGCCGCGCTGGCGGATCCTTCTGGAGGAGCTGTTCACCGACGAGCCCCCACCGTATGACAAGGTGGCCGCCACCATCGGAATACCGCGGGGCAGCATCGGACCGACTCGCGCTCGGGCCCTCCAGCGACTCCGTCGGATGAGCGATGAGCACGGGCTTACCGAAAGTCGATGGGGCTGGGAAGAGCCCGGACGACCCCGCTCGTCATCCCAGCTCGGCCGGATATGAGAGCGCCAGGACACAACCGGGTTACTCTGCAGAGGAGTGAACAGTAATGTCAGCACCCGCCAGCACACGAAGAGCGCTACGCGCTCACATCGCCCGACAGGTGGCCGCGACAGTGCTCGCTGTCACCACGGCCGTTTCGCTGCTCATCCTTTGTTTACCCCAGGCCTCGGGAGCGGCCAGTGGGGCTGGCTGCACGTTGACGCCCACGTCGGGAACGATCAGCCGCGCGGCCGATGGCAGGCCGTACTACGTGAACGTGCCGGCCGGCCTGGCTGGGCCGGCGCCGTTGCTGCTCGCTCTCCACGGTTTCACCCAGCTTCCCCTTGACCACGAAGCGGTCACCGGTTGGTCACAGGTCGCCGCCGCCAGGCACTTCATTGTTGCCTACCCATCCGCTCAACCCGAGCGGTCGGCGTGGAACTTCTCCCAGGGCTCCGCGGACGTCAGCTACCTGCGCAACGTCGTACAGGATATTTCCAGCAAATGGTGCGTCAACCCGCGCCAGGTTCATGCGGAGGGCCACTCCAGCGGCGCGCTCATGACGGCTCGGCTTGCGTGCGACGCCTCCGCCGTGTTCGCATCGGTCGCCGTCTACGCGGGTGTCGACCCAACGCTGCTCGGTAGCCCCTGCGCTCCGGAGCGTCCGATCTCCGTGGGCGTGTTCCACGGTGTCACCGACCTCATCTCCAGCTTCCCGCTCGCCGTCCAACACCGAAATAACTGGCTGCTACGAAACGGCTGCCCGTTCATCCCGAAAACGGAACCGAACGTAGTGGTGGAAGCTTCCGTGTACGGCCCTTGCCGGGCGGGCGTCGTCGTGGTGTGGCGGGTCTACCTGGCTGGGCACCTGTGGCCCACTGGTGCCGACCACACGGATATCACCCAACGCATGTGGGACTTCTTCGTGCATAATCCGCTCCCGGCAACCGCGTAGACCGGATCTCGGTCGGGGGTGCTGGCGCGGACCTTCCCGGCTCAGCCTTTGGTGGTGCGGAGGTTGGCGTGGCGGGCGGCGATCTGGACGTCGCGTAGGTCGAGGCCGGCGACCGACTATCCTGCGGCTCCTTCACCCACACGCCAGCCGCCAGGTCAGAGACTACCTGCCCGAAAAGGCGAGCATCGGCGACCGAAAGGTAAGAACTGCCCCCGGCGCGTACGAACGGTAGTCCTTCAGTCTCTGGTCGTCACAGCCGTAACGAACAGGGGGACCAGTGGCCGTACTCTGCTCTATCTGCCAGGCCGACGTGGAGGACAACGCGCCCGACCGCGAGGTCACGCCATGCAACCACGTGTTCCATCAGGGCTGCCTGGACCCATGGCGGCAACAGAACCGGTGCCCGAACTGCAACTCGTTGCTCGACGGCAGCCAGCCAGCACAGCCGGTGCAATACGACCCGGACAACTACCCACCCGTACTCGACGACGACGGTTACCAGTCCGGTGGAGACGGGGACGGCTACGACCCACCGCCGAACAGCCCGGTCGACGCCGACGTGAACACCATGCTGTGCCCGGGATGCAACCAGTGGCGCACCTTGGCCGCGCTGTCCACTCACGCGGCCGGCCTCGGGCAGCCGGCCTGCGTAGCCTGCACGGGGCTATGCAACCCCAACACCGACTACGTCTTCGTCGAGTGTGGGCATCCCATCCACGTTGCCTGTGTCGGATAGTCCACGTCGCCGCCGCGTGCCAGCCTGCACCAGCCCAGCCACCACGCGGAGGCGCTCCGCGCGCCAGGCGGCAGAATCAGACACCGTCACTCTGCGGCGGATAAGCGCGGAGGCACGACTTGGGCTTGGACGATGCCCTGTCCGCGGCCTCGCTCGCGAAGACGGTACGTGAGGAGCCAGTGAGCTGGCCGATCAGTTGGCTGGCTTCTCCCAGATCGAGACATGTTGGCGGCTGTCGCTGGTGAAAGGCTGCCTGGTCCAGCCGTCCCACCGCTCGCGTAGCCGCATCCCGGCCATCTGTGCCATCAGATCCAGCTCTGCCGGCCACACGTACCGGAAGGGGATCGAACGGTACTGGCCACGGCCGTCGACGACCTCCACGTAGTTCGAGCTCATTGCCTGCGTGGCGACGTCGTACCAGTCGAACGCCCACCGCGTCGGGCACACCTGGAACGGCACCACATCCTGCCCCGGCGGAAGCCTGCGCAGGTCCGGGACCACGACCTCGATCACGAAACAGCCGCCGGGCTCAAGGTGCGCCGCGACGTTGCGGAAGCAGGCGACCTGGGCCGCCTGCGTCGTCAAGTTCATGATTGTGTTGACGGCCAGGTACGCCACCGAGAACGTCCCCGCCACCTTTGTCGTCGCGAAGTCGCCGATCGTCACCTCAACCGCGTCGCCGCCCGGCTTGGCCCGCAACCGCTCCACCATCGCCCGGGACAGGTCGATGCCATGCACCGGCACGCCGCGGCGCACCAGCGGCAGCGCGATCCGCCCAGTCCCGACACCCAGCTCCAGCGCCCGGCCACCGCCAGCCAGCCCGCACAGAACCTCGACCGCGACACCGACGACTCCCGGCTGGAACATCTCCGCCGAGGACTCATCATAGGTCGCCGCGACCTCTTCGCCGAAGTAACCGTCCGCGTCCCGCACAGCCGGAACCTACCGCGCAGCACCCCGACGCAGCCCGGCATTATCCCGCCGCCCCGCGGCAGATGAGCGCGGTCGAGTCGCCGGTAGATCTGCTACTGCCTCGGCGCCAGTCGCACCACGGAACGGGTAGCGGTCGGGCGAGCGACCTCTGTGAACCCTGCATGGAGGTCTCCGCCGAGATCGTCGCGACGCCCGTGAGCCGTTGCCGGCAGCGCGCCGGACATGGCTCGGCCGCCATCCGCGGTCAACGACTGCCGTAAGTGGTCAGGGTTGGCAGCACCAGGGCAGGTTCAGCGTTCGTCATGGTCGGCCTTGCCGGGGCGGAACAGGGCCTCCTGTGACTCGCAGGCTCGGCGTAGCCGGTCCAGGCATCGTGCCCGGGTTGGGCCGATGCTGCCGATGGGCATGCTCAGGGCCTCGGACACCTCGTCGTAGGACAGCGGCGGGTTCTCGATCAGGACCCGGAGCAGCCGTTGGCAGCGTTCGGGCAGCTGC
>DATILL010000104.1:0-10380 GCA_035476575.1 Mycobacteriales bacterium
CCAGGGCGACCGCGTTCGACATAGGAGAAGAATAAACGGAGCCACCGACAGAACCACCCCGCTAACCCGAGGGTCGGAGAAAAAGATGAGAAACTTCGGTGAGTACAGCGGCAGGTGCCCACAGTAATATTGAGGGAAACCCATCGACGAAGTCGATGGGGCGGCAGCAACACGGCCTGAGCCCATCCCCAACAGGTCACCACACGGGCGGCCCAGACAACGACAGGTCACCACAACGTGCGTAGGTCACCACACGGGTGGCGCGGGCAACGACAGGTCACCACAACGCCGAGAGGTGACCACACCGGGAGCGGGATCAGGGGTGAGCTACGGGAGACCCACGATGTCGTCGGGGCGGACGGGCACCCGCCGCAGCGGACGCCCGCAGGCCGCGCGGACCGCCGCCACCACGGCCGGCGTCGACGAGATCGTCGGCGGCTCGCCCACGCCACGCAGGCCGTACGGCGCGTGCGGGTCGGCGAGCTCCAGGACGTCGACGGCCATCGGCGGCATGTCCAGGATCGTCGGGATCAGGTAGTCGGTGAATGACGGGTTGCGGATCCGCCCACCCGCGACCTGGATCTCCTCCATCAGCGCCAGCCCGAGCCCCTGGGCCGACCCGCCCTGGATCTGCCCGACCACCGCCTGCGGGTTCATCGCCCGCCCCACGTCCTGCGCACAGGCCAGCTCCACCACCCGCACCAGCCCCAGCTCGACGTCCACGTCGACCACGGCCCGGTGCGCGGCGAAGGCGTACTGCACGTGCGCGTTCCCCTGCCCGGTCAACGGGTCCAGCGGCTCGGTCGGCCGGTGCCGCCACTCGACGGTCCGCTCGATCACGTCGTCGCCCAGCACGGCCGGGATCGCGGCGGCCGGCACCGGCCCACCGCCGGCCCGCCGTTCGAGCTCGGCCCGCACCTGCTCGCACGCCGCCCGCACCGCACCGCCGGTCACGTAGCTCTGCCGGGACGCCGAGCTCGACCCGGCGCTCCCGACGGAGGTGTCGGCCGGCGCGACCGTCACCCGCTGCACGCCGAGCTCGGTCCGGGCGATCTGCGCCTGCAGCGTCACCAGGCCCTGGCCGACCTCGGCGGCGGCCGTCCGCACCTCGACCACCGGCTCGCCACCCAGGACGGCCAGCCGCACCCGGGCGGTGGAGTAGTCGTCGAAGCCCTCGGAGAAGCCGACGTTCTTGATGCCGACGCCGTACCCGACCCCGCGCCGCACCCCTTCGCCGTGGGTGGTGTTCGACACGCCGCCGGGCAGCTCCCGCAGGTCGAACCCGCCCGCGCCGGACGGCGGCAGTCCCGACGGCGACGGCCCGTACGGCGACGGCCCGGGCAGCGGCAACGGCATCGCGCGCACCCGGCGGAGCAGCTCGGCGACCGGCGCGGCCGAGTCGACCACCTGGCCGGTCGGCATTGTCGCCCCCTCGTGCAGCGCGTTGCGGATCCGCAGCTCCACCGGGTCCAGCCCGAGCTCGGCGGCCAGCGCGTCCATCTGCGACTCGTACCCGAAGCAGGCCTGGACGGCGCCGAACCCACGCATCGCCCCGCACGGCGGGTTGTTCGAGTAGACCCCCCAGCAGTCGACGCTCACGTTCGGCACGACGTACGGCCCGACGCCGAGGCTGGCCGCGTTGCCCGCCACTGCCGCCGTGGTGGAGGCGTAGGCGCCGCCGTCCAGCAGGATCTCGGCCCGGACGAGGACCAGCCGGCCGTCCCGGTCGGCCCCGTGCTCGTACCGCAGCACGGCGGGATGCCGGTGCACGTGCCCGTAGAACGACTCCTCCCGGCCGTAGACGATCTTGACCGGCCGGCCAGTGCGCAGCGCGAGAAGGCAGGCGTGCACCTGCATGGACAGGTCCTCGCGGGCGCCGAACGCGCCGCCCACCCCGGCCAGCGTGATCCGCACCTTGGCCGCCGGCAGGCCGAGCGCCCGCGCCACCTGGGCCTGGTCGACGTGCAGCCACTGGGTCGCTACGTACAGCTCGACGCCACCGTCCTCGGCCGGCACCGCGAGCCCCGACTCCGGCCCGAGGAACGCCTGGTCCTGCATCCCGACCCGGTACTCGCCGCGGACCACCACCTCGGCGCGAGCCGCCGGGTCGCCGCGCCGGATCCGCACATGCCGGACGACGTTGCTGCCGTGCGCCGGGTGCAGCAGCGGCGCGGCCGGGTCCAGCGCGGCCTCGGCGTCGGTGACCGGGTCGAGCACCTCGTAGTCGACGCGGATCCGGGCCACCGCGCGGCGGGCGGTCTCCGGGTGGCCGGCGGCCACCACGGCGACGGGCTCACCGACGTAGCGCACCACGCCGGCGGCGAGCACCGGCTGGTCGGCGTGCTCCAGGCCGTAGATGTTGTCCCCCGGCACGTCGTCGTGGGTGAGCACGGCGTACACGCCGGGCAGGGCGAGCGCGGCGGCGAGGTCGACCGAGCGGATCCGGGCGTACGGGTGCGGGCTGCGCAGGGTGGCGCCCCACAGCATCTCCTCCGCCCACAGGTCGGAGGAGTAGGCGAGCTCGCCGCGCACCTTGAGCACGCCGTCCGGCCGGACCGGGCTGCTGCCGACGCCTCCCTCGACCCCTGTCAACGGCGCGGTGAACGGCGGCGCGGCGGCGGGCGGTGCGCTGGGCGAGGGTGCGCTGGGCGACGGCGCGGCGGCAGGGGGCGCTCCGGTTGCTGGTACGGCGACTGGCGGTACGGCGGCCGGCGGCGCGGTGAACGGCCCGGTCATGCGGCGGCCCCGGCGCGCTCGGCCAGGGTACGGCTCGCCACCCGCAGGCCGGCGGCCAGCGCCGGCTCGGACGCCGTACGCAGCTCGTCGTCCTCGACCACCGGGACGCCGCCGACCAGCAGCAGCGCGAGCGGCGGAGGGGGGCCGAGGACCAGCGCGGCCACCGGGTCGTCGATGCCGGCGTGGGCCAGGCCGTCCAGCTTCCAGACCGCGATGTCGGCCAGCAGCCCGGGCCGCAGCGAGCCCAGCTCGGCGGACCGGCCGAGGCAGGCCGCCCCGCCCGCCGTGGCCAGCCAGAGCGCCTCCCGGGCGGTCAGTGCCGCCGGGCCGTCCTGGAGCCGCGCCAGGTACGCCGCCTGCCGCAGCTCGACCACCAGCCCGCCGTCCTCGTTGGACGCCGCGCCGTCGACGCCGAGCCCGACCGGGACGGCCGCGTCCAGCAGCGCCCGGACCGGGGCGATGCCGGCGCCGAGCCGGCCGTTCGAGGTGGGGCAGTGCGCCACGCCGGTGCCGGTCGTGCCGAGCCGGGCCACCGCCTCCTCGGACAGGTGCACGCCGTGCGCGATCCATACGTCCGGGCCGAGCCAGCCGAGCCGGTCGGCGTACTCCATCGGGGTGCAGTGAAGCTCCGCCCAGCACTGCTCCTCCTCCTCGACGGTCTCGGCGAGGTGCGTGTGCAGCCGGGTGCCGGTCGCCCGGGCCAGGTCGGCGGCACGCGTCATCAGCGCGGGGCTGGCCGAGAACGGCGAGCACGGCCCGACCGCGACCCGGACGCGGGAGCCCGGCCGGGCGTCGTGGTGCCGGCTGATCGCCTGCTCGGTACCGGCCAGCGCCGCGTCGGTGGTCTCGACCAGGTCATCGGGGGGCAGCCCGCCGGCCGACCGCCCCCGGTCCATCGAGCCGCGTACGGCGTGCAGCCGCAGGCCCACCCGGCCGGCTGCGTGGACGACGGCGCCGAAGACGTCGCCGCCGTGCCGGGGGAAGACGTAGTGGTGGTCGGCGACCGTGGTGCAGCCGGTGCGGGCCAGCCGGGCCAGGCCGGCGGCCGCGGCGGCGCCGGTGATGTCCTCGTCCAGCCCGGACCAGACCGGGTAGAGCTCGGTCAGCCACTCGAACAGGGTGGCCTGCTGGGCGTAGCCGCGGGTCGCCCACTGGTAGAGGTGGTGGTGGGTGTTGACCAGGCCCGGGGTGACCAGGCAGCCTCGGGCGTCGACCAGCCGGTCCGGGGCGGGGTCGCGCGGGGCCGGTCCGGCACCGACCGCGGTGATCAGGCCGTCTTCTACGACGACGTGCCCGGCGCCGTGCTCCGTGCCGTGGTCGTCCATGGTGGACACCGCCGCGCCGTCGATCACGATCCGGCTCATCGGGCCGTTCCGTCCGATGCCGCCGTTTCGTCCGACGCAGCCGCCCTGCCCGCGGCGGCCGGTGCCGCCGCCGCCAGCCGGACGGCCTCGATGATTTTCTCGTACCCGGTGCAGCGGCAGAGGTTCCCGGCCAGGGCCTCGCGGATCTCGTTGTCGCCTGGGTCCGGGACACGGCGGAGCAGGTCGTGCGCGGCGACGACCAGGCCGGGGGTGCAGAAGCCGCACTGCACCGCGCCGGTGACCAGGAACGCCTGCTGCACCCGGTCCAGCGTGGCGCCGTGGGCCAGCCCCTCGACGGTGCGCACCGACCGGCCCTCCGCCTGCCCGGCGGCGACCAGGCAGGCGCACACCACGACCTCGTCGAGGTAGACCGTGCAGGAGCCGCACTCGCCCTGCTCGCAGGCGTTCTTCGAGCCGGGCAGGCCCAGCCGCTCGCGCAGCACGTAGAGCAGGCTCTCGCCCGCCCACACGTCCTCGGCGGTGCGCTGCTCGCCGTTCACCTCAACGCTCACCCGCATCGCGGCCTCCGTACCTGTCGATCGCCGGTCCCGCCGCCGTTCGTCCTGGTCCCGCCGTTCGTCTTGGTCCGTTCCCGCAAGTTTTGGGAAGTAGGCGGTCCAGCCTCCCTACTTGTGGAAAGTTGCCCGAGGTTCCGCGTGCTGTCCCCGCAAGCTGTGGAAAGTTGCGGGAGACCACGCGGGCTGTCCCCGCAAGTTTGTGGAAAGTAGGGGGGCGCACCCGCTACTTGTGGAAAGTTGCGTAGTGCGGGGTCGGGCAGTCCGCCCGACGGGCAGGTCACGGCGGGCCCTCAGGCGGCGGGCCCTCGCCCGGTGGACCCTCGGGCGGCGGGCGGCGGTGCTCCGCCCAGGCCCAGGCCAGGCAGCGGGCGGCGAGGACGGCGAGGGCGTGCCGGCGGTACGCCGCACTGCCGCGTACGTCGTCGATCGGCCAGGCGGCGGCCGCCACCAGCGCGCCGAACCGGGCCGGCACCTCGGCCGGCAACGGCGCGCGGGCCGCCCACCGATCGGCCAGCGCCGTGGCGGCGAAGTCCTCCGCATCCGGCGCGCGCAGCGGCGTCGGGCCGGCCGAGCCGATCCCGGTGCCGACCGTGCCGGCGCCCGGGTCGAGCGCCACGGCGAACGAGCAGACCGCGATCACCATCGCGTTGCGGGTGCCGACCTTGCCGAACTGCTGCGGCCCCCGGGCCGGCGGCACCAGCACCGCGGTGATCAGCTCGTCCGCGGCTAGCACGCTGCGCCTCGGCCCGGTGAAGAACTCCGCCACCGGCACCGTTCGCACCCCCCGCACCGAGGCCAGCTCCACCCGCGCGCCGGAGGCGAGCAGCGGCGGGTGGGCGTCTCCGGCCGGCGAGGCCGAGCCCAGGTTGCCCCCGACGCTGCCCCGGTTGCGGATCTGCGGCGAGCCGACGGTGCGGGACGCGGCGGCCAGGCCGGGCAGCATGTCACCGAGCTCGGCGATGATCCGGGCGTACGGCAGCGCCGCGCCGAGCCGCAGCAGGCCAGCGTGCTGGGCGCCGTCCGGCCTGGACCACCCGGCGAGCTCGGCGACGCCGGACAGGTCGAGCAGCGCGGCCGGCCGGCGGCGGTCGAAGTTCAGCTCGACCATCACGTCGGTGCCGCCGGCGATCGGTACGGCGTCCGGGCGCTCGGCCTTGGCGGTGACCGCCGCAGCCAGCGTCGACGGCCGGAGGAAGTCCACTGTGGACACTCCCAACCCGCGCTCACCAGGCCGGTCCGGCCGGCGGCGCGTCGTCGCGGAGCACGGTGCCTTCGATCAGCCCGTACGGCCGGTCGGCGGCGTAGAAGACCATGCCCGGGTTGTCCCGGCCGAACGGGGTGAGGTCGACCAGGATGTGGTGCCGGTTCGGCAGCGACAGCCGGATCTCGGCCAGCTCCGCCCGGTGCGCGAGCACCCGCTCGCCCATCGCGTAGAGGGTCTGCTGCAGTGACCTGCTGTTGGTCTCGGCGAAGCCGGCGAGCAGGTGCCGCACGGTCTCGCGGTGCGCGCCGGCCCAGTCGTCGGACGCCGGCTCGGCGTGCCGCCAGCGGGCCGCCAGCGCGGTGGCCAGGATCCGGTCGCCGGTCTCGGCCAGCGTGGTGTAGGCGTCCCGGGCGAAGCCGGTGAACCGCGAACCGGTCGTGTTCAGCACCACCAGGTCGGCGACGCCGGACACGACGTACGGCCACCCGCCGTCGTACGTCACGGTCGTCGTCCGGGTGCCGGTCTCGCGGACAAAGGAGTACGGCTGGGGCCGGCCGGCGACCGCGACCCGACCCCAGCCGTACTGCTCGATGCACACCCTAGCCCACCGGATCGCCGGCTGGCTGTCGACGAAGTGCCGGGCCAGCCTCAGCGCGAAGTCCTCGATCTCGCCGATACCGTCGCGGGCGAAGGCGAAGACGGTGTTCTTCTGCGAGTCGGTGGGCAGCACGCCGGTGTTGTCGCCGGTCAGGTGGGTGCCGGCCAGGTCGCCGGCCAGCGTGGTGCTCACCGACAGGTCGGTGAGCCGGTGCGCCCCGCCGGCCGTGCCAGCCTCGCCGTCCGGTGAGCCAGCCTCGCCCCGGTCGACGTACACCAGCCGGGTCTCCGCCTTCCCGTAGCGGTTGTCGCCGAGCACGATCGCCATCACGCGAGCGTACCCACGGCCGGAGGCGCGACAGCGTCTGCCGGTACGGGTATGTGACTGATCCTGGCCGCCGCGTTCGCCTGACCGGGTGGTGTGTGCTGCCCATTCGGGCAGCCGGGCACGCTCGGTGAGCTACCCGCTTAGACTGGACCAAGCGAAATCCGGTCTGGGCAGCACTAAGGTCATATGGGGGAGCTTTGCCAGCCGAGAACGTGACAGCGGGCCAGCATGAGGTCCGCATCATCAGCATCTACGCGACGCCATGGCGGTATCGGCCCGACAACAACAACCGCGCGACCGAACCGGTCGAGTCGCTGCTTCCGCTGGGCGCGCTCGAAGACTTCCACGACCTTTTTCGTGACCAGCTTCCGCAGGTGCTGGCCTGCGACCTGCAGG
This sequence comes from Mycobacteriales bacterium, assembly GCA_035476575.1. Taxonomy (GTDB): domain Bacteria; phylum Actinomycetota; class Actinomycetes; order Mycobacteriales; family JACQDL01; genus DATILL01. The sequence goes on from DATILL010000104.1 coordinate 7,144, forward strand.
AGGCCGACAGCCTGGAGCTGAACCTGCGAAATGTCCCGAGTGGCAGGGGCGATACAGTGGTGTTCCGGCTTGCCTCGTGGCTGTTCGTGCTGCCGTCCGACCAGGTCGTGTCGGCGTTAGATATCGAGTTCTTCAGCCCACCCCTGGATGAGGATGTGACCCCGATTGTCGATGTGCTGCAGAGCTGCGCCTTCGCCCAGTTGACCATTGCCGGTGCCACCTATGAGGCACACATCACGGACCTGGCCAGGCGGAGCGGGGTCGCGACGTCAAGGGACATCCTCAAGCTGCCGCCGGAGCGGCACCAGATTGTGTTCGCCTCGCACACCGAGGGGCGTCCGCTGCCCGGCGAGGAACAGGTTAAGCAGATCCTCTACCGCGTTGAGCCGCCGTTCCGCCAGGAGTTCATGGAGATCAAGGAGCCGTCCGGACTCAACCAGGACGAGTGCACCCGCGGTGTCGTCACACCGTACACGAGCCTGCTGTACGGCCATCCCGACTACATCGAGAACAGCGTGTTCCTCACGACCGTGCAGGCAGTGGGCACGGCCGCCCGGTTCAGGCAGATCTGGCACCGGGCGCACGGCCAGGTGCGGGACTTCCGGTACAACCTGCAGGCCGAGGAGTCAGGCCGGCAGAAGAAGGAGGACATGGAACGGCTGGTCGACGAGCTCGGCAACCTCGAGCTCGATCTCAGCTTCAGCGTGGAGACCTCGGCCGACTTGGGCCTGCTGATCCCGTCGCTGCGCATCGAGAGCTTCCACCGGGAGCTCTACGCGGCGATGGAGCTGCACGAGCGGGCGAACCGGGTCAGCCGGATGTTCTCCCGGCTGGACAGCAGCATCAAGTCTGAGCTGACCGCGATCGAGATCCGGGAAAGCAAGGAGGAGGAAACCCGGCGCAACGACGAGGCGAAGCGACAGGAGCAGGAGCGCCGGGAGGAGGAAACTCGACGCAACGACGAGACGAGGCGCCGGGAAGACGAGCGTCGGGAGGAAGAAAGGAAGCGGCTACGCAGTGAGAGGGCGGTGAGCACGCTGAGCTTCGTCGGCGTGCCGATCGGTTTCCTGGTCACCTTCTTCGGGATCAACTCCTCACAGGTCGACAGTCACTGGTCCATCTTCAGCGGCCAGCACTACTGGGGTGTGTACCTGTTCGCCCTGGCGCTGGGCATGATCCCACTGCTGACATTCTGGTTCCTGCGCTGGTGGGAGGCCAGGCAAGCACGCCGGGCTGAGCAGGATGCCGCTGGCGGTCTCAGCCCCCAAGAGCCTCTGGCCGCTACCCTGCCGAGCCTGTCACACATCCCTGCTCACACCGCGCCCGACGTTCTCGGGAGCCGACGCGGCGCCAATGCCAGTGCTCCGCCGCCGCGACCTGCCGAGGGGGCAGACACCCCAGGCTCCAGGTTGGTCGGGACGAAGGAGCAGCGTAGCCGGCGCTGGCCTGGCACCTGAGGTGCGCTAGCGTCTGCCAGTAGGGGACCGTGCCCGCCGAGTCCCCCCCCCGCATACCAGCCGATGACCTTGGTCCGGCTGGCGCGCCTCCTGGGGGGCGCTAGCGAGTCATTGGGGTGGCGGCTGGTGGCAGGGGTTCCTGGAGGAGTATCGCTGGGAGCCGGACCAGACCAGGCAGCGCCTGCTGGCCGAGGAGCCGCCTGCGGTCGGGGACGAGCGCTGGGACGTCTTCCTTGCCGCCCTGGCCGAACATCTGGCTGCCCGCGACGGGCGCGGCGCCCCGGCGTGGGCCGAGCCACGGGCGCTGCGCCGGATCTGGTTTCTGTTCAACGCACCAGCCGCGCGGGCTGATGCTCTGGTCCACAGCCCGGCCGCGTTCCGCCGTAGGGGAGTGTTCGTCGCGCCACAGGAGCTGGAGTTCGCGTGACCGAACCCGGCCCGTTGCTGGATCGTGCCGGCATCGAGCGGGCATTCCGGCGGCTGGGCGAGCGCCTCGAGTAGTTACGTCACGCCAGGTGGTGACCCGGCGGCGCCGCGAGTGTTCGACCACGCCGGTCTACGGGTGCCGGCTGCATTACCAGCACATCTGCTCGCGATGAAGGTGCTGGCCGCCAGACGGCGTGACGTGGAGGACATTCGGCTCTTGGTTACCACGCTTGGCCTGACCTCGGCCGAACAGGCTCTGGCTCTCTGCGCCGAGATCTTTCCTGACGAACCAGTCCCCGACCGCGTCCGGCTCATCCTCCAGGAATGCTTTGACGTTGCCCTTGTGTCCTGCTCCACCCAGTCGTACCTACCCAGAGTGGAGGCGGCAGGACCAGTATCCACTCGATAAGGCGACGCGCGGGTCCCGCCATCGCCACGCGACCCTTGACCGCTTGAACCTATCTCCCGAGATGAGGGCACCGCCGTTCCTCATGGGGTTATGGGTTGGGGCTGCCGCCCCATTGCCCTCGTCGATTGCCCTGGGGACTACCGCGTGTGCTTGCCGTTTCACTCACCGAGGTTTTTCGGTTTTCTTTCGGGACGGTCGTCTTCGTGCTCCCGGTTTTGTCAGTGGCCCGGTTTAGCCTTGCCGTATGTCGGACATCGTCACCGGCGCGGTCGAGCACTCCGCCACGTTCGACCCCGAGGAGGTGGTCCGGCTGCTTGGCCGGCGGGTGCTGGACGTGGTGGACCCCGACCACGCCGACGAGCTGCTCCGTCGCCGGGTCGAACGTGAGGCCGCCGAGGCCTACGCCCGGCGTGGCCTGCGGATCTGTCCGGCTGGGCCGGGGCTGAGGGGGGTCTGCGGGTTCCTGGACACCGAGGGCGCGGAGACGCTGCGGGTCGCGCTGGACCCGCTGGCCCGGGGAACGGCGTGCGGGACGAGCGCACCCACGGGCAACGCATGGCCGACGCCCTGGTCGACCTCGCTGACCGGGCGCTGCGGGTGGGGAGCTGCCGGACAACGGCGGCGAGCGTCCCACCCTGGTCGTGACGATGCCGTACGAGAAGCTGGCCGCCGCGACCGGTGTCGGGCTGTTGCCCACCGGTGGCGTGCTGCCCGCCAGCCAGGTCCGCCGCATCGCCTGCGACGCCCACATCATCCCCGCCGTCCTCGGCGGGGGGAGCCTGCCGCTGGACCTCGGGCGTGGCGCCCGGCACCACGCCGGCGCGCCGCGCCGTCATCCTCCGCGACCGCGGGTGTGTTCCCCGCCTGTGACCGGCCGTACCAGTGGTGCCAGGCCCACCACTGCGTCCACTGGGCCGACGGCGGAAGAACCGACCAGAACAACGG
>DATILL010000105.1:0-7874 GCA_035476575.1 Mycobacteriales bacterium
CCACCATCAATCGACCCGGAGCGAAAGCCTATCCGCCATCACCGGCACCGAAAACGAGCCGCATGAAGCAGGACACAGGACGACGCGGTGGCCGCCGCACGGCGAGCACCGGCGCCACACGCCGGACAGCGGCCACCCAAACCCCACACGCCCTACCCGGGCGCCAGGCCTAGCGGGTGGGTTATATCCGTGGTCGCCCCGGATCTGGCACTGTGGGCAGGATGCTGCCGGCGGGTGTTTCGTCTGGCTGGTTGTGTCCCGTGGTCGCCCCGGGCCTGAGCGGCATGCGCGCCGCGGGATGGTCGACCAGACGTCGGCCCCTCGACCGCGGCGGACAGCCGCGGCGGGACCCAGATTCAGGCGCTGACGGTCTCCATGTCCGACATGCTCTGCGTACACGTATCATGTCCGTATGTCAGATCGCCTGCAGCGGTCGTGAGGACGGCATGAGATCGTATCCTTACGCCTTCCACATCGCCCTGGACGGGTCCGGGCTCAACGGCTTGGAGGGCCGTGCCGGGGTATGCGTTATCAGGTATGACCCGGAGACCGGCGACCACGCGTACAAGATCGTGTACTTTGACGGTGTGGCCGGTGGTCATGCCCCCAACGTGGACCCGAGCCGGCGGGTGGGATTTCTCGGCAACACCGGTCAACACCTGCTCTTCTATGACACATCCTGCCTGGAGGAGGTGGACCGGGTCTCGACGCTGCGGTTCGAGGTACCGGAGACCGCGTTGCAGGGCAGCACACACCTGGTCTGGCTGGACGACGCCCAGTTCATCACCGCGATCGGCGATCGGCTGTGGCGGTTCGACGTCAACCGGCTGGCCAAGGCGGAGCCGATCGGGTTGCACGGCCTGGGCCTGCCGCATGCGATGAAACGGACGGCGTCGGGCCGGTACCTGGTTTACGGGGGGATGGACCATCCCCGGCGCGGAGAGGCGCGCGAGGTAGGTATATTTGACCTGGTTTCTGGTACTGCCAGGCGGGTGGTGCTGCCCACGACATGCTGGCACGTGATCTGCCACCCCGTTCTCGACGTGTTTTACGCGCTGTCGTTCCGGGTGGCTCCCGGCGAAGGCCACGACTGGTACGAATGGGGCATGGCCTACCTGCGCGAGTACGCCTACGAGATCGACGCCGAGGAGGGCCAGGTCCTCCGGCACTGGTCGGCGGGCCGCGACCTCCCCGCGCACGTCAACTCCGACGTCACGATCTCCGACTCCGAGCTGATCTGGTGCACCGGCGGCAGCCACACCGTCGTGCTGGTCGACCTGGCCACGCTGACCCGGCACCGGCTCATCGACGAGCACCCGGGCCCGTGGAGCGCCCTGAGCCTGCCCCGGGAGTCGGCTGCCACGGTCTACGACGTCCTCGCCCGCGGATCGTTGTTCACCAATGCCAAGCACTACGCCGGCGCACTGAAGGTGAGCCGCGGCGCGTTGGTCGACGGGGTCTACTCCTGCCAGCTCTCGGCGGACCAGAGGCTGCTGTTCACCGCCAACCGCGGGCGCAACCACGTGACCGTCTACGACTACCCGTCGCTGTGCCAGCGCCACCGGATCGTCATGCCGGAGCTGCGGGAGTACGACCCGAGCCTGTCTGCCTGGGCCGATCCGCGGCTAGGTTTCCATCATTCCCACCTGCTGTCCCCGCCCGTCCCGAAGGGAACGTCCTGATGGCTGACGCGTCGTTCGACCAGATCCTGTCCGGGTCGCTGGTCCAGGACATCACGACGGAGCTGACCGGTCTGGACAAGGTGCACGTCACCGTCGACGGCGGCACCACCACCACGCTGGCGGGCACGGTCGGCTCCACCGTCACCGTCACTCTTGAGCCGGTGACCACCACCTCGACGGTCGACCTCAAGCCAGTGACCACCACCTCGACGGTCGACCTCAAGCCGGTGACCACCACCTCGACGGTCGACCTCAAGCCGGTGGTCGTCGACTCGTGCGTACGGCTGGAGCTGGGCCCGCTGCCACCGACCGAGATCAGCACGCCGTACGAGCAGCGGTGGGCGATGTCGCTGTGGGGGCTGGAGATTTTCGCGTTGAGCGTGAGCGGCCGGACGACCACAGAGGTCCGGCCGGCTGACCGCCGCCCGATCGTGGTGGGCTGAGGCGATCGTCATGCCAACCGGTCAGCCAGTCCCCCCCGCCACGCGGCCGGCAGATGAGCCGGTCGTGCTGTCCGGGCCGCCGTCGAACGTGCGCGGAGTCGTGCCGGTCGACAACCCTGGCAACCAGCGGCTCGTCGTACGCGGCGTGATCGTGCATCGCGACGGCGCACCCGACCTGACCATCTCGACCGCGGTGGTCGTCTCACCCGGCGCCCGGGTGAGCGTGCCGGTCACGGTCAGCCTGCCGGCGGGCACCCCGCCCGGCGATATCGCCGCCGAGCTCGAGGTGGCCGGCAACCGGCACCCCGCCGTGCTGCGGGTTGAGCAGCAGCTCGCGATGCGGGTCAGCCCAGCCCAGGTCCTGGCCCGTCCGGGGCAGGTCGCGGTCGAGCTCGTCGTCCACAACGACGGCAACGTGGCCATCGCGCTGGCCCGGGAGGCACACGGCTACACCCGGGACGATGGCGACAGCGTCGGTCCCGACATCCGCCTCAGCCTCGGCAACGTCGGCGAGGTCGGCCCAGGCGCGCAGGTCGAGGTGACCGCGACGCTGGACGTTCCGGCTGACCTCGCCCCGTACCGCCGGCACGAGGCCCGCATCCCGGTCGGGCTGACCGACCTCGCCGTCGTTGTCCTGCCCCGCGACCCCGACTGACCCATACCCGCACCACAGGACTACCAGCGCCCCCGTACCGAGGAGCCGACATGCCGACGACGACCAGCCCGCAGGATCTCGTCTCGACCTGGACCGACGCGTGGCGGCAGTGGTGGGCCGACTCGCGGGCCGCCTTCGACCCCTACCTGGCGGCATGGTCGGGTACGGCCGGCCGGCCTTACCCGGCGGCAGGCGCGACCGGGTCGGACTGTGGGTGCGGGCGACGCGGCAGCCATGGCTGCCAGGAGCATCCGGAGCACCACTGCCGCTCGACGTGCACAGCCTGCACACCGGATGCCGACGTCGTGGTCCGCCTGCACGCCGGTGAACGGCGGCTCGTGCCGGTGCTGGTGCGCAACGTGCGGCATCGTGAGCGGGAGGTCACCGTCGAGGTCGGGCCATGGACGTCCTGCGACGGGCCACCAGTTCAGGTGGTCGCCGACCTGGACGTCGACGGGCCGTTCACCCTGGCGCCGTGCCAGGATCGGCTGGTCCGGATCGGCCTCACCGTCGGCGTCCCGGCCAATGGGACCCGCGAGCCCGGCCAGGCCGGCGGACCTGACCTCGACGCCGCGGCGTCGGCCTACGCCGACGTGCGCTTCGAGGGCTGCTCACGACCGCTGCGGGTCGCCGTCGTGGTCACGCCCGCGGCCTGCGAGGCGGTCGAGGTGAGCTGCGGCTGCGACTGCTGTTGCTGACGCCACTGCGTGTTGCTGAGGAAAGGGGAACCGCGATGGCAGAAACGAACGCTGCCGCCCAGGCCGCGAGGTCGTGGGCGCGGATGGCCGACCTGGCGCGTGAGGCGCTGCAGGTGCAGCTACGGTTGCGCCGCGAGTACGCCGACCTCAGGGCGACGATGGCCGGCAAGGTGGACGCCGCGACGGCGCTGCGCGCGTTCGCCGACTCCGCGGGCCGGGAGGCCGAGCGGTACTGGCGCGCCGCCTCCGAGCTGAGCTTCGACTATGCCTCCGACCTGCTGGCCGCCGGCAGCCGCGCTAGCGCCGCCGTCCTGCGTGACGTGCGCTCGACCCTGCGGCACGCTGGGGCGGGCTACCCCCCGAGCGCACCAGCCGCCGCTCCGCCACCCAGCGAGGCCGACCCAGCGGACGGGGGCGCCGACCCGGTGCCGCCGGCCGGCGACCCGACCGCGAACGCGGCGCGGCCAACGGTCGTGACGCTACGCGGCCGGTTGGGTGGCCGGGCGGAGACCACCCTGACGGTCGCCAACCGGCACCCCCGGCCCCGGCGGGTGCAGCTCGCCGCCAGCCCGCTGACCGGACCGGACGGCACGGTCGTCGACGGTGCGCTGCGGGTCGACCCGGCGCAGGTGACCGTGCCTGCCGGGGAGGAGTCCGTCGTGTCGGTTGTCGCCGACCTCGGTGCCCCGCTCACCCGGCCAGGCAGCTACCACGGCGCGATCGAGGTCAGCGGCGGGGAGCAGGCACACCTGGACGTCACCGTCCTGGTCGACCCGGCGGGCTGAACGGCGCCGGCGGCCGGCCCAGGCCCGCGCCTACGCCGGGCCCGGGCTGGCGAGCGGTCGCGGGACGAGCGGTTACGGGACCAGCGGTCGCGGGACGAGCGGGCGCGCGGCCCGGACCTCGGGCGACACCCGCAGGCCCTCGCGCACCCAGCGCGGCAGGTGCGGCCCGACGAGCAGCCAGGCCAGCGACTCGGCCACGGCGGCCCGCGCGGGGCGGGCGACGTAGCCGAGCGCGGCGGCCTTGGCGGAGGAGTACCAGTGCCAGCGCCCGATCGTCAGGGCCTCCTCGCGGGTGGACAGCGGGTCTCGCGCGGTCAGCCGGGCCCACGCCTCGGCCGCCGCCGACGCCGCGTAGGCCACCGGCATCGGCACCAGCGCAAGCGGCCCCGGCACGCCCACGAGGTCGGAGATCGTCGCGTGCAGGCTGCACCACGACACGTTCTCGCCACCGAGCAGGTACCGCTCCCCCGCCGCCCCATGCTCCAGCAGCAGGAGGTGGCCGGCCGCGGCGTCGCGCACGCCGACCACGTTGCACCCGCCCGGGTACGTGCCGCGGACCGGGTCGAGCAGGTAGCGCAGCACGATCGCGTTGCTCGGCACCAACCGGTCCGCCGGACCACCGAGGACCACGGTGGGCGCGGCCAGCACGACCTCCACGCCACCCGACTCGCCGGCGGCCAGCGCCGCCTGCTCTTGCCGGACCTTGCTGGTGAAGTACCGCGGCACGACCTCGTCGCCGAGCCGGCCCGTCTCGTCCTGCGGGACCGGCTCGACGCTGGACCCGCAGGTCACCGACGAGGAGGTGACCACGACCCGCCGTACCCCCGCCGCCGCGGCCGCCCCAACCACCCGCTGGGTGCCCACCACGTTGACCTGCTCCACCTCGGCCGCGCGGTCGGCCCCGTACGCGTAGACGGCCGCGCAGTGTACGACGACCTCGACGTTCTCCATCGCCGCGGCCAGCCTGGCCACGTCGGTGATGGGCGCGGCGCACTGCCGCACCGACGGCAGCGCGTCGAGCGGCGTCCCCCGCCGCCGTACGACCGCGCGCACCTCGTGGCCGGCGTCCAGCGCGGCCCGGACGACGTGCTGGCCCAACAGCCCGGTCGCGCCGGTGACCAGGACCCTCACCGCGGCCACCCGGGCCAGGCCCGGCGCTCCGCCGCTGCAGCCGACGCACCGCCCGTCTGGGGGCCGGGGAAGTGCCGGAAGCCCGCGTCGTCGACCACCGGCTCCGCGTGGCCACGCTCCGCGCCGGCCGCCGGCCCCTCGGCGAGCCAGGACCGGGCGGCGTCGACCAGCATCGCCGCCGTCGCCGTCCACGGCGGCTCGGGGCCGGAGCCGGGGTCGACCTGCCGGCCGATCCGGAACGGCCGGCCTTCGTAGCAGGCCTCGAGGTTGTCGAACGTGGCGCTGAAGAAGCGGCGGTACGCGTCGTCGACCAGCCCGTTCTTGATCTCGGGGAAGCGGTCGAGGTCCGCGCCCGCCAGCAACGGCGGCAGGATGAACCGCTGCCACCCCCGGACCGTGACCCGGGTCCGGTCGGGACCGGCATCCTCGAAGGTCATCGACCCGTCGTCGCGCGATGCCGAGCCGTTGGCGCTGGACACCGTGCGCCAGGCCAGCCGGTGCGTCCGGTCGCCGTACTCGACGAGCTCGAGCTTGCACACGTCGATCGGGGCGCCACCCCACGCGGCCAGGTAGTTGGGCTGCGGTAGATACACGTTGCGTTCGGCCTGCATCGTCGGCCGACCCTGGTCGTCCACGGCGACCGGCACCCGGCGGCCACCGAGGTAGTCGGCCATCAGGCTGATCCCCGCCGCGATGTCGACGCGGGCGCACCACTGCCCGAACGGTGCCGCCACGTCGCGGGCGATCTCGAAGAGCACGGACTCCTCATGGTAGCGCCAGCGCACCCCACCCGCCGACAGCGGTACGTCGGCGAGCAGCCGCTCCAACGGGCGGATGTGCTGGTCCACCGCGCGGTAGTCGGCCTCGGTCCACTGCCCGGCATCCATGGCCAGCGGGACCTCGACCCGCCGCACCCGGTCCTTCACGAACATCACCGACCAGGCGCCCGCTGCCTGAGCCGCGGCCGACCCCGCCAGCAGGACACCGGACAGCCACGCGGCGGTCGCCGGACCACCGCCGGTGACGGTGGGCGCCACCAGCGCGCGAAGCGCCGGCAGGATCGGGTCGGTCGCCGTGTCCGGGTCCGCGGCCGAGCTCTCGGCGACGACCGCGGCGAGGCTGCGGAGGGCTCCGGGGCTCGTCGCGAGCCGCCGAGCGGCGTCGCGGAGCCAGGGGTGCGGCCCCTGCCAGCCGGGGAACGGGGACAGGTCTCCCCGGATGTCCGCCGCCAGCGGCGAGCGGGGACCGCCCGGCAGCCGCAACGCGGCGGCCACCGGGCGCGAGACGGCGGGGTCCGTGCCGTGCAGGGCGGCCAGCGCGACGTCGGCCAGCAGGCTGCTCGTGGCGGCCACGACGGTGCCGGTCTCCAGCGGGCGCAGCACCCAGCTCCCTGCCGGACCGTGGCTGGACGTCACGCCGTCGATGACCGCCAGGTCGGCACCGAGGTAGGCATGCACGTCGGCGCCGACGTCCGCCGGGTCGGCGCCACTGTCGGCCACGGCGGCGTACGCCTGCTGCGCCACACACCCCGGGTAACCGTCCAGCAGGTCGCTCGCACTGCGTGCCACCACAACCCGCAGGTCGGCCTCCGTCCAGGCCCTGGACACCGCGCCGCCGGACAGCACGCTCTGCGCTGGAACGGACGCCTCAACGACGTCCGCCAGCAGGTCCACGACCTGGTAGCTACGGCCTCGCCCGGTCTGGCCGGTCAGCCCCGCGGACCGGGCGAGCGTCGCGACACTGCCGAACCCGCGGTCACGGTCCAGGGCCGTCACCACGCCGCCTACGTCGACCCACAGCCACCCACGATCGACCAACGCGTCGACAAGCGCCCCCACCAGGCTGCCCAGGACCGGCACAGGAGGGGACAGGGCGGCCAGCACCAACGCCCGCGCGCCCGTCGAGCGGGCGACGCCGACGCCGCCGGGCTGGAGGACCCCGACATCGGTAAGTGCCCGGTCGAGCAGCACCGCCGGGTCGGTTGACGCGGTACCTCGTACCACCACCGCGCGGGGGAGACGCTCGACGCGCTCGGTGAGGCGAACCACGGCGCCATTCTTCCCGCCCGAGCCCACGGTGACCAGGGCCCGTCCGGCAGACTCGGCGGTATGGCGGGTGCACGCAGTGCGGGGATCCTGCTGTTCCGTCGGGCCGGCGGGGCGGTGGAGGTGCTTCTCGGTCACCTGGGTGGGCCGTTCTGGCAGCGGCGGGACGCGGGCGCGTGGTCGGTGCCCAAGGGTGAGCAGGAGCCGGGCGAAGACCCGCTGGCGGCGGCCCGGCGGGAGTTTGAGGAGGAGCTCGGCCTGCCGGTGCCCGCGGTTGATCTCATCGAGCTGGGCGCCGTGCGGCAGCCTGGTGGCAAGGTCGTGACGGTCTGGGCCGCCGAGGGCGACCTGGACCCCCGGGACGTCGTACCTGGGACGTTCGAGCTGGAGTGGCCGAAGGGGTCCGGCCAGGTCCGGGAGTACCCGGAGGTCGAC
>DATILL010000106.1:0-8483 GCA_035476575.1 Mycobacteriales bacterium
CCGTTGTTCTGGTCGGTTCTTCCGCCGTCGGCCCAGTGGACGCAGTGGTGGGCCTGGCACCACTGGTACGGCCGGTCACAGGCGGGGAACACACCCGCGGTCGCGGAGGATGACGGCGCGGCGCGCCGGCGTGGTGCCGGGAGCCACGCCCGAGGTCCAGCGGCAGGCTCCCCCCGCCGAGGACGGCGGGGATGATGTGAGCGTCGCAGGCGACGCGGCGGACCTGGCTGGCGGGCAGCACGCCACCGGTGGGCAACAGCCCGACACCGGTCGCGGCGGCCAGCTTCTCGTACGGCATCGTCACGACCAGGGTGGGACGCTCGCCGCCGTTGTCCGGCAGCTCCCCCACCCGCAGCGCCCGGTCAGCGAGGTCGACCAGCGCGTCGGCCAGGCGTTGCCCATGGGTGCGCTCGTCCCGCACGCCGTTCCCCGGGCCGGCGGGCCAGGGGGTCCAGCGCGACCCGCAGCGTCTCGGCGCCCTCGGTGTCCAGGAACCCGCAGACCCGCCTCAGCCCCGGCCCGGCCGGACAGATCCGCAGGCCACGCCGGGCGTGGGCGTCGGCGGCCTCCCGTTCGACCCGGCGGCGGAGCAGGTCGTCGGCGTGGTCGGGGTTCACCACGTCCAGCACCCGCCGGCCAAGCAGCCGGACCACCTCCTCGGGGTCGAAGGTGGCGGAGTGCTCGACCAGCTCCCGCTCCGCCGCCACCCGGGCCCCGGCCGGTGTCTCCGCCGGCAGCCCGCGCACCGCCTCGGCGATGGCGTGGGCGTGGCCCCGGCTGAGCCGCCCGTCGGACAGCGCCTGCGCGGTGACGGGCAGGTCCCGGTCCAGCTCGTTGGCCAGCCGCAGCAGCCGGCCCGCCTCCGCGGGCCGAAGCCGCAGGTGGTCCCGCAGCCACGTCCTCGTCGACGGCGAGTCCTGCTCCATGGCCAGCCCCCGCGCGTCCGCCTGCCGTATGAGCGGCAGCGCCAGCACGCCGTAGAACCGGCTGACCTGCGTGAAGACCTGAACCAGCAGCTCGTCCACCTGCGCGTTGGCCAGCCCGAACATCGGCACACCGGCACAGGAGCCGAAGGCAGACCTGACCTGCTCAACCGCGCCGGTGACGATATCCGACATACGGCAAGGCTAAACCGGGCCACTGACAAAACCGGGAACGCGAAGACGACCGTCCCGAAAGAAAACCAAGAAACCTCGGTGAGTGAAACGGCAAGCGCCCACAGTAATATCGAGGGCAACCCATCGACGAAATCGATGGGGCCGCGGCAACACCGCCCGCACCCAAAACCAAGAGGTCACCACACGGGCGCCGCCACCCCCAAGTGGTGACCTCTTGGGCTCCCCAGACAACGACAGGTCACCACAACGCCAACAGGTCACCACAGGCGGGCTCAAGGGGCGGTGAGGATGAGCGCGGCGACCGACCCGACGAGCGCCACCACCGCCGTCACCGCTCCGGTCAGCGCGAAGCGCGGCCATCTGATCTCCACGCCCGCGGCCCGGCAGCGCTCGTACCAGAGGATGATCGCCAACGACGCCCACGGCGTGACCAGCGGGCCGACGTTCGTGCCGATCAGCAGGCCGAGCAGGTGGTCGCCGTTGCCCGGCGGGATCACCGCCTCGCCGGCCACGTACGCCGGCAGGTTGTTGACCAGGTTGGACATGGTCGCGCCGAGCGCGCTGGCCCGGATCGTCCCCTCCGTGCCGCCGGCCCCGGCCAGCCCGCTGAGCAGCCGGCCCAGCCCGTGCCGGTCGATGGCCTGCACCACCAGGAAAAGTCCGGTGACGAAGGCGAGCAGCCGTAGCGGGACCATCCGCCAGGCGAACGCGGTGGGGGCGCGAAACACGAAGACCACCACGAGCAGCCCGGTGCACAGCAGCGAGGAGAGCGCGAGCGGCGCACCGGCCAGGACCAGGACGGCGAACGCGGCGCAGGCCAGGGCGGCGACCACGTAGAGAAACCGGTCCCGCGGGACGTGCCGGTTGGGCGGCCGGTACCGGTCCTGGCCACGCCAGCCACGCCAGCCACGCCAGCCACGCCAGCCACGCCGCCAGTAGAACAGCCACAGGCAGGCGGCGGTCGCCGCGATCGCGGCCACCTGCGCCGCCGCCATCCGGCCGGCGAGCGCTATCGGCCGCAGGTCGACCCGGTCCGCGGCCAGCAGGTTGGTGAGGTTGGACACCGGCAGCAGCAGGCTCGCCGTGTTGGCCAGCCAGACCGTCAGCATCGCCAGCGGCAGCCGGGCCATGCCGGCCTTCGCCGCCGTCGCGAGCATGACCGGTGTCAACAGGATGGCGGTCGTGTCCAGGTTGAGGAAATTGTCGTCAGCGAGGCAAACACCACACACAGGCCGAACAGAACGGCTTAGCTGCCCCTGGCCAGCCCGGCCAGCCGCGCGGCCAGCACGTCGAACACCTCGGCAGGTGCCGTCAGCTCGGCCAGCACGGTCACCGAGCCGAGAAATGCCAGCAGCGGGGAACGCGCTACGGCGCCGTGCCGGTTTCGGAACAGAATCGCCGGCACGCCGGACCACGTGGTCCGGGACCGCCGGGTCGGGAGGCCACCGCAGGTTCCCCGACGCTGTCTTTCATTCGCGGTAACCGCCGGCAAGAAACGCAGCCGCTCGCACGCCGTACAGTCCGCCACACCGTACAGACTGGCCAACGGGCCGGCCCGGCCGATCCTCCAGACGGGTGACGCCCACACTGTCCTGCTGGGCTCGACCCATGAGCGGCTAGACTTTACCCAGTCGGCGACCCGGGGACGCAACCATGGCTCGAATCGCAGGATGGCTGCGCGGCAACGTTGACGGCGTCGTAGCGCTGCTCCTGGCTGTGTGCATCGCCATCCTCGGTGCGGTCGACGTGCTCGGCACCGGCGCGACCAACAACGCGATCCTGCTGGTCCTCGCCGTGCTGGCGACCACGCTGCTGCGCGACCGGACGACGGCCAACACCGTCGAGCATGACGTCCGCGAGCTGAAAGCCGGCCAGTCCGAGCTGCGCCACGAGCTGGCCGGTGCCCGCGACGCGCTGGAACAGATGTCGATGATCCGGATACTCGCCACCCAGGAGGTGGGGCCAGCCCTGGCCGAAGCCCGGCGGGACACCGACCGGTGGTATTTCAAGGGTGGCACGGGGACGTATATTCGCGCGGTGACGTTGCCCGAGTGCGTGGCCATGGCGCGCCGGGAGAAGCGGGAGCTGACCGTCCGCCTGGAGATCATCGACCCCACCAACGAGGTGGTGTGCGGCAACTACGCGCGCTTTCGGCATTCGCTGTCACACGGACCGGACGGCATTGGTGAGCTGTGGACCTTGGACCGGACCCGAAAGGAGTCCTTCGCCACGGTGTTGGCAGCCTGCTGGTACCGGCAGCGCTACGAGCTGCTGAACGTCGAGGTGGGGCTCAGCACCGTGATGAGCACGTTCCGCTGGGACCTGTCCTCCAAGCACCTTATCGTCACCCAGGAGGACTCTCGCACTCCGGCCATGCTGATCGAGCGCGGCAAGGTCTTCTACGACCGGTTCCGCACCGAGCTGCACACCAGCCTGGAGCAGGTCCGCCGGCTACCAATCACGAAGGCCGCGCTGGCCGTGCCGCTCAGCAACGAGCCGACGATCGACCAGGTCCACCGGCTTTTCGACGAGCTCGAGCTGCCCATACCAAACTCGTTCACCGACCGCGACATGGCCGACATTGTCCGCAGGGCGATCCGCCCGAGAAACCCGTACCAGACATGAAACCCGTACCAGAAATAATGGAGTACACCCGGCTACATGCCGATATCTCGCGCGGTGTCGCGGATGGGTCGCTGCCCGAGCTGACGACCCGGACCCTGACCAGGGTCGCCGAGGGCGGCGGCGAGCCGCGGGCGGTCCGCCACCCGCTCGGCTTCGTCTGCTTCCCAGTGCTGCGCGACGGCGACATCGGCATCTGCGTCCATCTGTGGACCGCCGGCAGCGCGGATGCCGTGGACGCAACGGATGACACGGACGCCCGGCGCTCGCCGGCCTTCGTGCACTGCCACAGTTGGGACCTGCTGAGCTTCGTCCTGTACGGCACGCTGCACAACCAGCTCGCGCGGGTGATCGACCGGCCCGCCGTCCCGACCCACCGGATGCTCGAGATCCGGACCGGAGGGCTCGTCGATGAGGTCCGGGCAACCCGTCGGCTGGTGAGCTGGGAGCGGTCGACCGCCCGGCTGGTGCCGGCCGGCACGGCCTACTCGCTGGTGGCCGGGCAGTTCCATACTGTGGACGTGCCGCCCGCCCAGGGCGCCGCTACGGTGGTGCTCAGCCGCACCCGGTCCACGGTCCCCGAGCTGGCGCTCGGCGAGATCGGCGCGGTCGACCGACGGATCCAGCGCCAGCAGTGCTCGGCCAGCGAGACGGCGCGGCTGGCCGACATCGTCGTACGGCGGCTGGAAGATCACCGGGTACAGCGGCTCGAGGCCCCGCACGTGTCCCAGCCCGTGGACCTCCAGCCCGTGGATCCTCGTGGCCTCTCCTCCGGGTTGCCCGTGGCCGGATCGAGGTAGGAGACGTTCATGCATCCGTACGGACACCCCCGCCCGGTGAGCGGCCCCCGTGGCGGTGCCGGCCTCCCGGATGGTGCCGGCCGAGCTGAGCTCGATCGGGCCGGCCGGGTGGCGGTCGACGCTGTGGAGGCCGCCGGTGAGCTGCTGCGCGCCGGCACGCGGGACGGCGCCGAGCTGGGCCTGCGCAGCAAGGATGCCTCCGGCGACCTCGTGTCCACCCTGGACCTCGCGGCCGAGCGGCTCATCGTCGACCGGATCCGAGCCGCGTTCCCCCGCCACCAGATCGTCGCCGAGGAGTCTGGCGTGCTGGGCCGGGAAGGCACCTGGACCTGGCTCGTCGACCCGCTGGACGGCACCAACAACCTCGCCATCGGGCTGCCGGCGTACGTCGTGGGTCTCGCGCTGTGCCGCGACCGGGTCCCCGTCCTCGGGGTGGTCCACGACCCGCTGGCCAACCAGACCTGGTCGGCTGTGCCGGGCGAGGGGGTGCACGGACCCGCGCTGCGGCCGCACCGGCCGAGACACGACGGCTGCCGCCGTCCGCTGCTGGCCTGGACCCAGGGCCACCACGTCGGCCGCGACGACACCACGGCCTGGGCGCTGAAGATCACCCTGGAGTCGACCGCCCGGCGGATGCTGCAACTGTGGACCCCGCTCACGTCGTGGCTGATGCTAGCCCGCGGCGACATCGACGGGATCGTCGGCTACCAGGCGGAGGCCATCGACATGCCCGCCGGTGCCCTGATCGCGGTCGAGTCCGGGGTCGTGCTGCGCACCCTCGCCGGCACGCCGTACGACGACCGGATCGGCCGTCCACCGGCCGACCGCAGCTTCGTCGCGGCCCGCACGGCGGACCTGCCCCGACTGCTCAGGCTGGTCCGCGGCGCCGAGAGCGTGGTGCCCAGCGTCAAGGAGCTGTGGTCCGCGATCCCGGAGTGTGAATGGTAGGCACCGGTAGCGCCGACCTCGGCGGCCACGTCGACACCGCGAGCCGCCCGATCGACTTCTTCAGCTACTCCCCGGCCGACGAACGCTGGGCGACCTGGATCGCCTGGGAGCTGGAGACGGCGGGGTACACCATCATGCTGCAGGCCTGGGACTTCGTCCCGGGCACCAACTTCATCGAGTTCATGGACCGCGGGTCAGCGAGGCCACCGTCGTCATCGCCCTGCTGTCCCGCAGCTACCTGAGGCCGCGGTACGGCCGGCTGTGGGTGTCACCGACCCGGAGCACGCCCGGCGGGAGCTGCTCCGCCGGATCCGGGAGGCGCTGGCCGGCCGGGCCAAGCCGGCGCACCGGCCCGCTACCCGACCCGCTCGACGGCGCCGGCGCCGGGCGCCGCTGTGGGACACCCGCACGGGGGAGCACCTGGACCGGCTGGTCGGTCATACCCCGCCGGTATGGTCGGTCGCCTTCAGCCCGGACGGCGTCCTGCTGGCCAGCGCGGGCGACGGCACGGCACGGCCCGGTCCGGTGTGGGACCTGGCCGACCGGTCCGCGCCGACGCTGCGGATGACGCTGCTGGCGCTGGCCGACGGGTGGGCGGCGCTCTCGCCGGACGGCCGGTACAAGCTGAAAGGCGACGCGGCGGGTGAGTTCTGGCACGTGATCGGCCTGGCTCCCTTCGAGCCGGGCGACATCGACGCCTACCTGCCCGAGATCCGCCGGCTCCCCCCGAGCGCCAAGTTCTGACCAGCCTGTTCCCCGGCTCGCCCCTGTCCTCCGGCGATCATCGAGTTGTTGTCGCGATTGGAGATCAACTAACGACAACAACTCGATAATCGCCGGGTGGGGGCCGTCAGGCGGGTGGTGGCCAGGCCAGGCCGGTGACCCGGGTGTAGGCCTCGAGGTAGCGGGCGCGGGTGGCGGCCACGATGCCGGCCGGGACGGCGGGGGCCGGGGGCCTCCTGTCCCAGCCGGTGCCGGCGGCCCAGTCCCGCACGAACTGCTTGTCGAAGGAGTACTGCGGCCGGCCCGGCGCCCAGTCGTCCGCCGGCCAGAACCGGGACGAGTCCGGGGTCAGCACCTCGTCGGCCAGCACCAGCGTCCCGTCCGGAGCCCAGCCGAGCTCGAACTTGGTGTCGGCGACGATGATCCCGCCGCTGGCGGCGAGCTGCGCGCCGCGGGAGTACAGGGCCAGGGTGAGGTCGCGGAGCCGAGCGGCGGTGGCGCCGCCGACCAGGTCGGCCACGTCGGTGTAGGTGATGGGCTCGTCGTGCTCGCCGATCCGGGCCTTCGTGGTCGGCGTGAAGACCGGCGCGGGCAGCCGCGAGCCCTCGACCAAGCCGGGCGGCAGCGGCACCCCGGAGATCGCGCCGGTCGCCCGGTACTCCGCCAGGCCGAGCCCGGCCAGGTAGCCGCGGGCGATGCACTCGACCGGCACCATCTCCAGCCTGCGGCAGCGGAGCGCCCGGCCGGCGAGCTCGGCCGGCACGTCGGTGGCCGAGATGACATGGTGCGGCACGACGTCGGCCAGCCTGTCGAACCACCACAGCGAGAGCTGGGTCAGGATGTGGCCCTTGTCCGGGATCGGCGTGGGCAGCACGACGTCGTACACGGAGATCCGGTCGGACGCGACGAGGATGAGGTCGGCACCGTCGGCGTACACGTCGCGGATCTTGCCGGAACGCAGCAGCTCCACTGCTCCCCCTTCAGCCGGGCCGGTCGGCGACCCCTCGATCGGGCTACGCCGAGACCGTATCCGGTCCCTACCGATCAAGCCCCGCATCGTGAGACTATTCGAACATGTGTTCGAACGTCGAGTCGAGCGGCGCACCGAACGGACCGGGCCGGTTGCGGTGCTGGGTCACGGTCAACGGGCCGCCCGGGGCCGGCTTCCTGCTCGGCTGGGGGCGAGAGGACCACACCGGCTGGTGGGGTTTCGTCGCGTGGACCGAGCTGGTCTTCATCGACGACGTGCACACGATCGTGGCCTGCGGGGCGTGGGTGGCGGCCCGCCGGCTGCGCCCGCAGCTCGGCCAGGACTACCGCGAGCTGCCGCGCCGGTGGCTGCCCGGCGACTCGACCCGCTGGCCGGTGCCCGACTTCGGCGTCAGCGCCAACCCGACCCACTACTACGGCAGCATCACCGGCGACCCGTTGCCCCCGCCATGCGGCGGGCGGCCGCTGACCTCTGACGCCTTCGGCCAGGGCGCTCGTGGTGGCTGACCAGCCGGCCGACCAGCCGGCCGACCGGCCCGGGCTGCTACCCGACGGCGACCTCGACCCAGCGGTCTTCCCGCACCTGGCCGTCGCGGACGCCGCCGCCACCGCGCACGCGGCCGGGTACCAGCTCGGCTACGCGGTGGGGTACGCCGACGGCCGGGCCGCGGAGCAGGCCGAGGACGCGCTCGCCTGGCGGCAGGTCGCCGCGCGGATCCGGGCGCTCGCCGGCCGGCCGTCGTACGCCGAGCTGCGCCGCCGACGCCGCGACCCGTGATCGTCGCCCTTTCGCCGGGATTCACCTTTGCGCTGATGGTTGCGTTTGGACAAGGGTGGCGGCGACAGGGTTTGATACCGGGGTTTGGTCTGGGTCTGTCGGTCGCCTTGCGCTGGCTGTTTGCGCCAGAACAAAAGCGGCACCGACGGCCGGCGAGGTCCCGGGCTTGGTCTGGGTTCCCGGGTCCCCTTCGCGCTGGCTGCTTGCGCCAAACAAAAGCGGCACCAACGGGGGGACGGAGTGCCGGGCTTGGTTGGGTTTTCCGGTTCGCCTTTGCGCTAGGGGGTTCCTTGGCGACGGAAATTCAGTGCCGATGTTGGCTGCTTGGGGTTGTATTATGAGGCCGGTCCGGGAGAATGAACACATGGAGGGTTATGCAAAACGCAGTGTGAAGAAGTGAAGTGTTCGGACGGCGCGGAAGGCTGTGGCGTAGGTGGATAGCGGTCGGCGGTAGTCGGTGTGCATGCACCGCCAGGTCTTGAAGTTCGCGATCGCGCGTTCGAT
>DATILL010000107.1:0-23872 GCA_035476575.1 Mycobacteriales bacterium
TGCGCAGACCGACGTCGAGCACCTTCACCGACTCGGCGTCCAGGCGCCGCAGGCTCTCCATGAGCACCTCGGCCCCACCCGCCACCGGGACCGTGATGCGCCGGATGCGCTCCTCGACGACCAGCTCCCCCACCGCCACCGGCGCCAACGCCGCCCTGGCCGCGGCCAGGTCAGACTCCTCGCTCACCACAATCTCCAGCCGCTCGCCGCCGACCTGGTCCTTGAGCTGGTCAGCAGTGCCCTTGGCGATCAGCCGCCCGTGGTCCATCACCACGACCTGATGGGCGAGCCGGTCCGCCTCCTCCATGTACTGCGTCGTGAGCAGCAGCGAGCTGCCACTGGCGACCAGCTCGGCGATGACATCCCACATGCCGATCCGGCTGCGCGGGTCCAGCCCGGTGGTCGGCTCGTCCAGGAACAGGACGCTCGGCCTGGCCACCAGCGCGGCGGCCAGGTCCAGCCGGCGCCGCATGCCCCCGGAGTACCCCTTGACCACCCGGTCGGCCGCCTCGACGAGGTCGAACAGCTCCAGCAGCTCGCGGGCCCGCACCCGGCTGGCCCGCCGGCCAAGATGGTAGAGCCGGGCCACCATGTCCAGGTTCTCGAAGCCGGTCAGGTTCTCGTCGACGGCGGCGTACTGCCCCGACAGGCCGATCCCGCGGCGCAGCGCGCGCGCGTCCGCCACCACGTCCAGGCCGGCGACCCGCGCCGTCCCCGAGTCCGGCCGCAGCAACGTGGTGAACACCCGCACCGCGGTCGTCTTGCCCGCGCCGTTGGGGCCGAGGAGGGCGGTGACGGTGCCCTCCGGGACGGCGAGGTCGAACCCATCCAGCGCCACCACCGACCCGTACCGCTTGACCAGCCGCTCGGCCACGATCGCGTCTGCCATGCCACCTCCATACGACGAGCTCCAGGCTCAGCTACCACCATCCTGGACCAGCCCACCGACAGAACCCGCCGACGGGCACTGATGGACCTAACGCTGCCCCCGGCACCGCGACTTGTCGTGGGAATTTCACCATTTCTGCGTCCGGATTGTGCGACTTATCCTTGACAAGTCCCGAAGGGCCCCCTCGGTGACGAGCCGCCGCCCGCCGCTCGTCACCGCGGCCGGCTGCTACCGTAGGCCCGAGCGGGACACGCCGGCGGACCAGCAGGGGCACGTCGACCGCACCCGGGAGCTGGCCCGGACCGTGCTCGCCGCCAGCACCGCGGTCGAATGGTTCGACGCGGTCTCCCGTGACACGGTCGGCACGCTGAGCCGGGAGGACCTGGAGCGGTCCAGCTCCGGTGACGACCGGCTACTCGGGCTCCGTGGCGACCTCGTCGGCGGTGGCCCGGTCGGCGGCCGGGTGCTCCACCAGAGCGAGCACGCGGCTGGCCATGAAGCGGGCCGTGCGTACCGGGTTGCCGCCGCGGGTGACCTCGGAGACCTCCACGACGCCGCGCCCGGTGCGGATGTCCACGCGACGGCCGTTGCGCGTCGCGACGATGTTGTAGGTGCGTACCTGCTCACCCGCGTCGATCATGATCTCTACCCGGTCGCCCTTCATGACCTGCATCCTAGGCGTGCGCGACCTGTCGAGGATAAGTCGAACATTTCGGGCGCGGAAATGGCGAACTTCCCCTGACAAGTCGCGGCCACCCCCGCTACGGGGCGGTTGAGACGACGACCTGGCCGGCGTCGTCCCAGGCCCGGAACACCCGCACCCGGAGATCCCCCGTGGTACAGGAGCCGTCCGCGAAGGCGAACGCGTTGCCGTGCAGCGGGCACACCACCAGCTCGCCGTCGATCTGCCCATCGGCCAGCGGCCCGCCGCGGTGCGGGCAGACCGCCTGGACCGCCCGCAGCCCACCGTCGCCACGCAGCCGGAACACCGCGAGCCACTCGCCGTTCACGGCGTACGCACGCCCCTCACCGACCGGGATCTCCGCCACCGGACCCAGCACGTGCCGGTGCCCCGCGCTCATTGGGCCGGCACCTGCGGCGGCTCGACCTGCGGCAGCGAGTCGCGGAACTGACCGCTGGTGACCGGCTCCCGGCTCTCCAGCCACGGGTCCGCGTAAGCGTCGACGGACTCCTGCATCCGGGCGTCGAGCCCGGCCACGACGCCGTCCCGGTCCTCGACCAGGATCGCCCGCAGCTCCTCGATCCCGACCCGCGGCACAAAGTCATAGGTCCGCTCCAGCCAGCCTGCCTGCTCCCGGTAGTACTGCATGAACGTGCCGCACAGCCGCAGCGCCTCCGCCGCCGAGCCCACCCGCGCCAGCACGTCCCCCCTCCGGACGGTGGCCCCCGCCGCGCCGCCGACGTAGACGTCCCATCTCCCCTCGCCCACGGCGACCACCCCGACGTCCTTGACCATCGCCTCGGAGCAGTTGCGCGGGCAGCCGGCCACCGCGAGCTTCAGCTTCGCCGGGCTCTCCAGCCCCTTGTACCGCTCCTCCAGCTCGATCCCCAGCGCCGTGGAGTCGCCCAGCCCGTAGCGGCAGAAGTCGGTGCCCACACACGTCTTCACCGTCCGGAAGCTCTTGCCGTACGCGTACCCGGACGGCATTCCCAGGTCGGCCCACACCTTGGGCAGGTCCTCCTTGCGCACGCCGAGCAGGTCGATCCGCTGCCCGCCGGTGATCTTGATCATCGGTACGTCGTACTTGTCGGCCACGTCGGCGATCCGCCGGAGCTGGGCGGAGCTGGTGACCCCGCCGGAGATCCGCGGCACCACCGAGAACGTCCCGTCCCGCTGGATGTTCGCGTGCACCCGGTCGTTGATGAACCGGGCGTCCCGCTCGTCGACGTACTCCCGACCCCAGATCGTCCTCAGCAACGACGCCAGCGGCATCTTGCTCCGGACGTCCTCCCGCCCGTCGCGGGACAGCTCGGCGAACACCGCCGACACCGACCGCAGCCCGCGGGTGCGGATCTCCTCGGTCAGCTCCGGCTTGGTCATCGGGATGGCGGGCACGTACCACCGGCTGGCCTGGTCCTCCGCCAGGTCGCCGCCGGCGGCCAGCTCGACGATCTGCCTGACCAGGCCCTTGCAGGAGCCGCAGCCCTTGCCGGCCCGGGTCTTGTTCATCACGTCGGCGAGTGTGCTCGTCCCGGCCCGTACGCACGCGACCAGGTCGCCCCTGCTGACCCCGTTGCAGTCGCAGACCTGAGCGTTGTCGGCCAGCTCCCCCACCCCGGCGGACGCCGAGCCGGCAAGCTGGAACAGCAGCTCCGCCCGATCCTCGGGCAGCGGCAGCCCCCGGTCGAAGGCCTGGATGAGGAACGCGACCCGGCTCGTCTCGCCGAGCAGCGTCGCGCCGACCAGCCGGCCGTGGCGCACCACCACGCTCTTGTACACGCCCCGCCGTGGCTCGGTGAAGCGGACAAGCTCGTCGTCCTCCCGCTCCGGCCGCTTGAGCCCCATCTGGGCCACGTCCACCCCGGCTACCTTGAGCTTGGTGGCCATCCGCGAGCCGTGGTACGCCGCCGTCGGGTTGGCACCGGTGATGTGGTCGGCGAGCACCGACGTCTGCTCCCACAGGGGGGCCACCAGGCCGTAGACCTCGCCGCGGTGCTGTACGCACTCCCCGACGGCGTAGATGTCATCGTCGTCCACCGAGCGGAGCTGGTCGTCGACCACGATCGCGCGCTGCACGGTCAGCCCGGACACAACGCCGAGGCCGACGTTGGGGCGGATGCCCGCGGTCACCACGACCATGTCGCACTCGAGGGTCTCGCCATCGGCGAACCGCACGCCCGCAACGGTGCCGGCAGCAGCGCCGTCAGTGCCGTCAGCAGCGGCCCGGCAGATCCCGGAGGTGCGCGCGCCGGTACGCACGGTGATGCCCAGCGCCTCGACGGCGCGCCGCAGGATGGCGCCAGCCTCCTCGTCGAGCTGCTGGCTCATCAGCACCGGCGAGGACTGCACGACGTGCACGACCATCCCCTGCCGGCGCAGGCCGTAGGCGGCCTCCAGGCCGAGCAGGCCACCGCCGATGACGACCGCGCGCCGGTGCGACCGGGCGTAGCCGATCATCGCGGTGGTGTCGTCGAGGGTGCGGAACCCGAACACGCCGGGGGTGAGCGTGCGGTCGTCGGCCCACATGCCGTCCATCTGGGGGAAGAAGGTGCGGCTCCCGGTGGCGATGATCAGCTTGTCGTACGGCGTGGTCGCGCCGTCGTCGCTGAACACCTTCTTGGCGAACCGGTCGACGCGGACGACCCGCACCCCGCTGTGCAGGGTGACGCCGTTCTCGGCGTACCACCGCATCGGGTTGAGGTAGATGTCCTCATAGGGGTCTTGATCGGGGTCCACGCCCGACTCGGTGCGGGGCTCGGTGCCGGCCGCCGGGCCACCGCCGGACCCGCCGCCGGACCCGCCCAGCTCCGACAGGACGGTGGACAGCATGATCCGGTTGTAGTTGCCGTACGGCTCGGCACCGAAGATCGTGATGCCGAACCGGTCCCCGCCGCCACGGTGCAGGATCTCCTCCACCGCCCGCGCGCCGGCCATCCCGTTGCCGACCACGACCAGCCGCTTCCGGGCCATCTCAGACCTCCACCAAGCCCAGGTCGATCACGACGGTGCCGGTCAGCCCGTCCGGCGCGGCCAGGTGCAGCTCGATGGTGGTGTCCTCCTCCAGGTCCTCCACCACCCGCAGCGCCACGTGGCAGTGGCCCTTGGCGCCGATCGGGAAGTAGCGCATGGGTACGCCGTCGCGGACCATGACGACGGCGACCAGCTCGCTGCTGCTGTTCCCGCCGCGGAAGTACAGCGGCTGCGTGATCACCCCTACCGGCACCGAGTAGCTGAGGTTGGCGTGCAGCAGGGTCGGCTTGTCCAGGCCCTTGCCCTCGAACGGGTAGACCCCCTGCAGGAAGCGAGGCGTGCTCTGCATGCTGTCCTCCACGTCAGTCGTCGGTCGAGTCAGTCGTCGGTCGAGTCAGTCGTCGGTCGGGTGCGGGTTGGTCCGGTCCGGTCCGGGCACGGCCACGCTCCGGCGCCACATCGGCGTCCGGCCGGGGGCCCGTGCCCGGCAGCCGGCTCACCGCGACCGCGCAGTTCTTGAGCTCCGGCATCCGCGAGTGCGGGTCCAGGGCGGCGCTGGTCAGCGCGTTGGCCTTCGCCCGGCCGCCCCAGTGGAACGGCACGAACACGGTGTCGGACCGGAGCGTGTCGGTGACCCTGGCCCGCAGCACGGCGGTGCCACGGCGGGTGGTCAGCCGGATGTCCTCCCCGTCGGCGACGCCGACCAGCCGGGCCAGCTCAGGGTGGATCTCGGCGTACGGGCACGGCTCGGCGGCCCGCGGCGTCGGGCTGCGCCGGGTCTGGGTGCCGGACTGGTAGTGCATCCTGGTGCGTCCGGTGGTCAACACGAAGGGGAAGTCGGCGTCCGGCTCCTCGCCTGGCGCCCGGTGCTCGACGGCGACGAACCGGGCCCGCCCGTCGGGCGTAGGAAATGACTCGGCGAACAGCCGCGGGGTGCCCGGATGCCCCTCCGCCGGGCAGGGCCAGAACAGCTCCTCCCCGGCGGCCAGCCGCTCCACGCTGATCCCGGAGTAGTCGGCCGGGCCGCCCGCGCTGGCCCGGCGCAGCTCGTCGTACACCTCCCGCGGGTCATCGGCGAAGTACGCGCCGCGGCCGAGCCGCTCGGCCAGCAGCCGCAAGATCTCCAGGTCTGTGCGCACCCCCGCGGGCGGGTCGGTGACCTTCCGGCGGAGGAGCACCCGGCCCTCCAGGTTGGTCATGGTGCCGTCCTCCTCCGCCCACTGCGTGGTCGGCAGCACGACGTCGGCCAGGGCGGCGGTCTCGGAGCGGAAGAAGTCGGACACCACCAGGAGGTCCAGCGCGCCCAGCCGGTCCAGGACGCGGTTGCTGTTCGGCGCGGACACAGCGATGTTCGACGCCATCACCAGCAGCACCCGCACGCCGCCGTCGGTGCCCAGCCGGTCCAGCATCTGGTACGCCGACAGGCCCGGCTGGGGCAGCTCCTCCGGCCGGACGCCCCACACGGCCGCGACGTGCGCCCGCGCGGCCGGGTCGGTGAGCCGGCGGTAGCCGGGTAGCTGGTCGGTCTTCTGGCCGTGCTCCCGGCCGCCCTGCCCGTTGCCCTGGCCGGTGACGGTGCCGTACCCGCAGCCGCGCCGGCCGGGCAGCCCGAGAGCCAGCGCCAGGTTGACATAGGCCTGCGCGGTGTCGGTGCCGTTGCTGTGCTGCTCGGCACCCCGCGCGGTGAGCACCATCGCGGTGCGGGCGGTGGCCAGCGCCCGCACCGTCTCGGCCAGCGCCACCACGGGCACCCCGGTGATCCGCTCCACCCGGTCCGGCCAGTACGCGCGCGCCGAACGCCGTACGGCGGCGAAGCCGGTCGTACGGCGGGCGATGTAGTCGTGGTCGACGATGCCCTCCCGCAGCGCGATGTGCAGCAGGCCGTTGGCCAGGGCCAGGTCGGTGCCCGGGATCGGCTGCAGGTGCCGGGAGGCGGCGCGGGCGGTCGCGGTGGCCCGGGGGTCGACGACGATGTGCTTGGCACCGCGCTCGCGGCCCGCCTCGAACCACTGCATCGCCGGTGGCATCGTGTCGGCCGGGTTGCTGCCCACCAGCAGGACCACGTCGGCCTCGGCGAGGTCGGCCAGCGGGAACGGCAGGCCCCGATCGATGCCGAAGGCCCGCTGTGCCGCGACGGCGGCCGAGGACATGCAGAAGCGCCCGTTGTAGTCGATGGCCGAGCTGCGCAGCGCCACCCGGGCAAACTTGCCGAGCTGGTAGCCCTTCTCGTTGGTCAGGCCGCCGCCGCCGAAGCAGCCCACACTGTCCGGGCCGTGCTCGCGCTGTGCCCGCCGGATCGCCGCCGTGACCCGGTCCAGGGCGTCGTCCCAGGTCGTCGGACGCAGCGGGGCGTGCCGGTGGTCGCGCACGAGTGGCTCGGTGACCCGCTCGGGGTGGCCGAGCAGCTCGGCGGCGCTCGCCCCCTTGACGCACAGCAGGCCGCGGTTGACCGGGAAGTCGGGCCGGCCGGCCAGGTCGAAGCCGCCGTCCCGCTGAGCCAGCGTGATCCCGCATTGCAGCGCGCAGTACGGGCAGTGCGTCGCGGTGAGCCCTCCTCCTGGCACGCCTTCCAGCCTTGAAGAAGCACGTTTCCAGCCGGTTGTCGGCACGTAACGTCGGCTGCAGGATGACCCGCCCGCCCCAGGTGGGCCGGCTGGCGGCTGGCCCGGCGTGCGGTTCGTCATCGATCAGCCCTTTTGACGCATCTCCCTCGGTGCCCGCGACGCCAATGCCTTAACCAGATGACCGTCCGTATATCGATCGAACGAGATCACCGATCTCATCACCCAGAGGAGTTAGAGCATTCTCGCTCCGCGTAAATGCTACGGCGCCGCGCGCGAGGCTCCACGTTTGATGAACATCTGGCGTATTGTCTCCGTATATGGGCGCCGACCCAGGACTGTACCCGTGGCTGCTGCGCATTCGGGACGTTGACGCCCGAGTACTTGGCGCGGGGATGCTGTTGGGATCTCAGCACGTGTTGACGTGCGCGCACGTCATCATGGACGCGCCCGGCTGTTCGCCAGGGGTCGCGGGCGGCACACCTTTTGGAAAGGTCGTCGTCGACTTTGTCGGGATCCCCGGGGCGGAGTCGGCCACCGCCACGGTGCTGCCGGACTGCTTCGCGCCACCGCGCGATGACGAACGCGGCGACGTTGCCCTGCTGGAGCTGGACCGGCCGCGGCGCGGCGGGACGGGGACCCCCCTGCGCCGGATGCCGCCGCGGCTGAAGCGCGAAGTGCACACCTTGGGGTTTCCGGACGGCCTTCAGCACGGAATGTGGGTGCCCGCCACACTCACGCTCAGATGTGGCCCCGACGGCGAGTGGATGCAGATGAACACCACCGCGGCCGGCGGCCAAGTGGTGCGCGGCTTCAGCGGCGCGGGCGTCGTCGACAACGAGACCGGCAACGTCATCGGCATGGTGGTCAGCCATTACTCCGACAAGGCGGCCGGGCTGTCCTGGATGCTGCCGGTCGAGACGATCATCAGGCACGTGCCCAAGGTCGCGGACTGGGTGAGCGGCGACAAGGCCGTCGACGAGAGCTTCGGTCGGCCTCTCGGCCCCTCGGTCCCCGACCGCGCCCTCAGCCAGGAGGTGACGAACTTTCTCATCCATCCTGGTACCGAACGCCTCAAGACCGTGGTCACGGGCGGGCACGACTCCGCGTCGTCCGCCGCGCTCAGGCTGGCCGTCGCGCTGTCCGACCCGGAGCGGTCGAAGGCCACGGACGAGGTGCTGGCCGACGCCCTACCGGGCGCGACACCCCCGCTCGGCAGCGTCGACCTAGCGGTCAACGCCACCGACAAGACCGCGGCCGAGGTCGCGGCGCGGATCGCCGACCGAACCGGCATCCAAGTGGACAACCTGGGACGGCCTGACCGGGAGGTCGCCAGGACCCCGTCCATGACGTTGGTGGTGGACGCCGTTGACGACGCGGCCGATCCGGACCAGCTCGTCGACGAGGTGCTGGCCCCCATCGCGCGGCGGGCGGCCGAGCTGGGGATACGGCTGATCCTCGCGTTTCGGCGTGAGTCGTCGGCCGGCCTGCGCACCCTGCGGGAGATCGAGGCCACGGAACGACTCGGCCGGGTGACCACGCTGGCGAATGAGCTAGCCGCCGCGGAGGAGAAGGCGCGGCATCGGTACGCGTACGTCGCCAGCCGAGTTACCGCGGCACCGGTGGTGACCATCCGGGCGCCGCGGTACCTGAGTGCGCTGGGTGGGCTGCGGGCTGCCGACGATCGGAGGGACCTGGCCTGGGTCCTGGCCTGGCTGGGCTCCTGCGAGCGCAAGATCATCCGAGACCTCAGCGAGGTCACGCGTACCGACCGGAGGCTGAGCGAGCTGCTGGCCCGGCGCGGCGACCTGCGCGGCCGGCTGGACTCCTACAAGGCCATGGCGGCCGACCACGACCTGGCGGAGGACCTGCGGCTTGCCGGCCTGTACCGGAAGGCGTGGGAGCTGCTGTGGTGGGCGCCGTGCGATCTCTCGGTCGCCGACGCCGCGGTCGGCCGGTACGCCCAGGCCGTCCGACAACGGTGCGTCCCCGGCGGGGAGGACATCCGGTGACCGCGTGCGACCGGGGCGGCTGCGCCGGGCACGTCGCTGACGGCTACTGCGACACCTGCGGTCGGAAACCGCTCGCCCGGACCTCGGCAACGCCTGCCGTCCCGGCCAGGGAGTCGGGTGGGCCGGCGCGCACGCTGCGTGCCGAGCTGCCCGATTCCGTGGGCCTGGTCCAGGCGAGCTCGCAGGACTTCGAGTACAGCCGCATCTGCGGCAAGGACGGATGCAGAGCCAAGGTAGGCACCGGATACGCCGGCCAGCCGACCCTCAGCGAGGGCTTCTGCCCGGCGTGCCGTACGCCGTTCTCCTTTATGCCGAGGCTGGCCGCGGGCGAGGTCGTTGCCGAGCAGTATGAGGTGGTCCGCTGCCTCGCCCACGGTGGCCTCGGCTGGATCTACCTGGCCAAGGACAACAACCTCGACGGCAACCACGTCGTCCTGAAGGGGCTGATCAACACCAACGACGCGGTAGCGGTCGAGCTCGCCCGCGCCGAGCGCCTCCTCCGCGAGCTGAACCATCCGAACATCGTCCGCATCTTCAACTTCGTCACCCACCCTGACCCGCGGAGCGGCGAGCAGACCGGCTACATCGTGATGGAGCACGTCCGCGGGTTGTCCCTGCGCGACGTCATGAGCACCTGGAGGCGGGAGCGGGCGGACCGGATCGACGTCGAGCAGGTCATCGGCTACGGCCTGAAGATCCTCGCCGCAATGGAGTACCTGCACGGCAAGGGGCTGCTGTACTGCGACATGAAGCCGGACAACGTCATCGACACCAGGCCGGGCGACGTCGACTTCGACGAGAGCCGGATCAAGATCATCGACCTCGGAGCGGTCCGGCGGGTCGACGATCGGACCTCACCGGAGGTCAAGACCCCGCGGTACCAGGTGTCGGACCGGGAGATCCGCAGGCATGGCATGACCGTGCGGGCGGACCTGCATACGGTCGGCAGAACTCTTGGGGAGCTGTTCCGGGGGACCCCGGGCCGGCCCGACCAAGGCTATGCGGCGGAGGACGGCATCGAGCTCGGCCTGCTCTCGTTTGGGCACGTGGTAGCGCGGGCGACGGACGAGCTCGCGCGCCGGTTCCGCTCCGCCGCGCAGATGTCTGACCAGTTGGACGGCGTGCTCCGGGAGATCCGCTCGCTGCGGGACGGGGTGGCCCGGGCCAAGCAGTCGACGGAGTTCGCCGAGAAGCCGCTGCTGCTGGACGCCGGTCTCGGCCTAGTCCCGCCGTTGAGGCAGTGGACCGGTGGCGGTGCCGTCGGCTTCGCGTCCGCGGGACATGCCGTGGAGCTGTCTGAGGGCCAGCCGCCTCCGCAGGTGACGGCGGCCTGGCTCCCGGTGCCGCTGGTGGGCAAGGACGACCCAGCGAAGGCAATCCTGGCTGATGTGCGGGCGCCCAACCCCCAGCGACTGATCGAAAACCTCGCGGAGCACGAGCTCACGTCGGTGTCGCTCGAGCTCGCGCGCTGCCGGGCATACCTCGAGCTGGGGGATCTCGACCTCGCCGGAGCCTGCCGCGTCGAGGCCGGCCGGATCCTGGGTGACGACGAGACTCACGACTGGCGGGCGTACTGGCATGACGGGCTGCTGGCGCTGGCGTGCGATGACGTGCCGACGGCCGAGAAGGCGTTCGGGGAGGTCTTCCGGCTGCTGCCTGGTGAGATCCCGCCCAAGCTGGCGCTCGGCTACTGCGCCGAGCTCCGCGACCCGGTGATCGCGGAGCAGTACTACCAGGCGGTGTGGCGGCGGGACCGCTCGCAGGTCAGCGCGGCGTTTGGCCTGGCCCGGATCCGGATCGCCCGCGCGGACCGTGCCGGGGCCACCGCCATCCTCGACGAGGTACCCCGAACCCACTCACGGCACTCGGACGCGGCCATGATCGCGGCTGTCCGGGTCCTGGCCGCCCGGCTGCCGGCCGGTGGCCAGCGGCTGCCCACGACAGACGACCTCGAAAGGGCACTGGAGCGGCTTCCCGACCTCCGCCTGGACGACGGTGCCGAGGACGGCGAGGCCAGGCAGCGGCTGAGGACAGCGATCTGGCAGGTGGCGCTCGACCTGGTCCGCCAGCCCGGCGGCCCCCGGGCGGTACGGGGGGACCCGATCCGTCCGGGCCTGCTGGCCGAGCGTGACCTGCGCGTGCTGCTCGAGCGGTCCTTTCGCGAGCTTGCCCGGCAGGCCCGCAGCGCCGCAGACCACGGCGAACTGGTCGATCTGGCCAACGCGGTTCGCCCGAAGACCCGGTTCTGAGCCGGATGGCGAGACGGAAGGGCGGCGCGTGACGAATGAATGACCAGCTCGAGCTCAGCCTCGCGGTGAGCCAGACCAAGTACCTGCCCGCGGGGGGCACTCAGATGTACGCCATTCTCACCGTCTCCGGACAGGGCAAGGGCCTGGGCAGCGGTCACGCCGAGGCCGCCGAGATCATCCTGGTGGACTGCTCCGCGTCGATGGACTGGCCGCCGACGAAGATCGGCGCGGCGCGGCGGGCGACGACGGCGGCGATCGACACGCTGCGGGACGGGACGCACTTCGCGATCGTGGCCGGGACCGGCGAGGCCCAGATGGTGTACCCGCCGGAACCGAGGACGGCCCAGGTCACGCCGCAGACCAGGGCTGAGGCGCGGGAGGCGGTGGCCAAGCTGTTCGCCAGCGGCGGGACCGCGATGGGCACCTGGCTGAGCCTGGCCCGCACGCTGCTGGACCAGCATCCGACTGCGGTCCGCCATGTCCTGCTGCTGACCGACGGCAAGAACGAGTCGGAAGCTCCGGAACAGCTTGAGCGGGTTCTCGCGCAGTGCGAAGGGCAGTTCGTCTGTGACGCCCGCGGAGTCGGCGACGACTGGGAGCCGCGGGAGCTGCAGCGGATCGTGTCCGTGCTCCGCGGCGTGGCCGACGCCGTACGCACGGACTCCGACCTCGTCGACGACTTCCGGAAGCTCACCGCCGCCGCGCAGGACAGGATCCTGCCAGACCTGCGGCTGCGGATCACGACCCTGCCCTTCAGCCGGTTGCGATTTGTCAGGCAGGTGCACCCGACCAGGTCAGACCTCACCGAGCACTGCGTCAAGGTCGCCGAAGGGACGATGGAGGTCTCCACCGGCTCCTGGGGCCGGGACCGGCGGGAGTACGAGCTGTGCCTGGAGCTCCAGCCGGACGGCCGCCCGATGGGTGAGGACGTCCTGCTCGCGACGGTGCGGCTCGCCGAGGTCGCCGCGACCCCGCCCGTGCAGGTGCTCGGACACTGGACCAGCGAACGGGTCATGTCTACCCGAATCAATAGCAAGCGAGCTTACCGAGCCAGGGAGGACGAGCTCGGCCGAGCCGAGACCGCGGGATGTGACGCCTACAACGCCGGCAAGCTGGAGACGGCCACAGAGGAGTGGGGCCGCGCCGTGAAGCTGGCACACGAGCTGGGCGGCGAGGAGTCGCTGGAACGCCTGGGCCGGGTGGTCAACATCATCGACCGGGCCACTGGGAAGGTCCGGCTCAGGGACGACGTACAGAAGCGTGACCTCCTGTCCTTGGTGATGGACTCGGTGATCTCCCGGCAAGCCGACGACGACACGGACGCGGCGGTGGTGGACCCCCGGCCGGCCGGACCTGACCTGCGCTGCGAGTGTGGCTGGGTTTCGCCGGCGGGTGTCACGTGGTGCGTCAAGTGCGGAAGCTCGCTCGGCGACAGGGAGCCTCTGGCGAACCGGCCGGAGGGTAGCCAGCAGTGACCGCCGAGGTCGCCGCGACCGAATCTCCCGTGCCAGCCTCGCCGACCTCGACCACGCCGACCCAGCCGGTCCGGCGCGAGACGAGGCGGACGACCCGACAGCGGCTGCTGCGGTTGCGCGCCATTTTCTTGACGCTCACCGTCACGACGTTCGCGACCTGCGCGGCCGCCATCGGCCTGGCGCACAACACCATCGCCGAGATCCGCACGCATACGGTGCCGGCGATCCTCGAGGTGTCCGCCGCCCGGGCCGCCCTGGTGGCTGCGGACAGGGCCGCCGCCCAGAGCTTCCAGATCGGCACGACGCGACTGACCGGCCTGGGCGGTGAGTACCAGAACCAAATTGCGATCGCCAGCCAGAACCTGGCCCTCGTCGCCGAGCACAACGTGGCCGGCGACGATGGCAGCGAGCAGCTCCGGGTGGCGGAGGGGCTGCTGGTCACCTATGTCGGGATGGTCGCGCAGGCCGACGCGCAGCATTCCCCTGGCGGCAACCAACTCCAGGGCGACAACCTGCTGAGCGTGGCCAGCCTGTGGGAAGCGTCGCAGATCCTGCACGATGGCGACGGAAAGCTCGACGGCAGCGGGCTGCTGGCCCGGGTCAACAGGTTGCGGGACTCGCAGGAGGATGCGCTGAAACACCAGCTCTCGTCCGGCTGGCTGAGCGGGCGGGCGGCGGCGCTCGGGCTGACCGTCGTCATGCTGTTCCTGCTGCTGCTCTGGACGCAGGTGTACCTGGCCCGCACCTTCCGCCGCCGCGCCAACGGGTGGCTGCTGGCCGCCACGCTGCTGCTTGTCCTGTTCGGTGCCGGGGTCAGCTACACCTTCACATCCCAGCGTGGGATCGCCGCGGCGGAAAGAGCACTGTCGGAGGTCGAGAAGGAGTGGGGTGACCAGATGTCGCGGGCACTCGCCAAGGGCCAGCAGTCCCTGGCCGCGGTCATGAAAGCATGCCTGGGCAGATGCGGTGACACGGTCGACGCGTTCATCAAGGATCATCCAGGGACGGACAACAACGGTACGGCGGTGCACGATGTCCAACAGAACCGACTGAGCGAACTGAGCGAGAAGATAACGGACGTCAACACGCAGACCGCAGCCGCGAACAGCACCGCGCACAACTGGCTGCTGAACCCGGCCGGCGTCGGCGTGACGGGGCTCGTTGTGGTCGCGCTGATCTGGTTGGGCCTGCGGCCCCGGATTGAGGAGTACAGGTATCCGACATGACATCGACGCGGACCCACTGGGCCACCGTACTCGCGCTGACGGCGATCCTGCCTGCCAGCGTTGGCGTCGGCGGCTGTTCCAGCGCCGCGCGACACGGCAGCGTGACCGTGCTAGCCACCTGGACCGGTGGGGAGGCAGATGACTTCAAGAAGGCGCTGGACCGGTTTGAGAGGGATAAACACATCCACGTCAACTATGTCGGCACCCGCGACGTCGACCAGGTGCTGCTGACCGACGTCCGCAACGGGACTCCGCCCGACATCGCGATACTCCCGAACCCGGGCGGGCTGGCAGCCTATCGGGACAAGCTAAAACCGCTGGACGATGTACTCAAGGAACAGAAGAACGCCTACAGCCAGTCCTGGCAGCGACTGCAGAGGCTGGGCAAGGAACGGGAACCCCTTGTCGCCGTACCGGTGAAGGCCGACCTCAAGAGCATCGTCTGGTACCCGACCCGGCTCGGGTACCAGACGCAGCCCAAGACAGTGCAGAGTCCGGTCGATCTCACTAGGCGGATGGTCCGCGCGGGCGTCCGACAGCCATGGTGCCTGGGCATGAGCTCTCCGCCGTTGTCCGGCTGGCCGGGCACGGACTGGATCGAGGACATCCTGCTGCACCAGCAGGGCTCGGACGCCTATGGGCAGTGGGCCTCCGGTGAGCTGCCCTGGACATCGCTGAAGGTGCAACAGGCGTGGGAGACCTGGCACGACATCATCTCCGGTCGGGGGCTGGTCAAGGACAAGAGCGTGGCCGCCTCGGCGCTGCTGACCAACTTCGCCGACGCGGGAAGACCGATGTTCGCCAAATCGCCAGGCTGTTCGATGGAGCACCAAGCCTCGTTCATCATGAAGTTCTACAGGGATCCCAAACGCCAGAACGGCCGTACGCTCCGCCCCGGCACCAACTTCGACTTCTTCCCGTTCTCCGACCTCAGGGAGCAGCCAGGCCCGGGGCAGCCGGCGCGCCCGGCCTTGGAGGTGTCGGCCGACCTGGCCGTAATGTTCAACGACACCTCGCAGGCGAGAGATCTCATGCGGTACCTGGCCAGCCCGCAAGGAGGCGTGTCAGGCGCCTTCTCCGCAAACAAGCGGGTGGCCCCGGACAGCAACGACAGCGTAAGCATGAGTATTCACAAGATGCTGACATCCGACGAGAACACATTGTGCTTCGACGCGTCGGACTTCATGCCCGCGACCATGAGCACAGGCTTCAACCAGGCGGTTCGAGAGTACCTTGCCAACCCTGCCCCCACCCGTCTTGGGGAACTGCTGACGGATCTTGACCAAATACGGAAGGATCTTAAGAAGGCGACAGTCGGCGAGAACTCCCAGGACTGGCTGGCAAATCCGTGCGGGTAGGAGGGAGGGCATCATGGCGGAGCTGACCCGGTTCGAGCTCGAGGGCGGTGGCTCGGTCGTCGTCGAGATCGCCGATGAGCCGGGGGTCACCCGCGCGTCCCGCCAGGGCAGGATCGTGAAGGACGCCCGGGCGTCGTTCGAGAAGGCGCTCGGCGAGGTGCGTGACGCCGCCTCCGCCGCCTTGGGGCAGTTCCGGTCGATGGCCCGCCAGCCGGACGAGGTCGAGATCACGTTCGGGGTCAAGCTGGACGCCGAGGCCGGCGCGGTGATCGCCAAGACCGGCGTCGAAGGACATTTCGCGGTCACCCTGAGCTGGCGGCGGGAGCCCTCCGGCTCGACGGCCGCGCCGGCCAGCACGGGCTCCGACGACCCGGGACGATGACGCGGCACGATGACCTGGCCAGCCACGTCCGCGGTGGCCGCCGCGCGGCATGTGGCTTACTTTCCGGGCTACTTACCTGGCGACGTTATATCTGCGTTACGTGCACGCTGTGGATCACTGCTGGCCGCGACTTCTCCATCACACGTCATAATCCCACTTGTGAAGGAGCGACGAGACCGCGTCCCCTTTGTTGGACGCGATCGTGAGCTGGAACGAGGCAGGGCAGCGCTGGCGCGGGCCAGCCGCGGCCAGCCGGGCGTGCTGCTGGTCTCCGGAGAGGCCGGCGTAGGAAAGAGCCGGCTCGCGGGAGAGCTGCGGCGCGACGCGGCCTCGGCCGGCTGGTACAGCTTCGTGGGTCGGTGCGTGGAGATGGTCGTCGGCGACCTGCCCTACGGTCCGGTGGCCGAAGGGCTCCGCAGCCTGCGCGAGGAGGCCATGCTGCCGCCAGCGCTGGGCGAGATACTGGGGACCAACGCGGACATCCAGGAGCTGTTCGCGACCGACCCGACGAGCCTGGGCAAGGACCTGGCCCGCCGCCGGACCTTCGAGTCCGTGCTCGGCCTCGTGGCCCGGGCGAGCGGGGAACAGCCGTTGCTGATCGTGCTCGAAGACCTGCACTGGGCCGACAGCTCCACCCTTGCCCTGCTGCGGTTCGTCGCCCACAACCTCCGCCGGCACCGGGTCCTCGTCGTAGCGACCTGCCGCTCCGAGGGTGACCTCACCTCGCGCCCGCCAGTCGGCCAGGCGCTGGAGGACCTGCTCCGGCTGCGCTCCACCGAGCAGCTCGACCTCGCCCCGTTCAACCGGGAGGAGCTTGCCCAGCTCGCGGCGCGCCTGCTCGGCCAGCCGCTGGAACCAGAGCTCCTGGACCGGCTGGAGCAACGGTCGGACGGCAACGCGTTCCTGGCCGAGGAGCTGCTCAGCTCGCAGGCCCTGCGCGAGGACGCCGACCTGCCGTCCCGCCTGGCCACCATCGTGCGCGTCCGGCTGGCCACCCTGTCCGCCGACGCGCGGGCCATCGTCCAGGTGGCGGCGACCATCGGCCGAGAGATCCCGGACGAGCTGCTCAGCGAGGTCTGCGGGCTGGACGAGGAGACCCTGACGCGAGGGCTGCGGACGGCGGTGAGCGCCGGCACGCTGGTGCCGGGCTCCGGCCGGGGCAGCTACGCGTTCCGGCACTGGCTCGTCAAGGAGGTCGTGTACCGCGACCTGCTGCCGATCGAGCAGCGGCGGCTGCACCGGGTCGTGGCACGGGCATTGTCGCGTGGGCTGGAGACCGCCGCGTTCCCCCCGGTGGCGGCGGCGGAGGTGGCCGCGCACTGGTCGGCCGCCCACGACCTGCCCCAGGCGCTGGCGGCCGCGGTGCACGCCGGCGGGCTGGCGGTGGGGGTGAACGCCTTCGCCGAGGCCGACGGCCAGCTCGAGCGGGCGCTGGCGCTGTGGGGCCGCGTGGCGGAGCACGACCGGCTGGCCGGGCTGGAGCTGGCCGACCTGCTTCAGCAGGCCGCGGAGGCCGCCCGCTGGGCTGGCCGGCACGGCCGGGCCGTCGATCTGGCGAACAGGGCTCGCCGCGAGCTGTCGGAGGCCGAGCCGGCGCGGGTCGCGGTGCTGCTGGAGAAGCTGGGCCGGTACCAGTGGGAGGCCGGCGACTCACAGGCGTCCCTGGATGCCTACGAGGAGGCGCGGCGCCTGCTGCCCGCGGGTGAGCGGCGCCTCGCCGACGCCCGCATCCTGGCCGGGCAGGCGCACATGCTCATGCTGCGGGGCCGGTTCCAGGAGTCGCGGACGGTGGCGGAGGAGGCGATCGAGCTCGCCCAGGAGCTCGGCGCGAAGGCTGAGGAGAGCCACGCCCTGTGCACGCTGGGCACCGACCTGGGCATGCTGGGCGACCCGGTGGCAGCGGAGCGGGCGCTGCGGAAGGCGTGGGCGCTGGCCAAGGAGATCGGCAGTATCGAGGACGTCAGCCGGGCGATCACCAACCTGGCCGACACGCTTGACTTCAGCGGAAAGCTGGAAGAGGCGGCGGAGGTCGCCCTGGAAGGCTTCGAGATGACGGTGCGGTACGGCGTCGAGTTCAACGCCGGCGGGGTGATGCTGGGCAACGCGGTGTCCGCGCTGCGGCGCCTGGGGCGCTGGGACGAGGCCGAGCGGCACGCCGCCCGGCTGACCGACCGGGCGCCCGACGGCATCATCGCGCCGATACAGATTGCCCTCGCCAACATCTGCCTGGCTCGGGGCGACCTCGCCGTCGCCCGTGACCACGCGGCGACGGCGGAACGGCTGTGCCTGCGGAACACCGACCCGCAGTACTGCGGTCCGCTGCACACGCTGCGTGCCGAGCTGGCGTTGGCACACGGTGACCTGGACGCGGCTCTCCAAGCCGTCGACGACGGGCTGGCCGCGCTGGCGGGAAGCGAGGAGGAGTACCTGGTCGTCAAGCTCTGCGCGGTGGCGCTGCGCGGCATCGCGGACCGCAGAGCCCGACGATCGGCCCCGGGCACCGAGCTCAAGCCGGGCGAACTCCTCGACCTGGCCGAGCATGGCGTCGCCGCGCTCGCGGCACGGGGGACGCCGTTCCCGGAGGCCGAGGCTGACCTCGCGAGCGCCCAGGCGGAGGCCGCCCGGTACCGGGGCGAGCTGGTGCCGGAAGCATGGCGGGAGGTCGCACGGCGATTTGACGCGCTCAACCAGCCGTTCCCGGCCGCGTACGCCCAGTTCCGGCTCGCCGAGGCCCTCGCCGACCTGCACAAGCGACCCCAGGCGGCCAAGGCGGCCGGGACGGCCCGCGACCTGGCGACCCGGCTGGGCGCGGCGGGGCTGGTCCGCGACATCGACGCCCTCGTCACCCAGGCCCGGCTCCACCTGCCCGACCAGCCCACCAAGCCAGCCAGTGCCGCCGACCCGCTCGCGGCCTATAAGCTCACCCCCCGGGAGCGGCAGATTGTCGAGCTGCTCGTCGAGGGCATGACCAACCAGCAGATCGCCAGCCGTCTGCCCCATCCCGAGGACAGAGTGGTCAGCGAGAAGACGGTCAGCGTGCACGTCTCCCACATTCTCGCGAAGCTGGGCGTCGAAAATCGCACCCAGGCCATGCGTCTGCTCCACCAGCTCGGCATCGACCCGAGCACCAGCCGCTGACCCGGCGCACGACCTCTCGGCTCACCCGGCGCCAACGGCCGGCTCGATCGCGTCCAGGCCCGGGCATCCGGCCGGGGCACTGGCCGCCGGGGCACGGGGAGGGAGCGCGAACATGCCCGCGGCGTAGACCTCAAGAAGGTCGGTGAACTCGCCGTCCGGGCCGCCGAAGGGGCTCCGACCGAACCAGCCCGGCCCAGTGAGGATCCTGGCCAGCCGGGTCGGGGACGACTGGAAGCTGACGAAGTTCAGCCCGGTCCGCAGGACCTCGGGGCCCGCCACCGGTTCGAGGTAGTCGTACCCCTGGCGGAGGATGCGCTCGGTCAGGTGGCGGCGGGCCCGGTGGACATGGCTCTGGCCCAGCCCGGACGGCTCGTCTGCGCAGACCGGCCGCGGGTCGCGCGCCTCCTCGTTTCCGGCGGCGAAGACGTCCCCCGGGGCAGGCAGGTGCGCCGGGCGGTAGCCATCGGGCGCGGCCGGGTCGACCTCGAGCGGGGCGCCAGTCTCCCGGTGCCGGCCGACCACGAGCTCCTGCTGGGCTGGCTCGATGGCGTCCCAGCGCTCCAGCCGGACCCCTACCCGGAGGAAGGCGAGGTAGGTGCCGCCCCGGAGCCACGCCGGCGTGCTGCCATCGGGCACCCGCAGCAGGTCCAGCCGGTCCGAGAGCTCGGGGTTCGAGACTCCGTCGTGAAAACCGATCCAGCCCCGCCGGTCCCGGCGCCGGAACCCGGGATAGACCGCCGTGGGGCACAGCGCGCCGTCCTGGCGGACGCTCCGGCACACCTCGACCAGCGCCCGGCTCACCGCCGCCTCGCTCGCGGCGGTGAGCTGGACGACGACGTCGCAGTCGGCGGGGTTGCGCCGCACCTCGCCGGCCCACCTGAGGGTGGCGCCGGGCAGCACCGGCCGGCCCCGGCCGCCGGGCGCCGGGAACCGCGTCGCGACCAGCTCGGCCGGCGCCCCGTCCGCCGTGTCAACCAGCAGCTTCGGACCGAAGCCGACCAGGACGGCGAGGCCCTCCGGGTCCACCGGCTCGCTGAGGTTGGGGAGGACGCCGTCCTGCAGGCCTGCGCACGACGACCAGAGCCGGCTCAGCCCGGCCCGTACCGCCGGCAGGTCCGCACCGGTCGTCCGGTCAAGGCAGAGCAGCGCGAACGACCCTCCCGGCCGACCCTCCCGGGAGACCGCGATCCCGTCCTGGAGGCTGCTCACGGCGTGCTCCTTCGCCGCGTCCGGGGCGATGGCGACGCGCTCCGTGGCTGGGCACCGCCCGGCGCGGGCTGGCGTGACCGGTCCAGCGCGGCGGCCAGCTTGACGCACTCGCGGCAGCCGGCGCGGTTGCACGAGATGAGCTGGCTCTCTGGGTGGACCAGCTCAGGCTCGGCGTCGGTGGTCCCGGGCGGGCTGACCGCCAGCACGACGCCGACCGACAGCAGCTCGAGCAGTTGGTAGCCGCCCGTGAGCCGCTCCACGTCCCCGGCCGGGTCGCGCACCCCGATGTCGCCCAGTGTCTCCGGCTCGTCGTCGCCCGGGCCTACCACGAGCCGCTGGAACATGCCGTCCGCGGCCGGCCGGCTCCACCGTACCCACCGGCCGCGGACGCCCCGGGGGAAGACCAGCCGGTCGGCCGCGAAGTCCGCCCTGCGCATCACGACGGCAAGCGGGTCGACCGCAACGGTCCGGTTGCTCCAGCACGCACGCTGCACCGCGCGGGCGACGGCCGGGTCCGCGTGGGTGCAGTAAAGCCGGCGGATGTCGGCCTGGTCCTCCGGATGGTCCCGGTAGTAGGGGTTGTCCAGGAAGAGCCAGGGCAGCGGCGCGGCGACCAGCCGGCCACCGGCTGACCGGGCGAAGCGCCGGGCGGCGAGCAACATGATGAAGTACAGGTCGTCGAGCCCGTTGATCGGCACGGACATGAACAGCGTGTGGTCGCGGTTCAGCCTGCCCTGGGGAGCGACCCGGGGGTTCCCGACCTCGGATCCGGCCACCTCCGCCTGGAATGCCTCGCCGCGCAACTTTGGGTCCGTCACCTGGACGGGGTCAAGGGCGCCGTAAAGGTCCTGGTACGACATTTCGTCGACATTCCGGCGCAACGTTCGGGCCGCCTCGGCGCGCAGCCGCTCGGGCGCGTGCTGAGCTAGGCACATCCACCATTCGCGCAGCTCCGTGGTGATCTCGACTCGCTTTGGCCGGCCTCGCTCGTCCAGCACGATCGCGTACTCGCAGTACTCGATGTGGTGTTCGCGACCGCCGCGGAGGAAAAGCTGAGGTCGCTGGTCGTTGGCCTCGCCCGGCGCCCAGTCGCAGAGCTGCCGGGCGCCGTCCCGGCCGAGGCAGTCCACGAGCTGCCGGGGAACCGGCGACCAGGCGACCGGCACCCGTACGGGAGACAGCACATCAGCCGGGTCGAGCCGGAGAAACCGCAGGCCGGACGAGTCCTGGTGGAAATCCTCGGACACGACCTCGGCCAGCAGGTCCTGCTGCGTCCTCCTCCATTCAGCAGGCACGATGTCTGGTGACGAACGAGACATTTACGGCAC
Organism: Mycobacteriales bacterium; assembly: GCA_035476575.1. Lineage (GTDB taxonomy): Bacteria > Actinomycetota > Actinomycetes > Mycobacteriales > JACQDL01 > DATILL01. The sequence goes on from DATILL010000107.1 coordinate 21,480, forward strand.
TCCCTTCCGGCCGGCGGACTCATGGTGGGCGCCTGGCGGGTACGGGTCAACCGGACTAAGGGCGACAGCCGGCGGCCTAAGGGATCCGACCGATCCGGATAAGCGGTTACCCGATGTGCCGGGCCGGCCAGCCGGTCGAACCTGGTGGTACGCGCCGGGGCAGACCCCATTCCCCCCTCGTCCCGGACCGCCGGCACTCCCGCACCTGCCCTACCCCCGTAGAAAGGCCCCCATCATGGATCGGCTGTTCGGCCAACTCGGCAAACGACCGCCAGAGGCTGACGAACGCACCCTCAGGCTCGCAACCTACCTCCCAGCGGAGCTGCCACCGGCCCCCACCACCGTCCGCTGGGACGAGACCGTCGCGGACTGGCAGACGCTCGGCAACGACAAGTTCGGGAACTGCGTCCCGGTCGCCGCGCTCCACCTGGTCCAGAACTGGACGGCGCACACCGGAGCGCAGTTCGTCCCCACCGACGAGCAGGCCATCGGGGCCTACCACCAGCTCAACCCCGGGTGGAACGGCGCCCAGGACGAGAGCGACACCGGCGTGTCCATGCTCAGCGCGCTGAAGGAATGGCGCCGGGCCGGCTTCGCCGGCCACCAGCTTTCCGCCTTCGTGTCCTGCGAGCCCACCGACGCCGGGGACGTCAAGCAGGCGATATCGCGTTTCGGCGGCGTCTATGCCGGCCTCGACCTACCGCGCAGCAGCAAGAACCAGGAGGTGTGGTCGGTGCCGCCGGGTGGGCCCACCGGAGACGGGGCGAAGGGCTCCCTCGGTGGCCACTGCGTCCCCGTGCTGGCCTACACCAACCGGACGCTGACCTGCGTGTCATGGGGCCAGTTGATCCACATTACCTGGGACTTCTTCACGACCTACTGCGACGAGGCCTACGCGGTGCTCAGCCCGGACTGGACCGGCCAGGGCAACGTCGCGCCGAACGGCTTCAAGCTCGACGAGCTCACCCGTGACCTTGCCCTGCTCTGACTCGAGGGGGTCACGGGCGCGCCGACCGACACCCCGCATCTCGACACAACCAGGCGACACGCTCCCACGGATGGGGGAACGACGCGATGCGACTTACCGAGGAACACCCGAAGCAACCGGCGCGGACACGCCGCCCGGGCATCTTCGGACGCCAGCGGCACCGCCGCGGGTCACGACTGGTGCGGGCCTTGGAACGCAACGTCAGATGGGTCAAGGAGGCCCAGGACGCGCCTCCTCTCTCCGTCCTGACGGATCGGGCCTCGAACAGCGGCGCCGGCGGCCGCCAACCGTAGGAACGGAGCGCCGGGTGGCCATCACAGCGGCGAGCACAGCCGAGCTGCTGCGGACGGCGGGTAATGGTGACGCCGCTGCCTGGGCAGAGATCATGCACAGGTACGAGCGGGTCGTCTGGGCGAAGGTGCGCTCGTTTCGGCTGCAGGACGCCGACGCGTTCGACGCGGTACAGATGACGTGGCTGCGGCTGGCGGAGAATGGTCACCGGCTACGCTCGCCCGACCGCCTGGGTGGATGGCTGGCCACTACCGCCAGCCGCGAATGCCTCCGTATCCTCCGCCAGCCCAGGCATACCACGTACGGTGTCGAGACGGAGGCGGAAATACTCGTCGACCCCTCCGCCATCCCTGAGCAGCGGGTCGTCGACGAAGACACCGCACAAATGTTGCGGAGGCTCGTCGCTGAGCTGCCGCCGCACGTCCGGACGCTGCTGCGGGCACTTTTCTCCGACGATCCCACGCCCTACGCCGAGCTTGCCCGTGCCACCGGAATCCCCATTGGCAGCATCGGGCCGACCCGCGTCCGAGTGTTGCAGAAGCTCCGCCGGATGCTCGATGAACGTGGGCTCGGACGAGCGGTCTGACCTGAATTCGCGAGTAGCCGGATGAGTTGAACGTCGTATGGTGTAGACGATCTTCGGGGTGTGGTTGTGAGGACCTCGGTGAGGCCAGCCAGGGCAGCATCGGGCAGCAGGGTGGCGGCGAGCTGGTGCGGCCAGCCGGCCACGTTGTTTGATCGGCCCTACCGCCGCGTCCAACGCCGCCGCCAACCCCAACCGCTCCACCAGCTCCGTCACCGCCCCCGTTCGGCGTCAACCACGGATCCAGCGCCCCCACCCGAACACCTGACCCCCCGAACACGCCGACCCCGTAAGTTCTTCACCCGGTAGGTGTCCTTCCACCCCCGCGCCACCGCACTACTCGCGGATTAAGGTCAGACTCCGATGCGCGCATGGGCGAAGCCTGTAGGAACGATGTAGGGTCGGGAGCTGGCGCGGTGGCGTTGCCTGGCTGTAGGTCACGAAGCCGTGGTGTCCGGGACGGTTTCCCGTCTGGTGTTCTTCTTCGTGTCCGTGGTCAGGTTGCTCCGTTTCCAGCTCCCGCCCGTCGAA
>DATILL010000108.1:0-11316 GCA_035476575.1 Mycobacteriales bacterium
TCGCCTGGGCCGCATGGCCTGGGCTGCGGCCATCCGGACCGGCTACGGCCCAGGCTCTGCGCTCGGTCATCACCGGCTCGCCGCGGCAGGGTGTGAAAGTGGTTCGCCGTAGCCCGAGATTAGTCGTCGTCGTATGGTTCGGGTTTTGTTTCGTACTCGCGGCCGGTGGGGCTCCTCCAGCGGAAGGTGCCGTCTGTCTCTTGTACGACGTTCCAGCCGGCGGTGTGCTTGAGGCGGTGGTGCCTGCGGCAGAGTGTCCCGAGGTTGGTCTCGTTGGTGGGGCCTTGCGGGAACGGCGTGAGGTGGTCGACGTCGCATTGTCTGGCAGGCTTGCGGCAGCCGGGGAACCTGCACGTCTTGTCCCGCGCCCGGACGAAATCGGCCAACGCGGCCGGCGGGCGGTACGTCGTCCGGCCGTAGTCGAGAAGCGCGCCGGTGGCCGGGTCGGTGAGCAGCCGCCGCCAGGTGCCGTCCGCGGCGAGCCCGCGGGCCATGGCTGCGGAGATCGAGCCGTACCCGGCGAGCTCACCGGGCTTGTCGTCCATTCCCGCCAGGGTGGTCGCGGCAACAGTCACGAGTATGGTGGCGGCCGTCGTGGGTGTGTCGTAGCAGGCCTTTCCCAGCAGCAGGTCCACGAACACATCAGCCCGGCGCTGGTCCATGCTCCGCCCGTCACGGCACATCCGGGCCAGGGTGTCCAGGCGTTGGTAGATGGCGGTGGCCTCGGGTGCGGTGACGGTGGCGGTGACCTCGGCCATGCCGTCCTCGACCGGGTACTCCACCACCTTCCGCTCGGCTTTTTTCGCCTGGTGGCGGGCCTGGGCGCCATCCGGGTCGGCCTTGAGCACGGCCCGGCGGATGGCCTGGCGGAGCTGTGGCCCGGTCCTGTCCGCCGCGGTGGGCAGGACCTTCTCCTCCACCGCCCGTGCCGCTTCGGCGGAGAGTGGGTGGGTCAGCTCCTCCACCACCCGGGCCTTGTACAGGTCGACCTCGCCGCGTCCCATCGCCGCCAGGGTACCGGGCAGCCGCTGGACCAGCGCCTGGGCGAACCAGAGCCGGTTGCCGGCGGCGTTGCTGGTGATGCCCAGCTCCAGCGCGACCTCCTCGGCGGCGAACTCCGCCAGCGGCCCCTCGGCGCGCACCCGCGCGAACCGGGCGTACAGCCGCGCCTTCCACGCCTCAACAACCGCAGACACCCGCTCCAGGTCGTGAATGGCGTCCAGGCACTGGTCGGCGTCCAGCCCGTCAACACCGGCCGCGACCACCGCGGCCAACGCCTTGTCAGGAGAGGAGGAGTCGAACACGTGTTCTATTCTCCCCGACGCGGCCCAACAGTTCAACCCCAAAGCACCCGAAAAGCCGGACTGAGTTTCCGGCCAAAGGAACCACAAAAGCAAAGGCGACCCGTCGACCAAACCGGGCCGGCAACCCACCATTGTCGGCGCGCTTTTGTTTTTGTCCAACGCAACAATGAACGCAAGAGCGCGTCCTCGATGATCTTGTACCTCATCCGTACCAGCAGGGCGAGCCGCCGGCTGCCCCGGAGGTTGATGTAGATGTCGTTGTTGACAAACAGTCGGTGGTCGGTGTCCACGTCGGCCGGCAGCACCTCGGTCTTGCCGTGGGGCGAGCACTGAAGCGTGACCTGAGCGACGCAGCCGAGCGCCGCCAGCGGCCCGACGAACGCCTCGAAGGCCTGGTACGGGGTGTTACCAGGCATCAGGCAACAGGATCGCGAGCTGAGCAACCTTCGGATCGCCATGCTCACGGAACTTGCCGGCCAGCCACCGGCTGCGGAGCTCCTCACCGCTGACGTTCAACACTCGCCGAGCCTCGACGTCCAGCCGGCGGCGCTCCTCGTCGACGCTGATCTCCTCAACCTCCACGGAACCCTGGTCCGCTTCGTACCAGCTCTGCCTCATCGTCCCCTCCCCGACCGGTGGCAGTGACAACATCGTGCTTCAGTAACTCACTCCCTGCTGACGATTCCGGAAGACTCCCGATACGGCCACCCGGCGAACGTGTGATCTTGCGACGACATGACTGTCCGATAATCAGGGGAGGATTGGGGCTTCTGGGGGGAGGCGTCGAATTTCGGGGACGTACGGGTCGAGCTCGCCGGGGGCGAAGCGGCAGAGCTTGATGGCCCACCACAGGACGTTGCCGGGGTTGCCGTCGAGCTTGTAGGAGCCGTCGAGGAGCAGGACGGCGTAGCCGCCTTTTGGCAGCGGGACCAGGGTGGCGAGGCAGGTGCCCGTGGTGTCCCAGATCCGGGCGGTGCTGTCGCGGGAGGCGGTGGCCAGGTGGGTGCCGTCGGGGGAGTAGGCGACGGCGCTCACCGCGTTGGTGTGGCCGGTCAGGGTGGTGAGCGTTTGGCCGGTGGCCGGGTCCCAGGTCCGGGCGGTGTTGTCGTAGGAGGTGGTGGCGAGCCGGGTGCCGTCGGGGGAGTAGGCCACCGCGGTCACCGCGCCGGTGTGGCCGGTCAGGGTGATGAGCAATTGGCCGGTGGTCGGGTCCCAGATCCGGGCGGTGCCGTCCTTGGAGGTGGTGGCCAGCCGGGTGCCGTCGGGGGAGTAGGCCACCGCGGTCACCGTGCTGGTGTGGCCGGACAAGGTGGTGAATATGTCCCTTCGTCGGCTTCTCAGGCGCCACCGGCTGGTGGTCGGGTTCCAGATCTGGGCGGTGTGGTCGGTGGAGGTGGTGGCCAGGTAGGTGCCGTCGGGGGAGTAGGCCACCGCGGTCACCGTGCCGGTGTGGCCGGTCAGGGTGATGAGCCTCCGGCCGGTGGCCGGGTCCCAGACCCGGGCGGTGCAGTCGGACGAGGCGGTGGCCAGCCGGGTGCCGTCGGGGGAGTAGGCGACGGCGGTCACCCAGTTGGTGTGGCCGGTCAGGGTGGTGAGCCTCTGGCCGGTGGCCGGGTCCCAGGTCCGGGCGGTGCGGTCCCAGGAGGCGGTGGCCAGCCGGGTGCCGTCAGGGGAGTAGGCGACGGCGGTCACCGAGCCGTGGTGGCCGGTCAGGGTGGTGAGCCTCTGGCCGGTGGCCGGGTCCCAGGTCCGGGCGGTGTTGTCGTAGGAGGCGGTGGCCAGCCGGGTGCCGTCAGGGGAGTAGGCGACGGCGGTCACCGAGCCGTGGTGGCCGGTCAGGGTGGTGAGCCTCTGGCCGGTGGCCGGGTCCCAGATCTGGGCGGTGCGGTCGGTGGAGGCGGTGGCCAGGTGGGTGCCGTTGGGGGAGTAGGCGACGGCGGTCACCGTGCCGGTGTGGCCGGACAAGGTGGTGAGCGGTTGGCCGGTGGCCAGGTCGGCGATCACCACCGCGCTGCCCTGCCCGTACGCGACCAGCTCCCCGTCCGGGGAGACCGCGACACACTCTGCAGTCCCGGAGGGCGCCACGACGGCGCGGGCGGCGTCGCGGCCGGTGACCGCTGCCGGGTCGAGCTCCGGCGCGCCGAGGAGGCCGTCCACCCCCGCGACGCCGACCAGCGCGGTCCGGCGCCACTGGCTTCCGATGAGGACGGCGCCGCCGAGGTTCCCACCAACCAGCCGGGCGCCGCGCAGGTCCGCGCCGCGCAGGTCCGCCCCGGCGAGGTTGGTGCCGGTCAGCCGTATGCCGCGTAGGTCCGCGCCGCGCAGGTCGGCGCCGCGCAGGTTGCGGCCGGAGAGGTCCTGCGCACGCAGGTCGGCGTCGGCCAGGCACAGCGCCGCGCCCGTCGCCGCGGCGGTCCCGCCCAGCCGGGCGGTGATGGCCAGGGCGTTGCGGCGGGCGGTCTCGTCGCTCGCGCCGTTGGCGAGGGTGCCCTGCGCCCACCGGCGGGCGGTGTCGTGGCCGGCGAGGTCGCACAGGAAGTTGGTCATCAGCGGCGACAGCGCCCGGACGACGAGCACCTCGGCCGGCTCGCCGTCCCGCAACCGCCCGGCGGCGACGGAGGCGACCAGCCACTCCATGACCGACTGGTGCACGAAGCAGAACCCGCCGCCGTCGGCGTGCACCAGCAGGCTGCCCGACCCGACCGCCTGGGCGGCCTGGTCCAGGCTGTAGCCGCGCTCCGCCAGCCGCTCCAGCCTGCCGGCGACCTCGGCGGAGAGGTCCTCCACCGGGATCGTGGGCGCGGTAGAGGTCCACAGCCGCAGCGCCAGCGCGGTGCACGCCGCCAGCCGCTCCTTCTCATCGAGGGAGGGCAGGCCGTGCCGGTGCCGCTGCCGGTCGGCCTCCCCGACCAGCCAGAAGTCGACCAGCTCCCGGTACAGCGCGGCGGCGCTGATCGTGCCGCGCTCCTCCTGGATGTCCAGCAGCCGCGCCTCGTCCAGCCCGGCGATAAACGCGAGCATCCGCGGGTTGCGGGACAGCCCGAGCAGGTCATGGATGTCGGCGAGCAGGTCGAGGCGGGCCTGCGCGGCGGCCTCGTCCCCGGCGTAGTGGTTGACCAGGAACGCGCGGATCTGCTCGTCGGTGAAGTCTTCCAGTACGGCGACCCGGCTGGCCCCCAATGCGGCGACCCGGTCGCCGAGGGCGGTGCGCACCTGATCGGTGGACTGGAAGTGCTGGGTGCGGCTGGTCAGGACGATCTTGGCACGGTCGGTGGCGGCGCCGAGCAGGGTCTGCAGGTAGTCGGCGGCACGGTCGTAGCTGATCCGCAGCGCCAGCTCGTCGAAGCCGTCGAAGAGCAGCGCCAGCCGGCCGCTGCGCACCAGGTACCGCAGCTTCGGCAGGTCGACGTCCATCTCGTGCCGGACGAGGTGCTGGACGAGCAGCTCGTCCAGGCTGGGCGCCTTCTCCAGCCCGCGCAGCTCCACCAGCAGCGGCAGGGCCGCGGGCAGCCGGCCGGGGAGCTGGCGGGCGAGCTGGCGCAGCAGGAAGGTCTTGCCCCGGCCGAAGTCGCCCAGCAGCATGACGAACCGGGCGCCGTCCGCGCCCAGCCAGCCGACGACCCGGTCGAGCAGCCCGTCGGCCACGACGCCGGGGCCGCTAGCTGGGTTGCCGGCCGGGCCGCCGAGCATCCGGTAACGCTGCGGCACGTACAGCTCGGCTGGGTACAGCCGGTCGGCCACCAGCCTCTCGGCCTGGCGGTCGGCCAGCGGCCGCAGGTCGATCAGCCCCTGGTAGTCGACGAAGCTGCGCAGCCGGACGCCGTACCGGCCGGCCCGCTCGACTAGGGCGGGTGTGGCGAGCTGGCCGCCGTACACGAGCTGGGACGGGACCTGTGCATCGGCGGCGGCGAACTGGGCATGCACCCCGGTGGCGAAGCCGTCGATCGCGCCCTCGGTGACGTCGCCGTCGATGACGCCGACCGGCCACTGCTCCCACCCGCCGCCGGGCACCGGGTTGCGCACCCTGAGGTAGCCCTCCGCGCGGCGGTCCGTGATCGTCGCCTCGGGGTAGCTGACCTCGGTCGCCTCCCGCACCCAGTCGTAGAGGCTGTCGCGCCGGTCGGCAGCGGACCGGCCCGCGACCGCCCTGCCCAGCTCCAGGCCCAGGCTCGGGTCTCGCCCGGGCCGTTCCGGCTGCTCGGCGGTAAGGGCCGCGTGCACCCCGTCGAGCCGGTGGGCGTGCGACACCTGCCAGCTCGACCCGGCCGGGTCGATCCGCGTGTCGCCGATCCAGCGGCGCTGTCCGACGGCGTACTGCCGGGCGTGCCGGGTGACGCCGTCCGGGCGGATCGTGACGAGCTGGTACTGGTTGGGCACCTCGTGTGGCCGGGCCTCGGCCGCCACGGCCGCGCTCCCGGTCGACAGCGCGACCAGCCCGGACGACAGCCGGTGCAGCCGGGCGTCGTGGGTGTGCCCGTGCAGCAGCAGGTTGACCAGCCCGGGCTCGCCGAGCCGCTGGTCCAGCTCGTCGGCGTCGCGCAGGTTCTCCTCATCCAGCACGGCCTTGCGTACGACGTTGTGGTGGACGGCGGCCAGCCGCAGCCAGCCGCGCCGCCGGTAGCCCTCCAGCCGCCCGGCGAACCAGCGCAACTGCTCCTCGCCCACCCACCCGTAGTGGTCCTCGTCGCGGTGGCTCTCGGCCATGGTCGAGTTCAGCCCGGCGACCACCACGGCCAGCTCGGGCATCTCGAACAGGGTCCACGGCTCGTCCGGGCTGAACGCCACCCCGTCCACGCCCTCGTAGAAGCTCTCGAACGCCGCCCTGAAGTGCTTCCACTTCAGGAAGTACGGCGGCACCGGCTCCCGCTCGTCGGCATCCTGCGCCAGGAAGTAGCTCTGGCAAGCGGCCCGGTTGACGTCGTGGTTGCCCGGCACGATGGCCACATGCCGGCGCGGCAGCTCGGCCGCCTCGGCCAGCCGGGTCAGGAACTCCACGACCTGCTCGAGCTCGCTCGGCCGGCCCCACTCGGCCAGATCTCCGGTGACGACCATCAGGTCCGGCCGCAGCTCATGCCGATCGGCCAGCCCGGCCAGGTCCTCGTGCAGCCGTTCGAACAGGCTGTCGTACGCCCGGTCGCCCGCCGTCAGGCCGTTGCCGCCGAACACGTGGTCCTTGCCGAACTGCGGGTCCGAGACGTGCAGCACCGTCAGCTCCGGCACCGGCCCGGCCCGCCGGCCCCCCGAGATCATCCGGGCCGGGCCGAGCCGCTCCGGCCAGGCCAGCCGCAGCCGGTCGGCCGTCACCGCGTAGCTGTCCCGCGCGCCCGCACCCGGCAGCGGCGCCGCCGAGACCATCCCGATGACCCGGCCGGTCTGCCGGTCCAGCACCGGGCTGCCGCTGTACCCCGGCTGGACCAGCAGGGCGGCATCGGCCGCGGCGTCGAGCTGTAGCCGCCCGCCACCCCCGACGGCGCCCCGGACGACCGCTGCCACCCACGCACCGTCCGGCCGGGGTGGCGACTGGGGATAGCCGAACACGTCCACGACCCGCCCGGCCAGTGGCACGTCCACCGCGAGCTTCCCCGCCGTACCGGCCGGCAGCGGCGTACCGGTCAGGACCAGCCCAGCGACGTCGTCACCCGCCGACCCAACCCGCGGCGGAGGCACCCACTGCGCCACCCGGGCCGTCCGACGTATCGGGACGTCGTCCGGGCCAGGCACCATCGGGAGCTCGACGGCGACCACGCTGTCGGGGCGGTCCTGGGCCCGCTGGTCCCGGCCCAGCGCGGCGTTGACGACGTGCGCGCAGGTGACGATCTCCCGCTCGCCGAGCAGGACGCCGACGCCCGCCGTCTGGCCCGCGGCGGTCAGCACCCGGACGAGGCACCGGTCCGGCCGGGCCGCTGGCGGGCTAGCCATCGCCGTCCGGCTCATCGCCGTCCGGCCGGCGGCCGGTGGGGGCGCCGTTCTGCCAGGTCAGCGTGACGTCGAAGTGCACCTCGCTGGTGCCCTTGGCGACGACGACGCCGGCCTCGGCGCTGAGCCTGAGCCCGAAGCCGATGGTGACCTCGTCCGGGGCCAGCGTGGTGAGCCAGCCCGACAGGGCGCTGACCGCCGGCCGGAGCTGGTCCAGCGCCCGCTCCAGCGACTCGCGCGCCTGGGTCACCACCTCGCCGGGCCGCACCGAGGCCAGCTCCAGGTCCGCGGGTACGTCGGCGTCGCCCGCCTCCACGACCAGCCGCCCGCCGCCCTCGACCGGCACCTCGATCAGGTAGCCCATGTTTCCCCCGTTCGGTCGCCGTGCGGCACAGCGTAGTGACACGCCGCGACAGGCATCTCGTGATCACGATATGGCCCGACATCTCCCGCCTGCCCGGTTCCCGCTAAGGTGACCCGTCATGCCGCAAGCGTTCCCAGCAATGAAGGCCAGGGCGCTGCTTGCCCTGCTGTGTGGTGAGCTACTCGGCTACCGAATCGTGCGGCAGAGCGGGTCTCACCGCAGGCTTGAGGCCGATGGAAGGCCGGTGTGACGTTCGCGTTTTACGACCAGGAGGTACCCGGCTATCTCGTACGGCGCATACTTGTCCGACAGGTTGGCCTGGCTGTCGAGGAGGCCTTGGAGGTGATCAGAGGTGCGTGACGTCCATCTGGTACTCCGCGAGGAGGACGGGACGTGGGGTGGCTGGTCGCCCACCGTCGAGGGCTTGTTCGTCGCCGCTGGCTCGGCCCGCGAGGCGGTGACGCAGGCGAAGAAGACGGCGGAATGGGAGCTGGGGGAGCTGGTCAGCATCCTCGTGCACCACGAGCGTGTCATCGACGGCCTAGTACTGCGAGTGGCGGGTGGGCAAGGGAGCTTCGAAAAGCGCTGCGCGGTTGCTGGCCGCCTGGAGAACCTGATCCGGTACGACCGTGCTCAGATCGACGACGAGGACCTGACCCGCAACAGCCTCGGCGAGGCCGTGTTCGTCTGTGCGGTCGCCGGTGACCGGATCGGCTGGGTTGCGGACCAGATGGACCAGCGGGGCGACGGTGTCATGGTGGCCGCATTGCTCGACTATGACGGCACTGAAATAGCGGGCTCGGGCATGTGGATATGGGCTGGTGGCCTGCTTGTCGGGCCGAATCTCCCGGGCGCCACAGTCGAAGGCCAGGGCATGTCGATGGACTCCACTGTCGCGGAGCTCCTGCGCAGCATGGAGGACCGCGGCCGGTCGGGCGCGCAAGCAGGTTCGGAGGCGCATTACATCACCGCTCGGTCGCTCGCCGTCGCATGAGGAGACCAGTGCGGTACCTCGTCGTGATCGAGCATGTCGAGGGCACCGGGTACAGCGCCTGGGCGCCGGATCTGCCGGGATGCATGAGGATGGCGAATCGATCCCGGAGCCTTCGGCCATGATTGAGATCGTCGCGGCCTGAGCCGTCCTGCCCGGTTGGCCCTGTTCGGTTGATCGGGGCTTCGGGGATACCCAGCGGCGTGCTTCTAAACGCGGCTGTGACCTGCTCGGGGTACAAGAATGTGTCAGATGGCAGTGTGGTGCGAGTGATGGTTACTTTGAGTGACCAACGCACTGGAAGTGGCGCTCAGGGTCAGGGGGTCACGGGGTTGAGGCCGGCGGCGCGGGACTGCTCCTCGGGGGTGAGGCGGACCCACAGGGGCCTGGTGTGGAAGCTGTACCGGGCGAGCTCGGGCGCCCAGCGCTGGTAGGCCGCGATGTCGGCGGGCAGGCCGGGGTCCTCGCTGAGCCGCTCGACCGTGCTGGTCAGCCGGGCCGGGGCTTGCGGGTCCAGGCTGGTCAGCACCGACATCAGCTTGTCGTCCGGCCCGGCGTCGTGGATCGCGCTGAGCAGGCGCTCGGCGACGGCCGGGGCGCCGACGAGGACGGCCAGGAGCAGGGCGGCGGCCCGGTATGGCGCGCTCTCGCCCGGGCCCGCGAAGGTGCCCAGGTCGCCGTTGGGCACGCCGATGCGCAGCAGCCGGTACAGGTTGACCAGCTTCTTCGCCGCCCGTGGGGTGGGGAGCAACGCACCGAGCTGGGCGAGGAAGTCGGCTTCGTGGTGTCGGAGCGAGAGGCTGGCCGGCCGCAGGTCGGGCATCGCCGGCGTGGCCGCCATCCCGAGCTCGCGCCGAGGGCCGTATAGTTCCCGCTCGCGGCCGAGTTCGCGCTCGAACCGCGCCCTCTCGTCGCGGTCGGCCGGTACGCCGGCTGGCGGGTCGTCGTGCGGTACGACGGCGGCTCCCGCGCTTTCCGCGTCCGGCGGGTCGGTGTCCGGCTGTGGGCTCGGCGGAGCCGCCAGGTCCGGCGCTTCGACTGGTCCGAGCAGATGGCGGAGGTAGCTGCCGGCGGTCGACCCGTCCATCGCGCGCAGGGCGAATGGCACCTGGAATATCTTGTCGAGGTAGTCCATCGGGTCCGCGGCCCATTCCGCCGTCCGCGCTGAGCTTTCCAGGAACAGCTTCTGGTCGTGGTGGGTCAGCGACCGGCGCAGCCAGCGCGCGTCCACGCCGACCACGACGACGAACAATGGCAGCGCGAGGAGCAGGTGTACGGCGGCGAGCACGTCGACCACCCGGCCGGGCGGGCACCGGTCGAGGTCGTCGACGTACAAGACGATCCGTTCGACCGGTGGGCTGCCGGTGGGGTCGAGCCGCCATTCCGCGATGGCTCGCCGCTGGAGCTGGTCAAGCTGGGTGAGGTGGGCGTGCACCTTGCCGATGAGCCCCCGGTACCGGTCGTAGTCGGTGCCGGCCGTCCGATCTGTGAGGAACTCGCCGAGTTCGGCGATCGCGTTGTTCTCGGCGAGCTGGCGACGGAGTTCGGCGATGTCGCCGTCGAGGTCGCTGCGCTGCCGCCGCAGCCTGGCCAGCTCCTGGTCGGCGATCGTGCGCGCGGTGTGGTTGACGTCTCGGATTCGCCGGATCATCAGCAGGGCAGGGCCAGCCGCCGCCGCGACCCAGCCTGCCACCGCGGCCAGCACCGTGCCGTAGCGTAACCAGGCCGCGACGCCGACCCCGGCAATGGCCAGCCACAGGGCGGCCGGGGCCCAGTGCCGCCGGATGTCGCGCGCCGCCGCGGCGAGCACGGCCCAGCCGATCCGGGCGAGCCGGGCCGGGGACGCCAGCCAGGACAGCCGGCCGTCGGGTTGCCGGGTGCGCTCGATCCGGGCCAGCCGCTCGTCGAGGTGCCGCCGGTCCTTCTCCCGCCGGTCGAGTTCGGTCGTGATCCGGGTGCGGTCGCGCGTGGCCCGCACCGGGTCCGGGGTCGACGCGGCGGAGTCCCTGGTCAGCTCGCGGAAGATCTCCTCCACGATGCCCACCCAGACGTGGTCGTCGCTGTAGTGCCAGGCGTTGAACCGGACCTGCTTGACGTTCGCCGCGTACGCCGTGCTACCCAGGTTGTTGCGGGACAGGTCGGCGAGCTGCGTGATCCGGGCCTTTATCTGGAGCATGAAGCTGGACTTGCCCGCGCCCCAGTCGGCCAGCAGCGCGATCGACAGCGGCGGCTCGGTGCTGGTGGCCACGACCAGACCGGCCATCCGGTGCACCTCGGCGGCGATGTCGAGCAGGTCGGTCTCGGTGGCCTCGTCGTTCAGCGGTACGGCGAGCGGCTCCCCCCGGCTGGCGGCCGGGAGGGTGGTGCCGCGCACCTGCATCCCGGAGTGGAGGTTCCACACCCGGATCGTGCCGTCCTGGCCGGTGGTGACGGCCTCGTGCCCGTCGGGAGTGACGGCGACTGCGGTCACCCAGTCGGTGTGGCCGGTGAGGGTGGTGGTGTGCTGGCCGGTGGCCAGGTCCCAGACCCGGGCGGTGCCGTCGGCGCCGCTGGTGAGGGCGTGCCGGCCGTCGGGGGTGACGGCGACCGCCCACACCGGGCCGGTGTGGCCGGTGAGGGTGGTGGTGTGCTGGCCGGTGGCCAGGTCCCAGACTCGGGCGGTGCCGTCGGCGCCGCTGGTGAGGGCGTGCCGGCCGTCGGGGGTGACGGCGACCGCGCACACCGGGCCGGTGTGGCCGGTG
>DATILL010000109.1:0-10909 GCA_035476575.1 Mycobacteriales bacterium
GCAGCTGCCCGAACGCTGCCAACGGCTGCTCCGGGTCCTGATCGAGAACCCGCCGCTGTCCTACGACGAGGTGTCCGAGGCCCTGAGCATGCCCATCGGCAGCATCGGCCCAACCCGGGCACGATGCCTGGACCGGCTACGAACAATGTATGAATCAACGGACATCCTGCCCCATCCGCGGCAGGCGGACGGGGGACAACGATGAACGAGCTCACCGACGACGAGACCCTGCTGCGCCGGCTGCGCACCGTCCTGGACGAGGTGGACCCCACCCCGGACCTGGTCATGCTGTCCGCCCGTTCGGCCTTCTCGCTGCGCCGGCTGGACGCCGAGCTCGCCGAGCTGGTGCGCGACTCGTACGACCAACCGGTGGGCGCGGTGGCGGTCCGGGCGGCCGGCCTGGCCGACGTACGAATGCTCTCCTTCGAGGTCGGCCCACTCTCGGTCGAGCTGCAGGTCACCGAGCGGGACGGCGCCCGCCAGCTTGTCGCGCACGTCACCGGGGTGACGCTGGCCAAGGCCATCCTGGAGTCGACAGACCTCCCGCGCGAGCTGGCCACCGACGACGGCGTGCTGGTGGCCGAGGAGGTCCCGACCGGCCGGCTCCGGCTGCGGCTGTCCACTGTGGATGGCCCGACGTACGTGACGAGCTGGGTGCTGGTCTGACCGACCGCGCAGGATCCCACCGGCGTGCCGCCAAGCGTTCGGGCGCCCTGAGCTACTAGCTCAGGGCGCAGAACCTTGACGGCACCGGTACCCCGGTCGCTGGCGCTGCGCTCGCAGGGTGCTGGAGTCGCAGGGTGCTGGGGTCCCAGGTGCTAGGGAGGCACAGCGGAAAGGGCGAGGGCTCGACCGGATGACCCGGTCGAGCCCTCGCTGTGTGAGCTGGTCAGCTAGCCGGTGACTGGGCCGGCGTGGCGCCGTCCGGCTCGCTGGTCGGCTCAGCGGTGGTTGCCGGGTTGCTGGGCGAGTCCGGGCTCGTCGGCTCGTCCCACGGCTGGATCTTCGGTGGCATGTGCTTTCCCCTCGTGTGATCTTGCGGCGTGCGCCGGTGTGGCGATCAGATCAGCCCCTGCCGCACCGCGAAGGCGACGGCGTGGGCACGGTTCCGTAGCTGGAAGCGCGAAACCAAGTCATGGATGGAGTTTTTGATGGTGCGCTCGGAGTAGGACAGCCGGCGCGCGATCTCGCGCGTGCTGTACCCGTCCGCGATGAGCCGGAGCACGGTGAGCTCTCGCTGCGTGAGCCCGCCGAACCGGAGCCCGTGCGGCGCCGCCGGCCGGTTCGACCCGTTGCCGACCTGCTGCAACAGCCTGCCCAGGAGGTCCGGCGGTAGGTGGCCGTCGCCGGTCGACGCGGCCCGGATCGCAGTGACCAGGCGCTCCGGAGTGGCCTCGGACCGCCGTACGATCGCGGCGACACCCGCCTCGACCGCGCCCAGCACCGCGCTACCGTCGACGATGGCTGCTACCAGCACCACCCGTGCGTTCTCGTCGCGGACGATGCCGCGGATCTCGCGCGCCGTATCCTCGTCAACGAGGTCGGCAACCAGCACGACGACGTCGGGACCGGCGACCGCACCAGAGGGAAGGACCTCAAGATCGTGGTGATACCGAAGCTGGCTGGCGACCCCTGCTTCGGACACGGGGTCACCCCCACGTACCAGGACTCGGACCGGGCTGACCTTCACCGGAGTAGACATCTGCTCCCCCTTGGACCGCAGCGACGCAGGAGAGAGGCCACGGCCGGCAAGTCTGATACACCTTTGGGCAGATCGGCACGGCGTGGATGACCCCGCCGCGCTGGCTGCCGAGGCGGAACGCTTGCTGGGGATCTCCCCGCGGGAGGCGGTCCAGGCGGCCGAGCAGGCCATCCGCGCGGCCCGTCGGGAGCACAACGCGAGCGTCGAGTCGCGGGCCCGGCGAACCATGGGCCGGGCACACAAGGAGCTGGGCGAGCTGCCGGAGGCGATCCGGTCACTGCGGCTGGCGGTGACCCGGGCCAAGGCCGCCGGCGACCTGCGCGCCGTCGCGGAGGCGGAGATCAGCCTGGCCTGGCTGCTGTTCGAGCGCGGCCAGACCGTACGGGCGCTGGCCCAGGCCGACCTGGCCGGCGACGCCCTGCACGGCGCGACGGACCTGCGGCTGCTCGGCCAGCGGGCCGCGCTGTACCAGCGGTCCGGCCGGTTCACCGAGGCGCTGGAGTGCTACAAGCAGGCGCTGCCGTTGGCCCGGGCCACCAACGCCGTGCTGGACGAGGCCCGGCTGCTGAACAACCGCGGCGTGCTCTACATCTGGGCCGGCCGGCTCGCCGAGGCCGAGGTAGACACCCTGCGGGCGGCCCAGCTCCACACCGAGCTCGGCCAGGAGGTGTACGCCGCCGACACGCGGTGGAACCTCGGCGTCATCGCCAGCCGGCGCGGCGACGTACCGGCCGCGCTGCGGGTGTTCGACGAGACCGAGGCGACGTACCGCAAGCACGACCTGCCCTTGGTCGAGCTGCTGGTCACCCGGGGCGAGCTGGAGCTGTCGGTTGGGTTGCTGCGGGAGGCCCGGGAGACCGCGGCGCAGGCGCTGTCGGAGACGGTGCGGGCCGGTCGGTCGATGCTGCAGGCGGAGGCGCTGCTGCTGGCCGCGCAGGCGTCGCTGGCCAGCGACGCCGCGGCTGCGGCGCTGGTCGCAGCGGGGGATGCGGCCCGGCTGTTCGGGCAGCAGAAACGGCCGGGCTGGGCGGCGCTGGCCCGCTACGTCGGGCTGCGCGCGGAGGAGCGGGCGGACCGGCCGGCCGGGACGCTGCGGCGGCGGGCGTTGCGGGTGGCGGCCGAGCTGGCCGCGGTCGGCTGGCGGGCGCAGGAGCTGGACGCCCGGCTGATCGCGGCCCGCAGTGCGCTGGACCGCGGGGACCGGTCGACCGCCCGGCGGGAGCTGGCCGCCGCCGCGACGGCCCGGACCACCGGGCCGCTGGACCTGCGGATCCGGGCGTGGTACGCCGAGGCGCTGCGCCGGCTGGCCGACGGCGAGCGGGCCAGCGCCGAGCGGGCGCTGATGTCGGGGATGAAGGTGCTGGACCAGCACCGGGGCATGCTCGGCGCCACCGAGCTGCGGGTGCACCTGGCCGGGCACGCCAGCGACGTGGCGATGCTGGGCATGTCGCTGGCGTTGGAGACCGGCTCGGCGCGCCGGTCGCTGGACTGGGCCGAGCGGTGGCGGGCGCGGGCGCTGTGGCACCCGATCCGGCCGCCACAGGACCCGGAGCTGGCCAAGGCGCTGGCCGAGCTGCGCCGGGTGACCGCCGAGGTGGAGGAGGCGCTGCTGGGCGAGTCCAGCGGCGGGCGGGCGGTGGCCCGGCTGCAGTCCCGCAAGGCCGCGATCGAGGAGCAGGTCCGGCGGCTGGCCCGACACGAGGCCGGTTCGCTGTACGCCGGCCAGGCGAAGCCGCCCACGGTGCCGGCGCTGGCCGCCGCGCTGGGCGACCGGGTGCTGGTGGAGATCGTTCGGCTCCAGGACGACCTGGTCGCGGTGACGGTCCGCGACGGCGCGGCCCGGCTGCACCGGCTCGGCGACCTGCGTCAGGTCCGGCGCAACGTCGAGTCGCTGCTGTTCGCGCTGCGCCGGATGGCCCTGGGCCACGGCACAGCAGCCTCCCTGGCCGGCGCCAAGATCGCCGCCGAGCGGGCCGCCGCCCGGATCGACGAGGAGCTGCTCGGCCCGGTCGCCAAGGTCCTCGCCGACCGGCCGCTCGTGCTGATCCCGCCGGGTGAGCTGCAGGCGCTGCCCTGGTCGGTGCTGCCGCGCTGCCAGCGGGTCTCGGTCACGGTCGCGCTCTCCGCGGCGGTCTGGCTACGCGCCTCCACCGCCCCGACGGCCGCCGGCTCGCCCCCGGCCGTCGGCTCCGGGCCGGTGCTGCTGGTCGCCGGCCCCGGCCTGGAGGGCGCTACCCGCGAGATCGCCGAGCTGGCCCAAGCGTACGGCGCCGCGGTGCCGCTGACCGCCGGGCGGGCGACGGTCGAGCGGGTGCTGGCCGGCCTGGACGGCGCCGCGGTGGCACACATCGCCGCACACGGTCGGGTCCGTAGCGACAACCCGCTGTTCTCCGCGTTGGAGCTGGCTGACGGTCCCCTGACCGTCTACGACCTGGAGAGCCTGGACAGCGCACCGAGGCTGGTCTTGCTACCGGCCTGCCAGTCCGGGGTCGGGCAGGTGCTGGCCGGCGACGAGATGATGGGCCTGACCGCGGCCCTGTTCGCCCTCGGCACCCGCACCATCGTCGCCACCGTCATCCCGGTGCCGGACGAGGCCACCCGACCCCTGATGCTCGCCCTGCACGACCGGCTCCGCCACGGCCTGCCACCGGCCGAAGCCCTCGCCCAGGCCCGCGCCGCCACTGTGGACCCCGACGACCCATCGTCGGTGGCCACCGCGGCGGGGTTCGTCTGCTTCGGCGCGAGCTGAGGACGGCGGACGACCGTACCGGGCACCCGGCAGGCGAGAGAAAGCCGCGCCCCGGGATGCGGACCAGGGCACGGCTCTCTCGGTGATCAACCCCCCACAACAAGCGCCTGGGTCCGGGTGGATGACCCCCAAGCAACCCACCCGGACCCTCGGCCGGACACAACGTTTTGGCGGAGAAGCGGTACGTCCCCCCGACGGCCCCGCCTCACGATCCACCAACCGGCGTAGTGCCCGCTCCCCCCAAGTGACCAGACATCGAAGGCCCCTCCGCGCCCCCGCGCGGCTTCAACGTGGTTTGGTCACTCAGCAGAGCATCGCGGCCGGGGCGGTGATACATCTCCCCGAAAACTTCTTCTCGGGCCCGGCGCCGCGTGCCGGGACGGCGCTGGCGGCCGCCGACCAGGCCGGTTCGTCTGTCCGCCAGCGCGCTCAACCGGCCGGTCTGGCCCTCCGACCACCCGGCTGACCTGCTCTGTTGGAGCATTTCCAGGACAACGGGTGGCCTCTGATGCTCTACTCAGCAGACCGACGGCCCAGCCTGACCCGGACTCGTCGGGAAGCTTCAGTCGGGGAGCTTCAGTCACACAAGGGGGACGGATGGACCCACGCGAGCGCCTGCTCACCCCGGGCGAGGTGGCCGCGCTGTTCCGCGTCGACCCGAAGACGGTCACCCGTTGGGCCGCTGCCGGACGAATTCACAGCATCCGCACACCCGGCGGGCATCGCCGCTTCCTAGAATCCGAGGTACGAGCCTTGTTGGAACAACTGTCGGGTGAGGGTCACGGGCACGCGGCGCACGATCACTGAGCATCCGGCCGGGCCGCGCCGAGCTGGCCGGTCCACCGTTTGATCAGATCGTGCTCGACGGCCAGCACATCGAGCACCTTCGCGGCCACGAAATCGACGAGCTGACGCACGTCGGTCGCGCCCGCGTAGAAGCCCGGGCTGGCCGGGAGCACCACCGCACCAGCGTCATGCAGGCCAAGCAAGTGCACCAGGGTGCCCCGCGACAGCGGGGTCTCCCTGGGCACGACGACGAGCGGTCGACGTTCCTTCAACGTCACGTCGGCGGCGCGCTGGAGCAGGTCCTTGGACAGGCCCAGCGCGATGCCGGCCACCGCGGCTGTGCTCGCCGGTACGACGACCATGCCGCGGGCCGGGTAGGACCCGCTGGACGGGCCGGCCGCGAAGTCGCCGGCCGTCCAGTACTCCACGTCGGCCGTGGCCAGGTCGCGATCGAGCCACCGCGCCAGGTCGTCCTTCCAGTGCGTGTCCCGGAAGCTGATCCCGGTCTCGTCCAGGATGGTCAGCCGGGCGGCCCGGGAGACGATCACGTCCACCGGCAGGCCGGCCGCCAGCAGGCCGCCGATGACCGCACGGGCGTATGGAGTGCCGGACGCACCGGACACGCCGACCACCCACGGCCGGCGGGTCACCTTGCCCCCCCACTCCGACGATCATCGAGCTTGTGGGGCCGTTGGAGATCAACTGACCCCAACAGGTCGATGATCGTCACGGGTCTGGGAACAGGCACGGGTGTCACGACCGCAGGCCCTGCAGCAGGACCAGGTCGGCGACGGCGAAGCCGAGCAGCATCAGCCCGATGACGCCGTTCGCGGTGAAGAAGGCCCGGTTGACCCGGGACAGGTCGCCCGGCCGGACGATGGCGTGCTCGTAGGCCAGCACGATGGCGGTCAGCGCCACCCCGACCAGCCACAGCCAGCGGTATCCGGCCAGCACGCCGAACCAGCCGTACAGCGCCACGGTCACGACGTGCACCACCGCCGAGGCGCGCAGCGACCCGGCCACGCCATACCGAACCGGCACCGAGCGCACCCCGATCCGCCGGTCCACCTCGACATCCTGGCAGGCGTAGATCAGGTCGAACCCGCCGATCCAGGCACCGACCGCGAGCCCCAGCACGGTCGCCGGCCAGGACCAGTGGCCGGTGACCGCGATCCACGCACCGACCGGGGCGATCGCCTGGGCCAGCCCGAGGAACACCTGCGGGAAGTCGGTGAACCGCTTGGCGTAGGAGTAGATCGTCAGGATGAACAGCGCGATCGGCGAGAGCGCGAGGACCAGCCAGTTCAGCACGGCGCAGGTGGCCAGGAAGACCGCCAGCGCGATCACCAGCCCGGTCCGCGCGGACCGCAGCGACAGCACGCCGGTGATCAGCTCGCGCTGCGCGGTGCGCGGGTTCTGCGCGTCGATCCGGCGGTCGATGATCCGGTTGGCCGCCATCGCCACCGTACGGGCGGCCACCATCGCCACCGTCACCAGCCCGAGCGTGACCCAGTCGACCCGCGGCCGCATCGCGGTCAGCGCCGCGATGTAGGCGAACGGCAGCGCGAACACCGAGTGTTCGATCATCACCAGCCGCAGGAACGCCCGCACCGGCCCCCGCTGGCCCCCGACCTTTCCGCCGATCATCGAGCTGTTGGGGCTAGTTGATCTCCCCTGACCCCGGTTGCTCGATGATCGCCGGGCGGACGGCGGGCCGGCGGGGGGCGCCGCAGACCCGGTCACAGGCCGTACTCCGGCCAGCGCCGGTCCACCCGGGCCACCACGTCCGGCGCCATCCGGACCATCCGCGGCCAGCCGCCGTCCCGCGCGTACCCCTCCGTGGGCAGCTTCGCGGTGGCGTCGATGCCCACCTTCCCACCCCAGAACTGCTGGTACGACGCATGGTCGAGATGGTCCACCGGGCCCTGCGTGAGCAGCAGGTCGTGGGCGTAGTCGACGTTGCCGAACGCCCGCCAGGCCACCTCGGCGTAGTCGTGTACGTCGCAGTCGGCGTCCACCACGACGATCAGCTTCGTCAGCGAGAGCAGCCCGGCCCCCCAGATCGCGTGCATGACCTTCTGCGCGTGCTTCGGGTAGCGCTTGTCGATCGAGACGATGCAGCAGTTGTGGAATACCCCGGCCGCGGGCAGGTCGTAGTCGACGATGTCCGGGACCAGCAGCCGAACCAGCGGCCGGAAGATCCGCTCGGTCGCCTTGCCGAGCCAGACGTCCTCCTGCGGCGGCGGCCCGCACACCACCGTCTGGAAGACCGGGTCACGCTGCATGGTCATCGCCTCCACGTGCAGCACCGGGAACGGCTCCACCGGGGTGTAGAAGCCGGTGTGGTCACCGAACGGCCCCTCGGGCGCGCGTTCGCCCGGCTCCAGCCAACCCTCGAGGACGACGTGCGCGGCGGCCGGCACCCGCAGCGGCACGGTCAGGCAGTCGACCAGCTCGACCCGCTCCTGCCGGATGAAGCCGGCGAACAGGTACTCGTCGATGTCGGCCGGCAGCGGCGCCTGGGCCGCGTAGGTGATCACCGGGTCCGGGCTGAAGGCGATCGCGACCGGTAGCCGCTCGCCGCGCCGCTCGGCCACCGCGTGGTGGGCGGTGGAGTCCTTGTGGATCTGCCAGTGCATGCCAACGGTGTGGTGGTCGAAGCGCTGCAGCCGGTACATGCCGAGGTTGCGCTGCCCGGTCTCCGGGTGCCGGGTGTGGGTCAGCCCGAAGTTCAGGAACGCGCCGCCGTCGTCCGGCCAGGAGTGCACCGCCGGCAGCCGGTGGAGGTCGACCTCGCTGCCCTTGTGCACGACCTCCTGGCAGGGCGCGGTGGCGACCTTCTTCGGCGGCACTGCCCTGAGCTGGCCGAGCTTGCCCAGGGCGTCCTTGACGCCGCTCCAGCCGACCGGCAGCTCGGGCTTAAGCAGTGCGGCGATCCGGTCGCCGATCTCGTCCAGGCTGCCGACGCCGAGCGCGGCCGCGGTCCGTCGTTCGGTGCCGAACAGGTTGATCAGCAGCGGCATCTCACCCCCGACCGGCCGTTCGAACAGCAGCGCCGGGCCGCCGTCGCGGAGCACCCGCTGGACGATCTCGGTAACCTCCAGGTGCGGGTCGACCGGTACGCGGACCCGGCGCAGCTCGCCGGACCGCTCCAGCGCCGCGAGGAAGTCACGCAGGTCGGGGTAGGGGAAGCCACCGGACATCGATCCAGTATCCCTTTCGGGTTTATGCCGGGGGGACCAGCCTCACTCAAGCAGGTCGGGTTACGCTGGCACGAACGAGGGGGTGATGTGGTGCCGTTCATCGCCGCTGTACTCATCGTGGTGATGCTGTTTCTGCTGATCCGCAAGCTACGTACCATGCCTGCCGGGGCGCCCCGCGCGACTCGGCCGGTCCGCAGCATCAGCCAGTCACCGCATCGCCGCCCGCTCGCGCCCGACGACGACCCGGAGTTCCTGCGCGAGCTCGGCCGGCGGATGCGCCGGCCGACCGACGACGCCTGACCCGGGCGAGCCTGGGGCGGCCCCGGGCGACTGGTGTCCCGGCGACTGGGTGCCCGGGCGACTAGTGCCCGTACTCCGCGACGAGGACCGCACGGGCAAGGGTGTGGGCGTTCAGGTTGAAGCCGACCACCGCTGGCGAGGCGTCCGCGTCCGGGCCGAGCTTGTCCGTGTCCACCGCGTGCACGGCGAAGACGTACCGGTGCGGCCGGTCACCCTTGGGTGGGGCGGCGCCACCGTAGGCCCTGGTGCCGTAGTCGTTGCGGGCGTGTACGGCGCCGGCCGGGATGTCGGCCTGGTCCCCGCTGGCCGCGCCCTGGGGCAGCTCGGTCACGTCGGCCGGGATGTCGAACAGCACCCAGTGCCAGAAGCCGCTGCCGGTCGGTGCGTCCGGGTCGAAGCAGGTCACCGCGAAGCTCCTGGTCTCGGCGGGGAAGCCGGACCAGGTCAGGTGCGGCGAGAGGTTGCCGCCGGAGAAACCGTAGTCGTCGAAGACGTGGGCGTCGGGGAGCGTCTGCCCGTCGGTGATGTCGTCGCTCTCGACCGTGAACGACGGCTTGGGCGGTAGCACGTCGTACGGCAGGGGCGCGCGGTCAGCCATGGTCTTCCTTCGAACAGGCACCGGATCTTTGGATCGATCAGCGCTGGAGCATTCATGATCGCACCGGGAGACCGTGCGCGAGCGCTCCACAGGCAGGTCGCTCGCGCCGGAAGTCGGCGAGGAAGCGCCGCAGGCCCTGCGGCAGCAGCCGGGCGGTGGTCGCGTCGTCGTCGAAGGACGCCGGCCAGCCGGGGTCCGTGCCGGACGCCACGAGGGCGTCGATGGTCCGCTGGAACTCCCGGCGCTCGGCGTCCGGGAGCCGGTACTCCACGGGGCGGTCGTCGGCCACGGTCACCCCCGAATCCCAGAAGGATCGTCATGATCCTCACTTCACGGTCGCTTGGGCCTAGGTCGGTGGTGAACCACACGGGCTGCACTTACCCTCATTGTTCGATACATGTTGGCCGAGGGGACAGTCGGATGACACAGCGCGAGCTCGCTGTTTCGCGGGAGACCTTGGATAATCCGGACGCCGGCTGGGTCCTTGACTGGCAGTCCACCGCCCTCCGGCAGCGCATCGACCGCGCCCTCGCGGACGCTGTGGCGCCGATTCCCTGCAGCACCCTGTTCGAGGCCATGCGCTACTCCGTGCTCGGCCTGGGCAAGCGGTTACGGCCAATCCTCTGCCTGATCTCGACCGAGATCACCGGCGGGTCGCCGGACACGGCGCTGCCCACCGCCTGCGCGCTGGAGATGCTGCACGCGGCGACCCTCATCCACGACGACCTGCCGGCGATGGACAACGACGACCTGCGGCGCGGCAGGCCCGCCAACCACAAGGTCTTCGGGGAGGGGATGGCGCTGCTCGGGGGCGACGCCCTGCTGGCGTACTCGCTGGAGTACATCCTCACCCACACCAAGGGGGTCGACTCCGCCCGGCTGCTCCGAGTGGTCGACACCTTGGTCCGAGTGGTCGGCGTGTCCGGGCTTACCGGCGGTCAGGCCATGGACCTGGAGTTCGCGGGTCGCGACGACGTCGGCCTAGCCGAGCTCGAGCTCATGCACTCGCGCAAGACGGCGGCGCTGATCCAGGCTTCCGTGGCCACCGGCGCCATCCTGGCCGGCGCCTCGGACGACGTTATCGACCGGCTCTGGGCGTACGCGGGGAAGTTGGGGTTGGCCTACCAGATCGTGGACGACGTGCTGGACGAGACCGGGACCAGCCAGCAGCTCGGCAAGACGGCGGGCAGCGACCGGGTGAACTACAAGGTGACGGTCCCGCGGGTCCTCGGCGTGGAGGGATCCATGGCGCGAGCGGCCGAGCTCGTCGGCGCGGCCAAGGCGTACCTCGACCCCTTTGGTGACCGGGCCGAGCCGCTGCGGGCGATGGCCGACTACACCTGCTCGCGGCAGTCGTGAGCATCCCCCGGTCGCGCTCCGCGGCACCCATGACGGCCACCCGGTCGGGCCTGCAGGCGAACCCGACCGGACCCGACCTCGCTGCGGCGTGGTACGTGGCGATGCCGGCGCGGCGGCTGGGCCGGCGACCGATGGCGGTGGAGTTGTTCGGTCGTCCGTTGGTGGCGTGGCGGGACGGTGCGGATCGTCCGGTGCTGGCTGGGCGGTTCTGT
>DATILL010000110.1:0-60909 GCA_035476575.1 Mycobacteriales bacterium
TGATCGAACGCGCGATCGCGAACTTCAAGACCTGGCGGTGCATGCACACCGACTACCGCCGACCGCTATCCACCTACGCCACAGCCTTCCGCGCCGTCCGAACACTTCACTTCTTCACACTGCGTTTTGCATAACCCTCAATGGGGTGTGGGTCCTGTCCGTCGGCGCGACAGACGACCCCGTCGCGTCACTGCGTCACCACAATGACCCCTCGGTGGAACTCGCCGTATGGCGGGAACCGCGACGATCTACGGCATCCGGCATACTCACTCCGGATGTCACCGTTTCAACGACAGGCGTGTTTCCCCGCGACCTTCTCGTGATCGAGGCAAAGGATCGACAGCCAATGCCAGCGGGTTCTATTGACCGCGTTTTCGGCTCTGATCAGTCAAGCGCCGCCCATCGAACCGCCCTCGGCGTCGCGAAGCGATACGCCATCGGGCTCCGCCCCCTCGCCACATGGGTATGCAACCACTGCGACTTCAGGCAGCCGGTCGATCCCGATACAAACCACGGCGACAGCTGGACCCGCATCCACATCGCAGCACAGTTTCGACCCGGGAATGTGCCCTCCAGCTTCACCGAATCCGTTCGTATCGCTCTGATGCCGCCATCAGACGTCCCCGTCCGCAGAGCCTTCGGGGCTGGGCACTTCAAGTCTGGCTTTGTCCTCGTGGTCGACGTCACCGCAAGCATGACGAGGGTCCTAGACGAAGCCCTCCGTCTACTCGTAACACACGCCGATACCATGCGCTTCGACGAGTACCGTGCCATCCTTTACACCGACCACGGTGCGCACGAGCCGTTCCTCGTGCGCAAGCTGGGTCCGCTGAACGACCTTACAGCTCTCATCGCCCTCATCACCTCGACAGCGCACGGACATGGTGGCGATAACGACGAAGCACTCGAGGACGCCATGGAGAGATGCCGCGAACTCTCTGAGGATATCGGACCGCAGTCGTTCCTGGTCCTCACCGACGCCGCCCCACACCGGACCAGGGAATGCCCCTACCACCTCGACTATGCTCGGGAAGTACAGGCGATCCTGAGCACTGGCTCCCGAATTCTGATCGCTAGCGATTGGCTCAAACATGACGATCGAACGAAAGTCGACGTGGCGGGGGTGGACGGCTTCCGTCTGGCACCGCTCACGGAACTGATTGCGCCCTGAACCGAAGGTCAACACCCTAACCTGGTGGTCAATCCATTCACTTTAGAACGACATGTCCTGTCCAGCTACGTAAACGCAAGCCGAGCCGGACGCTGTCGCCGAGCGGCTGAACGGTTGACCATGCGACTCGCTAAACTGGATGATACCAACCGAAACACGACGATTTCCTGCTCAATCGCGCTGGTGAACCGACCGGTTGATTCCAAGAACCCGAGCCAGCTCATACAACCGATCAGCCCAGGAGGGTAGCGGCGAGTCGCAGGTCCTCGGCGAGCGCGGCCCGCGGGACGCCGTCCGGGCCGAACCGGATCGCGGCCGACGGATGGTACGTCGGCAGGATCCGCTGTCCGTCGACCTCGTGCACCGCGCCGCGGACGGCGGCCAGCGTGACCCTCCTGCCCAGGAACAGCACCGCCGCCGTCAGCCCGAGCGTGACCACCAGCTCGGGCTGAACCAGCTCCAGCGAACGGTCCAGCCAGCCGCGGCAGCGGGTTGCCTCCTCCGGCCGGGGCGGGCGGTTGCCGGGCGGCCGGCAGCGCAGCACGTTGAGTACGGCGGCCTCGGCGCGGTCCAGCCCGGCCGCGGCGAGCAGCCCGTCCAGCAGCCGCCCGGCCCGCCCGACGAACGGTCGCCCGGCCGCGTCCTCCTCCGCCCCGGGCGCCTCGCCGACCAGCGCCAGCCGAGCCCGCGCCGGCCCACCCGCCGGCACGTCGCCGACCACCACCTGGCCGCGGTATGCCGCCAGCTCCGGGCAGGCGGTGCAGCGCCGGACCGTGGCGGCCAGCTCGGGCCAGGTCCGGCAGGCGTGCGCGGCCTCGGCGACCTCCAGCGCACCCGGCACCAGCCGGACCCGCGGCCCGCCCGGGCGGCCCCTGCCCGCCAGGCTCACCGAGGACTCACACCTTGCGCCAGGAATGCCACCACCGGCCGCCGTTGGCCTGCCGGTAGGCGCGGTGCACGAACGCCCGCAGCCGCAGGTTGACCACCGGCGCCCGTTCCATGATCACCAGGTGGCCGGCGCCCTCGACCTCGACCAGCTCAGCGTCCGGCAGCGCCTCGGCGATGGCCCGGCTGTGCGAGGCCGGCGTCACGACGTCCCGCTCGCCCACCAGGACCAGCACCGGGATGCCGCGCAGCACCGGCAGCGCGTGCAGCTTGTCGTGCTCGACCAGCGCCGGGTAGAAGTCGGCGATGACGTGGATCGGCGTACCGGCGATCATGTCCGCGACGTAGTCGACCTGGGCGCTGCTGGCGTCCTTCGAGCCGAAGCCCATCCGGCGGACGAACAGCCAGACCAGGTCGCCGCCGACGTGCCGGCCCCGCTCCGCCATCCGGGCCCGGCGGCGGAGCTGGCTGACCAGCCGGGGCAGCACCGGGTTCTTGGCCCGGGCCAGCAGCGCCGGCAGCCCGAACGTCACCTCGGCGAGCTTGCCTGTGCTGGTCGACAGCAGCGCCACGCCGACGATCCGCTCGCCGAACAACTCCGGATGAGCCTCGGCCAGCGCCATGATCGTCATACCGCCCATCGAGTGCCCGACCAGCACCACCGGGGTGGGGGCGTGCCTGCCGCCGGGCTCCGCGCCGAGGTCGCGCAGCACGGTGTACAGGTCGGCGCCGAGCTGGTCGATCGTGCAGCCGTCCGGCGCCGAGCCGGCGGACCGGCCGTGCCCGCGCTGGTCGTAGAAGACCATCCGCAGCGCGGGCCTGACCGTGTCGGCCAGGCCGAGCCGCTGGTAGTGCCAACAGCCGAGGGACAAGCAGTAGCCGTGCACGAACAGCACCGTCAGCGGGGCGTCCGCCGGCCCGACCTCCTCCAGGTACAGCGGGGTGCCGTCGTCGGCCGTGACGGTACGGCGCCGGTCGGGTGCGAGCCGGCCGAACGGCTCGCCGGCCTCGGTGTCTGGCCCGGTGCGGCGGCTCCGGCCGATGGCGTACCGCCCGAGCGCGATCCCGGCGGCCGCCGCGGCGGCGCCGGCCCCGGCCATGCCGCCGGCGATCCCGACCCGGTGGGTGGTCCGGCTCACGGCGCGTTCCCGCGGGTCACCGGCGTGCTCCCGGAGTAGCTGCGGGGCACCCTGGCGCCGACGCGGGTGACGATCTCGTAGGAGATGGTGTCAAGCGCGTCGGCCCACTCCTGGGCGGTCGGCTCGCCGTCGTGGCCGGGGCCGAACAGCACGACCTCGTCGCCGGCCTGGACCGGGTCGGTGCCGACGTCCAGCATGAACTGGTCCATGCAGACCCGGCCGGCGATCCGCCGTCGCCGGCCAGCCAGCCACACCTCGGCGGTGTTGGTGGCGCTGCGCGGCACGCCGTCGGCGTACCCGAGGGGGACCAGCGCCAGCGTGGCCCCCCGGTCGGTGTGGTACTGGTGGCCGTAGGAGACTCCCGTGCCGGCCGCCACCCGCTTGGTCAGTGCCAGGTGGCTGGCCAGCGTCATCGCCGGGACCAGGCCTGGTGGCCGGGCCGGCGGGGTCGGCGACAGCCCGTACACCGCAATGCCGGGCCGGACCAGGTCGAAGTGGGCGTCCGGCAGGGTCAGGGTGGCGGCGGAGTTGGCCAGGTGCCGGAGGTGGGGCACGACGCCGAGGTCCTTGGCGATCTCCAACGCGGCGCGGAAGGCGTCGATCTGGTGGGTGTTGGTGGGGTGGTGGGGTGTGTCGGCGTAGGTGAAGTGGCTCCAGATGCCGATGATCTGGACGGTGCCCTCGGCCGCCGCCTCGGCCGCGGCAGTGACCAGCTCTGGCCAGTCGGCCGGGGTGGCGCCGCCGCGGGCCAACCCAGTGTCGACCTTCAGGTGCACCCGGGCGGTCCGGCCGGCGGTCTGGGCGGCGACGACGATCTCGGCCAGGCCCCACACCGCGGCGGCGGACAGGTCGATGTCGGCCGCGACGGCGGCGGTCAGGTTCTCGCCGGGTGTGGCCAGCCAGGACAGGATAGGCGCGGTGATGCCGGCCTGGCGCAGCGCCAGCGCCTCCTCGGCGAACGCGGTGCCCAGCCAGGTCGCCCCGCCGGCCAGCGCCGCCCGCGCGGCCGGTACCAGGCCGTGGCCGTAGCCGTCCGCCTTCACCACGGCCAGCACGTCGGCCGGGGTGGCGGCGCGCAGCGTCTCGACGTTTGCCCGGATGGCGGCTAGGTCAATGCGCGCCTCGCTACGCTGCATCGCTCCATTCTCTCAAACAGTGTGGTCACCTGTGCGCCTTGTGGTGACCTCTCGTTGCTGCAGACCAACAAGAGGTCACCACAACGCCGAGAGGTGACCACACGTCGGGCCAGACCAACAAGAGGTCACCACAAGGCGTGTAGGTGACCACACGGGTAGCCAGACCAACGAAAGGTGACCACAACGCCGAGAGGTGACCACACCGGGAGTCAGCGGGGGGCGGGAGAGGATACGGCACGGCGGTAGGCGGCAGGTACGGCGGCCAGCACGTCGGCCGCCGTGGGTACGCCGTGCTCGGCCGCCAGCTCGCCGGCCACCCCGTGCACGTACGTACCCGCCGCCGCAGCCAGCGCCACGTCGGGCCCGGCGCCGCCGCCCCGGCCACCCCACGCGGCCAGCAGCGCGCCGATCATGCCGGCCAGGACGTCGCCGCTGCCCGCGGTGGCCAGCCACGGCGTGCCGCACCGGTCGACGTACGCGGTGCCATCCGGCCGGGCGACCAGCGTGGCGTCCCCCTTGAGCAGCACCGCGCAGCCGAGCCGCCGGGCTGCCCGCCGGACCACACCCAGCCGGTCCTCGCCCGGCTCGAACCCGGCGATCCGGGCGAGCTCCCGGTCGTGCGGGGTGATCAGGCTGGGCGCCGCCCGCTGGGCCAGGGCGTCCGGCGTCGCGGCGAGCAGGGTGATGCCGTCGGCGTCAACCACCACCGGCACGTCGGACGCCAGCACGTCGTCGAGGATCTCCCGGGCCGCGGCATCGGTGCCCAGCCCCGGCCCCACCACCCAGGCCTGCACCCGGCCGGCCCGCGACGGCAACCCGTCGGCGACCACCACCTCGGGGTGCCGCGACCGGACCAGGTCCGCCGCCGCACCGACGTAGCGCACCATCCCGGCTGGCCCGTGCACGGCGGCGCCGACCGTGAGCAGCCCGGCCCCGGTGTACCCCGCCGAGCCGGCCGCGACGCCCACTACACCCCGGGTGTACTTGTCATCCGCCGGCCCGGGCACCGGCACCAGGCCGGGCAGGTCACCGACCGTGAGAATCGCCAGGTCCGGCCACGGCAGGTACGGCGCCAGCCCGATGTCGACCAGCACCACCCGGCCGGAGGTGACCGCGCCAGGACCGACCACCAGGCCGGGCTTGTAGCAGCCGAACGTGACCGTGACGTCGGCCTCGAACGCCGCTCCCGCCACCGCCCCGGTGTCACTGTCCACTCCGGACGGTACATCGACCGCGACCCGCACCGCGCCGGACTCGCGAGCCACCTCGGCCAGGCTGGCCGCCGCGGGCCGGAGCCCGCCCCGCCCCCCGATCCCGACGATCCCGTCGACCACCAGGTCGGCCCGGGAGAGTGCGGCCACGGCCTCGTCCGCGGACCGGCCCCCCGCCGGGACGACCCACCCCCGGGCAGCCCGCAGCTCGGCCACCCCCCCGGCATGCGCCCGGTCCGGGTCCAGGAGGACGGCGATGACGTGCGCTCCCCACCGAGCCAGCGTCGCGCCCGCGTACAGCGCGTCCCCGCCGTTGTTCCCAGCGCCCACCAGCAGCACGACCCGGGCGCCGTACACCCGCCGCGTCCCCACGCCCCGGGCGCAGAGCCGCGCGCAGTGGACCGCCAGGCCGTACGCCGCACGCCGCATCAGCGCGCCCTCCGGCAGCGTGGCCAGCAGCGCCTCCTCGGCGGCCCGCACCTCGGCCACCGGCCAGACGCCGTCCACTATAGACCGTCCTGCCGGGAGCCGCCGGGCTGCCCGTCCGTCACGGGCGGACCCTCGGCGATGACCACGGCGGTGGCGACGTCGTTGTCGTGCGAGAGCGAGACGTGCCAGCGGGCGATGCCAAGCGTTGCCGCATGGGCCGCGATCGTGCCGGTCACCACCAGGATCGGCCTCCCCGCCGCACCGACGGTGATCTCCGCGTCATGCCACTCCAGCGAGCCGGGCGCGCCGACCGCCTTGGCCAGCGCCTCCTTGGCGGCGAACCGGGCGGCGAGCGACTCGGTGGTGCGTGGCCGCCCGTCCGGAGTCACCCGCTCAGCCGGCGTGAACAGCCGCTCGGCCAGGGCCGGCGTACGCGCCAGCGACGCGCCGAACCGCTGCACGCCGACCACGTCGATCCCCACTCCGACGATCACACCGGACAGCCTGCCACGGCACCCCACATTCCGGCGATCATCGAGCTGGAGCTACTCGACGGTGACGGACTTAGCCAGGTTGCGCGGCTTGTCCACGTCGTACCCGCGGGCCTGGGCGATCTCGGCCGCGAGCACCTGCAACGGCACCGTCGTCACCAGCGGGGCCAGCAGCGTCGGCGTGCATGGGACCTCGACCAGATGGTGTGCGTACGGCCGGACGGCGGCGTCGCCGTGTTCGGCGATCACAATCGTCCGGGCGCCCCGGGCCCGGATCTCCTGGATGTTCGACAGCACCTTGCTGTGCAGCACCGCCCGGCCGCGCGGCGACGGCATCACCACCACGACCGGCAGCCCCTCCTCGATCAACGCGATCGGCCCGTGCTTGAGCTCTCCGGCCGGGAACCCCTCGGCGTGCATGTACGCCAGCTCCTTGAGCTTCAGCGCACCCTCCAGCGCCACCGGGTAGCCCAGGTGCCGGCCGAGGAACAGCACCGCCCTGGAGTGCGCAACCTCCCGGGCCAGCTCGCGCACCGGCTCCACCGTGGCCAGCACCTCGCCGATCAGCGGCGGCATCGCGGCCAGCGTCTCGAACTCCCGCGCCACCTCGTCCTCGTACTTCGTGCCCCGCGCCTGGGCCAGCCCGAGGCCGAGCAGGTACGCGGCGGTGACCTGGGACAGGAACGTCTTGGTGGCCGCGACGCCGATCTCCGGGCCGCAGCGGGTGTAGAGGACCGCGTCCGAGTCTCGTGGGATCTGCGCGCCGTTGGTGTTGCAGATGGCCAGCACGGTCGCCTTCTGCTCGCGCGCGTGCCGCACCGCCTGCAGCGTGTCGGCCGTCTCGCCGCTCTGCGAGATGGCCACGACCAGGGTGGCCCGGTCCAGCACCGGGTCGCGGTAGCGGAACTCCGAGGCCATCTCGACCTCGACCGGGACGCGGGTCCAGTGCTCGATGGCCTGCTTGGCGATCAGCCCCGCGTGGTACGCCGACCCGCAGGCCACCACGAAGACCTTGTCGACGTCGCGCAGCACCTGCTGGTCGATGCGCTCCTCGTCCAGCACGATCCGGCCATTGACCAGGTGACCACGCAGGGTGTCCTCGACGGCGGCCGGCTGCTCCTCGATCTCCTTGAGCATGAAGTACGGATGACCGCCCTTCTCCGCGGCGGCCAGGTCCCAGTTGATGGCGAAATGCTTGCCGTCGACCGGCGTGCCGGCGTAGTCGGTGACCGTGTAGCCGTCCCGGCGCGCCTCGACGACCTGGTCCTGGCCGAGCTCGACCGCGTCCCGGGTGTGCGCGATGAACGCGGACACGTCGGAGGCCAGGAACGTCTCACCCGCGCCGAGGCCGACCACGAGCGGGGAGCTGCGCCGCGCCCCGACCACCGCGTCCGGGGCGTCGGCGTGGACGGCGAGCAGGGTGAACGCGCCGTGCAGGCGCTGGCAGACCGCCCGCATCGCCGCGGTCAGGTCCGCCGCCTCACCGGCCATCTCCTCCTCCAGCAGGTGCGCCACGACCTCGGTGTCGGTCTCGCTGGCCAGCTCGTGGCCGCGCTCCTCCAGCCCGGCGCGCAGTGCCGCGAAATTCTCGATGATGCCGTTGTGGATCACGGCGATCCGGCCGGCGCAGTCCGCGTGCGGGTGTGCGTTGCGGTCGGTCGGGCCCCCGTGGGTGGCCCACCGGGTGTGCCCGATGCCGCAGCTTCCCCGGTGCACGACACCGCCGAGCTGCTTCTCCAGGTTTTCCAGCCGACCCGCCTTTCGCTCCAGCAGAATTCCGCCATTTCCATCCAACAGGGCTACTCCGGCCGAGTCATAGCCGCGATACTCCAACCGGCGTAGCCCGTCCAGGACGATGGGCTGGGCCGGCCGCTGACCGACGTACCCGATGATGCCGCACATGTTAGTGAGACTAACTGAGCAGACAGGTCACCGATCCGTAAGGACCATTTCGACGGATTCGCCGGTCTACCCAGGCCTATGCAGCATGAACTCCTTCGAGTGGTGGCGCCACCGCTCGGGATTTTGCGATAGCTGGCAGTGCCTTCGCCCTCTGGAAGCTGGGCATAATGCGGTCTACGCTGGCCAGCCCGCGAGCCGTCGGGATCAGCCTCGCGGCCGGGCTGCTGACGATCGGGGTGACCTATGTCACGCCGCGTGTCTCCCGGAGGGGATGGCTGGCGGCGACGGCCGGGCTGCTGCCGGTGCTCGCCTTCCTCGGCTACCCGATCGTCCCAGCGTTCACCGTCGACGCCACCGAAGCCGGTCGGTCGCGGTCCTGCTCGGCCACGGCACGTTCGCCGGAGTCCAGGACAGAGCGGCCGGGAGCGCGCTGCTCCTCCGGCTGCCCGACGGCCGGCTGTGGCAGGCTGGTGTGATGACCACCCTCACCGACGAGGTCCGCACCTTCCTCAGCGCGGGCACCCGCACCGGCAAGCTCGCCTTCACCGCGTTCGACGGGCGACCGCTGGTCGCGCCGATCTGGTTCGTCGTCGAGGGTGACGACCTGCTCTTCACCACCGGCAAGAGATCTGCCAAGGGCCAGGCGATCGCCCGGGACCCGCGGCTGGCGCTGTGCGTGGACCTGGAGGAGCCGCCGTACGCCTTTGTGCAGGTCCAGGGCACCGCCGTGACCAGCGAGGATCCCGCCGAGCTGCTCCACGCGGCGACCGCCGTCGGCGGTCGCTACATGGGCGCGGACCAGGCCGCGGAGTTCGGCAGGCGCAACAGCGTGCCCGGCGCGCTGATGGTCAGGCTGCCCGCCACCAAGGTCATCGCCGTCTTCGACGTCACCGCCTAGCATCATGATGCTCACGTTGCTAGCATCCTAAGCATGTCAGAGCGAACGACCATCACTCTCGAGGACGACGTTATACGGCGAGTCCGCGAGGAGATGCGCCACACCGGGCGCAGCTTCAAGGAGACGGTGAACACCATGCTCCGCCGCGGCCTCGACCGACCGGCCGCCGAGCCCCCGCGGGAGCGCTATCGGGTGGAGCCGGTCAACCTGGGCATGCGGCCGGGCCAGCAGCTTGACTGCGTCTGGCAGCTCCTTGAGGAGACCGAAGGACCGGACTACCGGTGATCTTGATCGACGCGAACATACCCGTCATCGCCATCGACAAGGGGAACCACTCCCACGGGCAGGTTCGCCGGTGGTTCGAGGAGACGCTGAACGGTACCGAAGCCGTCCGGTTCACCTGGGTCAACCTGCTGGCGTTCATCCGGATCACCACCAGCTCGCGGATCATGGCCGAGCCACTCACCATGATCGCGGCGCTGAGCTATGTGAACCAGTGGCTGGCGCTGCCAGTGGCCGGGGTCATCGAACCCCCTGACGGCCACCTGGCAGGGCTGTCCGGCGTGTGTGAGGACGCGCAGGTCCGCGGACCGCTGGTGATGGATGCACACCTGGCAGCACTCGCCATGCACCATGGGGCGGTGGTGGCGAGCACCGACCGGGACTTCCGCCGGTTTCCCGGGTTGCGGCTGGTCAACCCGCTGGACTGAACAACACGGAGACCCGGGGCTCAGGTGGCGGCGACCACCTCGGCGAGCCGGCCCGCAATCGCGTTGGCGAGCTGCTGGGTGCGCGCCTCGACCATGACCCGGACCAACGGCTCGGTGCCGGACGGCCGGAGCAGCACCCGGCCGTCGTCGCCCAGCTCAGCCTCGGCCAGCGCCACCGCCTGCTGGACGGCGGCCGAACCGGCCACCGCGGCCCGGTCCGACACCGGCACGTTGAGCAGCACCTGTGGCAGCCGGCGGACGACGGCGGCCAGATCGGCCAGCGGCTGGCCGGACCGGGCCATCCGGGTCAGCAGCTGCAGCGCGGTGAGCAGCCCGTCCCCGGTGGTGGCGTGGTCGCGGAACACGATGTGCCCGCTCTGCTCACCGCCCAGCGAGAGGCCATCCGCGCGCAGCCGCTCCAGCACGTACCGGTCGCCGACGGGGGTGGTGGCGACCATGATCCCCGCGTCCCGCATCGCGTGGTGGAAGCCGAGGTTGCTCATCACGGTCGCCACCACGGTGTCGCCGGCCAGCGCACCATCCGCCCGAAGCGACAGCGCGAGGATCGCAAGGATCTGGTCACCGTCCACGAGCGAACCGTCCGCGGCCACCGCAAGGCAGCGGTCGGCGTCGCCGTCGTGTGCGATGCCGACGTCCGCGCCGTGCTTGGCCACGGCGGCCATCAGCTCCTCCAGGTGGGTGGAGCCGCAGCCGTCGTTGATGTTCAGCCCGTCCGGCTCGGCACCGACCACGGTCACCTTGGCGCCGGCCCGGGCGTACACCAGCGGCGCGACGGCGGCAGCGGCACCGTTCGCGCAGTCGACGACGACGTGCAGCCCGGCCAGCGGTGACCCGGCCGGCACGGTGCCGAGCAGATGGCTGGCGTATCGCTCGACCGGGTCGGGCAGGTCGTGCACCCGGCCGACGCCAGCGCCGGTGGGCCGCTGCCAGCGCTCGGCCAGCCGGGCCTCGATCTCGTCCTCCACCGTGTCCGGCAGCTTATGGCCGCCGCGGGCGAACAGCTTCAGCCCGTTGTCCGGCATCGGGTTGTGGCTGGCCGAAAGCATGACGCCAAAGTCGGCGCCGGTCTCGGCCACCAGGTGCGCCACCGCCGGAGTCGGCAGGACGCCGACCCGGAGCACGTCGGCACCGGCGCTGGTCAGCCCGGCCAGCACCGCCGCCTCCAGCATCTCGCCGCTGGCCCGTGGGTCGCGGCCGACCACGGCGACCGGCCGGCCGGCACCACCGGCCCGGCTGGCCGCCTCACCGAGCACGTGCGCCGCCGCGACCGAGATCGCGGTGGTCAGCTCCGGGGTCAGCTCGCCGTTCGCGAGCCCCCGGACACCATCGGTACCGAAGAGCCGGCCCATGCTTTCCCCCCCTGGCCTGTGTCAAGCCTGACACGAAATCAGGCGGCCCGTCGCCGGGTCGCCTGAATCCTGCTGCGCGATCTTGCCGCGACCGCCGTGGACGGGGCGGCGTGGGTGACCTACCGCGTGGAGTGCCTACCGCTTGGAGTACTGGGGCGCCTTCCGGGCCTTCTTCAGGCCGTACTTCTTGCGCTCCGTCATACGGGCGTCGCGGGTGAGGAAACCGGCCTTCTTCAGCGCCGGACGGTCGTCGGCCTCCAAGCTGACCAGCGCCCGGGAGATGGCCAGCCGCAGCGCGCCAGCCTGCCCCGAGACGCCACCACCATGCAGGTTGGCGAACACATCGTACTGATCGACCTTGTCGACGGTGACCAGCGGCTCCTTGACGATCTGCTGGTGCACCTTGTTCGGGAAGTACGACTCCAGGGTGCGGCCGTTCAGGGTGAAGGCACCCGAGCCGGGGACCAGGCGGACCCGGACCACCGCCTCCTTGCGCCGTCCCACGATCGGCTTGGTGGTGCCGGAGGTCGCGACTGGCCTAGGTGCTGGGGCGAGCGGTGTCTCGGTCTCGATGGTGACAGTGGTCACGCCTGATATCTCCTACTGCTGCTCGGACGGCGTCTGGGACAGCCACAGCCGGGTGCGGGCCACGCACCGGCTGGTGCACTAGCTGGTCTGCGACACCTGGGTGATCTGCGACACCTGGGTGATCTCGAACGGCACCGGCTGCTGCGCGGTGTGAGGGTGCTCCGGACCCGCGTATATCTTCAGCTTGCGGAGCTGCTGGCGGCCCAGCGTGTTCTTCGGCAGCATGCCACGCACGGCCCGCTCGACGACCCGCTCCGGTCGAGCGTCCAGCAGGTCGCCGTAGCTGCGCTTGTGCAAGCCGCCCGGGTAGCCGGAGTGCCGGTACTCGAACTTGGTGTCACGCTTGGTGCCGGACAGCGCGACCTTGCCGGCGTTCACCACCACCACGAAGTCGCCCGTGTCGAGATGCGGGGCGAACTGGGCCTTGTGCTTGCCCCGCAGCAGGATGGCGACCTGGCTGGCCAGCCGGCCAAGCACCACGCCGGTCGCATCGATCACGTGCCACTGACGGGTGATATCGCCAGGTTTGGGGCTGTAGGTGCGCACAGGTCAACCTTCTCAACTCAACGTGTGGGGACACCCAGCGACCGGTGAGTCGCGCAGGAACGCGCCGTGGGTGCCAGCAGGCTACGATACCGCCTGGGAAACATCAGGGCAAAACGCGGTCAGAGCCGGACTCGGCGGCTCTGCTCGACCCTGGCCGCGAGCTGGTCGTCCGGCGGGTAGCCGACGTGCTCCAGGGTCAGCCCGTGCGGCGGCGCCACGGCGACCTCGTTGGCCCGCTCCCGCCGCGCCAGCAGCCCGGCCGGCCAGTCCGGCTCCCGCCTGCCCTCGCCGACGGCGAGCAGTGCCCCGACCAGGCTGCGCACCATCGAGTGGCAGAACGCGTCCGCCTCGACCGTCGCCACCAGGAGATGGTCGCCGTCGCGGCGCCAGTCCAGCCGGAGCAGCCGGCGGCGGGTGGTGGCGCCGTCGCGGCGCCGGCAGTACGCCGCGAAGTCACGCTCGCCGAGCAGGCAGGTGGAGGCGGCGGCGAGCCGGGTCAGGTCGAGCGGGCGGGGCCAGGCCAGGGTGTGGTGCCGGCACAGCGGGTCGACGCCGTACGGCGCGTCGCTGACCCGGTAGGCGTAGCGGCGGTACAGCGCGGCGAACCGGGCGTCGAACCCGGCCGGGGCCTCGGCCACCGCGCGGACCCGCACATCGGGGGGAAGCACGCCGTTGAGCCTTCGGGCCAGCGTGGCGGCCAGGCCGGCCCAGCCCTGCGCGGGAACGTCGACGTGCGCGACCTGGCCGGTGGCATGTACGCCGGCATCGGTACGGCCCGCCACGGTCAGCGCCACCTCGATGCGCAGTATTCGGGCCAGCGCCTCCTCGATCGTGCCTTGCACGGTCCGCCGGCCCGGCTGGCGCGCCCACCCGGCGAACCCGCCCCCATCGTAGGCAAGATCCAGCCGCAGCCGGACGCGATCCTCGTCAGGCTTCGAACACACCGCGGAGATCCGACCCAAGCTTTCGATACCAGCGGCACGACCAGGCCGGGACCCGCACGCCGCAGACCTGCGTGGGGGGCATGTCAGACCCTCCCTCGAAGACTCAACAGCGACCTAGCGTAAACCCGGCGAGCGACAGGAGCCCGCCACCGTTCATAGGGTGACGGGCTCCTCGGGGCGCCTTGCTGGGACTACGTGCCGTCGGCGTCACCCTTGGTGGCCGGCTTGCTGGCGGGCTCGGCGGATGCGGATGTCTCGGCTTCCGCATCCGCTGCCACCGGCGTGGCCTCGGCCGACTCGGCGTCGGCCTGCGTGGCGACCTTGGCGGCGGTCTCCGACTCGGCGGCCAGGTCACGCGCCGCCTCGGCGGTGCGGCCGGTCACCGCCCGGCGCGGGGCGAACCGGGATCCACGGGCCCGCTCCGCCTCGCCGACCACCGACTGCGCCGCGGTCATCGCCTCGACCAGCGAGATCTGTGCCATCGGAGCGTTGTCGCCCTTGCGTGTGCCCACCTTGATGATCCGGGTGTAGCCACCCGGCCGCGCGGTGTACATCGGCCCGATCTCGGCGAACAGCTTGTGCACGATGCTCTTGTCCCGGACGACGGTCAGCACCTGACGCCGGGCATGTAGGTCACCGCGCTTGGCAAAGGTGATCAACCGCTCGGCCAGCGGGCGCAGCCGCTTCGCCTTGGCCTCGGTGGTGGTGATCCGCCCGTGCTCGAACAGCGACTTCGCCAGGTTGGCGAGCATCAGCCGCTCGTGCGCTGGGCTGCCGCCGAGACGCGGGCCTTTGGTCGGCGTGGGCATGATCGGTGCTCTCCTTGACTAGGACCGGCTAGAGCTGCTCGGTCTCCGCGTAATCCTGGCCGTCGTCGTAGCTGCCGTCCGCGCCGAAGGTGTCCACCGCGCGGGTCGGGTCGAACCCGGGTGGGCTGTCCTTCAGGGCCAGGCTCATGCCAGCCAGCTTGGCCTTGACCTCGTCGATCGACTTGGCGCCGAAGTTTCGGATGTCGAGGAGGTCGGCCTCGCTGCGGGACAGCAGCTCACCCACAGTGTGGATGCCCTCACGCTTGAGGCAGTTGTACGACCGGACGGTCAGCTCCATCTCCTCAATGGGCATGTTGAAGTTGGCGATGTCCGCCGCCTCCTGCGGCGACGGGCCGACCTCGATGCCCTCCGCCTCGACGTTCAGCTCGCGGAACAGGCCGAACAGCTCGACCAGCGTCTTGCCGGCGCTGGCCACCGCGTCCCGCGGCGTGATCGACATCTTGGTCTCGATGTCCACGATCAGCCGGTCGAAGTCGGTCCGCTGCTCGACCCGGGTTGCCTCGACCCGGTAGTTGACCTTCAGCACCGGCGAGTAGATCGAGTCAACCGGGATGCGGCCGATCTCCTGGCCGGGCTGCTTGTTCTGGGTGGCGGGGACGTAGCCGCGCCCGCGCTCGACCGTCAGCTCGATCTCCAGCCGGCCCTTCTTGTTGATGGTGGCGATGTGCAGGTCGGCGTTGTGCACCTCAACGCCGGCCGGCGGTGCGATGTCCGCCGCGGTCACCTCACCGAGGCCCTGCTTGCGCAGGTACATGGTCACTGCCTCATCGCTCTCGGAGCTGACCACCAGCTCCTTGAGGTTCAGGATGAGGTCGGTGACGTCCTCCTTGACCCCCGGCACGGTGGTGAACTCGTGCAGCACGCCGTCGATCCGGAGGCTGGTCACGGCCGCGCCCGGGATCGAGGACAGCAGGGTACGGCGTAGCGAGTTGCCGAGGGTGTAGCCGAAGCCGGGCTCCAGCGGTTCGATGACGAACCGCGAGCGGAACTCGTTGATGGGCTCCTCGGTCAGCGTGGGTCGCTGGGTGATGAGCATGATCGTCCTTCCCTGGTTTCTCTGGCGCCCGCCATATGACGCCGGGAGATGTGGGCGGTGCTGGACACTACTTGGAGTAGAACTCCACGATAAGCTGCTCCTGGAACGGTACGTCGATCTGCGCCCGTTCCGGCAGGCCGTGGACCAGGATTCGCAGGTTGTTGGGAAGCACCTGCAGCCAGGCCGGCACCGGCCGGTCGCCGTAGGACTCCTTGGCGATCACGAACGGCAGGGTGTTCATCGACCTCGGCTTGACGTCGATGATGTCCCACTGGCTCACCTGGTAGCTCGGGATGTTGACCTTCTGCCCGTTGACCAGGAAGTGGCCGTGGCTGACGAGCTGGCGGGCCTGCCGGCGGGTCTGGGCCAGCCCGGAGCGGTACACCACGTTGTCCAGCCGGGACTCCAGCAGCCGGAGCAGGTTCTCGCCGCTCTTGCCCTTCTGCCGGGTGGCCTCGGCGTAGTACCGGCGGAACTGCTTCTCCAGCACGCCGTAGGTGTGCCGGGCCTTCTGCTTCTCCTGAAGCTGAAGCAGGTACTCCGACTCCTTGATCCGGCCGCGGCCGTGGTCGCCGGGCGGGTAGGGACGGCGTTCGAAGGCCTGGTCACCGCCGACCAGGTCGACCTTGAGCCGGCGCGAGATGCGGGTCATCGGACCCGTGTAGCGAGCCATCTTCTCTACTCCTCCGGCCTCAGACCCGCCGACGCTTCGGCGGCCGGCAGCCGTTGTGCGGCTGCGGGGTGACGTCCTGGATCGAACCGACCTCGAGACCGGCCGCCTGCAGCGAGCGGATCGCCGTCTCCCGGCCCGAGCCCGGGCCCTTGACGAAGACGTCGACCTTCTTCATGCCGTGCTCGTGCGCCTTGCGGGCGGCGTTCTCGGCGGCAAGCTGGGCGGCGAACGGCGTGGACTTGCGCGAGCCCTTGAAGCCCACGTGGCCGGCCGAGGCCCAGGAGATCACGTTCCCGGACGGGTCGGTGATCGTGACGATGGTGTTGTTGAAGGTGCTCTTGATGTGCGCGTGTCCGTGCGCGACGTTCTTCTTTTCCTTGCGCCGGACCTTCTTCACGCCGGCACCGGCGCGGGTCTTCGGAGGCATGCTGTGTGGTATCTCCAGATCGCTGGGTGGCCGTTCGGGCTGCTACTTCTTGCCGGACCTTTACTTCTTGCCGGCCTTCTTCTTGCCGGCGATGGTCTTCTTCGGGCCCTTGCGGGTGCGCGCGTTGGTCTTGGTGCGCTGCCCATGCACGGGCAGCCCGCGGCGGTGCCGGATGCCCTGGTAGCAGCCGATCTCGATCTTGCGGCGGATGTCCTGCGCGACCTCGCGGCGCAGGTCACCCTCCACCTTGTAGCTCGCCTCGATCCAGTCCCGGAGCTTGACCAGGTCCTCGTCGGACAGGTCGCGGACGCGCAGGTCCGGGCTGACCCCGGTCTGGGCGAGTGTCTCGGTGGCCCGGGTCCGGCCGATGCCGTAGATGTAGGTGAGCGCGATCTCCAGCCGCTTCTCGCGGGGGAGGTCGACGCCGACGAGACGTGCCATGGTCGGGCGGTGCTCCTCACATGTCCTGCGGAGGTCTGCCGCCACCCCGCCCCCGCCTGCCCTCGGCGGGGCCTCGGCCTCCGACCGAGGGTGGACCGTGGCGGTCAGTGACCGCCACGGATGGGGTGCGAATGATGCTGGCCAGGCCCCTGCTCAGCCCTGCCGCTGCTTGTGGCGCAGGTTCTCGCAGATGACCATGACCCGCCCGTGCCGGCGGATCACCTTGCACTTGTCACAGATCTTCTTGACGCTCGGCTTGACCTTCACGGCTGTTGCCACTCCTGATCGCTACGCGGTTCAGCCGCGTTACCGGCCTGTGCGGGTGTCGGACCTACTTGTAGCGGTAGACAATGCGCCCACGGGTGAGGTCGTACGGCGAGAGCTCCACCACCACTCGGTCCTCCGGAAGGATCCGGATGTAGTGCTGCCGCATCTTGCCACTAATGTGTGCCAGAACCTTGTGCCCGTTGGTCAGCTCGACCCGAAACATCGCGTTCGGGAGGGGCTCGACCACCCGACCTTCGACCTCGATGGCCCCATCTTTTTTGGGCATGTCCTCCGCAATCGTGACGTGTGCTTACATACCTGTGCAGGTTGGCGTCGCGTCAGAGGGCGTCGTACGCGCGTGCGGCCACAGCACGAGCGGAAACGGCGACGGAACGCCGACGTACGAGTGTAGCGATCTCATGGCGAGATCGCCAAACCCGACGGCCCGGCGGCCGGCCCAGCCCGGCGGCTGGCTCAGCGCCTGCCTTCCAGCCGTACCACCACGGCCTGAGCGATGATGGCCGCCCCCCACGGCCCGGCCACCCAGGCTGGCCAGAAGTAGAGCAGGTCGCCGTTCGCGATGCTGGCCAACAGCCAGACGATCAGGTTGACCGACACGGCGAGCACCCACGAGTAGATCTGCCAGCGGATCCAGACGGGGAACGGGTGCCTGCCAGGCCCACGCGCCGCCACCCGCCGCGACGGCGGCGCGGGCAGCGGCGCGGTCGGCCCGGGCAGCGTGGCCGCCCCCCGGTCCCGCCGGGCGGCGGGTCCGGGCAGGTCGGCCAGCAGCGGCCTGAGCTCGCCCAAGGTCTTTGCCGCGTACGCCCGAGCGACCCGCTCGTCCAGCTCGGCCAGCTCCAGCCGACCCTCACCGAAAGCATCGGTCAGCCGCTGCACCACGGCGTCGCGCTCAACGTTCCCGGCCCGCAGGTCCTCGTCACGCGGCAGTCCATCGGTCACCGGCCGACCCTACCGAATCTCAGCGGTGGGTCGAGCAGGCTTCACAGGCGCTATGGTCAAGACTTATCTATCTCGATAGGTTGAGGAGTTGAGATGGATATGCAGGTGGAGCTTGAGTCCCTGGTCTCGACCTCGGTCACGACGGCGTAGGACGCCGACCGGGTGACCGGGGCGGCCGCGCTGGGCCCTAGCGTGAGCTGGCCCAGGGCGAACTGGGTACAGGGCGAACTGGGCCCAGCACGGACTATGCCTAGCGCGACGAGTGGCCGCTGAGATATCGCATCAGCAGCACCGCACCCCACGGACCGGCCACCCAGAGGAACCATGGCACCGCCCAGCTTCCGGTCAGCCCGGCTACCAGCCAGACGGTGAAGCAGATGAGGCTCACCGACGCCCATGCGGCGACCGAGCCGCCGTAGCCGCGGAGGTGGGCCATCTCGTACCGCTGCCGACGGCGGGCGACCCGCTGCCGATCCCGTTCCAGCTTGGCGTTGATCCGGGAGTGCGCCAGCTCCAGGGCGGCCTGCTTGAGATTCTGGGCGGTGGCCGGCGGCTGGGGCGGCCCCTGGTCGGCGGGAGCCGGCTTCAACCCCGGCCTCGAGGCCGACCCGGCCGGCAGGTCGATGGTCAGGCCACGCAGGTCGCCGAGGGTCTTTGCCGCGTACGCCTTGGCCACCCGCTCGTCCAGCTCAGCCAGGTCTAGCCGCCCTTCACTGAACGCCGTGTTCAGCCGCTGGACAACCGCCTCCCGGTCGGCGTTGCTCGCCCGAAGCTCGTCTGTCACACACCAACCCTAGCTCCGCACGGTGCCCTGACGCCTGCCCGTCTGGCCCGAAAATCGTTCCGCGTGTCATGGGGTGCGGGCAGGCACCTGGACGCCGTACTCCGCCAGCTTGGCTGCTCCGCTGTCCTCGGCGGTCAGCACCCACGGGCCGTCCGCGGTGATCGCCACGGTGTGCTCGTAGTGGGCGGCGTAGGAGCCGTCGGTAGTGACCACCGTCCAGCCGTCCTCCAGCTCACGGGTCTCCGGGCCGCCCATAGTGATCATCGGCTCGATGGCCAGGCAGAGGCCGGGCACCAGCCGGGGGCCGCGACCAGGCCGGCCGTAGTTGAGCACGTGCGGGTCCTGGTGCATCTCGGTGCCGATGCCGTGCCCGCCGTAATGGTCGACGATGCCGTAGTCGCCGCCACCGCGGATGGCGACCTCGACCGCGTGGCTGATGTCGGTCAGCTTGCCCCCGGCCAGGGCGGCGGCGAAGCCAGCCCACATCGACTCCTCGCAGACCGCCATCATCCGGGCGTGCTCCGGCCGGATCTCGCCTACCCCCACGGTGATGGCCGAGTCGC
Organism: Mycobacteriales bacterium; assembly: GCA_035476575.1. Classification (GTDB taxonomy): domain Bacteria; phylum Actinomycetota; class Actinomycetes; order Mycobacteriales; family JACQDL01; genus DATILL01. The sequence continues at coordinate 19,405 of DATILL010000110.1, forward strand.
CATGCCAGCCGTCCACGATCGCACCGCAGTCGATGGAGATCACATCACCCTCGCGGAGAACCTTGTCGGGCCGCGGGATGCCGTGCACGACCTCCTCGTTCACCGAGGTGCAGATCCGGGCCGGAAAGCCGCGGTAACCGAGGAACGACGGGACAGCACCATCGTCGCGGATGCACTCCTCGGCGATGGCGTCCAGGTCGGCCGTGCTGATCCCGGGCCGGACGCTGGCACGCAGCGCGGCCAGCGCCCGGCACACCACCAGGCCCGCGGCACGCATCCGCGCGATCTCGTCGTCGGTCTTGATCTGGATCATCCGATCCCGCCACCTCCACCCGCGATACCAGCGTGCTGCGACCATACGTCAGCCTGATCAGTCGTCAATGTGGCGCAGCGCGTCGATCGCCCGATCGGTGATGTCCTCGACCAGGCCGCTCGCGTCGATGCCGGTCAGGATGCCACGATCGGCGTAGAAGGCCACCAGCGGCGACGTCTGCTCGGCGTACACCTCGAGCCGGTGCCGGATCGTGCCGGGCAGGTCGTCGTCGCGCTGGAACAGCTCACCCCCGCAGTGGTCGCAGGTGCCGTCCTTGCTGGGCGGGTCGAAGTCGACGTGCCAGATGTGCCCGCAGGTGCGGCAGGTCCGGCGCCCGGACAACCGCCGGATCACCTCTTCGTCGTCCACCACAAGCTCGAGCACAACGTCGAGCTTGGTGCCGAGCTCGGAGAGCATCTTGTCCAGCGTCTCGGCCTGCGGCACGTTGCGCGGGAAGCCGTCGAGCAGGAACCCGTCGCTGGCGTCGTCCTCGGCCAGCCGGTCGCGGACCATGGCGATGGTGATCTCGTCCGGCACCAGGTCGCCCGCGTCCATGTAGCGCTTTGCGGACAGTCCCAGCGAGGTGCCCTGGCTGACGTTCGTCCGAAAGATGTCGCCCGTAGAGATCTTGGGAATGGAGAAGTGCGCGGCGATGAACTGCGCCTGCGTGCCCTTCCCCGCCCCTGGCGGGCCGACGAGTACGAGGCGCACTACCGGAGGAACCCCTCGTAGTTACGCTGCATAAGCTGGCTCTCGATCTGCTTCACCGTGTCCAGCCCGACGCCGACCATGATCAGCACGGCGGTGCCACCGAAGGGGAAGTTCTGGTTGTTCCCCTGGGTGAAGCTGAAGAAGAAGTTCGGCAGTACGGCGACAGTCGCCAGGTACAGCGAGCCAGGCAGCGTGATGCGGGAGAGCACGAAGCTCAGGTACTCGGCCGTGGGCCTCCCTGGCCGGATGCCGGGGATGAACCCACCGTACTTCCTCATGTCCTCGGCCCGCTCCTCCGGGTTAAAGGTGATGGACACATAGAAGTAGGTGAAAAACACGATAAGCATAAAGTAGGTGACAATATGGACAAAGCTGGCCTGGTTGGTGAGCTGGTTGCTGATAAACCGCTGCCACCAGCTCGTGGTGTTGTTGTTGCTGGACAGGCTGCTGATCAGTTGCGGCAGGTACAACAGCGACGAGGCGAAGATGACCGGGATGACACCGGCCTGGTTGACCTTCAGCGGCAGGTAGGTCGAGGTGCCGCCGTACATCCGGCGACCAACCATCCGCTTGGCGTACTGTACCGGGATGCGGCGCTGCGCCTGCTCCACGAAGACCACCGCGGCGATGATGGCCAGCCCAAGCAGGCAGATCAGGAAGAAGGAGAAGCCGCCGCCGTTGCGCAGCAAGGTGCCGCCCTCGGCCGGGATGCGGGCCGCGATCGAGGTGAAGATCAGCACCGACATGCCGTTGCCGACGCCGCGGTCGGTGATCAGCTCGCCCAGCCACATGATGACCGCGGTGCCCGCCGTCATCACGATGACCATGGTGCCGAGGTGGACGACCGACTGGTCCTTGATGATCGGGAACTGGTTCGGGCAGCCGACGAACAGGTTGCCGCTGCGGGCCAGCGCGATGATCCCGGTGGACTGCAGGATCGCCAGCCCGATCGTCAGGTACCGGGTGTACTGGGTGAGCTTGTTCTGGCCGGACTGGCCTTCCTTGCGGAGCGTCTCGAACCGCGGGATCACCACCGTCAGCAACTGGATGATGATGCTCGCGGTGATGTACGGCATGATGCCGAGCGCGAAGATCGACAGCTTCAGCAGCGCACCACCGCTGAACAGGTTGACCAGGCTGTAGAGATCCTTGGAAGCGCCCTGGTTCACCAGCTCGATGCAGGTGTTGATGTTCTTCGTCGACACGCCCGGGGTCGGCACGCTCGCACCGAGCCGGTACAGGGCGACGATGCCAAGCGAAAACAGCAGCTTCCGGCGCAGGTCAGGCGTCCGGAACGCCGATGCGAACGCGGAAAGCACGGATCCTCCTGCGCCAAATGGAAGCCGGGTCCCACCGGCCTCTCCGTCGGGTGGCCGGGGCTTGTGGCACCCGGTCGGTGTGGTCTGGGATGGATCGAGCACGGCTCCCTGCGCGGTGCCCTTATCCGCAGGGTGCGACTCTAACAGTCAAAGTGCGATCGACTAAGGGACGGGCCGGTACGGGTGGGTATGGGACGGTTCGTACCTGCGGATTGAGGCATGCCGCCGGGTGACGGTCCTGAACCCGTCCACCCGGCGGCATGCCGATCCATGATCACCACAGTCCTGCTTATCCACAATCCTGGTCATCACGACGTCATCACAGCTCGGTGACCGTGCCTCCGGCCGAGGTGATCTTCTCCCGGGCGGTGTCGGAGAACGCGTGCGCGCTCACCACCAGGGCGACGCCGAGCTCGCCAGCGCCGAGCACCTTCACCGGCCTGCCCTTGCGGACCGCGCCGGCCTCGACCATCTCGTCCGGACCAACCGGGCCGCCGTTCGGGAACAGCTCGGCCAGCCGCTCGACGTTCACGACCTGGTACTCGACCCGGAACCGGTTCTTGAAGCCCTTCAGCTTCGGCAGCCGCATGTGCAGCGGCAGCTGACCGCCCTCGAAGCCGTCCGGCACCTGGTAGCGGGCCTTGGTGCCCTTGGTGCCGCGGCCAGCGGTCTTGCCCTTGGAGCCGTCGCCCCGACCCACCCGGGTCTTCCTGGTGTTGGAGCCGGGTGCCGGGCGCAGGTGGTGAATCTTGATTGTCATCGGGTTACTCCACCTCCTCGACGGCGACCAGGTGGGGCACCGTCCTGACCATGCCGCGGATCTCCGGCCGATCCTCCTTGACCACCACGTCGTGGACCCGCTTCAGGCCCAGCGAGCGCAGGGTCTCGCGCTGGTTCTGCTTGGCCCCGATGGCCGAGCGGATCTGGGTGACCTTCAGCCGAGCCACCTCACACCCCCTGACCAGCCGCGCGGGCCCGGAGCAGGCCAGCCGGCGCCACGTCCTCCAGCGGCAGCCCCCGCTTGGCGGCGATCTCCTCCGGCCGGACCAGACCCTTCAGCGCGGCCACCGTAGCGTGCACGATGTTGATCGGGTTGTCCGAGCCGAGGCTCTTGCTCAGCACGTCGTGGATGCCGGCACACTCCAGCACGGCCCGCACCGCGCCACCGGCGATCACGCCGGTGCCCGGGCTGGCCGGCTTGAGCAGCACCACACCCGCGGCGGCCTCACCGGTGATCGGGTGCGGGATGGAGCTGCCAATCCGCGGCACCTTGAAGAAGTGCTTCTTGGCCTCCTCGACGCCCTTGGCGATGGCCGCGGGCACCTCCTTGGCCTTGCCGTAGCCGACGCCGACGGTGCCGTCGCCGTCGCCCACCACGACCAGCGCGGTGAAGCTGAACCGGCGGCCACCGCGGACGACCTTGGCAACGCGGTTGATCGCGACAACCCGCTCAAGGTGGGGGGTCTTGTCGACGGGTGGCCCACCCCGGCCGCCGTCCCGCCGGTCCCGGCGCTCGCGGTCGCCACCACCGCCACCGCGGCGCTGCGTTCCTGGCATCAGGCGGTCCTTCCGTTGCTGTCCGTTGCCATTACAGTTCCAGCCCACCCGCACGAGCGGCGTCGGCCAGTGCGGCGATCCGGCCGTGGTACTTGTTGCCGCCGCGGTCGAAGACGACCTTGCTGATCCCGACCGCCTTGGCCCGCTCGGCCAGCACCAAGCCGACCTTCCTGGCCTGCGCGGTCTTGTTGCCCTCGCTGGCAAGCTTGTACGTCGACGCGGAGGCCAGCGTGACACCGCGGTCGTCGTCCACGATCTGGGCGTAGATGTGCCGGGTGGACCGCGTCACGACCAGGCGTGGCCGCTCCGCCGTACCGGCCAGCCGCTTGCGGAGCCGGAAGTGCCGGCGCGCCCGGGAGCCGCGGCGCGCGGCGGACACGCCGCTCGCCTGAGCCTTGCGGGTGATGGAGGTTGCGCTCGCCATGACTTACTTACCCGTCTTCCCGGCCTTGCGACGGACCGCCTCACCCTGGTACCGCACGCCCTTGCCCTTGTACGGCTCCGGGGGACGGATCTTGCGGATGTTGGCGGCCACCTCGCCGACCTTCTGCTTGTCGATGCCCTCGACCACGAACCGGGTCGGCGTCTCGACCCGGAACCTGATGCCGTCCGGGGCCGTCACCGGCACCGGGTGGCTGAACCCCAGCGCGAACTCCAGGTCGCTGCCCTTGGCCACCACACGGTACCCGGTGCCGACGATCTCCAGCGTCTTGGCATAGCCCTGGGTCACGCCGACCACCATGTTGGCGACCAGCGTACGGGACAGCCCGTGCAGCGCCTTGCTCTCCCGCTCGTCGTTCGGCCGCCGTACCAGCAGGCTGCCGTCCTCGTCGCGGTCGACCGTGATCGGCGCGACGACGGTGTGCGACAGCTCACCCTTGGGACCCTTCACGACGACGGTGCGATCCTCAATGGTCACATCCACGCCAGCCGGCACGGGGACCGGCAGCCTACCGATACGCGACATAGCCGCTGTCTCCTTCCCGGCTCACCAGATGTAGGCGAGGACTTCCCCGCCCACTCCGCGCTTGGCGGCCTGCCGGTCGGTCAGCAGGCCGGACGACGTGGAGATGATCGCGACGCCGAGCCCGCCCAGCACCTTCGGCAGGCCGGTGGACCTGGCGTACACCCGCAGGCCCGGCTTGGAGACCCGACGCACGCCGGCGATGCTGCGCTCCCGGTTCGGGCCGTACTTCAGCTCGACGGTGAGCTGCTTGCCGACCGCGGCGTCGGTGACGCTCCAGCCGGCGATGTAGCCCTCCTGCTGGAGGATCTCGGCGATGTGCGACTTGAGCTTGGAGTGCGGCATCACGACGGTGTCGTGGTACGCCGTGTTGGCGTTGCGCAGACGGGTCAGCATGTCTGCGATCGGGTCGGTCATGGTCATGTATGTGGGCGCCTTTCTCGCCGCGGTTCCCGGCCATATGCGGGCCTACGGCGAAGGAGGGATCGGCTCGGTGGGACTGTCAGGTCGGGCTACCAGCTCGACTTTGTCACGCCGGGCAGCTCGCCCCGGTGTGCCATCTCGCGCAGGCAGATCCGGCACAGCCCGAACTTGCGGTACACCGAATGCGGCCGGCCACAGCGCTGGCAGCGCGTGTAGGCACGGACGGCGAACTTCGGCTTGCGCTTCGCCTTGTTGACAAGAGCGGTCTTGGCCATATGTCAGATCTCCTTGCTATGCCGGCTCTTTGAAGGGGAAACCGAGAAGCCTGAGCAGCGCCCGGCCCTCCTCGTCGGTCTTGGCGGAGGTGACAACCGTGATGTCCATGCCCCGCTGCCGGTCGACCCGGTCCATGTCGATCTCATGGAACATCGACTGCTCGTTGAGCCCGAACGTGTAGTTGCCGTTGCCGTCGAACTGGCGGTCTGACAGGCCGCGGAAGTCGCGGATACGCGGCAGCGCAATGGTGAGCAGCCGGTCCAGGAACTCCCACATCCGGTCGCCGCGCAGGGTGACCTTCGCGCCGATCGGCATGCCCTCACGCAGCTTGAACTGCGCGATCGACTTGGTGGCCCGGCGAACCTGCGGCTTCTGGCCGGTGATGGTGGCCAGGTCGCGCAGCGCGCCGTCGATCAGCTTCGCGTCCCGGGCAGCGTCGCCCACGCCCATGTTGACCACGACCTTGACCAGGCCGGGGATCTGCATGACGTTGGGGTAGGAGAACTGCTCCCGCAGGGCGGGCGCGATCTCCGTGCGGTAGCGCACCTTCTGCCGCGGGACCATCTTCTCGCTGTCAGTCACGGTCATGCTCAGATGTCCTTACCGGAACGGCGGGAGATGCGAACCTTCCGGCCGTCCTCGTCCTTGCGGTAGCCGACCCGGGTCGGCTTTCCATCGCTGTCGATCAGCATCACGTTGCTCACGTGGATGGCCGCCTCCTGGGTCACGATGCCGCCAGACTGCGCGCCGCGGGCCGTGGTGCTGACCCGGGTGTGCTTCTTCACCCGGCTGACCCCCTCGACGATGACCCGGTTCCGCTTCGGCAACGCGGCGATGACCTTGCCCTTGGCGCCCTTGTCCTTGCCCGCGATCACCAGGACGGTGTCACCCTTTTTCACCTTCATCGCTACAAAACCTCCGGCGCGAGCGAGATGATCTTCATGAACTTCTTCTCCCGCAGCTCGCGGCCGACCGGCCCGAAGATGCGGGTGCCGCGCGGCTCGTTGTCGTTCTTGATGAGCACGGCGGCGTTCTCGTCGAACCGGATGTAGGAGCCGTCCGCGCGACGGCGCTCCTTGGTCGTGCGGACCACCACGGCCTTCACGACGTCACCCTTCTTGACCCCGGCACCCGGCAGGGCGTCCTTGACCGTCGCCACGATGATGTCGCCGATGCCGGCATAGCGCCGACCCGAGCCACCGAGCACCCGGATGCACAAGATCTCCTTGGCACCGGTGTTGTCGGCGACACGCAGTCGCGACTCCTGCTGGATCACGTCAACCCCAACCTTCGGCTGCGCCGGCGGCGCAGATGGCTACCTAGCTTGGCCAGCTTCTTGCGTGGCCTTCCTTACTTGGCTCTCTCCAGGATCTCAACGACCCGCCAGCGTTTGGTCGCCGACAGCGGCCGGGTCTCCATCAGCAGGACGCGGTCGCCGACGCCACAGGAGTTCTGCTCGTCGTGCGCCTTGAGCTTGTTGGTCCGCCGTAGCACCTTGCCGTACAGCGGGTGCTTGACCCGGTCCTCGACGGCGACCACGACGGTCTTGTCCATCTTGTCGCTGACCACCAGGCCTTCACGGGTCTTGCGCCGGTTGCGGACCGGCGCGGCGCCGGTCCCGCCCGAGCCGCCCCGCGGGGCGCCCGTACCCGAGTTGATCTCGCTCATGCCACACCTTCAGCGTCCGGGGCGACCGACAGACCAAGCTCGCGCTCACGCATGATCGTGTAGATCTTGGCGATGTCGCGACGGACGGTCCGCAGCCGACGGTTGTTGTCCAACTGGCCGGTCGCCATCTGGAAGCGGAGGTTGAACAGCTCCTCCTTGGCCTCGCGCAGCCGCGACCGCAGCTCCTCCTCGGGCAGCTCACGCAGCTCGGCGGGAGGTGTTCCCGCTGGCATCAGACCTCACCCACTTCGCGCTTGACGAAACGGCACTTCATCGGGAGCTTGTGCATTGCCAGCCGCAGCGCCTCGCGGGCCACCGGCTCCGACACGCCGGACAGCTCGAACATCACCCGGCCCGGCTTGACGTTGGCAATCCACCACTCCGGCGAGCCCTTGCCCGACCCCATCCGGGTCTCGGCTGGCTTCTTGGTCAGCGGACGGTCCGGGAAGATGTTGATCCAGACCTTGCCGCCACGCTTGATGTAGCGGGTCATGGCGATACGGGCCGACTCGATCTGCCGGTTGGTCACGTAGTGCGGCTCCAGCGCCTGGATGCCGTACTCGCCGAAGTTGACCTTGGTACCCCCCTTGGCCTGACCGGTCCGCCGGGGATGGTGCTGCTTGCGGTACTTGACCTTGCGTGGGACCAGCATCGCCTCAGCCCTCCTGGTTCTCGGCCGGCGGCCCGGCCTCGGCTGGAGCCTGAGCCGGCGCCTGCGGGGACGGCCGCTGGTCGGCCTGCAGCGCGGCCCGGCCAGCCTCGGTACCCATCGCGGTGGTGCCCGACGCCCCGGAACGACGCGGCCGGCCGCCACCACCGGCACCCGAGCCGGCACCGGCCCGCTCGCGGCGCGGCGCCCGGGTCTGCGACTCCGCGGTCTCGCGCTCGACCTTGGCACCGGGCTGGACGTCGCCCTTGTAGATCCACACCTTCACGCCGATCCGGCCGAAGGTGGTGCGCGCCTCGTACATCCCGTAGTCGATGTTCGCGCGCAGCGTGTGCAGCGGCACCCGGCCCTCACGGTAGAACTCCGACCGGGACATCTCCGCGCCGCCGAGCCGGCCCGCGCACTGCACCCGGATGCCCTTGACGCCGGAGCTCTTCATCGCCGACTGCATGGCCTTGCGCATCGCCCGCCGGAAGCTGACCCGGCTGGAGAGCTGCTCGGCCACACCCTGCGCCACGAGCTGCGCGTCCGCCTCGGGGTTCTTTACCTCGAGGATGTTCAGTTGTACCTGCTTACCGGTGAGCTTCTCCAGCTCGGCCCGGATCCGGTCCGCCTCGGCACCCCGCCGGCCGATCACGATGCCCGGCCGGGCGGTGTGGATGTCGACCCGGACCCGGTCCCGGGTACGCTCGATCTCCACCCGGGAGATACCGGCACGCTCCATCCCGCGGGTCATCATCCGCCGGATGGCCACGTCTTCCTTGACATAGTCGGAGTAGAGCTTGTCCGCGAACCACCGAGACTTCCAGTCGGTGGTGATACCGAGCCGGAACCCGTGCGGGTTGACCTTCTGACCCACTAGCGGGTCCTCCCCTTCGCGTTCGACTGCTTCCGCCTGGCCGCCGGCCGAGTCGTCGAAACGCTCTCCACCTCGACCGTGATATGACTGGTGCGCTTGTTGATCCGGTACGCCCGGCCCTGCGCCCGCGGCCGGAACCGCTTCAACGTCGGACCCTCGTCGACGTACGCCCGAGCGACGACAAGGGTCTCGGGGTCCAGCCGGAGGTTGTGCTCGGCGTTCGCCACCGCGCTGGCCAGCACCTTCCAGACCGGCTCGCTGGCCGCCTGCGGCGCGAACCGCAGGATGGTGAGCGCCTCGTCCGCGGGCAGACCGCGGATGAGGTCGACCACCCGACGCGCCTTCATCGGCGTCACGCGGACGTACGTCGCCCGCGCCCTGGCGCGCGGATTCTCCACCTGCGCGTCCCCGGCCGACTGGGCCTTGGATGCCATCTGCTGTCCCCTTGCTCGAGTGTGTTGCTACCCGCCGGCCAGGCCGGCAATGGTGGTGCTACTTCCGGCGCGACTTGCGGTCGTCCTTCACATGCCCCCTGAAGGTCCGGGTCGGCGCGAACTCGCCCAGCTTGTGCCCGACCATGGCCTCGGTGACGAACACCGGCACGTGCTTGCGGCCGTCGTGCACCGCGATCGTGTGCCCGAGCATGTCCGGAATGATCGTGGAACGCCGGGACCAGGTCTTGATCACGGTCTTCTTGTTCGTCTCGTTCTGCGCGTCCACCTTCTTCAGCAGGTGGTCATCGACGAACGGGCCCTTCTTCAGACTGCGTGGCATGCCGTGAAACACCTACCCCTAGCGCTTCTTGTTGGTCTTGCGACGACGGACGATGAGCGCGTCGCTGGCCTTGCGACGCCGGGTGCGGCCCTCGGGCTTGCCGGCCGGGTTGACCGGGTGCCGGCCACCGGAGGTCTTGCCCTCGCCGCCACCGTGCGGGTGGTCGACCGGGTTCATCGCCACCCCGCGGACGGTCGGGCGCCTGCCCTTCCACCGCATCCGGCCAGCCTTGCCCCAGTTGATGTTGGACTGCTCGGCGTTACCGACCTCGCCCACGGTGGCCCGGCAGCGCACGTCGACGTTGCGGATCTCGCCGGACGGCATCCGGAGCTGCGCGTACGGCCCGTCCTTGGCGACAAGCTGGACGGACGCGCCGGCCGAGCGGGCGATCTTCGCGCCGCCACCGGGTCGCAGCTCGATGGCGTGCACCACGGTGCCGACCGGGATGTTGCGCAGCGGCAGGTTGTTACCCGGCTTGATGTCGGCGCCCGGGCCGCTCTCCACCCGATCGCCCTGGCGCAGCCGGGCCGGCGCGATGATGTACCGCTTCTCGCCGTCGGCGTAGTGCAACAGCGCGATGCGGGCCGTGCGGTTCGGGTCGTACTCGATGTGCGCGACCTTCGCCGGCACGCCGTCCTTGTCGTTGCGCCGGAAGTCGATCAGGCGGTACGCGCGCTTGTGGCCGCCACCCTGGTGCCGGGTGGTGATCCGGCCGGAGCTGTTCCGGCCGCCGCGCGAGTGCAGCGGGCGGACCAGCGACTTCTCCGGCTCCGTCCGGGTGATCTCGGCGAAGTCGGCCACGCTGGAGCCTCGCCGGCCCGGCGTGGTCGGCTTGTACTTACGGATGCCCATGTGTGTCCCCTGCCTCAGCCGACCGGGCCGCCACCACGCCCACCGGGTTGGAGGTCCCGGTCAGCCGACCGGGCCGCCACCATGCCCACTGTTCGAAGATCCCGGTCATCCGACCGGCCCTCCGAATACATCGATCCGGTCGCCTGGCTTCAGCGTGACGATGGCGCGCTTGGTGTCCTTGCGCTTGCCGTAGCCGAACCGGGTGCGCTTGCGCTTGCCCTGCCGGTTGATCGTGTTGACATCGCGCACGGTCACGTTGAAAACCTGCTGGACCGCGATCTTGATCTGCGTCTTGTTCGCGTCCGGGCGCACGATGAACGTGTACTTGTTCTCGTCCAGCAGGCCGTAGCTCTTCTCCGAGATGACCGGTGCGAGCAGGATGTCGCGCGGGTCGGCCGTCACTTGGCTGCCTCCTCGTCGTCCGCGACCTCATCGTCCGCGACCTGGCCGTCGGGGACCTGGTCGTCGGCTGCCGTGCCATCCACCGGCCGGGCCGCCTTGCCCCTGCCCGACCAGGCCACGAACGTCTCGTACGCGGCTCGGGTGAACACCACGTCGTCGTTGACCAGCACGTCGTAGGTGTTGAGCTGGTCCGGCGCGATCAGGTGCACGGCCGGCAGGTTGCGCAGCGACAGCCAGGTGACCACGTCGGTCCGGTCGGCCACCACCAGCACCCGGCGGGACTCGACCAGTGTGGCAAGCGCCCGCCGGGCCGCCTTGGTGGACGGCGTGTCGCCCTCGACGAAGTGGCTGATCAGGTGCACCCGGCCACCGCGGGCCCGGTCGGACAGCGCCCCCCGCAGCGCTGCTGCCTTCATCTTCTTCGGGGTGCGCTGCGCGTAGTCGCGCGGGGTCGGGCCATGCACCACGCCGCCGCCGGTGTACTGCGGCGCCCGGATCGAACCTTGCCGGGCCCGGCCGGTGCCCTTCTGCCGGTACGGCTTGGCGCCACCGCCGCGGACCTCGCCGCGGGTCTTGGTGTCGTGCGTACCCTGGCGGGCGGCGGCCTGCTGGGCAACCACGACCTGGTGCATCAGCGCGATGTTGGCCTGCGCGGCAAAGATCTCGGGGGGCAGGTCGACCGAGCCGGCGGTCGTACCGTCCGGGGTGCGCACGGTCACGGTGACCGCCGGTCCCACGTCGTTCGGCTGGGTCTTCGGGGCCATCAGGCGGCACCGCCCTTCACCGCGGTACGGACCAGCAGCACACCACCGGTCGGGCCCGGCACAGCGCCCTTGAGCAGCAGCAGCCCATGCTCGACGTCCACCGCGTGCACCGTGATGTTCAGCGTGGTGGTCCGCACGTTGCCCATCCGGCCCGCCATCCGCAGGCCCTTGAACACCCGGCCCGGGGTGGCGCAGCCGCCGATCGAGCCGGGCGAGCGGTGCTTGCGCTGGGTTCCATGCGAGGCACCGAGGCCCTTGAACCCGTGCCGCTTGATCACGCCCGCCGTGCCCTTGCCCTTGCTCCGGCCGACGACGTCGACCTTCTGGCCGGGCGCGAAGACGTCCGGGCCGAGCTCCTGGCCGACCTCGTACTCGCCGGCCGCCTCGGTGCGCAGCTCGACCAGGTGCCGGCGCGGGGTGACCCCGGCCTTTGCAAAGTGGCCCGCGAGCGGCTTGTTGACCTTGCGCGGGTCGATCGCACCGAAGGCGAGCTGGACGGCGGAGTAGCCGTCCCTGGCCGCGGTGCGCACCTGGGTGACGACGCATTGACCGGTCCTGACGACGGTGACCGGGACGATCCGGTTCGCCTCGTCGAAGACCTGGGTCATGCCGAGCTTCTCGCCCAGTACGCCCTTCATCTGCTTAGCCATCTCTTCCGAGCCCCTACTGGATGTTCACGTCGACGCTGGCCGGAAGGTCGATGCGCATCAGCGCGTCAACCGTCTTCGGCGTCGGGTCAAGGATGTCGATCAGGCGCTTGTGCGTGCGCATCTCGAAGTGCTCGCGGCTGTCCTTGTACTTGTGCGGCGAGCGGATGACGCAGTACACGTTCTTCTCGGTCGGCAGCGGCACCGGGCCCACCACCCGCGCACCAGTGCGCGTCACGGTGTCGACGATCTTGCGCGCCGAGGCGTCGATGGCCTCATGGTCGTAGGCCTTGAGCCGGATGCGGATCTTCTGTCCCGCCATGGTCTCGTTGCTCCTGTGCCGCTGGGTGGGGCGTGCGCTGGGTGGGCGTGTGCTGGGTGCGGCGCCGCATGGACGGCGGCCGAGCTCACCCGGCCGCCGTCCGTCGCCGTACTATTTGAGGATCTTGACGACCCGACCGGAACCCACGGTGCGGCCGCCCTCGCGGATCGCGAACAGCAGGCCCTCATCCATGGCGATCGGCTGGATCAGCTCGACGGTCATCTCGGTGTTGTCGCCCGGCATCACCATCTCGGTGCCCTCGGGCAGGGTCACCACGCCGGTCACGTCCGTGGTCCGGAAGTAGAACTGTGGACGGTAGTTGTTGAAGAACGGCGTGTGCCGGCCACCCTCGTCCTTGGACAGGATGTAGACCTGCGCCTCGAACTGGGTGTGCGGGGTCGTGGTACCCGGCTTGACGACGACCTGACCGCGCTCGACCTCCTCGCGCTTGACACCGCGCAGCAGCAGGCCGACGTTGTCGCCCGCCTGGCCCTGGTCGAGCAGCTTGCGGAACATCTCCACGCCGGTGACCGTGGTCGACATCGCCTTCTCCTTGATGCCGACGATCTCCACCGTCTCGTTCACCTTGACCACGCCGCGCTCGACCCGGCCAGTGACGACCGTGCCGCGGCCGGTGATGGTGAAGACGTCCTCGACCGGCATCAGGAACGGCTTCTCGATCTCACGGACCGGCTCCGGGATGGCCTCGTCGACCGCGTCCATGAGCTCGACCAGCTTCTCGCCCCACTCGGCGTCGCCCTCAAGGGCCTTCAACGCGGAGACGCGAACCACCGGGCAGTCGTCACCCGGGTAGTCCTGGCTGGACAGCAGCTCGCGGACCTCAAGCTCGACCAGCTCAAGGATCTCCTCGTCGTCGACCATGTCGGCCTTGTTCAGCGCGACCACGATATAGGGCACGCCGACCTGCCGGGCCAGCAGCACGTGCTCCCGGGTCTGCGGCATCGGACCATCGGTCGCCGCGACCACCAGGATCGCGCCGTCCATCTGCGCCGCGCCGGTGATCATGTTCTTGATGTAGTCGGCGTGACCGGGGCAGTCGACGTGCGCGTAGTGCCGCTTCTCGGTCTGGTACTCCACGTGCGCGATCGAGATGGTGATACCGCGCTGCCGCTCCTCCGGTGCCTTGTCGATCTGGTCGAACGGCGTGAACGGGTTGATGTTCGGGTACTTGTCGTGCAGAACCTTGGTGATAGCCGCGGTCAGCGTGGTCTTGCCATGGTCGATATGACCGATAGTGCCGATGTTGACGTGCGGCTTGTTCCGCTCGAACTTCGCCTTCGCCACTGGGGTTCCTCCTGTGGACTAACCGTGTTTAGTACGTCGGGTCTATGTCTGGGCTCGTCGGGCAGCTCAGGCGCCCGTCGCCGTCGCGATGCCCGATGGCTCGCCGCCTGGCGGCGCCTACGATGCTCACTCGCCCGTCGCCTTCGCGATGATCTCCTTCGCGACGTTCTGCGGAACCTCGGCGTAGGAGTCGAACTGCATGGTGTAGCTCGCGCGGCCCTGCGTCCTGCTCCGCAGATCGCCGACGTAGCCGAACATCTCCGACAATGGCACCAGCGCGCGGACCACCCGGGCACCACCGCGCTCCTCCATGGCGTGAATGTGGCCGCGCCGCGAGTTGAGGTCGCCGATGACATCACCCATGTAGTCCTCCGGGGTCACCACCTCGACGGCCATCATCGGTTCAAGGATGATGGGGGTGGCCCGGCGGGCCGCCTCCTTTAGCGCCATCGAGCCGGCGATCTTGAACGCCATCTCCGAGGAGTCGACCTCGTGGTAGGCGCCGTCCTGGAGGGTGACCTTGACACCGACCAGCGGGTAGCCGGCCAGGACGCCGTACTGCATGGCCTCCTGCGCGCCCTGGTCCACCGACGGGATGTACTCCTTGGGGATCCGGCCACCGGTGACCTTGTTGTCGAACTCGTAGAGCGAGCCGTCGCCGGTCAGCTCCAACGGCTCGATGTCGATGAGCACCCGGGCAAACTGGCCGGACCCGCCGGTCTGCTTCTTGTGCAGGTACTCGACCTTCTCGATCTTGCGCTTGATGGTCTCGCGGTAGGCCACCTGCGGCTTGCCGACGTTCGCCTCGACCTTGAACTCGCGCTTCATCCGGTCGACCAGCACCTCAAGGTGCAGCTCACCCATGCCCTGGATGATGGTCTGCCCGGTCTCCTCGTCGTTGCGGACGCGGAAGGTCGGGTCCTCCTCGGCGAGCTTCTGGATCGCGGTCGCCAGCTTGTCCTGGTCGGCCTTGGTCTTCGGCTCGATGGCCACCGAGATGACCGGCTCCGGGAAGGTCATCGACTCCAGGATGACCGGGTGGGCCGGGTCGCAGAGGGTGTCCCCGGTGGTGGTCTGCTTCAGGCCGACCACCGCGATGATGTCGCCCGCGAACGCCTTCGGCCGCTCCTCACGCTTGTTCGCGTGCATCTGGAAGATCTTGCCGATCCGCTCCTTGCGGTCCTTGGTGGAGTTGATCACCTGGGACCCGGAGTCGAGTGTGCCGGAGTAGATCCGAAGGTAGGTGAGCCGGCCGAGATGCTGGTCGGTCTGGATCTTGAAGGCGAGCGCGGAGAACGGCTCGGCCGAGCTGGCTCGCCGTAGCACCTCGGTCTCGCCGTCCAGCGCGGTGCCCTCGATGGCCGGCACGTCCAACGGGCTGGGCAGGAAGTCAATGACGGCGTCGAGCATGGGCTGGACGCCCTTGTTCTTGAAGGCCGTACCGCACAGCGTGGGGGTCAGGTTACCGGCGATGGTGGCCCGCCTGATGGCCGCCTTGATCTGCTCGGCCGTAGGCTCATCGCCCTCAAGGTACAGCTCCATAAAGTCGTCGTCGTTCTCGGCGAGCGTCTCCAGCAGGGTGTGCCGCCACTGCTCCGCCTGCTCGGCCAGATCGGCCGGGATGTCGACGGTCTCGTACGACGCGCCCTTGTCCTCGCTGGTCCAGCGCAGGCCCTTCATCAGCACCAGGTCGATAATGCCGACAAAGTCAGCCTCACCGCCCCACGGGAGCTGGATGACCAGCGGCGTCGCGTTCAGCCGCTCGACGATCATCCGGACGGTGCGGAAGTAGTCGGCCCCGACCCGGTCCATCTTGTTGACGAAGCAGATCCGTGGCACGCCGTACTTGTCGGCCTGCCGCCACACCTGCTCGGTCTGCGGCTCGACCCCGGCCACCGCGTCGTACACCGCGACGGCACCGTCCAGCACCCGCAGCGAGCGCTCCACCTCGACGGTAAAGTCGACGTGGCCCGGCGTGTCGATGATGTTGAGGACGTGACCGTTCCACTCCGTCTTGGTGGCGGCGGAGGTGATGGTGATACCGCGTTCCTGCTCCTGCGGCATCCAGTCCATCGTCGCCGAGCCGTCGTGCACCTCGCCGATCTTGTAGTTGATGCCGGTGTAGTACAGGATCCGCTCGGTCGTTGTGGTCTTGCCCGCGTCGATATGGGCCATGATCCCGATGTTGCGGACCTTGGCCAGGGTGGCGTCGGCGTTAGCCACTGTACTTTCTCTCTGCTCGTTGTGGTGCACCACGGGACTGGTCAGTCACCAGCGGTAGTGCGCGAAGGCCCGGTTGGACTCGGCCATCTTGTGCGTGTCCTCACGCCGCTTGACGCTGGCGCCGAGGCCGTTGCTCGCGTCCAGCAGCTCGTTCATCAGCCGCTGGGTCATGGTCTTCTCGCGGCGGGCCCGGCTGTACTGCACCAGCCAGCGCAGGGCCAGCGTCGTGCTGCGGGAGGCCCGGACCTCGACCGGCACCTGGTACGTCGCGCCACCGACCCGGCGGCTGCGCACCTCCAGGGTGGGCTTGACGTTGTCCAGGGCGCGCTTGAGCGTGATGACCGGGTCGGTTCCGGTCTTCTCCCGGCAGCCCTCCAGGGCGCCGTAGACGATCCGCTCGGCCAGCGACCGCTTGCCGGACAGCAGCACCTTGTTGACCAGCTGGGTGACCAGTGGGGCGCCGTACACCGGATCGGAGATGATCGGTCGCTTTGGCGCCGGCCCCTTGCGCGGCATCAGCTCTTCTCCTTCTTCGCGCCATAGCGGCTGCGGGCCTGCTTGCGGTTACGGACGCCCTGGGTGTCCAGCGAGCCGCGGATGATCTTGTATCGAACGCCCGGCAGGTCGCGCACCCGGCCGCCACGGACCAGCACGATCGAGTGCTCCTGCAGGTTGTGCCCGACGCCTGGGATGTAGGCGGTGACCTCGATGCCGCTGCTCAGCCGGACCCGGGCCACCTTGCGGAGCGCCGAGTTCGGCTTCTTGGGCGTGGTCGTGTAGACGCGGGTGCAGACACCACGGCGCTGCGGGCTGCCCTTGAGCGCTGGAGTCTTGGTCTTCTCGACCTTGTCCTGCCGGCCCTTGCGGACTAGCTGCTGGATCGTGGGCATGCGGGCCTTGAGTCTCCTCCGGTTGAACCCCAGCGGGGTCGGTCCCCTGGTTTACTTCCTGCGGTGCTGCTCTGCGCAGCGTTGGTACAAACGCCTCGCCACCGACCCCCGAGGTCGGGCGTGTCGCCCGGCCCAGGAACCACCCCGACAGAACTCGTCGAGGGAGAATCCGATGGCGAACCGCGCGATCCCGTAGTGCGGAACAGGTGCCCCCCGAGGCGCACGGCAGGACCCGGGTCGCCCCAGGCACGGTGGTCAAGGTTACCCGCCGAGCACACCAGAATCAAAATCCGGACGATGGACCGGGTGCCCGGAGGTGCCCGGTCCTGGCCACGGGTGGGCAGATGGCGGGCGTCCTGCCCGCCATCTGCCCACCCGCGATAGTCGGTCGCCTGCCGTCAGCGGTACTCGCCACCGCCGTAGTCGTAGTCGTCCAGCGGGACGGCCTGGCCGGTGGACGGCCCGAACACGTCCTGCCCATAGTACTGGGCGTCATCGTAGGAGGACATCGAGTAGACCGCCGCGCGAGCCTCCTCGGTGGGCTCCACCCGAACGTTGCGGTACTTGGTGATGCCGGTACCGGCCGGGATGAGCTTGCCGATGATGACGTTCTCCTTGAGGCCGACGAGCTTGTCGCTCTTGGCCTGGATGGCGGCGTCGGTGAGCACCCGGGTGGTCTCCTGGAACGACGCCGCGGACAGCCACGACTCCGTCGCCAACGAGGCCTTGGTGATGCCCATGAGCTGCGGCCGGCCGGACGCCGGCTCGCCGCCCTCGGCCACCACCCGACGGTTCTCCGCCTCGAACTCGGTCCGCTCCACCAGCGCGCCCGGCAGGAACTCCGTGTTGCCGGAGTCGATCACCGTGACCCGCTTCAGCATCTGCCGGATGATGATCTCGATGTGCTTGTCGTGGATGGACACACCCTGCGACCGGTACACCTCCTGGACCTCGCGGACCAGGTGGAGCTGCACCTCGCGCGGACCCATGATGCGCAGCACCTCGTGCGGGTCCTCGACACCGTCGGTGAGCTGCTGGCCCACCTCCACCCGGTCGCCTTCGGCGATCCGCAGCCGGATCCGGCGGCTGAGCTTGTCGATGACGATCTCTTCGCTGCCGTCGTCCGGGGTGATGATGATCTTCCGACCCTTGTCGGTGTCCTCGATCCGGACCCGGCCGGCGATCTCCGCGATCGGCGCCTTGCCCTTGGGCACCCGCGCCTCGAAGATCTCCTGCACCCGGGGCAGGCCGTGCGTGATGTCCTGGCCGGCCACGCCGCCGGTGTGGAACGTCCGCATGGTGAGCTGGGTGCCCGGCTCGCCGATCGACTGGGCGGCGATGATGCCGACCGCCTCGCCAACATCGACCATCTTGCCGGTGGCCAGCGACCGGCCGTAGCAGGTCGCACAGGTGCCCAGGCTGGACTCGCAGGTAAGCACGCTGCGCAGCCGGACCGTCTCGATGCCGGCCTCGATCAGCCGGTCGATCGACACGTCGCCGAGGTCGCCGTTCCTGGGAACGATGACCTCGCCGTCCGGGCCGAGCACGTCCTCGGCGGTCTGCCGGGCGTAGATGGTGGTCTCCACGTGCGGATGCCGGACCAGCCGGCCGTCCGCGCCGCGGGTCGCGATCTCCATCGGGATGGCCCGGTCAGTGCCGCAGTCCACCTCACGGATGATCACGTCCTGCGAGACGTCGACCAGCCGCCGGGTGAGGTACCCGGAGTCGGCGGTCCGCAGCGCGGTGTCGGCGAGACCCTTGCGGGCGCCGTGCGTGGCGATGAAGTACTCCAGCACGGACAGGCCCTCGCGGAAGTTCGCCCGGATCGGCCGCGGGATGATCTCGCCCTTCGGGTTCGCGACCAGGCCGCGCATGCCGGCGAGCTGGCGGATCTGCATCATGTTGCCGGCCGCGCCGGAGTTCACCAGGGTGTAGACCGGGTTGGTGGGCGGGAAGTTGGCCTCCATCTCCTTGGCGATCTCGTTGGTGGCCTTGTTCCAGATCTCGACCAGCTCCTGGCGGCGCTCCTCGTCGGTGATCACCCCGCGGTTGTACTGCTTCTGCACCTTGTCGGCCTGGTCCTCGTACTGCTCCAGGATGACCTGCTTGGTCGGCGGCGTGACGATGTCGTCGATCGCCACGGTCACGCCGGACCGGGTGGCCCAGTGGAAGCCGGCCTCCTTCAGGTTGTCCAGCGTCGCCGCCACGACCACCTTCGGGTACCGCTCGGCCAGGTCGTTGACGATCGCGGCCTGCGCCTTCTTCGGGAGCTGGATGTTGACGAACGGGTAGTCCGCCGGGAGCTGTTCGTTGAACAGGCACCGGCCGAGCGTGGTCTCCAGCACGAACGGCTGGCCCGGCTCCCAGCCCTCCGGCGGCTGCCAGCCGCGCGGCGGGACGGTGTCCTTCAGCCGCACCCTGATCGCGGCGTGCAGGTCCAGGTCACCAGCGTCGCGGGCCATGATGGCCTCCGCCGGCGAGGCGTAGACCTGCCCCTCGCCCTTGGCGCCCTTGTCCTCGCGGCAGAGGTAGTACAGCCCGGTGACCATGTCCAGGCTGGGCATGGCCAGCGGCCGGCCGGAGGCCGGCGAGAGGATGTTGTTCGACGACAGCATCAGGATCCGCGCCTCGGCCTGCGCCTCGGACGACAGCGGCAGGTGCACCGCCATCTGGTCACCGTCGAAGTCGGCGTTGAACGCCGCACAGACCAGCGGGTGGATCTGGATCGCCTTGCCCTCGATGAGCTGCGGCTCGAACGCCTGGATGCCCAGCCGGTGCAGGGTGGGCGCCCGGTTGAGCAGCACCGGGTGCTCGGCGATGACCTCCTCCAGCACGTCCCACACGACCGGGCGGGCGCGCTCGACCATCCGCTTGGCGGACTTGATGTTCTGCGCGTGGTTGAGGTCAACCAGCCGCTTCATCACGAACGGCTTGAACAGCTCCAGCGCCATGCCCTTGGGCAGCCCGCACTGGTGCAGCTTCAGCCGCGGGCCGACCACGATGACCGAACGGCCCGAGTAGTCCACCCGCTTGCCCAGCAGGTTCTGCCGGAACCGTCCCTGCTTGCCCTTGAGCATGTCCGACAGCGACTTCAGCGGGCGGTTGCCCGGGCCGGTGACCGGCCGGCCGCGGCGGCCGTTGTCGAACAGTGCGTCGACGGCCTCCTGCAGCATCCGCTTCTCGTTGTTGACGATGATCTCCGGCGCGCCCAGGTCGAGCAGCCGCTTGAGCCGGTTGTTCCGGTTGATCACCCGGCGGTAGAGGTCGTTCAGGTCGGAGGTGGCGAAGCGGCCACCGTCGAGCTGGACCATCGGCCGCAGGTCCGGCGGGATGACCGGCACGCAGTCCAGCACCATGCCCATCGGCGAGTTACGGGTGTTCAGGAACGCGGCGACCACCTTCAGCCGCTTCAGCGCGCGCAGCTTCTTCTGGCCCTTGCCGATGCGGATGGTCTCCCGCAGCCGGTCCGCCTCGGCGTCCAGGTCGAAGTTCTGCAGCAGCTTCTGCAGCGCCTCGGCACCCATGCCCCCGGTGAAGTACTCACCGAACCGGTCACGCAGCTCGCGGTAGAGCAGCTCGTCCGCGATGAGCTGCTTGGTGTCCAGCTTGCGGAAGGTGTCCAGCACCTCGTCCAGCCGGTCGATCTCGCGCTGCGCCCGGTCGCGGAGCTGCCGCATCTCCCGCTCGGCGCCCTCCCGGACCTTACGGCGGACGTCGGACTTGGCGCCCTCCGCCTCCAGCTCGGCCAGGTCGGCCTCCAGCTTGGCAGCCCGGGACTCCACGTCAGCATCCCGCTTCTGCTCGGCGTGCGCCTTCTCCGCCGAGATCTCCGCCTCGATGGTGGACATGTCGCGGTGCCGGGCGTCGGCGTCCACGGAGGTGATGACGTAGGCGGCGAAGTAGATGATCTTCTCAAGATCCTTGGGCGCCAGGTCGAGCAGGTAGCCGAGCCGGCTCGGAACCCCCTTGAAGTACCAGATGTGGGTGACCGAGGCGGCCAGCTCGATGTGGCCCATCCGCTCCCGGCGCACCTTGGCCCGCGTCACCTCGACGCCGCACCGCTCGCAGATGATGCCCTTGAACCGGACTCGCTTGTACTTGCCGCAGTAACACTCCCAGTCCCGGGTAGGACCAAAGATCTTCTCGCAGAAGAGCCCGTCCTTTTCCGGTTTCAGGGTGCGGTAGTTGATGGTCTCTGGCTTCTTGACCTCGCCGTGGGACCACTGCCGGATGTCCTCAGCGGTAGCCAGGCCAATGCGCAGCTCGTCGAAGAAGTTGACGTCGAGCACTTTGTTATTCAGTCCCTCGTTGCAGCAGGGTTATGGGGCGGATCTGGTTGGTATGGCG
The DNA here is from genome assembly GCA_035476575.1 of Mycobacteriales bacterium. GTDB lineage: Bacteria > Actinomycetota > Actinomycetes > Mycobacteriales > JACQDL01 > DATILL01. The sequence goes on from DATILL010000110.1 coordinate 40,688, forward strand.
GCCGGCCATGGCAGGGCAGGCCGCCGTACCCGTCAGACTTCCTCGACGCTGCTCGGCTCGCGCCGGGACAGGTCGATCCCGAGCTCTTCGGCAGCCCGGAAGACGTCCTCGTCGGTGTCTTTCATCTCCAGCGTCACGCCGTCGCGGGAAAGGACCTCCACGTTCAGGCAGAGCGACTGGAGCTCTTTCAGGAGCACCTTGAACGACTCCGGTATTCCCGGCTCGGGAATGTTCTCGCCCTTCACGATCGCCTCGTAGACCTTGACCCGACCGAGGACGTCGTCGGACTTGATGGTGAGCAGCTCCTGGAGGGTGTACGCGGCGCCGTAGGCCTGCATGGCCCAGCACTCCATCTCCCCGAAACGCTGGCCGCCGAACTGCGCCTTACCACCCAGCGGCTGCTGGGTGATCATCGAGTACGGCCCGGTCGACCGAGCGTGGATCTTGTCGTCGACCAGGTGCAGCAGCTTCAGGATGTAGATGTAGCCCACCGACACCGGGTACGGGAACGGCTCTCCGGTGCGTCCGTCGAACAGCTTCGCCTTGCCATCCCGGCCCACCATCTGGTCGCCGTCCCGGTTGGGCAGGGTGGCGCCGAGCAGGCCGGTGATCTCCTCCTCGCGGGCACCGTCGAAGACCGGGGTGGCGACGTTGGTGCCAGGCTCGACCCTGGCGGCCCCGATGGAGTCCAGCCGGGCCTTCCACGGCTCGGCACCGGTGACATGCCAGCCGGTGGCGGCCACCCAGCCCAGGTGGGTCTCCAGGATCTGCCCGATGTTCATCCGGCGCGGGACGCCGTGCGGGTTGAGCACGATGTCCACCGGTGTGCCGTCCGGCAGGAACGGCATGTCCTCCACCGGCAGGATCTTGCCGATCACACCCTTGTTGCCGTGCCGGCCAGCGAGCTTGTCACCGTCCTGGATCTTCCGCTTCTGGGCGACGTACACCCGGACCAGCTCGTTCACGCCCGGCGGCAGCTCGTCGCCGTCCTCCCGGCTGAACACCCGGACGCCGATCACCTTGCCGGACTCGCCGTGCGGCACCTTCAGCGAGGTGTCGCGGACCTCGCGCGCCTTCTCCCCGAAGATCGCGCGGAGCAGCCGCTCCTCCGGGGTCAGCTCGGTCTCGCCCTTGGGCGTGACCTTGCCGACCAGGATGTCGCCGGTGGTCACATCGGCACCGATCCGGATGATGCCGCGCTCGTCGAGGTCGGCCAGCACCTCCTCGGAGACGTTCGGGATGTCCCGGGTGATCTCCTCGGCACCGAGCTTGGTGTCGCGGGCGTCGACCTCGTGCTCCTCGATGTGGATCGAGGTGAGCACGTCGTCCTGCACCAGCCGCTGGGACAGGATGATCGCGTCCTCGAAGTTGTGCCCCTCCCATGGCATGAAGGCGACGAGCAGGTTCTTGCCCAGCGCCATCTCGCCGTCGTCGGTGCACGGACCGTCCGCAATCACCTGGCCGACCTCGACCCGGACACCCTCGTCGATGACCGGCTTCTGGTTGATGCAGGTGCCCTGGTTCGACCGGCGGAACTTCTCCATCCGGTAGGTGTTACGGGTGCCGTCGTCGGCCATGACCGTCACGTAGTCGGCCGAGACCTCCTCGACGACGCCAGCCTTCTTGGCCACCACCACGTCGCCGGCGTCCACCGCCGCGCGCAGCTCCTGCCCGGTGCCGACCAGGGGGGACTCGCTGCGCAGCAGCGGCACCGCCTGGCGCTGCATGTTGGCACCCATCAGCGCCCGGTTGGCGTCGTCGTGCTCCAGGAACGGGATCATCGCGGTGGCCACCGAGACCATCTGCCGCGGCGAGACGTCCATGTAGTCGACGTCGGCCGGCAGCACCAGGTCCAGCTCGCCGCCCTTGCGCCGGACCAGCACCCGGGCCTCGACGAAGTTGCCCTTGGCATCCAGCGGCGCGTTGGCCTGGGCCTTGACGTACCGGTCCTCCTCGTCCGCGGTCAGGTAGTCGATCTGGTCGGTCACCCGGCCCTCGACGACCTTGCGGTACGGCGTCTCGATGAAGCCGAACGCGTTCACCCGGGCGTAGGTCGACAGCGACCCGATCAGGCCGATGTTCGGGCCTTCCGGGGTCTCGATCGGGCACATCCGGCCGTAGTGCGAGGAGTGCACGTCGCGGACCTCAAAGCCGGCCCGCTCCCGGGACAGGCCGCCCGGGCCGAGCGCGGACAGCCGGCGCTTGTGGGTCAGCCCGGCCAGCGGGTTGGTCTGGTCCATGAACTGGGAGAGCTGCGAGGTACCGAAGAACTCCTTGATCGCCGCCACCACCGGGCGGATGTTGATCAGGGTCTGCGGGGTGATCGCCTCGACGTCCTGGGTGGTCATGCGCTCCCGGACGACGCGCTCCATCCGGGACAGGCCGACCCGGATCTGGTTCTGGATCAGCTCGCCGACCGTGCGCAGCCGCCGGTTGCCGAAGTGGTCTATATCGTCGGTCTCGTACCGGTCCTCACCGGAGTGCAGCCGGATGAGGTACTCGATGGTGCCGACGATGTCGTCCTGGGTCAGCGTGCCCTGGGTGAAAGGCTGCGAGACGTCGAGCTTCTTGTTGACCTTGTACCGGCCGACCTTGGCCAGGTCATAGCGCTTGACGTTGAAGAACAGGTTGTCCAGCAGCGTCTGGGCGCTCTCCCGGGTCGGCGGCTCACCCGGCCGGAGCTTTCGGTAGATGTCGAGCAGCGCCTCGTCGGTGGTGGTGATGTGGTCCTTCTCCAACGTGGTGAGCAGCAGCTCGGACCACTCGAACCGGGACCGGATCCGATCGGTGGTCCAGCCGAGGGCCTTGAGCAGCACCGTCACCGGCTGCCGCCGCTTGCGGTCGATGCGTACGCCGATCGTGTCGCGCTTGTCGATGTCGAACTCGAGCCAGGCACCCCGGCTCGGGATGATCCGGCAACTATAGATGTCCTTGTCGGACGTCTTGTCCAACGTCCGGTCGAAGTACACACCGGGCGACCGGACAAGCTGCGAGACGACCACTCGCTCGGTGCCGTTGATGATGAACGTGCCCTTGTCGGTCATGATGGGAAAGTCACCCATGAAGACCGTCTGGCTCTTGATCTCGCCAGTGGTGTTGTTGGTGAACTCCGCCGTGACGAAGAGCGGGGCGGAGTAGGTCATGTCCTTGTCCTTGCACTCCTCGACAGACGCCTTCACATCCTCGAAGCGTGGGTTGGAAAAGGACAGGGACATCGATCCGGAGAAATCCTCGATAGGGGAGATCTCGTTGAGAATCTCCTCCAGGCCGCTCGCCGCGGGCGCACCATCGTGTGCCCGTGCGCGCCAGCGGTCGTTCCCCACCAGCCAGTCGAACGAGTCGAGCTGTAGTGCCAGCAGGTTGGGAACTTCCAGAGGTTCGCGGATCTTGGCGAAGGAGACCCGGGGCGGTGCGCCGGGGATCCCCTGGGGGTTCGCAGTGGTGGTCTTGCCAGGGCGGGAGACTGCCAAGATGCGTCCTTCCGAGGCCATGCGCCGTCGTTTCACGCGCACCCCAGACGGCCCCACGCCGGAGGCGCGGAGAAGGTTGGGAGGCAGCGCAAACTCACAGTGTAGCCGGAAAGGCCACTGCTGTCGAGGCAGCATCGTTCCGCCACGCATTGGTGTCGCCAGCGTGACGCTATGACCGCTCTGCGTCAAGGGGGACGTGGTGCCGGTCACCCCTGGGTACGGAGCTGCCTCAACTGTACGACGTAACGCGTGATTGCGCCCGGTGTAGCGCGGGCATGCTGGCGGGCCGCGTGGTGGGGCGACCGCTCAGACCGACTCGACCCAGGAGATCAGCCAGCTCGGGCCCACCCTGGTCATCGTGAGCCGCAGCCGGACCAGGTCCACCCGGGGACCCTTCAGGTTGGTGTTGGTCACCTTCTCGTTCACGAACGCGATCACGACAGCCTCGGTCCCCGCGTCGTTGACGCTGCTGACCCCGGCACTCACCGTCTCGCCCCGCACCACGGCCTTCACCTTGACCGCGACCGGGATAATCGTCTGGTCCATGCTCTGCCGGTACTGGTCCCTGAACTCCCCGGTCATCACGCGGGCCGCGGCGTCCCTGTCCGGCTGGATGCGCCGGTAGTCGTAGGAGACGTAGCGGGCCGCACTCTGCTTGGCCGTGCCGAGCACCGTGTTCCAGGCGTCCTGGCGGATCGAGCCGGCGCGGTAGTGGCCGTAGCTGATGACCGTGAGCACCGCGACCGCGACCACGACCACGGCCAGCGCGGCGGCGGACCACCACAGCTTGGCGGCCCGCGGCAGACGACCGGCTGCCGGGCTGGCACTCCGGGTCTGGCTAGCCTTGCCCTGGCTGGTTTTGCCCTGGCTGGTTTTGCTCTCGCTAACCTCGTTCTGGCTGGCCTTGCCCTGGCCTGAAGGGTACGGCGACGGGACGGGGCGGGGCCGCCTGCGCTCGGGGGCAGGCGTCCCGGCGAGCCCGTCAGCCCGGTCGTCAGACTCGATGACCGTTCGGGCGCCCGGCGGCTCGACCGGCTGGTCGCCGTCCGGACGGCCGCGGCGTGAGCCAGCCACTCGGGGACGGCGGACCGGCCGGCCACCGAGTCCGCTCGGACGGGTTCGGGACACCGCGAGATCTCCTCTGGCTAGCGGGAGCCTACTGGTCGAGGCCGTAGGCCGTGAGGTTGCCGGCCAGCCACCGGCCGGCCACCTCGGACAGGTCGAAGCCGAACCGGTACCGGCGGATGGTGCTCGCCGCCCGGGCGTTGGTGATCGTCTGGTCCACCACGACGAGGACGCTGGCCTGCCGGCCGTCGAGCTGGACCAGCCCGGCGTCGAAGACCCGGGCGCTGGTGACGAGCCGGTTCTTGACCACCGCGTCCCTGAGCTTGCCCTGATGCGCCCGCACGTCCTCGGCCAGCGTGCCGGTCAGGCCACCGGCCTGGCGGACGAGGTCCGCGTCGATCGTCCGGTAGTCCTGGCTGTTGAGGTTGATGGCCACCTGCCTGGCCGCGGCGATCACCTCGTCGCGGGTGCGCTGCGTGCGGTCCAGGTCGCGACCGCGGAGGAACGCCGTCGTGCCCAGGGCCAGCACCGCCACCACGACCGCGACCAGCACCGCCACCAGGACCAGCGGCAGCCGTGCGTCAGCACCGCGCTCCCGCGTCGTGCCGGTCTGGTCCGTCACCTGCGGTCCCTTCCGTGCTGCCTGCCGTGCCACCGTACCCGGGCCTCCCGTCAGCCGCTGATCCCGGCCAGCAGCGGACCCAGCCAGGAGCGGTCGCCGAGCACCTGCGCGTCGCCGCCGGTCGAGCCGACCCAGGGCGCGGGCGGGCCGGTCGGGGTCCGCGGCCCGGTGGCGGCCGGCCGGCCGTTCGGCGCGCCCGGGCCGTCCCTCGGGAAGCCGGAGCCGGGGTAGGGCGGCGGGCTGCCGTACCGTGGCGCGTGCTGCGACCCGCGGATCCCCGTCCGGCTCTGCGGCGGCTCGGCGCAGTGCGCCCGGGTGTTGGCCGGAATGTTGGCGACGTCCTGGGGGATCCGCTTGGGGGTGCTCTCGTAGCCGCGCACGCAGACCGGCGGGTCGTTGAGGTTCAGCACCACACCGAAGTGCAGGCTGCTGTCCGGCGCCACCGTGAAGCCGCCGATCACGACCAGCGGGTAGGCGATCAGCACCTCGCGCAGAAGCTGGGTACGGCGGACCGTGAGCTGGCCGACGCTGACCAGGTTGGCCAGCAGGATGCCGAGGTCGGTCTGGTTGTCGTTGATCAGGCCGACGATCTGGTCCACCGCGGGTGGCGCGCTGGCCAGCACCCCACGCAGGTCCGGGTCGCTGGCCCGGAGCTGGCCGGTGAGCAGCGCGAGGCTGTGCGAGAAGCCGCGGATCGCCGACCCTTCTGCCTGCTGGGTGGCCAGCACGACGCCGGCGTCGTCGATCAGCCGCAGCGTCCGCGGCAGCGCGGCCCGGGCGGCGGTGAGGAGCTGGTCGCCGTAGTCGAGCAGCGCCTGCAGGTCCGGGCCACGGCCGGCGAACGCGGTGCCGAGCTCGTCCACCACGGTGGCCAGGTTCGTCCGGTCGACCGAGCGGACCAGCAGGTCCAGGCTGACCAGCAGCGTCTGGGCGGACACCGGGATGGTGGTCTGCGACCGCGGGATGACCGACCCGGCGGCCAGGAACGGCCCGCTGGACGCTGCCGGCCGCAGGTCGACGTACTGCTCACCCACCGCGGATCGGTCGGTGACGACGGCCTGGGCGCTGGTTGGGATCTTCGGGGCGCCCTCGCGGAGGACAAGGTCGACCCGGACGCCGTCGCGGAGCAGGTGCAGCGCGCCGACCCGACCGATCTGCACGCCGCGGTAGGTGACCTCGGCGTTGGTGAAGATGCCACCGGAGTCGGCGAAGTCCGCGCTGATGGTGTACGTGCCGCCGAAGATCCGCTGGCCGAGGCCGATGTAGCTGAGCGAGACGTAGCTGATGCCGAGCGCGGCCAGCACAGCGAACGCGACCATCTGGATCTTGACCGAACGGCGGAGCACTCAGCCACCTCCGAGCAGGATGGCGATCAGGTTGGGAACGCCGCTGCCGCCACCGGCGCTGCCGGGGCCGGTGGGGGCGCTGCCCAGCCCGGGCAGTGGCAGCCCCGGCAGGCTGGGCAGCCCCGGCAGCAGGGGAAGCCCACCACCGGGCAGCCCTGGCAGGCTGGGCAGCCCCGGCAGCACCCCGCCGGGCTGGGCGAACCTGCTGGTCACCAGGTTGTTGAACAGGTCGGTCAGGTCGAGGTCGAGGTTGGCGTACAGGTTGGTGTAGTCGCCCCGGATCCCGGCCAGCGCCGGCGTCGGGAACGGGAAGGTCAGCAGCAGGTCCAGCGACCTCGGCAACGCCGAGCCGGCGTCGACCAGGCCCCGCAGCGCCGGCCGCAGCCGGTTCAGGTCGGCCAGCAGGTCGGCGCCGGCGGCGTTGACGACCCGGGTCGCGGTGACACCCAGCCGGGACAGCGCGGTCAGCATGGTGGTGAGCTGGCGCCGCTGGTCAACGAGGACCCGCAGCGCGGCGGGCAGGCTGTCCAGGGTGCGGCCAAGCACGTCCCGCTGCGCGGCCACCGTGGCGGCGAGCCGGTCGATGCTGTCCAGCGCCCGGGTGATCCGCGACCGCTGCCCGTCCAGGCCGGCCACGAAGGTGTCAAGGTGGGCCAGGAGCGCCCGGACCGAGCCCTCCCGGCCGGACAGCGCCTTGTTCAGCTCCTTGGTGATCGTCTGGAGCTGCTCGACGCCACCGCCGTTGAGCAGCAGCGACAGCGCGGACAGCACCTCCTCCACCTCGGGGTTGCGCCCGGTGCGGTCCAGCGGGATGGTCGCGCCCTCGCCGAGCCGCCCGGCCACCGGCACCGCGTCCACCGGTGGCGCCAGCGAGACGAACTTCTCCCCGAGCAGGCTGGTCTGGCGCAGCTCGGCCTGGGCGTTCGCGGGCAGGTCGACGTCGCCGTTGAGCACCAGCGTGACCCGGGCGTGCCAGCTTGCCAGCTCAATCTTCTCGACCTTGCCGACCGGGACGTCGTTCACCCGGACGGCGGACTGCGGCACCAGGTCGAGCACGTCGGCGAAGTCCACCACGACGTGGTACGGGTGCGCGCCGACGTCCGGGCCACCCGGCAGGCTGGCACCGTACAGTCCCCGGAAGCCGCAGCCAGCCACCGGCAGCACGGCCACCACTGCCAGCACGGTGGCGCGCATGGCGAGCCGGGGAAGCCGGTGCATCAGCCGCCCCCCTCCAGCCCGGGCAGGGCGGGCAGCCCGGGCACGCCGGGCAGGCTGCGCACGCCGTTCGCGGACAGGATGCCGCCGGCGGTGGGCAGGCTCGGCAGGCCGGGCAGGGTCGGGATCGCGTTGGGGTCGCCGGGCGCGTTCAGGCCGGGGATCTTGGGCAGGCCGCCGACCAGCCTGGCCAGCGTGTTGCACGCGGCGTTGTCCCTGACCCCGGCGCTGACCAGCAGGGCGCACAGGACGGTCGGGTCCTGGAGGTACTCCAGGTTGGCCCGGACGTCCAACGTGCCGGACAGCGGGTTGGTCGCGAGGTTGAGGTTGGCCAGGCCGACCGGGGCGAGGTCGAAGAACTCCGCCAGCGCGTCCCGCTGCTTGACCAGGATGCCGGTGAGCTGCGCCAACCCGGTGACGTTCCGCTTCACCAGTGCCCGGTTGTCCTTGATGAAGGACACCACCTGGCTCAGCGCGCTGGCCAGGTTGGCCAGCGTGACGCCGAGCGACGCACGCTCGTCGGCGAGCTGGCCGGCGACGTCGGCCAGGTTCACGTTGAACGCCCGGACCTGCCGGTCGCTGTTGGCCAGCGCGGTGGCCAGCGTCTGCAGGTTGCCGATGGTGCCGAACAGGTTCTCTCGGTTCTCCCCGACCACCTGGACGGCGGCGGACAGGTCGTGCAGCGTCTGGCTCAGCGTCCGGCCGGTGCCGTCCAGGTTGGCCGCGCCGACGTCGACCAGCCGGGACAGCGCGCCGTGGGCGTTGGCGCCGTTCGGGCCGAGCGCCTGGGCCAGCTCGCTGGTCGTCTTGTACAGCTCGTCGAGCTCGACCGGAGCGGCGGTGCGGTCCAGCCCGAGATCGGTGCCGCTGGCCATTGTCGGCCCGCCGGTGTAGACCGGCGTGAGCTGCACGTACCGGTCGCTGACCAGGGACGGCGCGACGATCGCGGCGCCCGCCCTGGCCGGCACGTGGTACCTGCCGTCCACCTCCAGCTCCACCCGGACCGAGCCGCCCTCGGGCTGGACGGAGCCGACCGTACCGACCTTGACGCCGAGGATCCGGACGTCGGAGCCGGGGTACAGGCCGACTGTCCTGGTGAAGTGCGCGGTGATCCGCAGCACGTCGTGCGCCCGGAGCTGCCACCAGACCAAGCCACCGACGAGGGCGACCACGCAGAGCGCGGCGATGGCCCGGACCCGCGTGCCAGCGGTCATCAGCAACCTCCCGGAACGGTGCAGGCGGGCGGTGCGGGCCGGATGGACACGCTGGCCGGCACCGGCGTGACCAGGTTCTGGATGTAGGTGTCGAACCAGCGCCCGTTGCCCAGCGTGTTGGTGAACACCCGCAGGTACGGCGCGAGCAGCCCGAGCCCCCGGTCCAGCGCGTCCTGGTTGCGCTGCAGCGTGTCGACGACCTGCTGGAGCTGGGCCAGCGCCGGGCCGAGCTGCCGGGCGTTGTCCTGGACCACGCCCCGGAGCTGGACGGCGAGCTGGGCGGAGCTGCGCAGCAGCGAGTGGATGATGTCCCGCCGGGACTGCACCTCCCGCAGCAGCAGGTTGCCGTCGGAGAGCAGGGTGGTCAGCTCGGTGTCCCGGTCGGCCAGCGTCTTGCTGACATCGCGGGTCCGCTGCAGCAGGGTGCGCAGCGCGGCGTCGCGGGAGGCGATCGTCCGGGACAGCGTGGACAGCCCGGCCAGCGACCGCTTGAGCTGTGCCGGGGTGTTCTGGAACGTCGCGGCCAGCGTGTCGAAGGCCCGGGCGAGCTGGACGGTGTCGATCTGCCCGGCCACCCTGGTCAGCTCGGAGAACGCCGGCACCACGTCGAACGGTGCCGAGGTGCGGCTGATCGGGATCTCCTGGCCGGCGTCCAGCGGGCGCTCGCCGAGCGGGCTGACCGACAGGTACTTGGCCCCGAGCAAGGTCTTGATCTTGATGTCGGCGTGCGACTCGGCGCCCACCCAGGCGCCTTTGACCTGGAAGCTCACCCTGACGTGGTCCCCCTCTAGGTCGACACCGGTGACCTTGCCGACCTTTACCCCGGCGATCCGCACCTCGTCGTCCGGCTTGAGGCCACCGGCCTCGCTGAACGCCGCGGTGTACGTCGTCCCGCCCCCGATCAGCGGCAGGCTGCCGGCGTTGAAGGCGAGCACCATGACCAGCGCGAGCATGGCCAGCCCCACGGCACCGATGACCAGTGGGCTGCGCTCGTGGAACGGCCTCATGGCCGGCACCTGGCCTGGTTGATGATGACCTGCGGCGTGTACGGAATGGTCACCTGGCCGATCCGCACCGTGGCGGTCAGGCCGCAGAGGTAGAAGTTGAACCAGCTACCGTACGTCGCCGTCCGGATGATCGCGTTGAGCTTCGTGGGCAGGTTGTGGATGGCGCCCTCGACGGCGCCCTGGTCGGCGTTGAGGTTGCGGGCGAGCTGCTGGACCAGGGTGAGGTCCGCCTGCAGGTCGGGTCGGCCCTTCGCCAGCAGCCCGGCGGTGCTCCTGGCCAGGCCGTCAATGCTGGTCAGCGAGTCGCCGATGGCCTTGCGGTCGGCCGCCAGCCCGGAGACGAACGTCTGCAGCCGCACAATCAGCTCGGTCAGCTTCTGGTCACGCTGGCTGACCGTGCCGAGGACGGCGTTCAGGTTGTCCACCGTCCGCCCGATCACCTCGTCCCGGTCCGCGACGGCGGTGGTCAGCGAGGCGGTGTGCGCGAGCAGCGACTCGACCGTGCCGCCCTCGCCCTGCAGGGTCTGGATGATCTCGTAGGCCAGCTTGTTGACCTCGGCCGGGTCGAGCGCCGCGAACAGTGGCTTGAACCCGCCGAACAGCGCAGTCAGGTCCAGTGCCGGCTGGGTGTGCGCCAGCGGGATCAGGCCGCCCGCCGGCAGCGTGCTGCGCACGTCGCCGGGGCCCGGGGTGAGCGCGAGGTAGCGCTGGCCGACCAGGTTGCGGTACCGGACCTGGGCCAGCGTGCCGGTCGGCAGCGGCTGGCCGGCGTCGACGGTGAAGCCGACCTCCGCCACCGTCCGGCGGGCGATCCTGACGCCGCTGACCTGGCCGACCCGGACCCCGGCGATCCGCACGTCGTCGCCTGCCACCAGCCCGGTCACGTCGCTGAGCTCGGCCCGGTAGCTCGTCGTCCGGCCGAAGCCGCGGTTGGCGATGGTGGCGGCCAGCAGGTAGGTGGCGGCGAGCGTGACCAGCGTGAACACGCCGAGCTTGAGCAACGGCCCCCGCACCCGCAGCGCCTGGGAGGTCACGACAGCCGCACCTGCGTGCCGCGGGCCATCGGGGCGAACAGGATCGCGGCCGTGTCCGGCACCTGGTCGGGCGGCACCCCGATGGTCGGCGCGAGCAGCCCCTTGACCAGCCGGGTCTCCGCCTCCGAGCCCTGTACGCCGAGGTCGGCCGACAGTGCCCGGCCGAGCGAGCCGGTGCCGGCGCCGAACACGCCGTGGCTGCCGTCGTCGAGGTACGGGGCGGGGAACGGGACCGGCGGGTTCGGCAGCCCGCCGCAGCTCGCCGTACCCATGATGTGGTGCCGCGGCTCCTCACCGGGCCGGTACCCGCCCCGGTCGCTGATCAGCTCGACGGTGGCGTGCACGCCGGGCTGGTTGGTGCCTGCGCCGAACGCCCGGCTGAACGTGCCGGCGTCCCGCACCAGGCCCTGGAAGAAGCAGGGGTACTCCGGGGCGAACTCGGCCAGCACCGCGAGCGTCGGCCGGAGCAGCGCGCTGGCCCGGATCAGGCGGTCGGCGTTGGCGGCTAGGAACGGCTGGGCCGTCGCGCCGAGCCGGGTGCCGGCCCGCAGCGTGCCGGCAAGCTGAGCCTGCCGCTCGGTGATGGTGCGCTCGGTGGTCTGCAGGTTGGTGAGCACGGCGAACAGGTCCGGCGCGGCGGAGTTGTAGACGTCCGCGGTGCCGGCCAGCGCCGAGACGTCCCGCAGGATCGCGGGCAGCCGGGTGTTGAGCTGGCGGAGGTACCCCTCAGCCGTGACCAAAGTGTTGCCGAGCTGCTCGCCGCGGCCCTCCAGCGCGGTGGCCAGCGCGTGCAGGGTGGCGTTGAGCTTGCCCGGCGAGACCGTCCGCAGCAGCGGTAGCAGGTCGTGGAGGACCTGCTCGATCTCGACTGCCTGGAACGACCGGTCCTGGTGGATGGTCGCGCCCGGGACCAGCGGCTGGCCCGCGGGCTGGCCGTCGGGCACCAGCAGCGAGACGTACCGCTCGCCGAACAGCGTCTTGGGCAGCAGCCGGGCCTGCACGTTCGCCGGGACCTCGCCGACCAGGTCCGGGTCCAGCGCCAGCTCGACCCGGGCCTGGTCGCCGGTCGAGCGCACCGAGCGCACCTCGCCGACGACCAGCCCGCGGATCTTCACGTCGGCGCCCGGCGCGAGCTGGTTGCCCACCGAGCCCGCGACCAGGGTCACCCGGACGACCGGGGTGAAGGTCTTGCGGTAGAACGCCACCGACAGCCCGGCTAGCAGCACCAGCACGCCGAGGAACGACACCCCGAGCAGCCGGGCCCGGGCCCGGGGGCCGAGCCGGGGGAACGCTGAGATGGACATGCTCACCCCGCGATCCGGACGGTGACGGTCGAGCCCCAGATGGCGAGGCTGAGGAAGAAGTCGACCACGGTGACCATCACGATGCTGGTCCGGACCGCCCGGCCGACCGCGATCCCGACCCCGGCCGGCCCACCGGACGCGCGGTAGCCGTAGTAGCAGTGGGTCAGGATCACCACGATCGCGAAGATCAGCACCTTGGCGAAGGACCACAGGATGTCGACCGGCGGCAGGAACAGCCGGAAGTAATGGTCATAGGTGCCGGTGGACTGGCCGTAGAACAACGTCGCGGTCAGCCGGGTGGACAGGTACGACGAGAGCAGCCCGACGACGTACAGCGGGATCACCGCGACGAAGCCGGCGATCATCCGGGTGGTGACCAGGAACGGCACCGACGGGATGCCCATGACCTCCAGGGCGTCGACCTCCTCGTTGATCCGCATCGCGCCGAGCTGCGCGGTGAAGCCGCAGCCCACCGTCGCGGACAGCGCCAGCCCGGCCACCAGCGGCGAGATCTCCCGGGTGTTGAAGTACGCCGAGATGAAGCCGGTGAACGCCGAGGTGCCGATCTGGTTCAGCGCGGCGTAGCCCTGCAGGCCCACCTCGGTGCCGGTGAAGAAGGTCATGAAGGTGATCACGCCGACCGTGCCGCCGATCACCGACAGCGCACCGGAGCCGAAGGTCACCTCGCCCAGCAGCCGCACGACCTCCTTCTTGTACCGGTGCAGCGTCCGCGGCGTCCAGGCGATCGCCTTGAGGTAGAAGGCGAGCTGGCCGCCGAGGTCGTCAACCATCTCAACCGGCCGGCGCACCAGGGCCGCCACCCGCTGGCGCACGGGCACCGTGATCCCGGCCATCACGCGCCCTTCGCGGGAACGATCTGGAAGTACAACGCGGTGATGATGAAGTTCACGAAGAACAGCAGCATGAAGGTGATCACGACGGACTGGTTGACCGCCTCGCCGACGCCCTTCGGACCGCCCCCGGCATGCATCCCCTTGTACGCCGCGACCACCGCCGCCAGCAGGCCGAACAGCAGCGCCTTGAGCTCGCTGACGTACAGGTCGGGAAGCTGGGCCAGGGCGCTGAACGAGGCCATGTAGGCGCCCGGCGTGCCGCCCTGGAGGAGCACGTTGAAGAAGTACCCGCCCGCCACGCCGACCACGCTGACCAGGCCGTTCAGCAGCACCGCGACGATCATGGCGGCGAACACCCGGGGCACGACCAGCCGCTGGGTCGGGCTGATGCCGAGCACCTCCAAGGCGTCGATCTCGTCCCGGATCTTGCGCGAGCCCAGGTCCGCGCAGATCGCCGAGCCGCCAGCGCCGGCGATCAGCAGGGCGGTCACGATCGGCGACGCCTCCCGCACGGTGGCCAGCACGCCGGCCCCGCCGGCAAACGACTGCGCGCCAAGCTGCTCGGTCAACGAGCCGAGCTGCAGCGCGATCACCGCGCCGAACGGGATGGCCACCAGCGCGGTCGGCAGGATGGTCACGCTGGCGATGAACCACGCCTGCTGGACCAGCTCGCGCCACTGGAACGGGCGCCGGAAGCTCAGCCGGCCGACGTCGAGGAACAGGGCGAAGAGCCTGCCGGTCTCCCGCACGGCCGAGGTCGGCGAGAGGCTCACTGCCGGCCGTCCCGGTACGGCGGCTGCCCGGTGTCGCGGGTCGGCCGCTGGACGATAGTCGGCGCCTCGTCCGCGGACCGGTACGGTCGGGGCCGGGGGGCTGGCCGCTCAGCGACCTGCGCCTGCCCGGCCGGCGCCGGAGGCCGGGCCGGCGACTGCCCCGGCCAGCCGCCGCGGTCCGCCGGCTCGGGCCGCTGGGGCGGGCGGTCGCCGTACGGCGTGACGGCGTCGGTGACAAGCTGCGGCGGCAGCGCGGACCGGACCGCCGCCTGGGCCTTCGGCGACATGGTGTGCAGCAGCTCGGCCACCCGGAGCTGGCGCCGCCGGACGGCCTTGCGCGTGGGCAGTCCGGCCGTCGGCTCGAGCTGCGGCGGCACCGCGCCCGTACCGCCGGCGCCCTTCGGTCCGGTGCCGGGGAACGGGGCCGAGTCCAGGTCGGCGCTGGCCAGCTCGGCCTCGACCTGGGCAGCGTCCTTCTCCTCGGCCATCCCGATCGGCCCCTCACGGCGTCCGTTCAGGAACTGCTTGACCACCGGCTCGTCGGAGGTCAGCAACTGCTCGCGCGGACCGAACATCACAAGCTGCCGGCGGAACAGCAGGCCCAGGTTGTCCGGCACGGTGCGGGCCGTGCCGATGTCGTGGGTGACGATCAGGAAGGTGGCGTCGATCTGCGCGTTGAGGTCGACGATGAGCTGGTTGAGGTAGGCCACCCGGACCGGGTCGAGGCCGGAGTCGGGCTCGTCGAAGAGGATGATCTCCGGGTCCAGCACCAGGGCGCGGGCCAGCCCGGCCCGCTTCCGCATCCCGCCGGAGATCTCGCCGGGCAGCTTGCCCTCCGCGCCGAGCAGCCCAACCATCTCCATCTTCTCGAAGACGATCTGCCGGATCTCGCTCTCGCTCTTCCTGGTGTGCTCGCGCAGCGGGAAGGCGATGTTGTCGTAGATGTTCATCGAGCCGAACAGGGCGCCGTCCTGGAACAGCACGCCGAAGAGCTTGCGGCTCTGGTAGAGCTGGCGCTCGCTGCACCGGACCAGATCGATGTCGCGCAGGACGATGCTGCCCCGCTCCGGCTTGAGCAGCCCGACCAGCGACTTCAGGAACACCGACTTGCCGGTGCCGGACGGGCCGAGCAGGACCGAGATCTCCCCCGGCGGCAACGTGAGGGTGACATCCTGCCAGACGAGCTGCCGACCGAAAGACTTGGTCAGTCCCTCCACTCGGACGGCTTCTCCCACTTCGCTCCTCCCGACTCCAGTCCACCTCCCCTGCCGCGAGGAGCGCATGCGACAGTACGGAGGGGGTGGTTATCGGCCCAACGACGGACCGCACGGTGAGTTACTGCCCGGTTTGGTGCGTCCCGACCGTACCGACCGCGCGCGCAGACGCCAAATCACGGACCTGCCGGAGACAGCACAACATGACCGGGGCGGCCACTCAGATGAGAGACCGCCCCGGACCGCCCGGATGACGCGGGAACGCGGAGCTACTTCAGGCTCACCTTGGCGCCGGCGCCCTCCAGGGCGGCCTTGGCCTTCTCGGCGGCCTCCTTGTTGACCTTCTCCAGGACCGGCTTCGGTGCTCCGTCGACCAGGTCCTTGGCCTCCTTCAGGCCCAGGCTGGTCAGCGTCCGCACCTCCTTGATGACCTGGATCTTCTTCTCGCCCGCGGCCTCGAGGATGACGTCGAACTCGTCCTTCTCCTCCGGCGCCTCGGCCACGGCACCCGGGCCGGCCGGCGCGGCCGCCAGGGCGATCGGGGCGGCCGCGGTGACGTCAAAGGTCTCCTCGAACTGCTTCACGAAGTCGGAGAGCTCGATCAGCGTCATCTCCTTGAACGCGTCGAGCAGCTCCTCGGTGCTGAGCTTCGCCATGTCGGCGGTGTCCTTTCGGTTGGTCTGGCGGTATGTCGGTGGGGGCCGGATCAGCTCTCGGCGGTCGCCGCGCCGGTCGCCCCGCCGCCGGTCGCCCCGGCGCCGTCGGTGACGCCATCGGCCGGACCGTCGGCGGTCGCCTGCGCGCTGAGCTTGTCCCGCAGCGCGACGGCGAGCCGGGCGACCTGGGCCAACGGTGCCTGGAACAGCGCCGCGGCCTGGGCCGGCTTCGCCTTCATCGCGCCGGCCAGCTTGGCCAGCACCACCTCGCGCGAGTCCAGGTCGGCGATCTTGTTGACGTCGTCGGCGGTCAGGGTGCGACCCTCGAACAGGCCGCCCTTGATCACCAGCAGCGGGTTGGTCCGCGCGAACGCGCGCAGGCCCTTCGCGGCCTCCACCGGGTCACCCTTGATGAAGGCGATCGCGGTCGGGCCGGTGAGCCAGTCGTCGAGACCGCCGACACCCGCGTCGGCGGCGGCTCGCCTGGTCAGGGTGTTCTTCACGACGGCGTACGTCGTCTCCCGACCGAGGGAGCGCCGCAGCTCGGTGAGCTGCGCCATCGTGAGGCCGCGGTACTCCGTCAGCACCGCCGCCTGGGCACCGCGGAACTGCTCGGCGATCTCCGCCACCGCGGCGATCTTCTCGGGCTTCGCCATGGCCCTCCTCTCTCCTGCTCCGTGGTGGGCGTGGTGGGCGCCCGCCAGCCGTGGGTGGCGCACGGCGAAGTTCCACGAAGAAGAGAAACGCCCCGGCGCAGGGGCGCACGGGGCTTCCGGGGCCGGCGTGCGCGAGGCACGCTGGGCGGAGTGTCCGTCCTCCCTGCACGGGTCGCCCGCTGCTGCGGGACCTTCGGTCGTACGACGTACGACGACCAGCGGTCTTGGGGTGAACGCCGTCCAGCCTACGGGCCGAGCCCACCCCCGCGCAAAGCGCCCGGCCCCCGCCTGAGCACCCGCGAAAATCACTGATCTCGGTGTAAGGAACCCACAAGATCACTGATCTCGGACGGACGTGCAGGTGCACCAGGCGAGGCCCATGTGGGTGCGGGGGATGGCGAGTCCGCCGGCGATGCGGGCGAGGACGTCGTATGAGGCGAGCTTGCGGCCGTGGATGATGGCGGAGACCTCGGGCCGTCGCCGCCCTCCAGAAAGCCGAACGCCTGGCCCCCGACCGAGTCCGGAACAAGCCACTCGCCCGCGAGGTCGTCGACGGCATGCTCCAGCGCGCCCGCAGCGACGCCGGCGGACGAAACCTGCGTGGCCTCGCCCAACGCATGGGCATCACCCATAGGCCCTTACGGATACCACGTCGGCGGCATCATGCCCGGTTGGGCAGGGAAAGGCGCTACCGGCCTTTCGATGATCGACACGGCCAGAAGGACTGCGCCTATGCCCACTAGGCAATCGGCAGAGGATCATGAGGCGCCGCGATGAGTAGCGACAGGACGCCGTACGAGGTTGAGGTGCGGGTGACCGGCGGCGGCGTCCGGGTCGCCAGGTTCGCGGTACGCGCCGAGGTGGCGGCCGAGCCAGGTGACCTGCGCTGCCACTCCCGACCTGACGCGGGTCAGCTCAGCAGGTGGGCGCGCAGGGTCGGTACGGCGGCCGGGGGCAGGCCGGCACCGGTCAGGTACGCCGTGACCGAGCCGTGCCGATCGCGCAGATCGGCCAGGAACAGGCGCATCGCCTCGGGCGGGCAGCTCAGCGGCAGCCAGGTCCCACCGTTGCCCCCGTCACCGTTGCCCGCCGGCCCGTCGGGCCGCGGGGCACCGTCGAACAGCTCCGGACGCTGGGCGCGCAGCCAGCCGACGTACCGCCGCATGCCCGCCGTCGACAGGCCGTAGTCGGCCGCGATGTCCACATCGGACACCCCGAGCAGCGAGAGGGCCAGCGCGCAGACCACGCCGGTCCGGTCCTTGCCCGCCACGCAGTGCACCACCAGCGGCGCCGCGGCCGGGTCGGCGATCAGGGCTACCGCGGCAGCCAGCGCCGGGGCACCCTCCTGGGTCAGGTCCAGGTACCGGTCGGCCAGGTAGCGGGCCAGGTCCATCGGCGGCTCGTACCGGTGCTCGGTCCACTCCCGGTGCTCGGGGTGGATGTGCCGCCAGATGAGCCCGTCCCAGTCGGGCACCCGGCCGTCCCGCTCCACCTCGTACGGCCGGCGCAGGTCCAGCACAGTCCGGATGCCGAGCCCGGTGAACATCTCCCGGTCGGCGTCGTCCAGCCCATGCAGCGAGTCTGACCGGAACAGCCGGCCCGCCCGGACCGCTGCGCCGGCCCGGGCCGGCAAGCCGCCGAGGTCGCGGAAGTTGAAAACCCGGCCGAACCGCTGGACGAAGGCTTGCTCATTCAGCACCTCGTCACCGTAATGCGACCACGTCACCGGCGGCAGAACACGAGACGACCAACACGGGACGCCCGAAAGTGTGCCCGAACGGGCGTATGCGGGCCAGGCCGGTGCCCTCTGAGCTGCATCCCCTCGGACCGGGAGGGACCGGGGAAGGACACACGGGAGCACACGATGGCGGAAGGCAAGGCGGACGCCGGGGCGCGCACCTTCGCGGAGTTCGTTCAGAACGCCCCGTTGGCAGACGAGGCCGCGGCGACGGTTGTCCTCACCGGCGCGGTGCTGCGCTCGGCGACCGAGGGCAAGTTCGTCCTGGTCGCGGAGGGCTACGGCCAGCTTGAGCTGGACATCGACGCCGTGCGGGCGTTCGACATCCTCGAGGACAGCGCCACCCGCAAGTGGGGCCGGGTGGTCATCGGCCAGGACCGGATCACCAAGGCCCTGGCCAAGGACATCGGTGGCGACACCATCCGGTTCAAGGATGTCGCCAAGGACCCGATCACTGACCAGGTGGTCAAGCAGGTGGCCCTGGATCCACCGAACACGTTGGTCGAGAACGTTGACCCCAGCCAGCTCGGCGTCATCCCCGAGGCGTTCGGCGGCGCCGCGCCGTTCATCATGGCAACCCCCCACCACGCACCCGAGCAGGCGCTGCGGATGCAGGCCGCGGCGGCCGGCGTACCCATCGACAAGGTGATCGCCGACCCACCCCAGAAAGTGATCGCCAAGGAGGCGGTCACCGACAACATCACCGACGTCAAGCTGCAGTGGAAGGACATCCGGACCGACCCGGTCACCGACGTCAAGAACACCATCAAGGACATCCGGACCGACCCGGTCACCGACGTCAAGCTCAACGTGAAGGACGTCAGCACCGACCCGATCACGGACGTCACGAAGAACCTCGTGGCCGACCCGAACACCGGCATCGGCGACACGCTGGTCGAGAACGTGGGCACCTTGCAGGAAGGCGGCGGCACCGTCGCCGAGGGTGGCTTCCCCGGCCAGGGTGGGGTCGGCCCGGCCGGCAACCCGGGCTTCTGAGGCCCGGCCATGATCCTGGTCATCTCCGCATCCGGCGACCTGCACGCCCGGGTCGTGCTCGACGCACTGGCCGGGCTCGGCGAGCCCGCGCACCTCGTCGACCTGTCGACGTTCCCCACCCGGATGACGCTGACCGGCGCCTACCAGCCCGACGACGCCCCACGGTTCCGGCTGTGCCTCGCCGACGGCAGCCACGTCCCGCTGGACGAGGTGCGCTCGGTCTGGTGGCGACGGCCGCAGCCCTACGGCGTGCCGGCGACCATCACCGACCCGGTCCTGCGGAGCTTCGCCCTGAGCGAGACCAGCACCGCGTTTGCCGGAATGTGGCAGACGACGGACTGCCTGTGGGTCAACGACATCGGCCGCGACACCGCGGCGGCCCACAAGCCGTGGCAGCTCGCCCTCGCCCGGCAGGCTGGCCTGACGATCCCGGAGACCCTGGTCACCAACGACCCGGACGAGGCCAGGGCCTTCTGGTCCGACCACCCCGGCCGGGTCGTGTACAAGCCGTTCCTGCAGACCCACGCGGCCTGGCGGGAGACCCGGGTGCTGCGCAAGGAGGAGGAGGCGCTGGCCGAGTCCGTGCGGCTCGCCCCAGTGATGTTCCAGGAGTGGGTGCCTGGTGCCGCCGACCTGCGGGTCACGGTGATCGGCGACGAGGTGTTCCCCGCGGCGGCGCCGCTGGACGGCGCGGCGTACGACGTCGACGTGCGGTTCAACGACGTCCGGTACGAGACCCATGACCTGCCCGACGACGTCAGCGCCGCGCTGCTGCGGCTGATGGACGAGCTGGGCCTGGAGTACGGCGCTATCGACCTACGGCTGACGCCGGACGGCGGCTACGTCTTCTTCGAGGTCAACCCGGCCGGGCAGTTCCTGTACGTCGAGCAGGCCACCGGCCAGCCCATCACGGCGGCGTTGGCGGCCCACCTTCGGTCCGGCAAGCCGGCCCGGGGGGTGGCCTGATCCCAGAGCCGGGCAGGGCGGTCCAAACCCCTCCGACCGCCCTGCCCGCCCTTGTCGTGACGATCCGGTGGAGACAGGCGGGCGTGCCCCAC
>DATILL010000111.1:0-56063 GCA_035476575.1 Mycobacteriales bacterium
GGTGCTGAGAGTCGGCCGTATGCCGGACGGCTCGGACCGTTGGCCCATGCGAACGGCCGAAGCACGGGTGGCCCTTGCCGTGGTCGCCGTACGATCGGGTGACCTTGAGCGGACAATCGGCGAGGCAACGGCCGCGTTGAACGGCGACCGGCAATGCTACCCCTCCTTGCTCATGTCGGCCGCGGAGCTTGAGCGAGAGCTGGTAGAGCAGTATCCCGACGAACTGTTGGACAAAGATCCACTCCGGGTAGCTGGTTAGGAAGGGAGCCACCTCGGGGAGTCGAACCCCGGACCTGCTCATTACGAGTGAGCCGCTCTGCCGACTGAGCTAAGGTGGCGTGCCGCCTCGCGGCGTGGCCGGGACAGTGTAGCCCGTACACCCGCCAGCCAGCCTGCGGCTACTCGCCCCCCACCGGTCTCCCGGCGGCCGGGCTCGCCTCGTACGCCTGGCGCGAGCCACACACGCTCGCCCGGGTGCAGACGCACCGCCCGCCGCCGTCGTTCAGCCGCACCACCACCGAGTCGGAGGGCACGCTGTGCCCGACCACCCGCCCGGCGCCCTCCGGCGTGTCCACCTCGGCCCCCACCGGCGGCGCCGACTCGGCGAACTCCATATACAACGGGTGCTCGTACTTCAGGCAGCACATCAGCCGCCCGCATGCCCCCGAGATCCGCAGCGGGTTCAGCGGCAGGTCCTGGTCCTTCGCCATCCGGATGCTCACCGGGTCGAAGTCGCGCAGGAACGTCGCGCAGCACAGGTCCCGCCCGCACGAGCCGATCCCGCCCTGCACCCGCGCCTCGTCCCGGGCCGACAACTGCCGCAGCTCCACCCGGCATCTCAACGTCGCCCCGAGGTCGCGCACCAGCGAGCGGAAGTCGACCCGGTGCGGCGCGGTGAAGTACACGGTGACCCGGTTCGGCTCCGGCACGAAGTCGATCCCGACCACCTTCATCGGCAGCTCATGCGCCCGGATCAGCCGCTTGGCCGCGACCTTCGCGTCTGCCTTCCGACGCCGGATCTGCGCGTCCCGGTGCACATCCTCGACCGCTGCCAGCCCCACCAGCCTCGGAAACCCCGCCGTGTCGTCGTCCACCCACTGTGCACCCCACACGCACTCGGCGACCACCGGCTCGTCCTCGGTCGGCAGCAGGACCCGGTCGCCCACGGCCGGCCGCAGCTCACCCGGGTCGGCGTAGTACAGCCGCCCGTACCGCTCGAAGCTCACCGCGCACAACATGCCCATCCGCCGAGCCTACGCCGAGACACCCGCCGGCCCGCCTGGTCACCGGAGGGCGACCGCGAGCGCCTCCACGGCGATCCGCGGCTTCACGTTGAGCTCCAGCTCCGTCCGGCAGGCCAGCACCGCATCCAGCCGCACCAGCGCCCCCTCCGGGCTCAGCGCCGACGCCACCGCCCGTACATCCGCCGCGAAGTCCGGGTGCGCCAGCGGCACCCGCGCCCCGAACTGCACCGCCAGCACGTCCCGGTAGAACCCGGCCAGATCGACCAGCGCCCGGTCTAGCGCGTCCCGCTGCGCCCGGGTGGCCCGCGACTTCTGCCGCCGTTCAAGCTCCTTGACCGCACCCGCCATCCCCCGGGTCGCCGCCGCCGTACCCTTGCCCGTCCCGCCCGCGCCGAGCGCGATCTTCAGCGCCTCGGTCTCCGGCCCGTCCAGCTCGATGGCCAGCACCCGGGCCTCGTCCTCGGCCGCCCCGACCAGCCCGTCCGCGGCGGCCAGGCAGTCGGCCAGGCTGCGCAGCGACGCCGGCACCGACAGCACCGCCCGGCGCCGCTCCCGCGCGGCCGCGTCCCGGGCCAGCCGCCGGGCCCGCCCCACATGCCCCTGTGCCGCGTGCGCCGCCCACTCCGCGTCCGCCGCCGGCACCCCGTCACGCGCCACCAGCACCGCGGCCACCGCGTCCGGCGGCGGGGTCCGCAGCGGCACCACCCGGCACCGCGACCGGATCGTCACCGACACGTCGTCCGGGTGCGTGGACGGCGCGCAGAGCAGGAACACGGTCCGCTCCGGTGGCTCCTCGACGGCCTTGAGCAGCGCGTTCGACGCCGCCTCGGTGAGCCGGTCGGCGTCCTCGATCACCACGACCTGCCAGCGCCCCGCGGACGGCTTGCGGGCCGCCGTACGGACGATCTCCCGCATCTCCTGCACCGCGATGGACAACCCCTCCGGCGCCACCACGTGCACGTCCCCGTGGGTGCCGGCGCGCACCGTGCGGCAGTGCACGCACGTCCCGCAGCCACCGGTCGCGCACTGCAACGCCGCCGCGAACGCCCGCGCTGCCACCGACCGCCCTGAACCGGGCGGCCCGGTGAACAGCCAGGCATGCGTCATCCCGGCCGCGCCCGACGCCGCCTCCCGTAGTACGGCGACCGCCTCCGGCTGCCCGACGACCTCGTCCCACACCGTCAACGGCTGCTCCCCCCATCTCGGCTGCCCTGCCCCCATCACGTGCCCCCATCACGGCAGCATTGTGCCCGTCTCCGCCGACATCGAGCCGCGGCGGACCGAGTCACGCTGGGCGAGCAACGCGCCGACCTCCTCCCGCACGGTCCGGGCGAGCTCGTCGGCCGGCAGGCTCGCGTCCAGCACGAGGTACCGGTCCGGCCGCTCCTCCGCGAACGCCCGGAAGGCCTGCCGGACCCGCTCGTGAAAGTCCATCGACTCCTGCTCCAGGCGGTCCGCCGTCGACCGGTCCCGTGCCCGCGCCAGCCCCACCGCCGGGTCGATGTCGAGCAGCACGGTCAGGTCCGGCTCCAGCCCGTCGGTGGCCCACCGGGACAGCCGGCGTACCTCCTCCAGCGGCAGCGCCCGGCCGGCGCCCTGGTACGCCAGCGACGAGTCGACGTACCGGTCGGACAGGACCACCCCGCCGATGTCCAGCGCCGGCCGGATCACCGTGTCCACGTGGTGCGCCCGGTCAGCGGCGAACAGCAGCGCCTCGGCCCGCGGGGTGAGCGCACCGGCCGGTCCGTCGAGCAGGATCGAGCGGACCCGCCGGCCGACGTCGGTGGCCCCCGGCTCGTGCGTGACGTGCACCAGCACGCCCTGCTTGGTCAGCCAGCTCGCCAGCTTGGCGATCTGGGTGGACTTGCCGGCCCCCTCACCGCCCTCGAAGGCCACAAACACGCCGCCGTGGCGCAGCCGCCGTCGTGCCGTCGAGTCACCGCGCAGCGCCGACAGCACGTCGGCCAGGATCGGCAGGCCCGCCCGGTCGTCCATATGCCGGTACGACACCAGCCCAACCGCCATGGCCAGCAGCCCGGCCAGGACCAGCACGATCCGGCTGCCGTCCACGACGAAGTCGACCCCGAGCACGGTCAGCCGGCGCCTGCTCACCAGCCCGACCAGGAACGGCACCGTGGCCAGGGTCAGGATCAGCACCACCCGCACCATCGAGGTGATGAACGCGAACGTCCGGCCGCGCACCTCGTCGTCCACCTCGGCGCCGAGCAGCACCGTGCCGGACAGGTAGGCCAGCCCACCGCCGAAGCCGACCCCGACCACCATGACCAGCGCCAGCGCCAGGTGCGGCATCAGCCCCACCAGGGCCAGGCACATCCCGGCCAGGACGATGGCCAGCCCGAACAGGCGGCGCCGGGACAGGTCCCGTGCCACCCGCGGCCCGAGCACGATGCCCGCCCCGAGCCCGACGAACACCCCGCCGAACAGCAGGCCGTACGCCGCGTCGCCGCCGCCCAGGCTCTCGGCGTACGTCCGACCGGTGCCGACCACCGCCCCGGCAGCGGCGAACGCGCCGAGGATGCCGACGACCAGCCCACGCACCATCGGCGTGCTGCTTACGAAGCCGAGACCCTCCTTGAGCAGCCGGAAGATGCTGGCCGAGCCAGCGCCGCCGTTGCGTCCGTACTCGCTGATCCGCCGGATCGTGAACACGGTCAGCGCGGAGACGATGAACGTCGTTGCGTTGAGGTACAGCGCGAGGTCGACCTGGTTGGTGCGGAAGAAGCTGAACCGGTCGGCCAGTGTCCGGCTCACCGCCGCGAGCAGCGAGAACAGCAACGCCGCAGTGACCGGGGCCAGGCCGTACGTGGTGGCCAGCGAGAGCTGGTTCGCTGGCTCCAACTGGTCACGGCGGACCAGGTTGGGCACCGATGCCTCCTTGGCCGGCGTCCAGAACAGCGTCACGCACTCGATCAGGAACGTCGCGATGTAGAGCCAGACCAGCGAGTGCGCCATCGGGATCGTGGCGAACAGCAGGCAGCGGCACACGTCGGAGATCGCCATCGTGTAGCGCCGGTCGAACTTGTCCGCGAACGCGCCGGCCAGCGGGCCGAGCAGCGCGGACGGGATGAGCCGGACGACCAGCACACCGCCGAGTGCGTAGTTCGCCCCCGCGTAGCTGGTGGCCAGCTCGGCGGCCAGCGCGGTGGTGGCCAGCAGGCCGAGCCAGTCGCCGACGCTGGACAGCGACAGCACGATCCACAGCCGGCGGAAGTCCGGCACCCGCAGCACGTTGCGGATCTTGCTGCCGGCCGAGACCAGGTCAGCGGGCTCGGGGCCGTCGGCATCGCCGCGCGCCGGAGGCTCCTTCGCCCGCCGCGCGTCCCGCCGACCGCCACGATCGGTGCCGATAACGCCGCCCCCGAGCCATGTCGAACCGTCCCCCCGCCATTAGCGTCACTGTATCGGGCGTGCCCCATCGCGACGATCATCGAGTTGTTGCCGTCAGTGGATCTCTGCCGGCGACAACATCTCGATGATCGACTTCTGGAGTGGCCGGGAGGGCGGATGTGGGATCCGGAGCAGTACGCGCGGTACGCCGACGAGCGGAGCCGGCCGTTCGGCGAGCTGACCAGCCGGATCGGGGCGCGGGCGCCCGACGTGGTGGTTGACCTGGGCTGCGGCGTCGGCGAGCTGACGGCAACACTGGCCGACCGATGGCCGGCGGCTCGGGTCACCGGCCTGGACAGCTCGGAGGAGATGCTGGCCGCGGCCGTCGCCGTCATCGCCGATCGGGACCGGCCCGGCCTGCGCTTCGAGCTCGGTGACCTGGCGGGCTGGCGGCCGGCCGAACCGGTCGACGTGCTCGTCTCCAACGCCGCGCTCCAGTGGGTGCCGGGGCATCCTGAGCTGCTGGTCGGGTGGGTGGCCGGGCTGGCGCCGGGCGGCTGGCTGGCCTTCCAGGTGCCAGGCAACTACGCGGCCCCGGCGTTCGACCTGCTCCGGGCGCAGGTCCGCGCACCCCGGTGGCGTGGCCGGGTACCGGACGTGCCGGCCACCCGGGTGCTGGAGCCGGCCGGCTACCTCGACACGCTGGCCGCGCTGGGCTGCCGGGTGGACGCCTGGGAGACGACGTACCTGCACGTGCTGTCCGGCCCGGATCCGGTGCTGGAGTGGAGTCGCGGTACGGCGCTGCGCCCGGTGCTGGCCGCGCTGTCGGCCTCAGACGGCGCGCGGTTCTGCCGGGAGTACGCTGCGGCGTTGCGGGAGGCCTATCCACCGGCCGTGCACGGCACGGTCTTCCCGTTCCGGCGAATCTTCGTGGTCGCCCAGCGCCCCTGACTCCCGGGCACCCCGGGTGTGGTCACCACTCGGCGTTGTGGTGACCTGTCGTTCTCCAAACACCCCAACAGGTCACCACTCGGCGTTGTGGTCACCTCATCCGGGATCTCGCCGAGCCGGGTGGGCAGGCCTACCCTCTGGGCATGGCCGCCACCGACCACGTCCACGCCGGACCTGATCACCGGCACCCCCACGGTCATGCCCACCGCGTCGAGGCGGACGCGGACCGCCGCTGGCTGACCCTCGCGCTGGGTCTGATCACGACGTTCATGGCCGTCGAGGTCGGCGTCGGGATCACGGCCCACTCGCTCGCGCTGATCTCCGACGCCGCACACATGCTCACCGACGCGGTGTCCATCCTGCTCGCCCTAGTCGCCATGCGGCTGGCCGCCCGGCCGCCGCGCGGTGGGTACACCTACGGCCTCAAACGCGCCGAGATCCTGTCCGCCCAGGCCAACGGCCTGACCCTGCTGCTGCTCGGCGGCTGGCTGGGCTACGAGGCTGTCCGCCGGCTCATCACCCCGCCGGCCGTCGCCGGCGGCCTGGTGCTGGCCACCGCGTTGGCTGGCATCGCGGTCAACCTCGGCGCGGTCGGGCTGATCAGCCGAGCCAACCGGACCAGCCTCAACGTCGACGGCGCCTTCCAGCACATCGTGACCGACCTGGCCGCCTTCGTCGCCACGGCGGTGGCCGGGCTGGTCATGGTGACCACCGGCTTCGCCAGGGCGGACGGGATCGCCTCGCTGGTCGTGGTGGCGCTGATGGCCAAGGCCGGCTACCGGCTGGTCCGAGAGTCCGGCCGGATCTTCCTGGAGGCCGCGCCGGCCGGGATCGACCCTCGCCGGCTCGGTGCCCGGCTGGCCACCCAGCCCGCCGTCGCCGAGGTCCACGACCTGCACGTCTGGCAGATCACCTCGGGCCAGCCGGCAGCCTCGGCGCACGTGCTGGTTGTCGACGGCGCCGACTGCCACGCCGTACGGCACGGGTTGGAGCGGGTGCTGCGCGACCACGGCATCACCCACAGCACGCTGCAGGTCGACCACGTGCCACCCCAACTGCTCAGCATCCGCAGCTCCGTCAGCTCCGTCAGCTCCGAAAAATCACATTGCGCCCAGGCGAATGGGCCAGCTCACCCACGCGACCCGACCAACTAATCATCCGGAACACCCGGAAATCGACCGGCGAAAATCTCGCTTACCCGTACGGGCGCTGCCTCCGGCCATTATGTACGAATTATGTTCGGCCGATGGTTGGGGAATCCCGGCAGTCTGGCATTGACACGGGGAAGGTGTCGGGTGAGCGTACGCAGAAACGCCGTATCCGACGGAAGATGATCGCGGTCACAGCCAGCCTCGCAGCCGCGGGCCTTAGTCTGGCGGTGCCGGTCGAGGCACAGCCAACCAGCCAGTCGGGCGGCCAGATCAACGACCAGGGCGCCGGCCAGATCGCCCGCTACAGAAGATCAAGACGTCGCTGTCGCCTGCCGAGCGGAAGTGGACAGCCGGCTGGCCCGTCGAGCTGCGCCAGCAGCAGGGCCGTGCCACGACGACCCTGGACAGCGGCAGCATCCGGGCCGTGTCACTGCACCTCACCGGGTTCGTGCCGGCCGCCTAGGCCCGCCCGCCCTTGTTGCGAAGATCCGGCACGACTCGCGGGCGTGCCGGATCTTCGCGCCAAGCTGACCGTACGGACGACGTCAGGTGGCCTTCTTGGCGGGTGTCCTCTTCGCCGCGGCCTTCTTGGCAGGGGCCTTCTTCGGGGCCGCCTTCGGGGCCGCCTTGGCCTTCTTCGGGGCCGGACCCTTGGCCCGACGCTCCTCCAGCAGCTCGGCGGCGCGCTCGATGGTGATGGCGTCCACGGAGTCGGCCTTGCGCAACGAGGCGTTGACCTCACCATCGGTCACGTACGGACCGAACCGGCCCTCCTTGACCGTCACCGGCCTGCCACTGGCCGGGTCCGCCCCCAGCTCGCGCAACGCCGGCGCCGCGGCGGCCCGCCGGCCTCGCGCCTTCGGCTGGGCCAGCAGCGCCAGCGCCTCGTCCAGGGTCACCGTGAAAAGCTGCTCCTCGGACTCCAGCGACCGCGACTCGGCGCCGCGCTTGACGTACGGTCCGTAGCGGCCGTTCTGCGCAGTGACCTCCTCGCCGCCCGGGTCGGCGCCGAGCACCCGCGGCAGCGTCAGCAGCCGCAGCGCGTCGTCCAGGCTCAGCGTCTCCGGTGACATGTCGCGGAACAGGCTGGCGGTGCGCGCACCGGCCTGCACGTACGGCCCGTACCGCCCGGCCTTGGCCACGACCTCCTCGCCGGTGGCCGGGTCGGTGCCGAGCTCGCGCTCCCCGGACGGCTGGTCGAACAGCTCCGCTACCTTGGCCGGGGTCAGCTCGTCCGGCGGCAGGTCCTCGGGCAGGCTGGCCCGCTCGCCGTCGTCGCCGCCGCGCTGGAGGTACGGCCCGTAGCGGCCGACCCGGACCACCGTCGGGCCGCTGCCCCGGCCGCCATCGGGGCCGCCGTCGGGGGCGCTGTCGGGGGCGCTGTCGGGACCGCTGTCCGGACCGCCGTCCACGCCGCCGTAGAGCGGGATCGAGTTCACCCCGCGGGCGTCGATGTCGCCGAGCCGCTCGCTGACCAGCTTCTTCAGCCCGCCCGCGTGGGCGATGCCGCCTGCCTTGCCCTCGGGCGAGCCGAAGTAGAACCTGGTCAGCCAGTCCAGCGACGGCCGGCCCCCGTTGGCGATGTCGTCCAGATCCTCCTCGACGCTGGCCGTGAAGCCGTAGTCGACCAGCCGGGTGAAGTGGAGCTCCAGAAGCTGGACGACGGCGAAGGCCACCCAGGTGGGCACCAGTGCGGTGCCCTTCTTCCAGATGTAGCCGCGGTCAGCGATCGTCCGCATGATCGAGGCGTACGTCGACGGGCGGCCGATGCCCAGCTCCTCCAGCGCCTTGACCAGCGACGCCTCGTTGTAGCGGGCCGGTGGCTGGGTGGTGTGCCCCTTGGGCACCAGGCCGAGCGGGTCCAGCGCCTGCCCCTCGGTCAGCACCGGCAGCCGGCGCTCGGCGTCGTCGGCGTCGCCGTCGTCGACCGCCTCGACGTAGGCCCGCAGGAAGCCGGGGAAGCTGATCGTCCTGCCGCTGGCGGCGAGCTCGGCCAGCTCGCCGGACGCCGCGGTGCCGGCCAGCCGCAGCGACACGGTCTGGCCGCGGGCATCCGCCATCTGGGAGGCGATGGTGCGCCGCCAGACCAGCTCGTACAGCCGGAGCTCGTCGCCGGAGAGCTCCTTGGCCACCTCCGCCGGGGTGCGGAAGGTGTCGCCGGACGGCCGGATCGCCTCGTGCGCCTCCTGCGCGTTCTTTACCTTGCGGAGGTAGCGGCGTGGCTCGGCCGGCACGTACTGCGGGCCGTACAGGTCGCGGGCCTGCTGGCGAGCCGCGGCCAGCGCGGTCTCGGACAGGGTGGTGGAGTCGGTCCGCATGTAGGTGAGGTAGCCGTTCTCGTACAGCGCCTGCGCGATCCGCATCGTCCGGTCGACCGCGAACCGCAGCTTGCGGGACGCCTCCTGCTGCAGCGTCGAGGTCATGAACGGCGCGTACGGCCGGCGGGTGTATGGCTTCTCCTCCACGCTGGTGACGGCGAAGCTGGCGCCCTCCAGGCCGACGGCGAGCGCCCGGGCGGCGTCCTCGGTGAGATGCAGGGCGCCGCCGCGGACCCGGCCGGTCTCCGGGTCGAAGTCACGGCCCGTGGCCACCCGCCGGCCGTCCACGGCGACCAGGGTGGCGGTGAACGCCGGTGGGTCCGCCGCGGCCTCCGCGTCCGCGTCGGTCGGCTCGCCGGGCGCCGGGCCGACGTCCGCGTCCGCCGGGTGCGCGCTGAAGGTGCCCTCGATGTCCCAGAAACCGGCGGCGGTGAACCGCATCCGCTCCCGCTCGCGCTCGACCACGATCCGGGTCGCCACGGACTGCACCCGACCGGCCGACAGCCTCGGCATAACCTTCTTCCACAGCACCGGGCTGACCTCGTAGCCGTACAGCCGATCCAGGATGCGGCGGGTCTCCTGCGCGTCGACGAGGTTGCGGTCCAGCTCGCGGGTGTTGTCGACGGCCTGCTGGATGGCCTGCGCGGTGATCTCGTGGAAGACCATCCGCTTGATCGGGATCTTGGGCTTGAGGGTCTCGACCAGGTGCCAGGCGATGGCCTCGCCCTCGCGGTCCTCGTCCGTGGCCAGGTAGAGCTCGGTGGCCTCGGCCAGCAGCTTTCTCAGCTTGGTCACCTGCTGCTTGCGGTCGGGGGTCACGACATAGAGCGGCTCGAAGCCGTCGTCGACGTTCACCCCGAGCCTCGCCCATGCCTCGCCCTTGAACTTCGCCGGTACGTCGGCCGCGTTGCGTGGCAGGTCCCGAATATGACCCATGCTGGACTCCACGACGTACTCGCGACCGAGGTACGAAGAGATCTTCTTCGCCTTGGTCGGTGACTCGACGATGACCAGTCGGGTGCCGGTGTCGCTCTTAGTGCTAGCCACGGTTCTCCAGCTCGGCAGTTCTGACGGCGTCCTGTTCGGTTACGGCGGGCAGTGTGCGACGTACCCTCCGTACTCTGTCAACTCGCCGGCATCCTGCCATGTGCCAACCTGTGAGGATGTCAGCCGTTTGAGCGGCGGCCGTGGGTCAGGCCGGCCAGTCGCACGGGCCGGCGCCCGGGGGTGGGTCGCCGACCAGCTCGGCCAGCCGGGCGAGCCGCCGCCGGCCGGTGATCCGGTACGCCGGGTCGACGGCGGGCGTCTCCTGGAAGGTACCGGGTAGACCGGCTGCGGCCAGAGCCCTTCCGGCGGCTGGCCACACGCCAGGATCGTGCGGCGCCAAGCCCAGATGGTAGCCGGCGCCGTCGTACCGGCCGCTGCCGATCAGCCACAGCCGCAGCCGCGGGCCGGTCAACGCGAGCTCCGGCGGGGCTGCCTTCACCGCGCCACGGACCCAGCGGGCAGCCAGCGGGCCGAGCGCCGTGACGAACTGGGTACGCACCGCGACCACGCCGCTGACTGCCGTGGTCCGCTCCCCGGTGAGGCCGCGCGCGACAAGCTCGGCGAGCAGGGCGGCGGCCCGCCACTCGGCGTTGACCACAGCGGACAGCCGGGCCGTGCCCCCCATCCGGACCACCTGGCCGGGGCCGAGCAGCAGCCCTTCGAGGTCGTCGATGACGGCCGGGAGCACCCCGACCGACAGGAACGACAGTTGCTGGCTACGCACGCTGTGACTGTATAGGCGGTTCCGTCTCCCATGTGTTCTCGCATGTGGTCACCTCATGCCCGTGTGGGCACCTGTCGTTGCCTTGACACCCCAAGAGGTCACCACACGGCGCAGAGGTGACCACACGTCGTGCCGGCACAACTACAGGGGCCCACACGGGTCCTCCATGCGGGTGGTGCGACCTGGCCGGCTACCGGACGATCTCCGCCGGCGGCGCGGACTGCACACCCAGCGCGGTGGCCTTGCGCTTGCTGATCAGCACCGCGGCGGTGATCACACCGACCGCCAGCAGGCCGATCACGATCCGGACACCGGTGTTCTCGTGCACACCGACGGTGAGCTTGACCACGGCCGGAGCGATCAGCACCGAGACCAGGTTCATCACCTTGATCAACGGGTTCAGCGCCGGGCCGGCCGTGTCCTTGAACGGGTCGCCCACCGTGTCGCCGATGATCGTCGCGGCATGCGCCTCGCTGCCCTTGCCGCCGTACTGGCCGTCCTCAATGTTCTTCTTCGCGTTGTCCCAGGCACCGCCGGAGTTGGCCAGGAAGACCGCCATCAGAACGCCGGTGCCGATCGCACCGGCGAGGTACGCCGCCAGCGGGCCGACGCCGAGCAGGAAGCCGGTCGCCACCGGGGCGAGCACGGCCAGCAGGCCCGGCGTGGCCAGCTCGCGCAGCGAGTCCTTGGTGCAGATGTCCACGACCCGGCCGTAGTCCGGCTTCTCGGTACCGTCCATGATCCCCGGCTTGGTGCGGAACTGCTCGCGCACCTCGTACACCACCCGGCCAGCAGCGCGCGACACCGCGTTGATGGCCAGCCCAGAGAACATGAACACCACGGCCGAGCCGATGATCAAGCCGACCAGGTTGTTCGGCTGGAAGATCAGGAAGTCCGTCGGGTCGAACCCACCAGCATCCGTCACCGCGGTGTTGTAGGAGCCGAACAGCGCGGTCGCGGCCAGCACAGCGGTGGCGATCGCGATGCCCTTGGTGATGGCCTTGGTGGTGTTGCCCACGGCGTCCAGGCTGGTCAGGATGCGGGCACCGCGCTCGTCGATGTCACCGGACATCTCGGCGATGCCCTGCGCGTTGTCGCTGACCGGGCCGAAGGTGTCCATCGACACGATCACGCCCGCGGTGGTCAGCAGGCCGCAGCCGGCCAGCGCGATCGCGAACAGGCTGACCGCGAGCGACCCGCCACCGAGCAGGAACACCCCGTAGACGCCAGCGGCGATCAGCAGCGCGGAGTACACCGCGGACTCCAGGCCGACCGAGATGCCGGACAGGATCACCGTGGCCGCGCCGGTCTGCGAGGTCGCGCTGACATCCTTGACCGGCTTGCGGTGAGTGTCGGTGAAGTAGCCGGTGAGCTGCTGGATCGCGGCCGCCAGCACGATGCCGATCAGCACCGCGAGGAAGGCGATCAGCGCCGGGCTGCCGGTGGCGTCCTTGGGGTGGCCGGCGATGTCGTTGAACGACGTCGGCAGGAAGGTGAACGCCGCGCCCAGGACCAGCAGCAGCGAGGCCGCGGCGGAGATGAAGAAGCCCCGGTTGATCGCCACCAGACCGGACCGGTCACGGGTCTGCAGCCTGGTGGTGCGGATGCCGATCGCCGAGCTGATCACGCCGATGCCGCCGATGATCAGCGGGAAGACCAGCCCCTTCGCGCCGAACGCGACGTGGCCGAGGATCAGCGCGGCGACCAGGGTCACCGCGTAGGACTCGAACAGGTCGGCGGCCATGCCGGCGCAGTCGCCCACGTTGTCCCCGACGTTGTCGGCGATGGTGGCGGCGTTGCGTGGGTCGTCCTCGGGGATGCCGGCCTCGACCTTGCCGACCAGGTCGGCGCCAACGTCGGCGGCCTTGGTGAAGATGCCGCCGCCGACCCGCATGAACATCGCCAGCAGGGCGCCACCGAAGCCGAAGCCCTCCAGCACGACGGGGGCGTTGGCGTTGTAGATGAGGAGCACCAGCGAGGCGCCGAGCAGGCCGAGGCCGACCGTGATCATGCCGCAGATGCCACCGGTGCGGAACGCGATCCGGAAGCCGTCCGCCGCGCCCGTCTCCCTGGCCGCGGCGGCGACCCGGACGTTCGCCTGGGTCGCCAGGGTCATCCCGATGAACCCGACCAGCGCCGAGAACGCGGCGCCGACCAGGAAGAACAGCGTCCGACCGATCCGGACCGTCGCGCCGCCGTCGTTCACTGGCAGCAGCATGAGCAGGATAAAGACCGCGACGGCGAACACGGTCAGGGTCTTGAACTGGCGGTTGAGGTACGCCCGGGCGCCCTCCTGGACCGCTCTGGCGATCTCCTGCATCTTGGCCGTGCCCTGGCTGGCCGCCATGACCTCCTTGACCAGGATGTAGGCGTACCCGAGCGCCGCGAGTGCGATCACCACCATGAGGGCGACCCAGACCTTCTCGCCCCCGGTGATACCCGGAGCCTCCGCGAGAGGCATTCGTCCTCCTAAGAATGAGCCGACAGCAAACAGCCACGAAACGCCCATGCGGTCGCGGAGCTGTCGTGGAAAGAAGTAGAGCGAGCCGTCGTGCCCGCCCGAGAGAACTCGCGGAGTCTACGTTAGCCAAAGAGGCTACCCAACAGGGTCACCCACCATACCTACGTGACTCGCGACACTGTGTAGTGGGCCAGACTATGTAGTGGGCCAGCACATCCTGACCCGAGTGCCGGATGCCGGCTGCTCGATGGTGATGTCATCGACTAGCGCGTCGAGCAAGGCTAGCCCAATGCCGGTATCGAGTGGTTCCTCCCAGTTGTGCGGTGGAGCGGTGTCGAACGGGCCGCCGTCCGTAGTCGCGGTCGGGAGGGTGTCGGCCGCGACAGGGTCTTCGGTGCTGCCGTCCGTAGCATTGGTGGGCGTTCGTGGGCTCGGCAGGTCGTGGGTGGCCACGTCGTCGGGTTTCGCGTCGTCGGGTGTCGTGCGGGTGGGCGTGGCATCCTGCACCACCACCTCGAACCGGGGCCCGTCCATCAGCTCGACCACGACCGGCTCGTGTACGCCGTAGCGTTCGTGTAGCTGGACCGCACGGGCGCAGGCCTCGCCAACAGCCAACCGCACCTCATCCAGCAGATCCTCCTGTACACCGCTGCGTCGGGCCATCGCGACCGCGACCAGCCGCGCGGTCCGGACATGCGCGCGCTGCGGAGACAACCGCAGCGTCACCCTCGCCATACTGATCAGCTCGCCTCGGACTGGTCGCCGGTCGACCCGTCGCCAGCGGTGGAGGCGTTGGAGGCGGCCTGGCCGGTGTCGGCCGGGGCCGGTGTGGTCGGCTCGGCGGGCACGGTGTCGGCGAGCGCGTCGACCAAGGACGGGCGGACCGCGAAGACCTGATCCAGCCCGGTGATCCGGAGCAGCTTGAGCACCCGCTCCTGGGAGACCACCAGCCGCAGGCTGCCGCCCAGCTCGCGCGCCCGGTTGAGCGCTCCCACGAGGACACCCAGCCCGGTCGAGTCGATGAACTCGACCCGACTGAGATCGACGACCAGGTCGTGGGCGCCGCCGTCGAGCAGATCGGAGATGCGGTCCCGGAGCGTCGGGCCGGTGTAGACATCGACTTCACCGGCTACTTCGAGAATCGTCCGTTCTCCCTGCGCACGGGTGTTCAGCGTGAGGTCCACCACGTACCTCCGATGGAGTGGTCAGACTGGTGTTCGCCCCGATCTAACACCAGTGCACCCTATGAGGGTGAGCACAGCCCGTCCCACCACACCGCATCGGGCCGCCGAGGCCGCGCCGAGCCGCGGCGACGCATTGTTACGGCGGGTGCTCGCGGGCTGGGCGGCGGACTGGACGGACGGCACCGGGTGCCCGGGCCCAGTAACCCACGTCGAGCGCCTGCCCGCCCGAGCCGGCCGGCACGCCGAGTGGCCGGACTGGGTGCCCGAGCTGCTGGTCGACCGGCTCCGGCTGCGTGGCATCGAGACGCCGTGGCAGCACCAGGTCGCGGCAGCCGAACGGGCTTGGTCCGGCGAGTCGGTGGTGATCGCGACTGGAACAGCGTCGGGCAAGTCGCTGGCCTACCAGCTCCCGGTGCTCGCCACCCTGCTCGGCGAGCCCAGGTCCACCGCTCTTTACCTGGCCCCGACCAAGGCGCTCGCGGCGGACCAGCTTCGCGGCGTACGTGACCTCGCACTGGCCGCGGTCCGGGTGGCGCAGTACGACGGCGACACCCTGCCGGAGGAGCGCGACTGGGTGCGCGCGCACGCGAGCTGGGTGTTCACCAACCCTGACATGCTGCACCGGGGGATCCTGCCGGCGCACGGGCGGTGGGCCGGTTTCCTGCGCCGGCTGCGATACGTCGTGGTGGACGAGTGCCACGGCTATCGAGGGATCTTCGGCTCGCACGTGGCGCACGTCCTGCGCCGGCTGCGCCGCGTCTGCGCCAAGTACGGCGCGACGCCAACCTTCGTGCTCGCCTCCGCGACAGTGGCTGCTCCGGCCGGCTCCGCCAGCCGGCTGGTCGGCGCGTCGGTTGCCGAGGTCACCGACGACGGATCCCCCCGCGGAGCACTGTCCTTCGCACTGTGGGAGCCGCCGCTGCTGCCCGGGATGAGCGGCGAGAACGGCGCCCCGGTACGCCGTTCGCCGGTCTCGGAGACGGCTCGGTTGCTGGCCGATCTGGTGGTCGAGGGTGCTCGGACGATTGCGTTCGTGCGGTCTCGGCATGGGGCTGAGGTGGTCGCCCTGTCGACCCGTCGGAGGCTGGCCGAGGTCGCGCCGGAGCTGGCCAACCGGGTCGCCGCGTACCGGGCCGGCTACCTGCCTGAGGAACGCCGCGCGCTGGAGGCTCGGCTGGACTCCGGCGCACTGTTGGGGGTTGCCGCCACCAACGCGCTGGAGCTGGGCATCGACGTCGCCGGCCTGGACGCCGTGGTGCTGTCGGGGTATCCGGGCACGATCGCCTCGCTGTGGCAACAAGCTGGGCGGGCTGGCCGTGAAGGCCAGGACTCGCTCGCGGTGTTCGTGGCTAGGGACGATCCGCTGGACACGTATCTGGTGCATCATCCGGCGGCGGTCTTCGGCCGGCCGGTGGAGGCCACCGTCCTCGACCCAGACAACCCGCATGTGCTCGGCCCGCAACTGTGCTGCGCGGCGGCCGAGCTGCCGCTGACGGAGGCGGACCTGCCGTTGTTCAGCGCGGAGGCGGCCCGCACGCTGCTCCCGGACCTGGTACGCAGGGGTCTCCTGCGACACCGTTCGACCGGATGGTACTGGACCTCCCGGCAACGCCCCCAGGTCGACATCCGGGGCGCGGGCGGGGAGCCGGTGCAGGTGGTCGAGGCCGACACCGGCCGGCTGCTCGGCACCGTCGACGCCGGATCGGCGCATGCCATGGTCCACCCCGGCGCGGTCTACCTGCACCAGGGCCGGTCCTACGTCGTGGACACCCTGGACCTGGCCGACCTGGACCTGGCCGCCGTGGCCGCCGTCGTGCACGCCGAGGAGCCGGACTGGACGACGGCGGCTCGGGACATCACCGACATCCGGGTCGTCGAGACGCTGCGGCAGCGTGTGCTTGGCCCAGTTGCCCTGCACTACGGAACGGTGGACGTCACCAACCAGGTGGTGTCCTACCTCCGCCGCCGCGCGGGTACCGGTGAGGTGCTGGAGGAGGTGCCGCTGGATCTGCCGCCACGGCAGCTTCGCACCCGCGCGGTCTGGTACGCCGTCGCCGCCGAGACACTGGCCGACGGTGGTCTGGCCCGGCCGGAGCTTCCCGGCGCGGCGCATGCGGCCGAGCATGCGGCGATCGGTCTGCTGCCGTTGTTCGCCACCTGCGACCGCTGGGACATCGGTGGCGTGTCCACCGCGATGCACGAGGACACGGGACGGTGCACGGTGTTCGTCTACGACGGTCACCCGGGCGGCGCCGGCTTCGCGGCCCGCGGCTTCGACGCCGCCCCAGCATGGCTGGCGGCCACCCGAGAGGCGATCGCCTCCTGCGAGTGCGAGATCGGATGCCCGTCGTGCGTGCAGTCGCCAAAATGCGGCAACGGCAACGAGCCGCTCAACAAGGCTGGCGCGGTGCTGCTGCTCGACATCGTCTTGACGGCTGTTCGGGGGTCCGCTGGCTGAGTGGTCCGGTCGTCGTACCAGCCGCCTCCACTGACCGAACGGGCCTAACCCGGGACCGGCGAGGTTCGGCCGCCAGGGTGCGGGTATGGGACTCACAACGTCGAACATCCCTTCGAGGAGGAACCAGTGATGCTGTTACTGGGTCTGGTGCTTCTCACTGCGGCGTCGGCGTCCGTCGTCGCGGTCACCGCCAGCAGCTCCGGTACGGTCAACGCGGACGCGTGGGGCATACACGTCTCAAACCTCTCAGCCGGCGGGGTCTTCGCGGCCGGAATGGCCGTGGGAGCTGTCGGCCTGCTCGGCCTGCTCATGACATTGGGTGGCATCAAGCGATCCAGCCGTCGACGTCGGGAACGGCGCGCACTGATGACGGAGTACCGGCGGCTGACCCAGCGACCTGACAGTGAACCGGATGGCGACACGGCCGACACCGAGCTGGCCGCAGCCGAGGGCCGGGGTCCTCGACACCAGGCCACCGGCTGGGCGCATGAGGCCGACACCGGCTACGGCCAGCACTCCTACCCGGACGACGCCTATCACGACGCCGCCTATCACGAGGAAAAGGACACCTCGGTGTGGGCCAGCCGACGGTCCCGCCCGGGCTCCTAACCCATCTCGTCGCACCCCCTGGAAGTCCTTGCCCCTGAGATCAGCACCAGCCGCGCGCTCGGGCTGGCCGACAGGGCCGGCGCGAGCCTGAGCCGTGGCCCCGAAGGCGCCCAGCCGGCCGAGCGGCACTACCACCCGAACCACAACCTCGGCCACCGGCCCAGACAGCCGGCATGCCACCAGCCGGGCGCCGTTGGCTGCCGCTATCTCCGCTGCGGCCGGGCAGACCCCCTGCGCGTTACCAAGCGCGGTAGCTGCTGCGGCGAGAGCGGCCAGGTCGGCAGCGGTCTCAGCCCGACGTCGCGCCGTCGCCGCCAGCCCTCCAGCCGTTCCTGCCATCACGGCCAGCAGCACCAGGCAGGCCAACCCCGCCAACCAGACCGAGGCGCTGCCGCGGTCGGACCTAGAAGATCCGCAACCCGAGATCACGGCACACCCGGCTCCCGCAGACCCACGGCCTGCCCCCACACCGTGACGTCCGGCAGCATGCCGCCGAGCAGGTGAACCGGCGCATGGACCGTTACCACCACCCGATCCCCGGTCGAGCGGATCTCAGCCTGGCTGCCCGCCGGCCCGGTCTCAGCGGCCAGCTCCCGAACCGTTCCGGCCGGCTCGGCTCGAGCCGCTGCGCGGGCGGCCTCGCGGGCCGCGTCCACACATCGAAGCTGTGCGGCGACGGCTGACACCGCACCCATGCCGAACCCGATGACGAGCATCAACGTCGGCAGCGCGACAGCCAGCTCCGCGCTCGCCGAGCCACGGTCCCGCGTAGGCTCGTGCCTCACAGGTGGACCTTGAGAGCGTTGGTGACGAGCGCGGTCAGGGCGCTCATGACCGCTCCGCTGGTCACGACCTTGTACAAGACGACGGCGAGCGCGATCGCCGCGATAGTTCCGACGGCGTACTCCGCCGTGATCATGCCACGATCCCTGCCGTGCAGCCGGCGAATCAGGGTACGCATGGTTCTCCTCCACTGTGGACACTCAACGGGACACTCAACGGCTCGTTCAAGGCAGGACCTCGGCGGCGATCCCGAGCACGACCGGGACCACGCCGAGACAGATGAAGGCGGGCAGGAAGCAGAGGCCGAGAGGAGCCATCGCCAGCACTCCGGCCCGGCGGGCAGCGGCCTCCGCCCGCAATGTCCCCTCAGCCCGGTGGTCGCTCGCCATCCGGGCGAAACGGTCGGCCAAGGCGATGCCGCTGTCGGCCGAGCGGGACGCGGCCCTCGCCACCGGGCCGAGCACCGGATCGTCGAGGTACTCCTGCCAGGCGGCCGCGGGACCGGCCCCGAGCGCCGAGAGCTGCCCCACCCTGCTCAGGTCGGCTGCTAGCGGCCCGCCAGCCGCGGCGGCGACCGCCGACAGGGCGGCGGAGGCCGGCAACCCGGCAGCGAGCGCGGCGGAGAGCAGGTCGAGCACCTCGGACAGCTCAGCCGACCGCTCCGCCAGAGCCCGTCGTACCGCCGCCGGCTCGACCCGGCGGAACAGCCGATTGGACACCAGCCCGGCCGTGACACCGGCCACGAGCCCGACCGGGCCGCCGACCATCATGGCCACAGCCAGCCCGACTCCCACGGGGCCGAACCGGTGCGCATGCCGCCGCACCAGCTCTCCGGCCGCGCCGCGGGGCCGACCCACCGGTGCGGGCGCGAGCCCCCGCAGCCGTTGGCTGGCGAGACCGGCGGCCGGCGCCGGGCAGGCCAGCACCGCGAGCGCGGACAACGCGAGCATGCTGGTCACCGCGCCACCCCCGCCGACCGCACTATCCGCTCGGTCCAGGCCAGGCCCGCCATCTCGAGCAGCACCCCGGCGACCAGTGCGCCCTGCCCAGCAGCCGTGCCCAGCAACACCGCCAGCGGATGCGCCCCCATCGCGACGCCGAGCGCGAGCCCGACCACCGGCAGCGCCGCGAGCAGGACCGCCGTGGCCCGCGGGCCGGCCAGCAGGGCCGCGAGCTGGTGGTCGTGCCGCTGCCGATCGCGGGCCGCCCGCTCGGCCTGGTCGAGCACGGTCGACAACGAGGCACCGGCCGACTCGCTGAGCTGCCAGCCCGCCGCGACCCGACGTAGCAACCCGGCCGCGGGCTGCGCGCAACCATCCGCGGCACGCAGCACCGCCGCCGCCGACCCACCGAGCCGGCCCACCGCAGCCGCGGCGTCAAGAACCGCCGCCGGCCCACCCCGGACGGCCTGCGCCGCCGCGGCCAGCGCACGGTCCTGAGACTGACCGGCCCGAAGCTCGGCGGCCAGCACGGCCACTGCCTCCACCACCGAGCTACCCTCAAACCCGTCCCGCCGCCGTGCGGCGGAGCTCATCACCATCCCCACGCCCACCGTGACGACCGCGACGGCGGAGAGAGCGGGCGCCGCCCCCAGACCACCCGCCAGGCCGACGACGCCGGCCAGCAGGCCGAGCCCGCCAGCGGCCCACCTGCCTGGAACCCTGAACCAGGGTCGGGTCCGGACATCCGGACCGCCCCCACCGAAAAGGGCCACCAGCCGTTCGGGACCAACCTGCGGCCGCCACAACACCAGCACCGCGGCCGCCAGCAGCACCAACGCGACCGAGGTCATACCGCCACGCCCAACGCGGCGAGCTCGGCCGCACCAGGACAGGCCCGCCCGTCCCGGCGCCACGCCGGGACCGGCCGCACCCACTCGCCCTCCCGGCGGAGCAGGCACACCTCGTCAAGCACCCGCCGCCCCTCCCGGTCGCGGCGCAGATGCAGGACCACCTGAACGGCGGCGGCAAGCTGGCTATGCAGCGCATCCCGCCGCAGGCCGCCCAGCGCCGCCAGCGCCTCCAGCCGGGCCGGCACCTCGCCCGCACTGTTGGCGTGCACGGTGCCCGCGCCGCCCTCGTGTCCGGTGTTCAACGCGGCCAACAGCTCGACCACCTCAGCACCCCGCACCTCACCGACGACCAACCGGTCCGGCCGCATCCGCAGCGCCTGCCGGACC
Source organism: Mycobacteriales bacterium (assembly GCA_035476575.1). Taxonomy (GTDB): domain Bacteria; phylum Actinomycetota; class Actinomycetes; order Mycobacteriales; family JACQDL01; genus DATILL01. The sequence goes on from DATILL010000111.1 coordinate 20,458, forward strand.
AGATCACGCAGGGTGATCTCGCCGGCACCCTCCACATTCGACGGCCGGGCCGTCAGCCGGACCACGTGCGGGTGGGCCGGGTGCAGCTCGGGTGCGTCCTCGACCAGCACCAGCCGCTCGCCCGGGTCGACCGTGCTGAGCAGCGCGGCCAGCAGCGTCGTCTTGCCCGACCCCGTCCCGCCGGACACCAGGAACGACCGGTGTGCCGCCAGCACGGCCGCCACCAGCCGGGCCGCCTGTGGGGTGAGCGTGCCCAGGTCAACCAGCTCGGCGAGAGTGAACGCCGTCGGCCGCAGCACTCGCAGCGACAGGACGGTGCCGTCCGGCGCGACTGGCGGCAGCACGGCGTGCAGCCGAGAACCGTCAGGAAGCGGCGCGTCGACCCAGGGCCGTGCATCGTCCAGCCGGCGTCCGGCCGAGACCGCCAGCCGCTGCGCCAGCCGCCGGACCGAGGCCTCGTCGGGGAAGCTGACTGGCACCCGCTGCAGCCCTCGCCCACGATCCACCCACACCTCGCCCGGACCGTTGACCAGCACGTCGGTCACCTCCGGATCGCCGAGCAACGGCTCCAGCGGACCCGCCCCGACCAGCTCGGCCCGGGCCCGACCGGCCAGCTCCAGCAGGGCGCCATCGTCGACCAGGCCACCGGCCTCCTCCCGCACGAGCGCCGCGACAGCGGCCGCGGTCACCGGCTGCCCCGAGCCTGCCAACCGGCGGCGCACCCGCTCGATCACGTCGCTCACCGGAGCGCCCGCTCAGGCAGCTCCGCAAGCAGCCGGCCGCACAGCCGAGCCAACGGGCCGCGCGCTCGCCGGCCGGGCGGCTCGCCCCGCTCCAGCGCACCAGCGAGCCCAGGCTCGTCCCGCAGCTCACCGAGCACCGGAAGACCGAGCGCTTGGCTGATCTCAGCCGCCGCCAGCGAGCCCGTCGGCCCACCGCGCACCACCAGCCCCAGCTCGCCGGTGTGCCGCCGCGCCCATGCCGCCATCCGGTCCGCCGCGGCCACCGCCCGCAGCTCACCCGGCACGACCAGCAGCGCTCGCGCCGCTTCGCCGAGCGCCACCTCGGCCGCCGCCCCGACCGCGCCCGAGACGTCCACGATCACCGGGTCCGCGCACTGCCGCCCAGCCTCCAGCACGGCCCGGACGGCGACAGCCGGCAGCTCGATCGGCCCGTCCCGCCCGGCAGACAGCATCCGCACCCCGCCTGCCTCGGGCAACCCGGCCCGCAACGCCGCCGGCGACAGCCGCCCGGCCGAGCCGACCAGATCGGTCCAGCGCAGCCCACCGACGCCCTCGGCGCCGAGCAGCACATCCAGCCCACCGCCCAGCGGGTCGACGTCGACCAGCATCGGCGACCCACCGGACCGGGCCGCCACCACGGCCAGCGCCGCGGCCAGCACGCTCGCGCCGGCACCGCCACGCCCGGCCAGCACGCACAGCACCGGCCCGGGCGGCCCAGTCGGCGCCGCGCCAGCAGCGGCCAGCAGCTCCACCAGCGTCCGCTCCGCGGCCGGCAGCTCCAGCACCTGGTCAGCGCCGAGCCGGAGGCCGCTCACCCACACCGGCAGCTCCGCCTGGCCGCGGCAGACCACCACGACGCCGGACCGCCGGACCGGCTCGATGTGCGCGCACGCGCCGACCTGGTCGGCGCCAACCAGGACCAGCGACGCGCCACGCCACGCCGCCCGCGCCGCTCCCGGGTCGGCCACCAGCGGCTCGACCCCGGCGACCGCCGACAGCCGCAGGATGTCCTCCAGCAGGTCGTCGTTCTCGGTAACCACAAGTGGGCGGGTCGGCATGAGCGGTCCTCTCAGTCAGGTGGAGGACCCCGAGACTGCCGCCCAACGGATGCCCATGACAGGGGCAGGACTACGGCTGTGGACAACTGCCGAGCCTGTGGACAACCGGTTGCCAGATCGCCTGAAAAGTGCTAGACGCCCGAGTGGCGCCGCTGACCCGCCGATGATGTCGGGACAGGGGACGGCCCCCGTCTGGGGGGCTGACGGGGGCCGTCTGAGGTCCGGCTCCGGGGGGTTGAGCCGGACGCTTCTCTCGGGTGCACGTTACAACCCACGCACCCGTCTGGCGATAGCTACCCGCCCTTTTACCATCCCAAACTTCAGCCACTCGGCCTAGGCACCCGCATCCCGTGGAGTGACACCCCGCCGATCACGCACCGCCACAGGTCCATATGCGCCGCCACAGGTTGCATACGCGGCTCGTGGCGTAGGCAGCGCCACAGGTTGCATATCCTGCGACGGTGACCCATGCCGCGGCGTTCTTCGACCTGGACAAGACGATCATCGCCAAGTCGAGCACCCTGGCCTTCGGCCGGCCCTTCTACGCCAACGGCCTGATCAGCCGGCGGGCCGCGCTCAAGGCCACCTACGCGCAACTGGTCTACGTCATCGCCGGCGCCGACGCCGACCAGATGGACCGGATACGTGCGGAGACTACCGCCCTGGTGGCCGGCTGGGACGTGCGGCAGGTGCGCGACATCGTCCGGGAGACCCTGCACGAGGTCGTCGTACCGCTGGTCTACGCCGAGGCCGCGAACCTCATCGAGCAGCACCGCGCCGCCGGTCACCAGATCGTCGTCGTCTCGACCAGCGGCGCGGACATCGTCGGACCGATCGGCGAGCTCATCGGCGCGGACCGGGTGATCGCGACCCGGCTGGTCGAACGCGACGGCCGCTACACCGGCGACATCGAGTTCTACGCCTACGCCGAGCAGAAGGCGACCGCGATCCGCGCGCTGGCCGCGGAGCACGGCTGGGACCTGCGCCAGTGCCACGCCTACAGTGACTCCGCCACCGACCTGCCGATGCTGGAGACGGTCGGCCACCCGACCGCGGTCAACCCCGACCGCGCCCTGCGCCGGTTCGCCGTCGAACGGGACTGGCCGATCCTCACCTTCTCCCGGACGGTTCCGCTCCGCTCCCGGCTGCGCCCCTCGCCGGCTCTAGCCGGAGCCGCGGTGGGTGCCGGCATGGCGGCCGCCGGGCTGGCCTGGTACGCCACCCGACGCCGTCGAGGCTGACGGCTCGTCGCGAACCAGGTCTTCCCATCGATGCGCGTACGGCGTACAAAGAGAGCTACGGAGGACGGCCGCAAGGACCGGCCTCCGTGCACGGACACCAGGCACCCACGCGCGACCAGCCGCGGGAGGCACGTACGGGATGGACCCATAGAGGCCCGTCGCCGTCGAAAAAGGTGCACGCTTGGTAACCCGGATGCCCGTGCGGACAAGGGAACGGCGCTCCGGCGAGGAGCGCCGTTCGCAACTCCAGCGCTGTCAGATCAGCCGGCCCAGCGCGTCCAGCAGCCGGGCGAGGTCGTTGGAGTCGTTGTACGGCCCGAACGACGCCCGGACCAGGACCCGGTCGCGCCACCTGTGCACGGGCACCTCGATCCGGTGCTCCTCACGCAGCCGGCGCTGCAGGATCTTCGGGTCACCGACCCACGGGACGGACGCGCTGACCATCTGCCCGTGCCAGCTCGTGCCGGGCGGGTACAGCGCCGGCTCGCCGTACCGCTCCGACAGCTCCGCGCCCAACCGGGCGGCCAGCGCGTGCCCACGGGCCCGGATCACCGGCCAGTTGTGCCGCTCGGCGAAGGCGATCGCGGCCGGAACCGCGAGCGCGGCGGCCGGGTCGTGGGTGCCCGTCCAACTGTGCCGCTGGACGAACGACGCGCCCGGCACGCAGCCCCAGGTGACCACCAGCGGCGGCACGTCGTCGCGCAGCGTCTCGCGCACCCAGAGGAACCCGGTGGCCTTCGGCGCGCACAGCCACTTGTGGCAGTTGCCCACGTAGGCGTCCGGGTCGATCGCCGTGACGTGCAGCGGGAGCTGGCCGGGCGCATGGGCACCGTCCACAACGGACAGCACGCCATGCTCCCGTGCCCACCGGCAGACCTCGCTCACCGGGAGCACCGCAGCGGTCTCCGCCGCCAGGTGCGAGACGAAGACCACCCTGGTCCGCGGCGTGCGCGCCGCCTCCAGCGCGGCCAACACCCCGGCCGGGTCGGTGAACGGCAGCGGCAGGGCGGCCGTCACCACCGTGGCACCGCGGGCGGCCGTCGCGGCCTGCCACGCCAACCGGCAGCCGCCGTGCTCGTGATCGGTCAGCAGCACCTCGTCGCCGGGCCGCAGGTCGATGGCGCGGGCCACCGTGTTGACCCCGGTGGTGGTGTTCGGGACGAAGACAAGACCCTCGGGGTCGGCACCGACGATGCCGGCCAGCCGCTCCCGGGCAGCGTCCATCCGGGCTGGGTAGGTCCGTTCCAGAAGCTCGACCGGCTGCCGCTCCAGCTCAAGCTGTAAACGCTGGTAGGTCTCGAAGACCGGCCGCGGGCAGGCCCCGAAGGCCCCGTGGTTGAGATAGGTCCAGTTGGGGTCGAGCAGGAAGGCGTCCCGCAGCGCCGCCGCCGACGGAGCGGCCAGTCGTGGTGCCCGTTTCTGCTCGCTGGCCACCTCGGCCATGACGGCACCCCTAACCTCGCAGAACGGCTTCGCAGATCGCCAGGCCCTCGCGGGCACCCAGCTCGGCGGCGGCACAGCAGTGCCGGAGCCAGGCGGCAACCCCGTCCGGCTCGCCGGTCAGATACCCCGCGAGGGTCTCGTCGTACTCGCCCTTGAGCTCCATATGCCCAACCTCGGGCACCGCCAGCGCCTTCGGGTCCAGACCGCGCGAGATGGTGGTCAACCGGGCGGCGGCGCGGGCCACCACGCCCGAGCCGGCCCGGAACGGCGCCAGCGCGCGCAGCTCGCCGTGGACCACGGCGGCCAGGAGCACCGCAGGTCCGGCTGAGGGTCCGGCTGACTGCGCGGTCACCAGCCCGGCCAGGCCGTCCAGCCGGACGGCGATCTCGACCCCGGCGACCGGCCGGCCCAGCTCGGCCTCGGGGAGCAGGTCCGCGGCGGCCAGCACATGCAGCCGGGCCAGCACCTGCAGCGGCGCGCGCACCCAGGTCCCGGCGAGCCGGCCGAGCTCGGCGCTGACCCGCAGCGCGCCCTGCACCACCGGGTCCGCTACGACGCCGGCCCGCACGTCCGCCAGCGGAACGTCGACGCCGTCCAGCGCGGCCGAGGCACGGGCGCCCCTCAGCGCGGACTCGGCGCTCACCGCGGCGGAGGAACGGCGCAGCGCCCGATGGGCGAGCAGCCGGTCGACAGCGACCCGGGACCCCTCCGCCGCGTCGCGTACTCCCGGCAGGTCGAGCAGCGCGGCGAGTGCATCAGGGGGCACGGTCTGCCAGCCTACGCCGGGAGCGCGCCCTCGCCGCCCCAGACCACGTGTACGCCCTGCCCACTTGCCGGACAAAGGTCACCGGAACCAGCCGCTCGGCCGGTGACCTTTGTGCGGCAAGTCGGTTGGGTGGGCGGCGGGCGGCCGTCCGGGGTCGTAAGGTCGCGGTCAGGCGACCATCGGCGTGCGGCCGGCACGGATCGGGAGGGAACCGCGGTGTCCGACACACCTCACAGCGAGCAGAGCGCACCCACGACGCTGTCCAACCTGCTGCACGAGGAGCGTCGGTTCCCGCCCCCCGCCGCCCTCGTGGCGGACGCGAACGCCACGGCGGCTGCGTACGACGCCGCAAAGGAGGACCGGGAGGCGTTCTGGGCCGCCCAGGCGCGGCGGCTGAGCTGGGCGCGGAGCTGGGACCAGGTGCTCGACTGGAGCAACCCGCCGTTCGCCAGGTGGTTCGTCGGCGGGCAGCTCAACGTGGCGTACAACTGCGTCGACCGGCACGTCGAGGCGGGCAACGGCGACAAGGTCGCCTACCACTGGGAGGGCGAGCCGGGCGACACCCACACGATCACCTACGCCGACCTGCGCCGTGAAGTGTGCAAGGCGGCCAACGCCATCGCCAGCCTCGGCGTCTGCAAGGGCGACCGGGTCGCGATCTACCTGCCGATGATCCCGGAGACGGTGATCGCGATGTTGGCCTGCGCCCGGCTCGGCGCGCCGCACACGGTGGTCTTCGGCGGCTTCTCCGCCGACGCGCTGCGCAGCCGGATCGAGGACTGCGACGCCACACTGGTCATCACCGCCGACGGCGGCTACCGGCGTGGCGCGGCCAGCGCGCTCAAGCCCGCCGTGGACGCGGCGCTCACCGGGTACGACGGCGTCGGGCACGTGCTGGTGGTCCGGCGTACCGGCCAGGAGACACCGTGGACCGAAGGCCGCGACGTATGGTGGCACGACGTCGTGGAGTCGGCCCCGGACCAGCACGAGGCGCAGCCCCACGACGCCGAGCACCCGCTCTACGTCATGTACACCTCGGGTACGACGGCCAAGCCCAAGGGCATCCTGCACACCACCGGCGGCTACCTGACCCAGGTTGCCTACACCCATCACGCCGTGTTCGACGTCAAGCCGGAGACCGACGTCTACTGGACCGCGGCCGACATCGGCTGGGTCACCGGGCACAGCTACATCGTGTACGGCCCGCTAGCCAACGGCGTCACCTCGGTGCTGTACGAGGGCACGCCGGACGCCCCGCACCGGGGCCGTTGGTGGGAGATCATCGAGAAGTACCGGGTCAGCATCCTGTACTGCGCGCCGACCGCGATCCGGACGTTCATGAAATGGGGCGAGCAGATCCCGGCCGACTTCGACCTGTCCTCGCTGCGGCTGCTCGGGTCGGTGGGCGAGCCGATCAACCCCGAGGCGTGGGTCTGGTACCGCACCCACATCGGCTCGGACCGCTGCCCGATCGTGGACACCTGGTGGCAGACCGAGACCGGCGCCATCATGATCAGCCCGCTGCCCGGGGTCACCACGACCAAACCCGGCTCGGCACAGCGCCCGCTGCCCGGAATCGGCGCGGACGTGCTGGACGACAGCGGCAAGCCGGTGCCCAACGGCGGCGGCGGCTACCTGGTGCTGACCGAGCCGTGGCCGAGCATGCTGCGCACGATCTGGGGTGACGACCAGCGGTACATCGACACCTACTGGACCCGCTTCGACGGGCTCTACTTCGCCGGCGACGGCGCGAAGAAGGACGAGGACGGCGACATCTGGCTGCTCGGCCGGGTGGACGACGTGATGAACGTGTCCGGTCACCGGATCTCGACCACCGAGGTCGAGTCCGCGCTGGTGTCGCACCCGAGGGTGGCCGAGGCCGCCGTGGTCGGCGCCACCGACCCCACCACCGGGCAGGCGATCGTGGCGTTCACGATCCTGCGCGGTGAGGGCACCGACGACCCCGAGGCGCTGGTCAAGGACCTGCGTGAGCACGTGGCCAAGGAGATCGGGCCGATCGCCAAGCCACGCCAGATCATGGTCGTGCCAGAGCTGCCGAAGACCCGGTCCGGCAAGATCATGCGGCGGCTGCTGCGTGACATCGCGGAGAACCGCCAGCTCGGCGACGTCACCACGCTGACCGACTCCACGGTGATGGACCTGATCAAGGAGCGGCTGCCCAGCGCCCCCGCCGAGGAATAAACCGGCCGGTCGAGTGGACCGGCCGGGCTGCTGGGTGGACGATGATCGCCGTTGCCGCACAGCACTCAGGAGGACGCCGTGACCGACCAGACCGGGCTGCGTATCGACAGTGGCCAGCACCCGGAGGCGTCGTTCGGCGAGCTGGTCCGGGACGCCACCGAGAGCGTCTCCACCCTGGTCCGCGCCGAGCTCGAGCTCGCCAAGCTGGAGATCAGCACCTCGCTGAAGCGGGCCGGCCTGGGTGGGGCGATGTTCGCGGCAGCGGGCGCGGTGCTGCTGCTGTCGCTGCCGTTCCTGTTCGTCGCGGTCGCCGAGGGGCTCGTCGCGGCCGGCCTGTGGCGCTGGCTGTCCTACCTGGTCGTGTTCGTCTTCTTCGTGCTCGTCGCGGGGGCGCTGGTGCTGCTCGGCCTGCGCAACCTGAGGAAGATCAAGAAGCCGGAGCGCACCATCAGCACCGTGAAGGAGACCGCGCACGCGCTCCGCCGAGGCACCGGGTGACCGGTCCGGACGCCGCCACCATCCTCGTCGAGGGTCCCTGGACACACCGCGAGATCAGCGCGAACGGCGTGCGGCTCCACGTTGCCGAGGCCGGCACCGGCCCGCTGGTGCTGCTGCTGCACGGGTTTCCGGAGTTCTGGTGGACCTGGCGGCACCAGTTGGCCGGGCTGGCCGAGGCGGGTTTCCGAGCGGTGGCCGCGGACCTGCGCGGCTACGGTGCCTCAGACAAGCCACCGCGGGGGTATGACGCCTACACGCTGGCCGGTGACATTGCCGGGCTGGTCCGCGCCCTGGGCGAGCGGGACGCCGTACTGGTCGGGCACGACTGGGGTGGCCTGCTCGGCTGGGCCGCCGCGACACTGCATCCCCGGGTGGTACGGCGGCTCGCGGTGCTCGGCACGCCGCACCCGCTGCGGCTGCGGGCGGGGCTGCTGACCGAGCCGCGCGGGCAGCTCCGGGCCAGCCGGTACGCCCTCACCTTCCAGCTTCCCCGCTACGCCGAGTCCCTGCTGACCAGACATGACGGCAACCATGTGGCCCGGCTGCTGTGGGAATGGTCCGGGCCGGGCTGGCGGCGCACCACCGACCACGCCGCCGCCGCGAACCGGTACGCCGACGCGATGCGTATCCCGGCCACAGCACACTGCGCGCTGGAGTACTACCGCTGGGCGGTCCGCTCGCTGGCCCGGCCGGACGGCCTGCGGTTCGCCCGGCTCATGCAGCAGCCGGTGACGGCGCCGACGCTGCAGTTGCACGGCGCGGCCGACCCGTGCCTGCTGGCCCGGACCGCGCAGGGCTCCGGCCGGTACGTCGCCGCGGCGTACGAATGGCGGCTGCTGGACCGGATCGGGCATTTCCCGCACGAGGAGGTGCCTGAGCTGGTCACCGGTGAGCTCATCCGCTGGGCAAAGGAGCACTGACATCGCCGGCAGCGGGCGGCTAGCCGGGCGTGTCCCCGCCGCTGCCCCTTCATCACCCGTACCCTCACCGACATGTCCGACACCACCATCAAGGTCGACAGCACGGTCCGGGACCGGCTGGCCGCCGACCCGGGAGGAGCTGGTCACCCGGCACGCCGCGGCGACCGCCTACATCCGCGAGCACCTCTGCCCGGACCTGTCGGACGACGACCTGGCCGCGGGTGAGCGGTTCTGGCAGGAGCTGGGGGCAGGTCGGATCCCTCCTCGCTGGCCGGGTGATCGCGCCGCCATCGGCGGTGGTGTTCGACCACACCGCACTGTTGGCGCTGGGCTACGGGAACCAGATGGCGTCCCGGGTGGTGTCTCAGGCGCACCTACGCGCCGATCAGTACGTCTACGCACTGGCACTGTGCCTGGCCGCCGCCGTGTGCGGGTCATCGCCCTGGGCTGACCTCGCTGACCTCGTCGGCTGCCAGGCCAGCCGGAGGCTCGGCCGTCAGGTGATGCCCAGGGCGGCGTTGAGATCGGCGTGCGACTCGGGGTGCTCGTCCCACCAGCGCTGGTAGATCTCGCTGCGCCGGACCACCGACAGGTACGCCTCGGCGGCGCACCGGTAGGCGGTGTCGACGTGCTGGCCAAGCGGCCCGGCCGGGTTCCAGGCCAGGATCTGGTGGGTCAGCAGCGGGTTGCCCGCGATCGGCCGGACGGTCACCCCGTCGCCCTGCCTGGACGCCGGGTGTGCCAGCGTGACGGCACCGGCCCGGACCAGCTCCCGGGCGGTCGCCACCAAGGCCGCGTGGTGCACGATCCGCGGGCTGAAGCCGGCGCTTGCGCAGGCCCGCTGCACGGCGAGCCCTTCGGCGCTCTCGCTCGGGGGGTCGACCACCCAGTCCATGTCGGCCAGCGCGGACAGCGGTACGGCGTCCAGGTCGCCGAGCCGGTGGCTCTCCGGCAGCGCCACGAACGCCGGCTCGACCACCAGCAGCCGGGTCCGCACGCCCTCCGGGATCCGCACCGGCATGTCGCGGAACGTCTCCACGATCGCGAAGTCCACCCGGAGGGACTCCACCAGCCGGAGCAGCGTGCGTGCCACCGGCTCATCCTCCAGCCGGACCTCGGGCAGGCCCAGGACGTCGCGCAGCCGGGAGGCGAACAGCGGCGGCATGACGCCCGAGCCACCGATCCGGACCGGGCCGTCGGCCTGCCTCGGCTTGACCCGCTCCGCCGCCCCGTCGAGCAGATGGGTCATGTCGGCCAGCACGACCCGGGCGCCGTCCACCACGAACTCGCCGAGCTCGGTAGGCGTGACACCCTCCCGGGTGCGGTCGAACAGCCGGCCGCCGATCTGCCTTTCGATCCGCTGTAACTGGGCGGTGAGCGCGGGCTGGGACACGCCGAGCTGGGCGGCCGCCCGGGACAGGCTGCCGGCGTCGACAACGGTGCAGATGACGCGAAGGTGGCGAAGTTCAAGTTCAGGCACACGCGGATGTTATGGCCATCAGAGCCTCGGATGGCGAGTGCCACCCGGGTCATCGTCGTCACACCGGGAGAAACTCGGCCTCGTCCCGCGGCCGGTAGCCGGGTGTTGTCCAGCCAGTCGCAGGCCAGCCAGTCGCGGGGGCCGGTCAGTCGCAGGGGCCGGTGCCGGCCGGCTCGGTCGCCTGCGACCCCGAGACCGCGGCCGCCCTCACCTCCTGCGCGGTCAGCGCGAACCCGGTGTCCGGGTCGTCCAGCGCCGCGGCGAAGATCACGCCGTACACAGTGCCGTCGGGAGCCAGCAGCGGGCCGCCGGAGTTGCCGCTGACCACCGGGCCGCGGATCGCGTACACCTCCCGGATCACGGTCCTGGTGCGGTAGATGTTCGGCCCGCGGATCTTCTGCACGTTGCGGACGCGGGCCGCACCGACAAAGAACGGGCCGTCCCCCGGGAAGCCGACGATGATCGCGTCCTGCCGGGCGGCGGCCTCCCGCGCGGCGAACCGCAACGGCTGGGTGGCCAGCCCCGGCACCCGCAAGATCGCGACGTCGGTGTCCGGGTCGTACACCACCACCTGGGCGTCGAGCTGCCCGGACTCCGTCTCCACGACCGGGTGCCCCACCCCGGCGACGACGTGCGCGTTGGTCATCACCCGCTCGGGGGCGTAGACAAAGCCGGAGCCCTCGATCCGCTTCCCGCAGGAGTACGCCGCCCCGACGATCTTGACCACCGACGGCCGGGCCTTGGCCACCACCCGGCTGTTCGCCAGCCGCCTGTCCGGCACGGGCACGTCCGGCACCTGGGTCGGCACCAGCGGTCCGAACACCTCTGGGAAGTCGCCGCGCCGGATCGTGTCGCGCAGCGACTGGTACAGCTCGCGCACCGGGCCGGGCACCACACTGTCGACGACGTGGATGACCCCCGACCGCTGGACCGCCTTCACCAGCTCGGGGAACGGCGCCGAGGCCAACGGCAGGGCGACCATCCAGGCCACCAGCAGCACGGCCAGCGCCGACACCGCGGCGCCGCCGGCCGAGTCGGCCACCCGGGCCGGCCGCCAGGTCAGCCGCTGCCGCGCCTGGTTGCCCAGGTACACCGCGGCGACCTGGCCGGCCGACGCGCAGATCACCACGACCGCCACCGCCACCGCCACCTGCCCGGTGCCGCTCGCCAGCCGTTTCGCGATCGGGGAGGCGAGCTGCAAGCCGAGCGCGGCGCCGCTCAGGAAGCCCACGAACGACAGCGCGGACACCACGAAGCCCTGCCGGAACCCGTTCACCGCGAACAGCAGGGCAAGCAGGACGATGATCAGGTCAACCACGCTGAACACGGCCTGCCCTTCCGCCGGACAACTGGTCGTCGGCTACCTCGTGACCACCAGTGTGCCGGTCTGGTTCAGCGACTCGTGAATCGTGCAGACGAACCGGTACCGCCCCGGGGTGGTCACAGAGAAGTCGACCGACTGCTCGGCACCGCCCCGGATGGTGGGCACCGCGACCCTATGTCCCGCCGGCCCGGGTCCTCCCGCGACGAGGTCGCGGAAGGTGAGGTTGTGCGGGGTGCCGCCGATGTTCCTCACGGTGATCCGCACCTTGCCGACCGTGACCACGATGGTGGCCGGGATGAACCGGTACTGGTCGTTCGCGTCCACCTCGACGGCCTGTACGCCGTCCGGGCCAGGCGTCACGGTGACCTCGCCCTGCTGCGGAGCAGTGGCCTGCACCGGCTGGGAGCTCTGGCAGCCCACCAGCGCGGGGCAGCCCAGCGCAAGGAAGCCCAGGACACGCCAGCCTAGGACGAACGCGGCGGCTCGGCGGCCCACGGCGGAAGCACGGCGGGGGCGGATCATCGATCGACCTTACCGGGCGGCCGCTTGAACGCATCCGGTGGCAGTGGCCGGACGTCCGTCACGTCCCAGGGCCGCGCCCAGCCAGCCAGCTCGAACACCTTGTCCAGCAGCCCGCCGGTGAACCCCCAGACCAGCATCCCGCGCACCGTGAACGCCGGGCCGACGTACCCGAGCGGGTGGCTGACCCGGAACCGGTTCGCCGGGTCCACCAGCTCGCTGATCGGCACCCGCTCCACGGCGGCCACCTCGCCCGGGTCCAGGGGGGTGACCGCGACCGGCGTGTGCCACCAGGCCAGCACCGGCGTCACGTCGTAGCCGCTGATCGGGATGTACAGGGCCGGCAGCGCGACCAGCACCCGCACGCCGGCCGGGTCCACCCCGACCTCCTCGGCCGCCTCCCGCAGCGCGGTGCCGGCCAGCCCGTCGTCGCCCGGGTCGGCGCCGCCACCGGGGAACGCCGGCTGGCCGGCGTGGCTGTTCAGCGTGGCGGCCCGCTCGATCAGCAGCACGTCCGGCCCGTCCGGTCCCTCCCCGAACAGGATCAGCACGGCCGCGGCACGGCCCCCCTCGTCCGGCGGCAGGAACGGGGAGAGCTGCTCGCCCTGGACCTGGCCGGCCGCCTCGACCAGCCGGTGCAGCCAGGCCGGGTACGGCGGCTCTCGTGTCGCGGCGGGCTCGGTGGCCTCGGCAAGCTCGGCAGGCTCGGGCTCAGCCATCGACACGCACCCCGAGGTGCCGGCGCACGCCGTCGGCCAGCGCGCGGTCGGTGATCGGTCCGATGTGGACGGACGCGACCCGGCCGGCCGCCGTCACGAACAGGGTGAACGGCAGGCCGGGGATGGCCCGCACGCTCCGCAGCCGGCCGGGCTCGTCGTACACGCTGGCGAACCGCACCCCGCGCGCGGCGGCGAAGTCCAGCGCGGCCAGCATGGACGGCTCCTCGGAGTCGACCCCGAGCACCTGCAGCCGACCACTGGTCCGGTCCGCCAGCCGCTGGAACACCGGCAGCTCGGCCCGGCAGGGCACGCACCAGCTCGCCCAGGCGTTCAGCACCATCGGTACGCCGGCGAGCCGGTGCAGCGCGATGTCCGGGCCGCCTGCCAGGCAGGGCAGGGTCAGCTCGGGCAGCCGGTCCGGGCCGCCCGGCTGGTCGCTCGCGGTGCCCGCGGTCGCCACGGGCACGGGGCAGCCGGGCAGCTTCGCCGTGGCCCTGGCCGCGGCCAGCTCGGCGGCCGGACCGGCGCCGTCCTCGCGGGCCTGCCCGGCCTGACCCGCCGTACAGCCCGCGCTCAGCGCGGCGGCCAGGACCAGCGCACATCCGAGGACGCGCCGGCTCATTCGGTCGACGACCCCGTCTTGACCAGCTTGGCCGCCTGCACCGGGTCGATCGGCCCGATGCCGTACGACGGGCAGTCGCGCACCAGCGGGCAGGCGCCGCAGGCCGGCTTGCGGGCGTGGCAGATCCGGCGCCCGTGCCAGATGACCCGATGCGACAGGATTGTCCACTCCTGCCTCGGGATCAGCCCGGCGACCGCGAGCTCGATCGCGACCGGGTCGGTCTCCGCGGTCCACGCCCAGCGCCGGACCAGCCGCTGGAAGTGCGTGTCGACGGTGAGGCCGGGCACGCCGAAGGCGTTGCCGAGCACGACGTTGGCGGTCTTGCGGCCGACTCCGGGCAGGGTGACCAGATCGGCCAGCCGACGGGGCAGCACGCCGTCGTACCGCTCGACCAGGGCCTGGCCGAGGCCGATCAGCGAGCTGGTCTTGTTCCGGTAGAAGCCGGTGGGCCGCAGGATCCCCTCCAGCTCGGCCCGGTCGGCCCCGGCGTAGTCGGCCGCCGTACGGTACTTGGCGAACAGGATCGGGGTGACCTCGTTGACCCGCCGGTCCGTGGTCTGCGCGGACAGGACGGTGGCCACCGCGAGCTCCAGTGGGGTGCTGAAGTCCAGCTCGCAGTGCGCGTCAGGGTAGGTCTCGGCGAGCACCCGGTTCATCCGGCGGGCGCGCCGGGTGCGGGCACGTGATGTCTCGGCCTCGATCCGGCTCGCCGCGCTGACCACGCCGGCCAGCCTACCCCGGCCGGCGGGCACGGCTTGTCGCGGAAATCGGACCTCCGCCGTCCTCTTTGCCGGCATTCTCCCTGACAAGCCGGACAAGGGCCGCGGGAGCGGCGCGGTACGCGAGTGGCGGACCCCGCACGCGATGGGCAACGATGGACCCCGCCATGGTTGGACTACTGGTTTTGCTGTTCCCACTGCTTCTGATGGCGTTCATGCTGCTGATGGAGCGAGTGGAGTCGCCGCTGCGCAAGGCGGCGGTGGAGACGCAGGTCGAGGAGTTCCTGGAGACCGCCCGTCCCGACGAGGTTGACACGTTCGTCCGCGAGGGCTTCGGCCGGGCGCTGGAGCGGTGGCGGGAACGTCGCCAGCGGCTGGCCCGGATCCTGCCGATCCCCACCCGGATCAACGGTGGCAGACGGCCGTAGCAGACTCGCCGTGAGAACGCCCAGTCGGCGCAACTGAGGCTCTAGACTGCGCTGTCGCGCATGGTCAACCGCGGCGGGAGGAAGACGTGGACGAGGTGCTCGCCAAGGCTGGCCTGTTCCAGGACGTCGAGCCGGGGGCCGCTGAGGCGCTTGCCGCGCAGTTCGAGTACGTTGACGTCCAGCGCGGCCAGGTGGTGTTCCACGAGGGCGAGCCAGGTGACAGTCTCTACATCGTCCTGGCCGGCAAGGTCAAGCTAGGCCGCAGGTCGGTGGACGGCCGGGAGAACCTGGTCGCCCTGATGGGCCCCTCCGACCAGTTCGGCGAGCTGTCCATGTTCGACCCTGGCCCGCGTACCACGACCGCGGTCGCCGTGGTCGACTCGCGGCTGGCCCGGATGCCGAAGCAGGCGCTGCGCCAGTGGATCACCGATCGGCCGGAGATCGCCGAGAAGCTGCTGCGGGTGCTGGCCAGACGCCTGCGCCGGACCAACAACATGCTCGCCGACCTGATCTTCACCGACGTGCCCGGCCGGGTCGCCAAGCAGCTCCTGCAGCTCGCGCAGCGGTTCGGCGCGGTCGAGGGTGGCTACCTGCGGGTGACCCATGACCTCACCCAGGAGGAGCTGGCCCAGCTCGTCGGCGCCTCCCGGGAGACGGTGAACAAGGCCCTCGCCGACTTCGCCTCCCGAGGCTGGCTGCGGCTGGAAGGCAAGGGCGTGGTGATCATGGACCGGGAACGCCTGGCCCGCCGCGCCCGCGTCTGAGCCGGGCGTCAGCGGCCGCGTAGGTAGTCGAGCTGGGCGCGGACGGAGAGCTCGGCTGCCCACCATAGGGCCGGGTCCACCTCGGCGTACACCACCTCGACCACCTGCCGAGGGCTCGCCGCCGGCCCGAGCGCGTCCACCGCGGCCCGCACCTGGTCCAGCCGCTCCGCCCGGTGCCGCAGGTAGTACGCCGCTGCCGCGCCGGCATCGGGCAGCTCCGGCCCGTGCCCGGGCAGCACCGGGACCGGCCCGAGCGCGGCAAGCCGGCGCAGCGAGGCCAGGTAGTCGGCCAGCCGACCATCCGGGTGCGCCACCACCGCCGTGCCGCGGCCCACGATGGTGTCCCCGGTGAGCACGGCGTCGGGGCGCGCGGCGTCCCCCACCACGAAGCACAGCGAGTCCCCGGTATGCCCTGGCGTCGCCAGCACCCGCAGCTCCAGGCCGGCCGCGGCCACGACGTCTCCCTCAGCCAGCCCCTCGCCGCCGTACCGGTGCGTCGGGTCCAGGGCGTCCACCGGCGCGCCGGACAGCTCATGCAGCGTTCGGGCGCCAGCAGAGTGGTCGGGGTGAGCGTGGGTGAGCAGGATGCGCGCCACCGGCCCGGCCGCGGCGACCGCGGCCAGGTGCGCCGGGTCGTCCGGCCCGGGGTCGACCACGATCGCGGGCGTCTCGCCGGGCGTGCCGCCGGGCGGGCGCAGCAGCCAGGTGTTCGTCCCGTCCAGCGTCATCGGCGACGGGTTGGCCGCGAGCAGCACGGCGGCGTACGGCGTCACCGGCCGCAGCACCCCGTACGCCGGCTGGCTCACCCGGCGCCGCCCACCTCGACGATCAGCTCGACCTCGACCGGCGCGTTGCGAGGCAGCTCGGCGACGCCCACCGCGGACCGGGCATGCCGGCCGGCGTCGCCGAAGATCTGCCCGAGCACGTTGCTGGCGCCGTTGACGACCTGCGGCTGGTTGGTAAACCCAGGCGCGCTGGCCACGAAGCCGACCAGCTTCACCACCCGGCGGACGGTCTCGATCCCGACCACGTCGTCGACCGCGGCCAGCGCGTTCAGGGCGCAGGTCCGGGCATGCCAGGCGGCGTCCTCGATCGACACCTCGGCGCCGACCTTGCCGGTCGCCACCAGGGCGCCGTTCACGATCGGGAGCTGGCCGGCGGTGAAGACCAGATCGCCGGCGCGGACCGCCGGCAGGTACGACGCCAGCGGCGCGACCACGGCGGGCAGCTCGATACCGAGCTCGGCCAGCTTGCCGCGTACGTCGGTCACAACGCGGCTCCGAGCGGGCGCTTGAGGTAGGCGACCAGGCTCTCCGGGTTCGGCCCGGGCAGCACCGTCACCAGCTCCCAGCCGTCCTGGCCCCAGTTGTCCAGGATCTGCTTGGTGGCATGCACCAACAGTGGCACGGTCACGTACTCCCACTTCTGCATGGCCGCACCGTATCGCGCTGGGCATGCCAACTACGCTGGGCTCGCCAACTACCCTGACCCGATGGCTGACACGCACTGGCCACCCGCCCGGCTGCACGTCGTGACCGGCAAGGGCGGCACCGGCAAGACCACGGTTGCCGCCGCGCTGGCGCTGTCCCTGGCCGCCGGCGGTCGCCGCACGCTGCTCGTCGAGGTCGAGGGCCGGCAGGGCATCGCGCAGCTCTTCGACACCCCGCCGCTGCCCTACGAGGAACGCCGGATCGCGGTCGCGCCCGGCCACGGCGAGGTCCGGGCGCTGGCCATCGACCCGGAGCAGGCCCTCCTGGAGTACCTGGAGATGTTCTACAACCTGCGCCGGGCAGGCCGGATGCTCAAGCGGATGGGCGCGATCGACTTCGCCACCACGGCCGCCCCCGGCGTGCGCGACGTGCTGCTGATCGGCAAGGTCAAGGAGGCCACCACCCGGGTCGTGGACGGCCGGCGGGTGTACGACGCCGTGGTGGTGGACGGCCCGCCCACCGGCCGGATCGGCCGGTTCCTCAACGTCACCAGCGAGGTCGCCGGGCTGGCGAAGGTAGGCCCGGTCAAGCACCAGAGCGAGGCGGTGACCGCGCTGCTCACCAGCTCGCAGACCGCCGTACACGTGGTCACCCTCCTGGAGGAGATGCCGGTGCAGGAGACGGTGGACGCGGTGGCCGACCTGCACGAGCTGAAGCTGCCGGTCGGCTCGGTGATCGTGAACATGACCCGCCCGTCGCTGCTGCCCGCCGGCTCGCACGACCGGGCCGCGGCCGGCCGGCTGGACCTGGCCGAGCTGCGGTCCGGGCTGGCCGTCGTCGGGCTGCCGGCGGACCACGCCACGGGCCTGGCCGTCGAGGCCGCCGAGCACGCGACCCGGGTGGCCCTGGAGAGCACCAACCGGTCCGTGGTGGCCGACCTCGCCCTGCCGACGTACGAGCTGCCGCTGCTGGCCGGGCCGGTCGACCTCGGCGCGCTGTACGAGCTGTCCAGCCAGCTCACCGCGCAGGGCGTGGCACATTGACGAAGGCGGTGGCACCGTGACGGAGGGCGGCGGGACCATGACCAGCCCGGAGCTGGACGTTGACGCCGTCCTGCGCGACCCGGCGATCCGGATCGTGGTGTGCTGCGGATCGGGCGGGGTCGGCAAGACCACCACCTCCGCCGCACTGGCGCTGCGGGCGGCGGAGCACGGGCGGCGGGTCGTCGTGCTCACCATCGACCCGGCCCGCCGGCTGGCCCAGGCGCTGGGCCTGGCCCACCTGGACAACCACCCCAGAATGGTGGCCGGAGCCACCGGCAGCGACAAGGACGGGAACGGCGGCGAGCTGCACGCCATGCAGCTCGACATGAAACGCACCTTCGACGAGGTGGTGCTGGCTCATACCACCGAAGAGAAAGCCAGACAAATCTTCGCCAACCCCTTCTACCAGTCGCTGTCCAGCTCATTCGCCGGCACCCAGGAGTACATGGCCATGGAGAAGCTGGGCCAGCTCCGGGCCCGCGGTGACTGGGACCTCGTCGTGGTGGACACCCCGCCGTCCCGCTCGGCGCTGGACTTCCTGGACGCGCCGCAGCGGCTGGGCAACTTCCTCGACGGCCGGATGATCCGGCTGCTGGCCGCGCCGGCCAAGGCGGGCGGCCGGGCCTCGCTGCGGGTCGTCAGCGTCGGCTTCTCGCTGTTCGCCCGGGCGGTGACCCGGATCATCGGGACCCAGGTGATCACCGACATCGCGGCGTTCGTGGCCTCGCTGGAGACGATGTTCGGCGGCTTCCGGGAGCGTGCCCAGATCACCTACGACCTGCTGCGCCGGCCCGGTACGGCGTTCCTCGTGGTGTCCACGCCCGAGCCGGACGCGCTGCGCGAGGCGTCGTACTTCGTGGAGCGGCTGTCCGCCGAGGAGATGCCGCTGGCCGGCCTGGTGCTCAACCGGGTGCACGTCAGCGCCGTACCGCAGCTCTCCGCGCAGCGCGCCGAGGCGGCGGCCGAGCAGTTGGAGGAGGGTGGCGTGCATCCGCTGACCGCGGCGGTGCTCCGGCTGCACGCCGACCGGATGGCGCTGGCCGCCCGGGAGACCCGGCTGCGCCAACGGTTCTCCAGCGCACACCCCGACGTGGCGGTGGCGCAGATACCGGCGATGGCCTCCGACGTCCACGACCTTGCCGGGCTGCGGCAGATCGGGACCGCGCTGGCCCGCCCCACCGGGACGGGCCAGCGCGCCCACGCCTAGCCAGCCGCCCAGCTACACCGCCTTGGCGACCGGCTGGAACTTCCGCCGAGCGTTGTCCAGCAGGCTGTGCCAGGACAACACATCCGGCCGGCGCCGCAGCAGTGCACGCCGCTCCCGCTCGGTCATCCCGCCCCAGACCCCGAACTCGACCCGGTGGTCCAGCGCGTCGGCCAGACACTCGGTCCGCACCGGACAACCCATGCACACTAGCTTGGCGCGATTCTGCGCAGCCCCCTGCACGAAAAGCGCATCCGGGTCGCTACTACGACATGCGGCCTTCGCAACCCAATCAACGGTCATTCGTTAATCCTTTGGCCCCGACGGTGTCCCTGCATCCACCGTGCAACGCGCACACGGTAGAAAACCGGACAGTGCCCGCAACAGACCCCGAACGGATCATTACGCGATAGCTAGCCCTGACTAAAACCACAGGGGCCGGAAGCTAGGCCATACGGCGTTCTCATCAATTACGCCAGATGGCCGATCGGGTGGGCGTTTCGGTTCCTTCATCGTAGGCTAGCTGCCGTGGTTGACACGGACACCCGAAACCGGACCCTCGGGCAGCTTCTCGGCGCCGTGCTCGTGGCCGGCGCGCTGGTCGCCGGCATCGCGCTGCCGTTCGTCGCTGGCGTCGGGATGGCGGCCCGTACGGTGGCCAACGGCTTCAACCGCCAGGAGTGCCCGCTGGACCTCGCCACGGCCACCCCGGCGCAGAAGACCGTGATCCTGGCGTCGGACAGCCGTACGCCGATCACCTACCTGTTCCGGCAGAACCGCGACATCGCCCGGGCCACCGAGATCCCGGCCATCATGCGGCAGGCCATCGTGTCCATCGAGGACAGACGCTTCTACGAGCACCACGGCGTCGACGTCCAGGGCCTGCTGCGCGCCGTGGTGCGGACCACCACCGGCGACACCCAGGGCGCCTCGACGCTGACCCAGCAGTACGTCAAGCAGCTCCAGTTCTACGGCGCGAAGACGGACGCGGCGGCCAACGCCGCCATCGAGCAGACCGCCGGCCGCAAGCTGATCGAGGCCCGCTGCGCCCTGGAGATGGAGAAGAAGTTCAGCAAGGACCAGATCCTCACCGGGTACCTCAACATCGCGAACTTCGGGGCCGGCGCGTACGGCGTGAAGACCGCGTCCAAGATCTACTTCAACAAGCGACCGGCCGACCTGTCCATCGGCCAGGCCGCGCTGCTGGCCGGGCTGGTGCAGAGCCCGACCCGGTACAACCCGTTCAACAACCCGAAGGCGGCGGCCGCCCGCCGGCACGAGGTGCTGTCCGCGATGGTGCGTGACGGCAAGATCACCGTGGCCCAGGGGCTGCGGGCAGACGGGGAGCGGCTGCCGACCAAGCGGCCAGCCTCCGCGTCGCAGTCGCTGGGCTGCGCGAACGTCTCCGGCGGCGCCGACCTCAACCTCGGCTTCTTCTGCGACTACGTGATCGACTACGCCACGACGAAGCTCCACATGACCGAGGACCAGATCTACACCGGGGGCTACAAGATCGTCACCACGCTGGACCCGGACATCCAGCGCAAGGTCCAGGCCAGCGTCAACAACCGGATGGGCACTGCCCCGCGGTCGGTCGGCGTGATGGACGTCGTCGAGCCGTCCACCGGTGCGGTGCGGGCGATGGGGGTCAGCCGGCAGTACGGCACCAAACCCAACCAGACCACGCTGCCCCTCGGCGCCCGGGCGGTGGCCGGGGCCGGATCGACGTACAAGGTGTTCACCATGCTCGCCGCGCTGGTGGAGAAGGTGCCGCTGCGCGCGTTCACGCTCACCACGCCGAACAACTCCTACCAGCCGCGGAACTGTGGACCCAACGCCCCGGAGATCCACAACGCCGGCCGGTACCGGGACACGCTGGACCTGGAGACCGCGACATACCAGTCGTCCAACACCTTCTTCGAGGCGCTGATCGACCAACGGTTCCAGTGCGACCTGACCGGGCCGGTCAACATGGCGCTCGGGCTCGGGCTGGACAGCTTCAAGCCGCTGGCCCAGCGGACCATCAGCGAGCAGCGCATCTCCTTCACCCTCGGCCCGGACCCGACCAGCCCGCTGGAGATGGCCTCGGCGTTCAGCACGCTGGCCAACAACGGCGTGCACTGCCCCGCCACGCCGGTCATCCGGATCGTTGACTCGCTGAACCGGGCCGTCCCGGTTACCCGGGAGCCGTGCAAGCGGGTGCTCAGCCCGGAGATCGCGCACACGGCGACCCGGGTGCTGGAGAAGGACACCTCGGTGGACGCCGGCGGCGCCACCGCGTCCGGTGCGTACATCCCCGGCTACGCCACCGCGGGCAAGACCGGCACCGCGCAGGACAACTCGGCGATGTGGTTCATCGGCTTCACCCCGAACCTGTCCGCGTCGGTGGCCGTGTTCAACCCGAGCGCCCCCAGCAAGTGGGTCGACGACGTGCCCGGCCGGGAGGGCGCGCACCTGTACGGCGGCGGGATCGCGGTGCCGATCTGGCGGGACGCGATGGGCTCGATCATGCAGCGGTACCAGGCGGTGTCATGGCCGCCGGAGGACCCGCTCGTCGTCAACGGCGACTCAGCCCCGCTGCCATCCGTGATCGGGATGGACCTGGCGACCGCGGTGGCGACGCTGCGGGCCGCCGGGTACTCCGCCACCGTCGGCGCGCCGGTCGACAGCAACGTCCCCAAGGACTATGTCGCCGAGCAGTCGCCGCACGACCGGGGCGTGCGTGGCCAGGAGGTCGTCCTGTACCCCAGCACGGGCCAGCCCAAGCCGCAGCCGCTCCCGACCGTGCCGGAGCCACCGCTACCGCCCGGTGGTGGCGGTCCTGGAGGTGGTCCTGGGGGCGGCGGTCCTGGCGGCGGTGTGCCCACTTATCCCACCTGGCCGCCGTTCTTCCCACCGTAACCGACCACCCGGGCTACCCGGGCCGTTCGGTCAGGAGCGGGCGAGCTGGCGCTTGACCTCAGCGGAGACACGCCGGCCGTCGGCCCGGCCGGCGACCTTCGGCTGGACCGCCCTCATCACCTGGCCCATGTGCCGGAGCTCGGTGGCGCCTGCCTCGGCGATCGCGGCCCGGACCAGGTCGGCAAGCTCGGCGTCGGGGAGCTGCGCGGGCAGGTAGCGGTCGAGCACGCCACGCTCGGCCCGCTCGCGCTCGGCCAGCTTGGCCCGCCCCGCACCGGCGAAGGCCTCGGCCGCCTCACGCCGCTTCTTCGCCTCCTTGGCCAGCACGGCGAGCACCTCGTCGTCGGACAGCTCCCGCGCCTGCGTGCCGGCGACCTCCTCGGTGGTCACCGCGGCCAGCGCCATCCGCAGCGTGGCCAGGGTCAGCTCGTCACGGGCCTTCATCGCGGCGGTCATGTCGGCGTGCAGCCGGGCCTTCAACGTCATACCGGCCACGGTATCGACCTGCTGTCGATGTGGTAGCACGCAGGCGTCGCCGGGCGCCCTGGTGCTGCCAGTACCCTGGCCCGGGTGCGACTCTCCCGCCTGGCTGCCGGCATACTCGGGAGCGGGCTGGCCACCGCCGGGTACGCCGTGCTGGTCGAGCGCCGGAGCTACACGCTGCGCCGGTTCGACGTCCCGGTGCTGGCGGCCGGCGCCGAGCCGCTGCGCCTGCTGCACCTGTCCGACATCCACATGACGGTTGGCCAGCGCGGCAAGCAGGCGTGGCTCCGGTCGCTCGCCGGGCTCGAGCCCGACCTCGTCATCAACACCGGCGACAACCTGGCCGGCGCGGACGCCGTACCGGCGACGATCGACGCGCTGGGGCCGCTGCTGGAGCGGCCGGGGGCGTTTGTGCTCGGCAGCAACGACTACTACGGCCCGCTGCCGAAGAACCCGCTGAAGTACTTCGACAAGAACCACACGCGGGTGCCGGGGCCGCCGCTGCCGTGGGAGAAGCTGCGCGACGCGCTGGCCGGAGCAGGGTGGGCAGACCTGAGCAACAGCCGCGCCGAGCTGAGCGTGGCGGACCGGCGGATCGCGCTGGCCGGGGTGGACGATCCGCACCTGAGGCGGGACCGGTACGGCGTGGTGGCGGGGCCGGCCGATCGGGCCGCCGACCTGCGGATCGGGCTGGTGCACGCGCCGGAGCCGCGGGTGCTCGACCGGTTCGCGGACGACGGGTACGAGCTGCTGCTGTGTGGGCATACGCACGGGGGGCAGGTGCGTATGCCGTTCTACGGCGCGCTGGTGACGAACTGCGGCATCGACCGGCCCCGGTCCCGGTGGCTGCATACGTGGCGGCCGGGTGTCTGGCTACACGTATCGGCCGGGTTGGGCACCTCGCCGTACGCTCCGTACCGTTTCGCCTGCCCACCCGAGGCGACCCTGCTGACGCTGCGACCTCGTTGACCCGGCGACCCTGCGCTGGCGCGGCGTCCCTGCTGACCTGTGTCGGCGACCCGGCTAGGACCGTTCCAGCGGCTCGAGCCGGACCGGCAGGCCGTCCCGCGGCCTCGGCAGCGAGGTCCAGTCGATCGGCATCTGGTACGCCGGGTCGACCGACCAGCGGTAGCGCAGCAGCAACTGGTGCAGCACCGCCTTGACCTCCATCCCGCCAAAATGCAGGCCGATGCACTTGTGCACGCCCGCCCCGAACGGCTCCCAGGCATGCGGGTGCACGCGATCCTCGCGGCGGTCATTAGCGAAACGATCCGGATCGAAACGATTCGGCTCCGGCCAGTACTCCGGCATCTGGTGGGTGAACCGCAGCAGGACCTGGACCATCGTGCCGGCCGGCAGGAGATGGCCGAGCACCTCCGTGTCCTTGACCGTCTTGCGGATCACCGCGGGTACCGGCGTGATGAGGCGCAGCGACTCCTTTATCACCAGGTCCAACGCCGACAGCCGGTCGATGTCGGAGAAGCCGAGGACGGCCGTGCCCAGTGCGCGGGACTCCTCCCTGGCCCGGTCCTGCCAGCCCGGGTGCTTGGCGAGGAAATAGGCCATCGCGGTCAGGGTGATGGTCGAGGTGTCGTGCGCGGCCATCAGCAGGAAGATCATGTGGTTGACGACGTCCTCGTCGGTGAACCGCTCGCCCTCCTCCGACCGGGCGTGGCAGAGCGCGCTGAACAGGTCAGGGTTGTCGTGCGCCCGCTTGCGCGGGAGGTACGCGGCCAGGTAGTCCTCCAGGACCCGCCGGCCGCGCAGCCCGCGGCGCCACCGGCCACCGGGCACCGGGAAGCGCAGGATCGCCGTACCAGCGCGAACGGCGTCGATGAACGCCCGGTTGACCCGGTTGGCGGCCGGGCCGAGCCGGGCGCCGACGAACGTCTCGGTGGCGACGTCGAGGGTGAGCTGCTTCATCACCGGCTGCACGGTGAACCGCGGCCCGGGCCGCCAGCCAGCCAGCACCCGTTCGATGACCAGGTTCATGCCGTCGAGGTAGCCGGCCAGGCGGTCCCGGGTGAAGGCCTGCTGCATGATCCGGCGGTGCTGGAGGTGCTCCTCGAAGTCGAGCAGCATCAGGCCGCGGTGGAAGAACCGGTCGATCAGGTAGCCCCAGCCCTCGCCGCTGGAGAAGGCCTTGTCGCGGTTGACCAGGACAGTGCCGGCGGCGTCCGGGCCGAGCAGGCTGACCATGCGCAGGCCGAACATGTTGGTCCAGGAAACCGGGCCGTACCGGTCGTAGCGGGAGCGTGTCCAGCTCAGGTCGTTGTCGTGGAGGACGCGCAGGGTGCTGCCGAGGAGCGGCAGGCCGGGGTCGCCCGGGACCGGACGCCGAGTCGTGTCAGGTGCTGTGAGTACGGCGTCGTGGTGTGGCTTGGCGGTCATTCGGGACCTCCTGGCACAGGATCATGGGCGGCAGGGGTGGTCGTGGATGCGACACTCGTTCTCTCTGTTGTACCTGACGGGGGCGACCGGTGGACGGTTCCCCTGCGCGAGCACCGCGCGGCATCGGCTAGACTGGCCCGCGCACCACCGGGGTGTGGCGCAGCTTGGTAGCGCGCTTCGTTCGGGACGAAGAGGCCGTGGGTTCAAATCCCGCCACCCCGACAGCCATTTTCCCAGCTCAGGAGCCCTCATCGTCGGGCTCCTGGTCTGTCTCGGAGGTCGGTTGAGTGTCTGGGGTCAGCGAAAAGTCAGCAAATACCGACCGGACCCTGCGGTCCCGGTCCTGGGACGGGTGCGTGTATCGGTCCAGGGTGGTCGAGGTCTGCTCGTGCCCCATGACCGCAGACACGTCGTTGATCGGGACGCCGGCCGAGACGAGCCAGGTGGCGTAGGAGTGCCGCAGGTCGTGGAACCGCAGCCCGCCGTGTGCGTGCCGGACCACGTGTTCCACAGCGTCGCGTTCGGTGGTGAACTCCTTCGACCACTCGCAGCCGGCGTCGTCGTGCCAGTGCGCCAGGTACCTGTACGGCCCGGCCTTGACCACCTTGCCGAGCAACCCCGCCCGGACCAGCGACGGCCGCCAGACCTTGGCCCGGAACGTCGTACGCCGGACGGCCGCGCCGCTGCGAGACGTGAACACCAGGCCGGCCGGCCCGGGCGGGTAGCGCCGCTGGTGTTCGGCCAGCAGCTCGACTACGAAGCCGGGCAGCGGGATGGTCCGGCGGCCGGCCCGCGATTTCGGGTACGACTTGTCGGACACCCGTCCGGATACCTCCACCGCGACCCGGACCACCCGGACCACCCTCGCCACCAGATCCACCGCATCCCAGCGCAGACCCGCGCACTCTCCCCATCGCAGCCCCGTGCCGCCAGCCAGGGCGACCAGTGCCCGATATCGGTCCGGGACGGCCGGTAACAGGCACCCAGTCAGCTCGGCGCGGCTGATCACCTGGTCGTCGGTGTCCTTGCGCCTGCGCTTGGGCAGCCGCACGCCCTCGCACGGGTTCGCACCGACGAGCCGGTCCCTGACCGCGGAGCGCATGACAGCTGAGGTAAGCCGGTGGCACTCCACCACGGTCGCCGGGGACAGCCGGCTGCCGAGCTTCGTCACCCACTGCTGTACGGCAAGGTGGTCGATCTTGGCAAGCGGCGTTGCTCCCCACCGTGGAACGACGTGGTTGCGCATGATCGACGCATCACGCGCGGCCGTGGTGATCTCGTCGTTCCTGGCTTCTAGCCAGCGCGTGGCGTACGCGCCGAACTTCAGCCGGCCGGCGTGCGGGTCGACATAGCTACCCCGGTTCAGCGCCGTCTCGGTCTCGGCGAGAAAGGCGTTTGCCTCCCGCTTGGTCTTGAACGTCTTCGACCGCTGCCGGCCGGCAGCGTCACGCCAGTTCGCACGGTAGCTGCCGGCCGGCGTGGGCACAACGTGACCCATGTCAGCCCTCTCCGCCCAGGCTGTCCAGCCATGCGTGGAACCGGGCCTTCGGGATAACCCAGCGTCCGCCGAGCCGATGCGCGGGAATGGTGCCATCGCGGACGAGCGCGTACGCGCCACCCCTCGATAACGTCAATAACTGGGCCACTTCGGGCACGGTGTACACTGGTCGGTCGTCGTACTCGGTGAGCGTGCTCATCGTCGATAATCTCCTCAGCTCATCGGGTTTCTGCCGCCGCGTCGCGCGCCGCCTGGCGCCGTTCCCGGGCGCGTGCAGCGGCGGAGAGGGCGAGCGCGGCATCACCCGAGGTGAGGTAGCCGAGTCCGGTGAGCTCCCATCGGCCGACGATGAGGGTGGTGTCGTGTTCGTCAGTGCCGGGTTCGTGTGCGTGTTCGGCAGCCTGGTGTTGCCGGTACGCACGGCGTTCGCCGCGGATGGCGCCGAGGGTGGTGGAGTAGCGGCGACTCTTAGAGGCGAAGTGTCCGCGGAATGCGATCATGTGCAGCCATCGGCGTAGCCCGTTGTATGCTTCGTGTTCGCCGAGTTCCCAGGCTGTTTCGATCAGCCGGGTAACATGCGCCGAG
Source organism: Mycobacteriales bacterium (assembly GCA_035476575.1). GTDB lineage: Bacteria > Actinomycetota > Actinomycetes > Mycobacteriales > JACQDL01 > DATILL01. Next base: position 47,439 of record DATILL010000111.1, read on the forward strand.
ACACCCAATCCGGGGACGGCGGCTGGGGTGATGCGGCGGTCGCCGAGGCCGAAGTCTTCGGCGCTTTTGGTGGCGTACTTGGCGATGTAGCGGGCCGCATTCTCCGGGGTCAGTTCGGCGGGGCCGCCGTTGATGGTCTGGGTGTCGATCTGGTCACCGAACCGCAGCGCGACCAGCCCGGTCGGTAGGTCTGCGACCAGGCGGACGTGCGCGGCGGCCTGTCGGATGGCTTGGGCCAGGTCGGCGGCATCGAGCGACACCGTGCTAGGCGTGAACTCCTCACCCGGCGCGTCCAGGCGGATCAAGGCATGGAAGTGGATGACCGCCCGGCGTTGGAACTCCGCGACCTTGACGAAGGACACCCGGCACCGCTGGCTGAGCTCGGCTGCGGTCAACCCGGCCCGCTTGGCGAGTGTGCGGCGTAGGGCGATGGTGAACCGGCGCCACAGCTCGGGTGCGTGCCAGTTGAACGCGACGTGTGCCGGGTAGTCGTAGCAGCCGGCGCAGATCGGTTGTCCGAGCCGCGGGTCGTCCTCGGCGTGCACAGTGTTGCACCAGGCTGGCCGGCCGTGCTCGCACACCCGTGGTCTGCCGCGAGTTGACACCGGTCGACACCGGGCCGAGCCGGAGCCGGTCCGAGTAGTGTGGACCGGGCCGAACCCCGGGGCAGTGAGCGTGGCGAAGACCAGCGGGTGGGAGCGGATCGACTCCGGTACGCCTTTCCTGCCGCCGGCCGCGCCGGCGGACAGCAGTTGCCACATGTCCCCGGCGTACTCATAGGAGCAGGACGGGCAGACCGCCGCCCGCCGGTTGCCGCACCGGACCAGCAGCACCCGGTCCGGCTCGGCATCGGTGGAGTAGGCGACCCGCCGTCGGCCGCTGGCGGTGCGGTGTTCAACCTGGCCGCGCAGGCGGACCGGTCGGGCGCAGTGCCCGCACCGTTCGACCTGCTTGGCCCACCGGTGGAAGTCGCGCCGTCCGGCCCGGCGGATGATCTCCTCGACCGTCTGCGGGCCGAGCGCAGTGGCCGGGCCGGTCATAGCTCGGATCCGGTGACTTCGTACCAGGGTGCCCCGTCGGCGTCCTCGGCATCCAGCCGGGTGACAGCCAGCAGCGAGGTGGTGCAGTGCTGGCACCGGCCGAGCCAGACGGTCAGCCCGTGGTCGGGGTGGCCGTGGGAGACCAGGTCGGCCATGTCGCCGAGCTGCCAGGCGTGCGGACCCTCGTCCGGGGACCGGGGGCAGGGGCCGGCCGGGGCGAGGATCGGCAGGGGACCGGCGTTCATCGTGGTGTCTCCTGTCTGCGGAAGGTGTCGGGGACGGCCGGGTCGCAGCCGGGGCACACAGCTACCGGCGGGTCGGTGCGGAGCGGGCGACGGACCCGCCGGCCGCGCAGCAGGTCAAGGTCGCCCGGTTGTGGGCCGTCACGCCGCACCCCCGGCGTCCAGCGCCAGCGCGGCCCGGAGCTCAGCCGCGTGCTCGGCGAGCGCGGCGACCTGCTCGTCGGTCAGGTGGGCGGCTTTCATCCGTCGCGGGACGCCGCCCTCGGCGATCAGCCAGCCGACGCCCCGCGCGCCGGGGTCGATCTCGGCCGCGGTGTAGCCCTGGTTGGCCCAGCCGTGGCCGAGGATCACATCGGAGGAGGCGTCGGTGGAGCAGCGGAATGCCCACCGGTACCCGAACAGGTCCCGCAGCGAGGTGGGCACGATGTCCGCCGACGGCCGCTGCGTCGCCGCGACCACGATCACCCCGGCCGCCCGGCCCCGGGCCACCAGGTCCCGGACGAGGCAGACGAGTTCCTTCTGCTGCCGGGTCTCGCCGATGGTGGCCGAGTAGTAGGCCAGCTCGTCGAAGACGACCACGATCACCGGGTGCCGGGACCCGGGTGTGATCTTGCGACGGCCCGAGCCGAGCAGCTCGTCGTACCGTTCGTCCATGGTGGACTGAAGCCGCCGCAGGAGCCCGATGGCGTCGGTGATGTTCGGGCCGATGAACACCTCGGCACAGCCGCGCCACAGGCCGAGCTCGACCCGCTTGCCGTCCACCAGCACCAGCCGGCAGTCGGTCGAGAGCGCCGCGTGCGCGACGATGAGGTTCAGCGCCACCGACTTGCCGGCGCCGGGCTCGCCTCCCAGGAGCAGGTTCCGTTCGGCCAGGCTCACACGGACCGGTCGGCCGTACTCGTCGGTGCCGAGGTGGACCGGAGCCCAGATCGACAACCGGCCCACCCCACCCGCGCCGCGCCGCGACCGGCGCCGGCCGGGGCTAGGCATGACCGTCCCAGCCGGCCAGCGGGGAGGTGATCCGGGTGTGCGCGGCGAGGGTGTCGCGGCGGATCACATCGACCACGACCAGCGCGGAGAACCGCCGGTCCCGGGTGATACGGACGTCGCGGGCGAAGCACGCCGCCCGCAGCCGGTCGGACTCATCCGCCAGGTCCTCAGCCGAGACCCCGACCGGGCAGACCAGCCAGACCCGCTCCCCCACCGCCGTCGGCACCACAGCCACGGTGAACGGCAACCGCCCGGTGCGGCGGGACAGCCGCAGCTCGGCGAACGCCGCCCGTAACCTGGCCCGGGTCACCATGCACCCGGCCAACGCGAGCAGCCACCGCCGCGACCGCGGCCACCCCACCAGCACCGCCACCAGGCCGACCGCCACCATCTCTGTCCACAGTGGACCGATCCGGTCAGATGCCGCCTGCCACGCCCGGACCACCAGCAGGATGAGCACAAGCTCGGGCAGGTGCCGCACCACCCACCCCGCCACCCGCGCGACCCAGCTCCGCCGAGGCCGCACGTCGAACCCCGGCCGCAGCGTCCGGGCCAGCGCCCGGTACTCCCGGCTCACCGGGACCACCCACCCACCGGCCCGACACCGCGGGCCGGCCGAGCCGCTGGTCCCACCGCTAGCTCATCGCTTTTCACCGGCCGCCGCGCCCACCGGGTGACCGCTGCGGCCAGCCGTAGCCATGGCCGGTCGACCGTCACGGTCCACCCAGCCGCCTCAAGGCGCGCGTCATCCACTCGCCGTACGCTCATCACCTAGCTCCAGTCCTCACGCATGTGGTTGGGGTGACTGGCGCCCGGCCGGCCCGTTGGTTTCCAGGCCCGAGCCGGCCGAGCGCCGCGGCTACAGGCCGCCGATCCCCTGCGCCCACGCCGTCCACGCGGCGCCGGCATCGTCGCGGGCGATCTCGTACGCGGCGTAGGCGTCCTGCCACCGCTGGTACGCGGCCCGCTCCGCCTCCGCGGCCTCCCGGCGGCCCAGCTCGGCGCGGTTGAAGGTCGCCTCACACCCGGCCAGCTCGGTCAGGGTCGACGCGGCCATCACACGCCCGCCTTCGCACCCGCCGCCGTGGCGCCAGCGGTCAGCGGGGTGATCGAGTCGGCGCGGAACGCCACCCCGCCCCGGCCGTCGACGTTCCACGGGTTCGCCACCAAGCCGAACACCCGCACGGCCTGCCGCTTGGCGACCTTCGGCGTGCCCGCGGTGGTCACCTTGATCACCTCGGCGCCGGAGTCGTCCATCGCCACCAGCTCAGTGGTGTACAGCAGCTCCCCGGTGTCCCGGTCGGCCTTCTGCCGGCCCTCGTTGTCGTTCTTCGCCAACGGCTCGCGGGACACCACGAACTCGACACCGTCAGTCCTGATTTCCAGCTTCACGGTCCGGTGCTCCTCGTTCTCTCGGCCTGCCACCGCCGCTACGGCGGCACACACCAATCAAACGGCGAAACAACCCCGAACAGCCGGTCCCGGAGCTAGTCCGCAACTAGTCCCCTTCTAGTCCCCACGGCCTATCACCCGCGTAACCGCCGGACTGGCCGAACCATGCACCTGCCACGACGACCCGACCCGAAGATCTGGGACCAGCCGGAAATGCGCGGCGCGCTCGCCCGACACGACGTCAACCGCGTGTTCCGGACTACTCCAACTCGCCGGCTACATCCGACAACCCAGGTCGGCATCTGCTGGTGCGACTGCCGGCAACCCCCAACTGACGCAGCCAATGGCCGGTGAGCGGCCCCCTCCAGCCATTCGTCCCACGTCCAAGGCCACGAGGAGCAAGGATTCCCCGGCCTGACGGCTGGGATCGGGTGCCCTCCTTCGTCGGGCGCTGTGCTGCTGCCGCTGCGCGACCCGGCTTAGCACGGCCCCACCTCGCGGGCAAGGCGGCAAACCATCATGACCGCGAAGAACATGCGCTCATGATCGTTTGCCTTCCTCCTTGCCCGCGAGCCTCCGGGGCCGTGCCGGCGCCGTGAAGGGCGACGGGCACAGCCGCCGCCCCGCCCTACGGGCCGCGCAGAACTACACAGGAGGCACCACGATGGACCGCACACCCCAGCTGCCAGCCCGCAGAGATCCAGCCGTGACCGCCGGACCGCCGTCGCTGGCCGACCTGCTCGCCACCTGGCAGCAGTGGAGCCACACCGACACCCTGCGCACCACCCTTACCAACGCCCAGCGCAGCGGCAACACCAGCGCAGCACAGATGCTGGCCCAGGCACTGGACGACCACGAGCCGCACGTGGACGCCCTGACCGCACTGGCCGCCAACCACGAGCTCATCACCCTGCTGTCCGGCTGGCAATGGCACGCCATCCGCGACGCCCGCGAACACGGCGCCACCTGGCAGCAGATCGCCCAGGCCCTCGGGACCACCCCCGAACAGGCCCACACCGGCTACCTTGCCCGGATCGAAGAGGCCGAACGCTACGCCAGCCCCCACAACGACACCACCCGACACCGCACAGCCGCAGGCCACACACCAGCATGACGGAGGAACCCAAAAGCCCACGGCCAGCAACCGAAAGCGTGACCACGACAATGGGACCGCAGCGAGCCACCGCAGACCACAGCGGCCGTGTCCGGGACTACCTCGCTGCCACAAGCGGACTACCCGCCGGGACCTTCCCACCCCAGGCCGACGCCAGGTCGGATACCGCCATACGGAAACACACCGATAGCGGCGCCTGAACGACTCCCCGGCCGGCCGAGCAACCCACCGTCCGGCACGGGTGAACGGGGGCACGGCGGACAAGCTGAAAGAACCATCTGCCGTGCCCCCCGAACGACAAGACAATCAACCTCGCCCGCCTCTAATCGAGGGCATCTCGAACAGACAACCGCTCAATTCATACGTTCCGGTGTTAGCTACACCGGCCGAGAGGAAAACTGCTTACCGCTGTGGTTGTAGCCGCGAGATAGCTCGGGAACGGAAGTACCTAAGCCAGGCTCACTACAACATCTGGCTGGAGCCAGGAGCAGTATCTGGCGGGATGGTAGGCTTAGATATCTGCAGGCGATGTGTTGTCAGTCCAGCACGTATCAGCATGGCAGGGTGTCCTGTTCTTGATATGTCGACAATGCTTGGCGGATGGTTCGATCGCCCTGCATGTGGCGTACGCGCTCAGGACGCAGGCGCGGTTTGGTCCGCTGGTTCCATGTAGAGCAATGGATAGACCCCAGACGAATATGAGTAGTCGGATGGCGTCACGACCGAGGAAGACTATTGCTCCAGCCAGCAGGATCCAGGCCGACGGTTCGGTGATCTTCGCATGGAGTACGTGGAACAGGGTTTCCGGCATGAGAGCCTCCTCGTCATACGCGGCATCTCCGACGTGTTGAACCGAGCGTTCCTGCTGGTCTCCGTTTCCGGCCAGGTGTGGGAAGCTTCCGGAAGCAGGTAGGAAGTACGTTCGCCGTGGGTCGGCGTGGGAGGGCACAGGTGGGTGACGAAGGGCGCGGGCGACGCTTGGAGCCGCTGGTGCGCTACGGCGAGGCGGTGCGGCAAGCAGTACGCGCCACAGGCTTGTCGCAGCGGCAGTTCGCGGGCAAGGTGCCGACTTCTGAGTCGAACCTGTCCGAGGTTCTCGCTGGCAGGCGGCTGCCATCGGCCGAGATGGCGAGGCGGATCGCCTCTCAGCTGCCTGGGAGTGGCGCGGAGCTGGACGAGCTGTATCGACGGGCACGTGAGGCTGCGCGCCCGCTGCCACCGACGTTAGGACCCGAGGAGGCTGCTGACCCGCAGGCGCTACCGGAGGAGTTGAAGGCGTTGCTACGGTCTGTTCGGCAGGTGAGTGACGACCTCCCTTATGGGTTGCGTGGTAGCGAGTGGGTGTCGTTGTCGAGTGTTTATGTGCGCCAGTCGGTTGCGGCACCAATGGAATCACGTCGACTACGGACCCCACGGCCACGAGAGGATGAAAGCTCGCGGGCTGAAGAGGCCGACGAGGTTGAGTGGGTCGAGGAAGATCGACGCTTGTCCGGTCTCGTCCAACCTTTTGAGGATGTTCTCGACCAGCATGATCACCTGATAATTGAAGGCTCAGCTGGGCTAGGCAAGACAACCCTTGGTCACCGCTTGGCGGCTCGGCTCGTCGATGTCCTCCTTGATCCGACAAATCGGCTTCCGTCGCACGGTGTCTGTTTGCCGCTGGTCGTGCCGGCGCGGGCGCTGGCCGCCCATGTGCACCGCACGTGGGGCGAGGCGCTCGAGGCGTCCGTAGCTAGTGAGTACGGAATGCTCGCTGATGGACGAGTATCGGCGCGGCTGTTTTCCGAGGCTGTCGCGGGGCTGCGGTGGTTGGTCGTGGTTGATGCGTTGGATGAGATTCCCGAGAGGGGAGATCGGGAAAGGCTGCTGACTGCTTTGGCTGTACGAATGTCAACTATTGAGAGTCCGGTCCGGTTTATGATCACGACCCGCCCGTTGTCGCCGGGCGAGATCACTCGATTGCAGGGGCCGCGGGTCGGGTTCTACGAGCTACAGCCATGGGATCAGGAGGCGCTCAGGCGGTTCGCCGACCGCTGGTTTGACCCGGATGACACACCAGCAGGCGCGGTGGCTGCTTCGGAGTTCCTTGACCAGATCCGCTTGGCCGGACTTGGACCGATTGTCCGAGTGCCGTTGCTCGCCACTGTGGCTGCTCACGTGCACCAACTTCGTCGCGGCCGCCCTTTGCCCGCAAGCCGTTATGAACTGTACGAGGACTACATTGGCTATTTCACGCACGCTCGCGCGCGGGGAGGATCTGACGTCTCAGATACTCTCGGCCAGGTTCCCCACACGGCAAACCTGGTTGGGTGGCTGGAGGAACACCGCGCCGAGCTTTTGGAAGGTCTGGCCACAGCCTACACGACCAGCGAAGATCCGTTGCTTGAGATTGCGCAACGTATCGTCATGGACAGGGTTAGGATGCCCGACAGTCTACCCTCAGGCTGGGAGGACACCCTGGCCGACTGGCTATGTGGAACTGGCCTTTTGGCTCGTCGCGGCAGGTGGCTTCGCTTCTTACATCAAACGTTCGCGGAGCACCTTGCTGCGACCATGCGTGCCCGGGCTCTCCCACAGAAGTTCAACCCGGAGCACCCGCAATGGGACGAGCTGATCAGCAGCTCTCTGCTGGAGGACGAGAGCGCCGGACGGGTACTGCTACACTACCTACATTTGCACGGCCCAAGTAGCGATCTGCTGACATGGTTGCAGCAGGGAAGCCGTGCTGGATTCCGAGCCGCCGGACGGCTGGTTGTCCAAGGCGCACCATGTGACGACGCTCAGATTGATGCTCACATGACGCAAGTGGAAGACAAGGTCATCACCGGCATCTGGACAGATCAGGACCTAGCCTTGGGAGGACTAACCCGCCACGAAACAGTGCGCAGCCGTCTGCACACCCTTCTCGGTCTCGACGACGTCGGCCCACGCGCCAAGGTGCGGGTCGTTGGTCTCCTTCACGAACATCTCCCAGATGTCCGCCGCGACGGAATCATGTTGCTTCATCGACTTGTCGCAGACAGCCAGCCGGCTGATCTGCGTCGGGAGGCGGCCGAGGTGCTCGCCAGACTCGGTGATGAGCACCACGCACGAGCCGGAGTCGTTCTGTTTGAGCTGGCGGTGGACCCGGTGGCGGAGGCGCGGGATCGTCGTCTTGCTGCGGAGGAGTTGGCGAAGCTCGGTGGTGGGCATCGCGATCGGGCTGCCGAGGCTCTCCAGCAGTTGGCCACGGATACGATGGTGGATGCGTTCGACCGCCGGGAGGCCGCTCAGGAGCTGGCCAAGCTGGGTGACGAACGCCGCACTCAGGCCGCAGCCGTACTACGTGAGCTGGCGGCTGATCCTACCGTTCAGGCTCTTTATCGCCGTGTCAGTGCCCTTGAACTGGCCAAACTCGGTGGCGAGCATCGCAGTCGGGCAATCGAGGCATTGCACGAGATGGCCGTCGATCCAACCACGCGCCCCGGGGACCAAGTTCTCGCCTTAGCGACTTCCGCTCTCGTTGAGCCTCAGCGCCGTCAACTGGCGGCTGACGCGTTGTATGAGTTGGCGGTCGACCCGTGCGTGGAGGGATACCTACGCCGCGATGCGGCGCAGGAGTTGGCCAAGCTCGGGAGCGAGGCCCGCCGACGCGCCGCCGACGCCTTGAACCAGATGGTCCTCGATTCTGCCTTCTATGCCTGGGAGCGCCGACCGGCTGCGCTGGAGTTGGCGAAGCTGGGCAGCGTGCATCGTTCCCAAGCCGCTGAGGGCCTTCACCAGTTAGCCATCGACCCGACCAGCGACGCCGACGACCGCCGCGCCGCCGCTCAGGAGCTGGCGAAACTCGGCGGCGACCATCGAGCCC
>DATILL010000112.1:0-15224 GCA_035476575.1 Mycobacteriales bacterium
ACTATACCCCGGTCGGTAGCTCTTGGTTGAACCAGGTCGAGATCTGGTTCGGCATTCTCACAAAGCAGGCCATCCGGCGAGGCACCTTCGGCTCGCTACGAGCTCTGATCGACACCATCAACTCCTACATCGAGAACTGGAGCCAGGACGCCGAGCCCTTCACCTGGACGGCGACATCGAAGGAGATCATCACCAAGGTCAAAATCATCCATCGCGACTTCAAGAAGTTGCTCGCCAACAACTTGAAGTAAAGCAAGCTCAATTACGAGACACTATGGCCAGCAGGCGCAGGAAATCTCCAGGGTCGCGCTGGTGGCGTGGCGGGCGGTGGTTGTGGCTAGTTTGTGGGTCTGGTCGTAGATATGCGGCGGTTGTGGTCCCGCCGAGGTCAGCCGGCAGATCCTGTCCGGGTTGCAGAACGAAGGCGTGCAGGGTCAACATCCCGAATGTCGAGGTCCTGCGCGGTCAAGTCCGGCGTGATCGGGCTGGACGGGGTGGTGGCGGTTCGGTCCCGGGCCGGGCGGGGTCCGATCGCCGTTCCTGGCCCCCGCGCGGGTACATCCGTAGCGCGTCGGCTCCCTCCCGCTTCCGCAGCCCCGCCACCGACGACGCGACCGGCGACGACGCGACCGGCGACGACGCGGCGGCCCGACCGGGCCGGTGCCGGCCACTCGCACCTGCCCGCGCGTGCCGCCCAGGCCGCACCCCACCCCGGCCCCGCACAACCGGCGCCGGCGGCCCGGCTCGCGACACCCACACCCCCGCCCCGACCGCGACCCACGCGACCACCACGGCCGTCACGACCACCACCCACCACACGGCGAACCACCTCCACCCTCCGGCTCGGCCGGCGGTCGGCCCGGAACCCACGAACAAGGAGGCAGCGCGGGACACCCACGGCAGATGTCCCGCACCGCCCCGAGCCCGGCGCTTCCCTCGCCGAACCCCACAAGCCAGACGACAGATGGACGGCGGGACCCGCACCGGCCCAACGGCAGCGGACAGGCCCCGCCACGACTACCCTGCTCACTCTCTCTCGTCCGGCTGCAACACAGAGCATGGGAGTACGGTGGGTGCCTCGTAAGGCGTTGTGTGTGGGGAAACCCGTACAACTGAGGGGACTGCGTGGCTGGCATCGGTAAGGTGATCCGGGAGAGGCGCACAGCGGCGGGTATGTCGCTGGCGGACCTCGCGAAGGTCACGCATTACAGCAAGGGTCACCTGTCCCGTGTCGAAAACGATCGAGACGTTCCAAGCTTGGCGTTGATCCGCGCCATAGATGAAGCTCTCGTCGCGAACGGCGCGCTTATCGCAATAGCTCCAGTCGTAGCACGCGGGCTGCCGGTCCTTTCTGGCGCCGCGGTAGCAGCAAGCAACGAGGAAGCCCTGATGATGGCAACTGCCGACGAAACCGCCCGCCACGGTCGCCGTATAGGAAACAGCAACGTCGAGGACGGTCAACTTGACCGTCTGGAGGTGGCACTGAACCATGTCGCCGTCGGCCTCATGGCTGAGCCTCTTGTTCCGCTCGTCCTTGAGGCCCGCCAGGTTCGGGACGAAGCCTTCAACGCACTTGAAGGCCGGCAATATCCTCGCCAGAGCCGGCGCCTTTACGCCATCGGGGCAAAGGCGTGTGGACTGCTCGCTGGGGTAACAGCAGATCGGTTTGGTCTGTCCGACGTCGCGACCCAGCACGCGAACGTCGCTGTTGCGGCTGCCGGTCTTGCCGAGGATCCGGCGCTGCTCGCCTGGGCCAGGTCTCTGCAGAGCACAATCGCGTTCTGGCAAGGACGTTACCGCACGGCGGCGACAATTGCGCGAGAGGCCCGGGCAGGTCTGGCAGGCGGGGGGGTTGAGGTAGCCCGACTAGCCAGTGTCGAGGCTCGGGCGTGGGCAAAGCTGGGTGACCGCGAGTCCATGAACGCCGCTTTGGATGTCGCCAGGGCCGCCCGCGACGAGGACGGGCCTGCCGCGGGAGTCGGCGTCATCGCCTATCCGTACTCGAACCAGCTCAGGGTCGCGGCAACTGCCCGCCTGTGGGCAGGAGAGTACGACCGTGCGCGGACAGAGCTCACGGAGGCGCTGAGCCTGCTCGCTCAAGAGTACGACTCCGTCGCACATGTTGCGGCAGCACGAGCAGATCTTGCCCTGGCTCATCTCCAGTCGGGGGAGCTGGACGCGGCAGTCGACGTGTTGCGTCCGCTCTTGGACATGAGGCCGGCGGGCAACTATCTGGCGGGCGCCGCACGCCGCTCCGTTAGCCTGGTCGAGGCTCTGCGCGGGTCGCGTTTCGTGGCCTCGGGAAGTGCCCGTCAACTCGTGTCCGAGATCGAGGAGTTCGTATCTGCTCAGAAAAGCAACGGCGCGGCCTCTGAAGCGGGCTCGACGTCCGAGCGCCCATTGCCACGATGACCCTGTCTGTGCGGGTGCTGGGCGCTAGGTCGCCCTACCCGATAGCCGGATCTCCGTGCTCCGGCTATCTGGTGGAAGCGTCAGATGCGCTTGTCCTGGTCGAGCTTGGTCTGGCTGTCTGGCCCGCGTTGCTACAACAGGCCGACCCTAGTTCGCTCGCGGCGATCTGGATATCTCACCTGCACCCAGATCATTCGGGGGATCTGCTCGCCGCCTACCAATGGGCGGCGAACACCGAGGGTGCGCGGAGACTTTCAGTCTACGGGCCACCCGGCTGGGCCGAACGAGTTGGTGCGTGCCTTCCGATCCCGGATGGGCCAGAACAGTTTCGACGCCTCTTCGACGTACACGAGCATGGCGACGACGACACGGCACGTCTTGGCAACCTCACGCTGGCCGCCGTACCCGTGCAACATTCCGTCCCTACCTGGGGGCTGCGCGTCACTCATGACGGCGCAACGCTCGCATATTCGGGAGACAGCGGCCCGTGCTCAGCTCTTGGCGCGCTCGGGAAAGGCGCGCAACTGTTTATCTGCGAGGCCGGAGCGGCCGAGTCTGGTGGGCAGTGGCACTGTTCGCCGGAGGAGGTCGCTCACACCATCCAGGACTCCCGCCGGCTGGTCCTCACGCACCTCGCCCCCGGATTGTCGGCCGCCCATGCGTCGCGGCGTGCCAACGGAGCGAGAGTCGCGGTCCCGGGGAAACGGTTCAGGGTCTCGCGCTGAGGAGCTTGTTCCCTTGCGTTGCATCGGCGCCGGCAGGCGTCGCCGTCCAGCGTCGGCTCCGTGGCCGTACGTCCGTGCCACGCGCTGGACAAATTCTGGACATCTGGCTGACGGCCGCGTCTCCGGTCCCGGGGAAGGTGGCCGATTAGTCACCGTGACCTGGGAGCCGAGGAAGGCGGGCAGGCGAGCACGACGCTGGTGGTCCGGTTCGTGCTCGGGCGCTACCACGTGGCGCCGTGGGGGACGCACGTCGACGAGGGCCAGGTCGAGCTGCCGCTGGCGCTGTGGCGGTTGCTCCGCGCGGCGTACGCGGTGTGGCGGACCCGGGCGCCAGACCTGGACGTGGGCATGCCGAGCACCGGCCGGACACGGGACGCCTTCGCCGCGTTCGACCGGTCCGGCGCGGGAGGTGGACGGCTGGCCGACCTCGCCGTACGGTGGCCGTTCGCGCTGACCGCCGAACAGGCCAAGGCGCTGGGTCGGCTGGGCGGAGTCGCTGCCGTACCTGGGCCGGGCCGACAGCCTGCGCGAGGCGTCGGTCGACCCGGCCACTTTGACAGGAAAGGACTGCCGTGGCCGTCGGCCTGCGGCCTGCTGGACCGCAGTGTTGGTGCTCGACCAAGCCGACGCCGACCCTCCCACAGTCTTCTGGGCAGGCCCTATGAAACGACAAACCATACGAAGTGTCACGAGTCGGGCCTGGGTTGGCGATCATCCGGAAACCGCATTGGGTGTGCACCGCCTCTGACCAGCCAAAACATCCTCCTGAGACCCTTCCGGGCGCCCGCAGCGACCCCTCCGAGGACCCCGGTGTGCAGACCCCTCCCATCCGCCCTGGTCAGAGGCCCAGTCTGAGGGGTAGGGTACGAATCCACGTCACGCCACCAGGCGTATAGAAACGCTCTAGAAGAGCCTGTAGCCCCTTCCAGAGCAAAAGTACGAATCCACGTCACGCCACCAGGCGTATAGAAACTGTAGAGGATGAACGTATGCCAGCCAATGTCCACCAGTGTACGAATCCACGTCACGCCACCAGGCGTATAGAAACAAGAGCGCTCAGAGCGCTCCTCCCCCAGGTACAAGCAGTACGAATCCACGTCACGCCACCAGGCGTATAGAAACTTCACGGTCTTTATTGAGACCGCGTCGGTAAGCGTACGAATCCACGTCACGCCACCAGGCGTATAGAAACCGTTCGTCTTATCGACAACGTTAACCGCGCAGCCCGTGTACGAATCCACGTCACGCCACCAGGCGTATAGAAACTCGACCGAGAACTTCGACGGTGGCTTGATTTCCGGTGCCGGTACGAATCCACGTCACGCCACCAGGCGTATTCTGTAGGTAACTGGTCAGGTCCCGGAGATCGGTTGAGGCTGAGGCGTGATCAGGCTGCGGCGGGCGTCCAGGGGTAGCCCTCGGTGAGCATCACGAGGGCTTCGAAGAAGTACAGGCCGTGTTTGGTCGCGGTCGATAGGTAACTTCGGAGCGCGCGGAACTGCGTGGTGCCGGTGAGGGTGCGTAGGCACCGGACACCTTCTGCCTCAGTTTGATCATGCGGATGTCGCGTTCGGAGCTGTTGTTGTCGGGGGTTACCCGCCAGTCGGTGGTGAACCGTAGGTAGTCGTCCTGGCGGTCGGTCAGCCGGTGGGCTAGAGCGTTGTGCTTGCGCATCAGCTTGGTGGAGCGGGCCGTGGTGGCGTTGATGCCGAGCTGGGCGGCGGAGCGGTAGCGATGGGCCTGCTCGGCGAGCGCGACAGGCTCGAGGGCGGCTTGGTCCTGCTCGATCGCCTGGCTGACCAGCTTTACTCACCGAGGTTTCTCAAGTTTTCCCGGACGCTCGGCTTTTCGTGCCGGTTATGTCGGTGGTCTCTTTTATCCTTCTTGTATGTCGGATGCAGTCGCCTCGGTGGTCGAGCAGATCTCTGTGCTGCTTGGCTCCTGCCGTGACGCCGACCTCTCCTCACTTTCCGACGCGCGGGTTGACGACCTGCTGGTGCGGGTGCATCAGCAGGTTGGGCAGATGACGGGGGCGTTGCTTCTTCCGTTGGTGCGGGAGGCCGAGGCGCGGGGCCTGGCTGCCGCGCATGACGCGCCGGACATGCGGGCGTGGCTGCGGGACACCCTGAACGTGCGGCCCGGCGAGGCGGGGCGGCTGCTCCGGCTCGCCACCGCGCTGGACGACGACCTGCCCGAGACCGCCACCGCACTATCCGAGGGGGCGGTCAGCGTCGAGCACGCGCAGGTGATCGCCGAGGCGATGCGGGCGCTGCCGGCGGAGACCCCGGCCGGGGTCCGGGCCGCGGCGGAGCGGGAGCTGGTCCAGCGCAGCGGCACCCTCGACCCGGGCGCGGTGGCGCTGCTGGGGCGGCGGGTGCTGGACGTGGTCGACCCCGACGGCAGCGCCGAGCTCCAGGCCAGGTAGGCCGAACGGGAGGCCGCCGAGGCATACAAGCGGCGGGACCTGCGGATCTGCCCCGCCGGCCCAGGGCTGAGGCGGATCTGCGGGCTCCTGGACACCGAGGGCGCCGAGACGCTGCGGGTCGCGCTCGACCCGCTGGCCGCGCCCCGCCCCGCCGACCCCGACACCGGGGTGCGGGATGACCGTACGTACGGGCAGCGGATGGCCGACGCCCTCGTCGAGCTCGCCGAGCGGGCGCTGCGGATGGGCGACCTGCCCGACAACGGCGGCGAGCGACCCACCCTCGTCGTCACCATGCCCTATGACAAGCTCGCCGCCGCCACCGGCGTCGGGACCCTCGACGGCGGTGACATCCTGCCCGCCAGCCAGGTACGCCGCCTCGCCTGCGACGCCCACATCATCCCCGCCGTGCTCGGCGGCGAAAGCCTGCCGCTGGACCTCGGCCGCGGCTCCCGGCACTACGCCGGCGCAGCCCGCCGCGCCATCATCCTCCGCGACCGCGGCTGCGTCTTTCCCGGCTGCGACCGCCCCTACCAGTGGTGCCACGCCCACCACTGCATCCACTGGGCCAACGGCGGCCGCACCGACCAGAACAACGGCGTCCTGCTCTGCGGACACCACCACCGCGCCGTACACCACAACGGCTGGGACGTCCGAATAGCCCAAGACGGACTACCCGAGCTCCTCCCCCCACCATCAATCGACCCCGAACGCAAACCCGTCCGACACCACCGACACCGACAACGAACAGCATGACCGGAGGGGGAGGTGACCGCCCGCACCACGGGTTCCGGCGCGACATACCCCCAGGCCCACGCAGTGCCCCGCCCGGACCTGGCGACCACCTCGCCAACCCGCGAGGACACAGTAAACGATCCTGGCTTGAGGGAGTTCTGCATAAGCTTCGATGTTCTGCACGTGCGTTCGGCTGTTCCGGCTCGAACTAAGCCGGCCCATTGAGGCGCGGACCTGCCGTTGCTGCGGACGTCGGACCGGAGCCCTGTGCAGGCCGTCCGTCCGGAGCTACCATGCCACGTCGAAAGAGAAGGGACTGCCGTGGCTGTGGATGTGCTGACCGAGATTGTGATCGACCTTCCGTGCGACCGGGTCGCGGCGTATGCGGCCGACCCGTCCCATGCGCCGGAGTGGTACGTCAACATCGAGTCGGTCGGCTGGGAGACTCCGCCACCGTTGGCGGTCGGCTCGCGGCTCAGCTTCGTGGCGCACTTCCTCGGCCGCCGGCTCGCCTACACGTACGAGATTGTCGATCTTGTGCCTGGCGAGCGGCTGGTCATGCGTACCGCCGAAGGGCCGTTTCCGATGGAGACCACTTATACGTGGGAGCCGGGCGGCGAGCACCGTACGCGGATGACGCTGCGCAACCGGGGTGAGCCAAGCGGTTTCGCGAAGGTCGGCGCACCGCTCATGGCCGCGGCGATGCGCCGGGCGAACCAGAAGGACCTCGCCAGGCTGAAGGCGCTGCTGGAGGCGACCCGACCGTCATAGGGTGCGCGGGGCGGCCCACCAGGCCCCACTTGTCGTGGGTATTTCGCCATTTCCGTGCCTGATTTGCTCGACTTATCCTCGACAAGTCGCAAAGGAGCTAGAGTCGCGACGTGGCTGAGCGTGGTGTGGTGGCAGCGGGGCATCCGCTGACCGCGCGGGCGGGGGCAGAGCTGCTGCGGGCGGGCGGCAACGCCGTGGACGCTGCGGTGGCGGCGATGCTGACGTCGTTCGTCGCGGAGCCGATGCTGACCGGGCTCGGTGCCGGCGGGTACCTGCTCGTGGCGCCGCCAGGAGGCGAGCCGGTGCTGGTCGACTTCTTCGTCGAGTCGCCCGGCCGGGGCGTCGACCCGTCCGGGCGGGCGCCGCTGCTGCCGGTCGAGGTCTCCTTCGGCGACGCCGTACAGGTCTTCCATGCCGGGGCGGCGTCCTGCGCGGTGTACGGGGCGCCGGCCGGGGTGGCGGAGGCGGCGAAAAGGTTCGGCACGGCGCCGCTGGCCGAGCTGACCGCGCCGGCGTCGGCGCTGGCCCGCCGCGGCGTCCGGGTCAACGAGCAGCAGGCGTACGTGTTCTCGCTGCTCACCGGCATCATCGGCTCGACCTCGCAGGCGCGGGCACGATACCTGGTCGACGGCCGGCCGCCGCGGGAGGGCGACCTGCTGGCCGACCCCGACCTGGCCGACGCGCTGGACCGGCTCGGAGCCGAGGGCGCGGCGCCGTTCTACACCGGCGACATCGGCACCGCGGTCGCGGACTGGGTGCGCGGGCAGGGCGGCACCCTCAGCCGGGAGGACCTGGCGGCGTACCAGGTCATGCCGCGGGAGCCGGTTCAGGTGAGCTACGGCGGCCGGCAGGTCTACACCAACCCGCCGCCGAGCGCCGGTGGCCTGCTGGTGGCCGAGGCGTTGGCGCTGCTCGCCGGTACGGCGGCATCGCGGGGCGGCGGGCCGCCGGACGAGGTGGCGCTCGCCGGGGCGCTGCTGGCCGCGCAGCCGTCCCGCCCACCGACGCCGCCGCCCACCGACGCCGAGGCCGCCGCCGAGCTGGCCGCGCCAGCCCGGCGAGCCAACCGGCTGGGCTCCACCACACACATCTCCGTGATCGACGCCGACGGCTGGGCCTGCTCAGTGACCTGCTCCAACGGCGAGGGCTCCGGCCTGGTCGTGCCCGGCACCGGCGTCCACGTCAACAACATGATGGGCGAGGAGGACCTCTCGCCGCGGGGCCTGCTCACCCACCCGCCGGGGCTGCGGCTGCCGTCGATGATGAACCCGACCGTTGTCGCCCGGGACGGGGCGGCCGAGCTGGTGCTCGGCTCGGCCGGCTCCAGCCGGATCCGCAGCGCCCTGGTCCAGGTCATCGTCAACGTGATCGACCGCGACATGCAGGCGCAGGAGGCGGTCGACGCGCCCCGGCTGCATGCCCAGGACGGGCTGGTCTACGTCGAGCCGGGCATCGACGTCACCGCCCTGCGGGCGGCCGGTCACCCGGTCACCCGGTTCCGCGCCCCCAACCTCTTCTTCGGCGGCTGCCAGGCCGTCCAACGCCACCGTACCGGCGCGCTCACCGGAGCAGGCGACCCGCGCCGCGGCGGAGCCGTCGCCGTCGCGTAGCCGCAGGTCAGCAGGTCAGCGGGTGTCGATGGCGAGGGCGGTGAGGAAGGCGGCCGCGATGAGCATGCCGGCCAGCGGCGCCGCCACGGAGTCCGGCAGCCCGGCGGCGACCAGCCCGACAGCGGCGGCCAGCGCGACCACCACGGCGGCGGCGATCTTCCAGTCGTCGCCGATGATGAAGTCGTACCAGAACCGCAGGATCCCTCGAATGATGCGCACGCCCTACCCCTCCCGACCCGCGGCCACCGGCTGCGCCGCATCCGCGGCGGCAGCGCCCCGGCGAGTGCGGCGTAGCACCACCACGGCCGCCCGAGACAGCCCGACCCACCCGGCCAGCAGCACCAGCAGCGCCCAGCTGTCACCCGGCCACGACAGGCTCTCGCCGCCGTGCAGGGCGCCGAGCCCCTCCACCGCCCAGAACGTGCCGTACGTCGCCAGCAGTAAGCCGACGCCGTACTTCAGCGTGTTCTCCGGGACCCGGGCCAGCGGGCGGCTGGCCGCGAGGCCCACCGCGACCACCACCAGCGCGGCGGTCACCGCCGCCGCGGCGGCCGCTGGCACGTCGTCGGCGTTCAGCCCGAAGGTGATCACGATGAAGACGACCTCAACGCCTTCCAGGAAGACGCCCTTGAAGGAGACCACGAACCCGAACCAGTCCAGCCCGAACCGGCGCCCCACCCCCACCCCCGCCTGCTGGGCCGCCGCGGTCTGCTCGCGAAACTCCTCCTCCTCATCGTGCAGCGCCTTCAGCCCGGCGCTGCGCAGGATCGCCTTGCGCAGCCACTGCAGCCCGAAGACCAGCAGCAGCGTGCCGACCACCAACTGCAGCACGCTGCGCGGCAGCCAGGTCGCCAGCGCGTAGCCCACCACCAGGGTGAACCCGGCCAGCGCCACCACCGCGGCCACCGTACCCGCCAGCGCCGACCGCCAGCCCCGGGTGAGCCCCATCGCGAGCACGATCGTCAGCGCCTCGACGAACTCCACGAACGACGCCGTGAACGTCGTCACCAGCAGCGCCCACAGGGCACTGGATCCCATCGCGACCTCCGTCGGAGCATTTATCCGGGCCATTGTCCGGCCTTGCCGCGGCCCACGCCCGCCTCGGTCACCAGGTGTTCACGTTATGACGTCATCCTTTCGCGTGACCGAAAGTCGACGTATCCGTGCAACCTGGGGCAGCGAGCCACGGTCGACCCGTTCGCCGTCATGCACGATGAAACTACAAGGCGAAAGAGCAAGTGAAACGGGGCGGCAGTGGTCGATCCGGTGACGGCGTTCCTCGCCCAGACGGTCTGCGGGGTTTTCAGGAGATCGTCGCGGAGCTGGTGGAGAAGGCGGTGTTGGGCCGTGGCGGCCGGCGGCTGGCCGCGGAGCTGTCGGAGCGGGACCTCGCGCGGGCGGTGGAGCGGCTGACCGGCCGGCTGGAGGACTTCCGGCGGGCCGAGCTGCCCGGGGACAAGGGCCAGGAGTGGCGGGCGGCCGGCGAGGCGCTACGCGACACGCTGCTGGCCGCGAGGCCGGTCGACGTCTCACTTGTCCTGGACACCAACGCCGACCCTGTCCGGCTCGCGGCGTACGTGCGGGAGCGTGGCGCGCGGGAGCTGCGGTCGGCCGGGCTCGGCCGGGCGGGTCGGGAGCTGTACGAGCGGCTGCTGCTGGTCGCCTGCGCGCAGGTCGTCGAGATGGTCCGCGCGTTGCCGGGGTTCGGTGCCGACGCGCAGGTCGCGACGTTGCGTGAGGTGCGGGAGACCCGGACGGAGATCGCGGGGCTGGCCGGCCGGCTCGGGGTCGGCGAGGAGGACGCGGACCGCGTGTTCACCGTCCGCTACCTCGACCATGTGGTCCGGACGCGCGGGACGCTGGAGGTGTTCGGCCTGGTGCGAGGACGGGCGCCGGCGCGGTACTCCTT
This sequence comes from Mycobacteriales bacterium, assembly GCA_035476575.1. Lineage (GTDB taxonomy): Bacteria > Actinomycetota > Actinomycetes > Mycobacteriales > JACQDL01 > DATILL01. The sequence continues at coordinate 10,585 of DATILL010000112.1, forward strand.
CGACACCGCCTACGTCGACCTTGCCGTCGCCCGCACCGTCCCGGACGACGAGCCCGACACCGACCTGACCGGCGCGGGCACGGGCGTGGCCAGCGCGTTCGCCGACGTCCCGCGGGTGGTGCTGCGGGGCGGGGCCGGGGCGGGCAAGACCACGCTGCTGGACTGGCTCGCCACCCAGGCCGCCCGGGGCGCGGTCGAGGCGGGCGCCACGGAGTCGTGCACCGTGCCGCTGCTGCTGCCGCTGCGCCGTTTCCCGGACGGCGACCTGCCCGCGCCGGAGCAGCTTCCCGCCATCGTCGCGCGGGTGATCGCCGATGAGATGCCGAAGGGCTGGGTCAGCCGGCACCTCACCTCGGGGCGTGCCTGGCTGCTCGTCGACGGCGTTGACGAGCTGGCCGCCGACAAGCGTGGCGAGGTGCAGCGCTGGGTCGAGGAGATGGTCGGGGAGTACCCCGCGGCGCGGTACGTGGTGACCACCCGGCCGTCGGTGGTCGACGACGGCTGGCTGGCTGGCAGCGGGTTCGTCCGGTTCGACCTGCTGTCGATGAGCGCCACCAGCACCCGGGAGTTCGTCAAGCGCTGGCACGACGCGGCCCGGGCCGCGTGCGGTCCGGACGACGTCGCCCGGCACTGGCTGGACAAGTGCGAGCGGGGCCTGGTCGATGTCCTTGGGACCCGCCCGGAGCTGCGCCGGCTGGCCAGCAGCCCGCTGCTGTGCGGGCTGTTGTGCGCGCTGCACCAGGACGGCAACATGCACCTGCCGCGGGACCGCAAGGGCCTGTACGAGGAGGCGCTGGACCTGCTGCTGGTGCGGTGGGACGAGCAGCGGCGGGTGCGCCCGTACCAGGAGCCGACGTTGAGCAGGGAGGAGCAGGTCGTGCTGCTCCAGCGGTTCGCCTACTCGCTGATCAAGAACGAGGACGTCCAGGTGCCGCGCGAGGTCGCCGTCCGCCGGTTCACCCACGCGATGAAGGGGCTGCGGTCGCGGGACGCCGACCCGGCCGTGGTGCTGCAGCACATGCTCGAACGCACCGGGATGCTGCGGGAGCCGCAGCCGGACTCGGTGCAGTTCGTCCACCGCACGTTCCGTGACTACCTCGCGGCGAAGGAGGTGGTCGACTCGGGGGACATGCGGCACCTGGCCGAGCACGCGCACCTGGACCTGTGGCACGACGTGGTGGTCATGGCGGTCGCGCACGCTCGCCCGCACGAGCGGGAGACGCTGCTGCACGAGCTGCTGAACGACCGGCCGAGGTCCCGGCAGGACCCGCGGACCCGGGACCGGCTGCACCTGGTCGCCGCCGCCTGCCTGGAGCAGGCCGACGTCACCGCCACCAACGACGTGCGCGACAAGGTCGAGCGGGCCGCCGCCCGGCTGATCCCGCCGGCCAACCTGGACGACGCCGAGCTGCTCGCCCGGGCCGGCCGGTTCGTGCTGGACCTGCTGCCCGGCCCGGCCGGGCTGCCCGATGCCCAGGCCGCCTGCGTGATCCGTACCGCGGCGCTGCTCGGCGGCGAGGCGGCATGGGAGAAGATCGCCGAGTTCACCAACGTCGACGAGTCGGTCGTGATCGATGAGCTGCTGCGGGCCTGGCGGCAGTCCGACGACCCCGAGGACTACGCCCGGACCGTGCTCGCCAAGGTGAACTTCGGCGACCGGCGGCTCGACGTGCGCGGGTGGCACCGGGTCCGGCACCTGCGGCACCTCACCCAGCTCCGGCACGTGCGCTGCCTCGGCGACCTGACACCGCTGGACCCGCTCACCGCGATCCCCCAGCTCCTCGGGCTGGAGCTGACCCAGAACGACGTGCTGCGCGACCTGGGACCGCTGGCCCGCTGCCGGACGCTGCGGGAGCTGCGGCTCAGCCACTGCCTCCGGGTCAAGGACCTGTCCCCGCTGGCGGCGAGCACGGTCGAGAAGCTGGCCCTGCACTTCGTGCCGGCCGAGCTGGGCACCCTGCGCGGGGCGGCGTTGCGCGTGCTGACCCTGCGTGACGTGCGGCTGCGCGACGGGCTGGACGAGCTCCCGGCGGACCTGCCGCTGCGCGAGCTGGCCCTGGACAACCTGGCCCGCGACCGCAACCTGGCCGGCGTACGGCGATGGGCCACGCTGGAGTCGGTGGCGGTCAACGGCGTCCCCGGCGAGGCCGAGCTCGCCGAGCTGGCCGAGCTGCCCCTGCTGCGCCGGCTCGTCGTGCACCAGCCGGACATCGCCGACCTCTACCGGCTGCGCTCGCTGCCGGCCCTGCGCCAGCTCGACCTCGACGGGGTCAGCGACGACCAGCCCGGCGTGGTGGTGGCTGCCACGCCGAGCTGGCCTGGCCTGGAGATACGGGTCAACAACCGCACCTTCCCGCCCGGCTCCGCCCGACCCGCCGTCTGACTCGCGGTGGTGCTGGTCAGGCCGTGGTGCTGGTCAGGCCGTGGTGCTGGTCAGGCGCTGAACATCTGGCGCAGGTGGTCGTTCTGGCCGGAGCCGGGGTTGACGTACACCAACGCCTCGTGGCTGCCCGGCTCGACGTAGCCGACGTCCACCGTCGGCGTCGTGCCGTACCCGGGATGTAGCTCCTCGGACGCCCAGGTGGTCACGTAGGTGTTGTCGACCTCGACCCCGACCTCCGCGCTGCCCGCGGTGTCGCCCACGTTGAACAGCTCGAAGCTGAGCTGGGTGCCGCTGTCCGAGGGCGTCACCGACAGGCCCCCGCCAGAGAACTCGAACATCGCCGTCATGGCATCTATCGGACCATGGCCGGGGGTCCGGTGGACCGGCCGGGAGGGCGGCCGTTCGGGACCGGTCAAGGGCGCGCGGGGTCGGCCAGAAATGGTCCGAACGGGCAGGCGGCGCGGCCGGGCGCCGACTTGTCGTGGGTATTTCGCCATTTCCACGCCCGATTTGCTCGACTTATCCCTGCCAAGTCGCAAAGAGGGCGGCCCGGCAGCCGGGGCGGTCAGGTGAAGGCGCGGGCGAAGGCGGCGTACGTCGGCGTGCCAGGCTGATGGTCGAGGACGGCGAACACGACCCGGTCGAATCGGGGGCAGGCGCGCAGGGCGTCGGCGAAGGTGGCGGCGACCAGCGCGGGATCGTTGCCGAAGACGCCGCAGCCCCACGCGCCGAGCACCAGCCGGCGGTGCCCGTGCGCCCCGGCCACCCGCAGCACCCGCTCGGCCCGGGTACGCAGGACGGCGGGCACGCTGCCGGCCAGGTGCGGGGCGGTGGCGAGGATCGCGCCCAGGTTCGGGGCGGCGGCGGTGAGGAACGACACCGGGTACGGCGCCGGCAGCAGCGTGCCGTCGTCGGCGCGGAAGACCGGCACGGCGGGGGAGTAGATGACCCGGTCGCTGTAGCGCGGGTCGTGCTGCTCGCGGTGGAAGCCGTAGAACTGCGGCACCGTGGTCTGGCAGGCGTAGAGGGCGGAGGCGCGGGCCAGGCTCTCCTCCTGCGCCTGCGCACCGGCCAGGAACCCGCCGCCGGGGTGCGTCGCCGAGGCGAACACCAGACAGGCCACGTCGCCGTCATCGTCGGTGTCGAGGCTAAGCCGGCGCGCGGCGGCCAGGCTGGTCTCGTTGGTCACCTCGACGACCGGGTCGCGGGCTGGGTGGTACGGCGGCGAGGGGGCGGGCTCGTCGTCCGGTTCGTAGTGGCGGGTGCCGGCGGCCGCGCGGGCGACCTGCTCCGCCAGCGTCACGACGCCGCCCGCCGCGGTCTTGTACCCGCCGAGCTCGACGATCCGCACCGTCTCCCGCGCGATGACGCTCAACCGCTCGCTCACACCCGCCATTCTCCCGGCTCCCGGGTCGGGAAGTGACCGGGTCGGACAGTTGATCTATCCGGATCTGTCGTCCTCGCGGCGGCTCCACCTGGCACAGATCTCATCCGCGATCGGCCCCACCGCCGCCGGTTCGACCACCGCCAACCCAGCCAATGATTCAGTCCATTTGCCGATTGACAGCGCCAGTGCAAGCAATCGGCGTGCGCGAGTCGAATCGGCAAGCACGATCGGAAGCTGCGCGAGGCGGGCCAGTGCCTGGGCCTGCCAGCACGGGTCGGTGATGGTGCGGGCGGTGGCCTCGGCCCGGTCCAGGTCGCCGGTTGCGGCAATGGCCTCGGCCAGGTCGGCCAGCGCCCACGCCTGCTGGTACGAGTGGGTGATGGTGCGGGCGGTGGTCTCGGCCCGGTCCAGGTCGCCGGTTGCGGCGATGGCCCGGGCCAGGTGGGCCAGCGCCTGCGCCTGCTGGTACGTGTGGGTGATGGCGCGGGCGGTGGTCTCGGCGGTGGTGGTCAGCGTCCGTGCCCGGTCCAGGTCGCCGGTGGCGGCGATGGCCTCGGCCAGGCCGGTCAGCGCTTCCACCTGCCCATACGGGTGGGTGATGGCGCGGGCGGTGGTCTCGGCGGCGGTGGTCAGCCTCCGTGCCCGGTCCAGGTCGCCGGTAGCGGCGATGGCCTGGGCCAGGCCGGCCAGTGCCCGCGCCTGCTGGTCTGGGTGGGTGATGGCGTGGGCGGTGGTCTCGGCCCGGTCCAGGTCGCCGGTAGCGGCGATGGCCTGGGCCAGGCCGGCCAGCGCCCACGCCTGCTGGTACGGGTGGGTGATGGCGTGGGCGGTGGTCTCGGCCCGGTCCAGGTCGCCGGTTGCGGCGGTGGC
>DATILL010000113.1:0-54275 GCA_035476575.1 Mycobacteriales bacterium
TGCGTCCACTGGGCCAACGGCGGAAGAACCGACCAGAACAACGGCGTCCTGCTCTGCGGATTCCACCACCGCGCCGTACATCATAAGGGCTGGGACGTACGAACAGCAGAGGACGGGCTACCCGAGCTCCTCCCCCCACCAACAACCGACCCCGAGCGAAAGCCTGTCCGCCACCACCGACACCGAAAACGAGCCGCATGACAAAAGAGGAGGTCGCCGCCGCACCACGGCTCCGGCGCGAAAGGCCGGGCTGGTCTTGGCTGGCACGCCAGCCGCCTTCCGGCGGCGGCTGGCGTGCCACCGGCACCACCGTGGGCACCCGCCACCGCACCCACCGAAATCACTCACGCCTTTTCGGGCACTCGGCCTGGCGGGGTGGCTCTGTCAGTGGCCGCCGCTATTCTTCTGAAATTCCTGACACGACCGTCCTGGAGGCTGTCTTGATCCCGGCCCCAGACCCTGCAACCAGACCTGCCACCCGGCCACCACCGCCGACAAGCCACGCACCTCACACGATCACGAAGTTCCGGCTGGAGTACCAGCAAACGGCCAGGCCGGGTGGAGCCTACCCCGCTCAAGGGTTGGCCGTGCGGCTCTCCGCGACAACCGCCGTCACTGTACGGCTGCGGACCGTCACTCGAGCGGACCTCGACGAGGTGCTGGCTCCGTACCAGCGTGCGGATGCCCGACCAGACCATGCTCCAGCTCGCCGGGCGCGGCCCGCTGTCACCCGATCGGTTGGTGCTGCCAGTAACCACCCCGCCCGAGCGCGGCAGTTCTATGCTCTCGGCAGGGGTGGCCCGGAACGCCATAATCCGACCGGGCCTGGGGGGACAAACAAACATGGATGTGCATATGGCAATCGCGGCCGCGCTGGCGGGTCGGGCCGCGCAGCGTGGGTTTGTCGTCGAGCTGGAGCAGAGCTGGAAGCAGCTCGTCGCCAGCTTCACGGCGCTTGTCGAGCTCGCCGAGAAAGCGGGGCGCGCCGCGGCCAGACCGGGAGGGACGGGCGGCGACCACGGTCGAGTCGCCGCCGAGCTGGCCGGTTACCTGAACGGTGACCCGGACGGCTGGCTGGCCACCGCCATTGGTTTGTCCCAGCAGCTCGACCAGGCGACCGACAAGGTGACCGCGATACACCGGCGGGTGCACCGGGAGACGGTGAACATCGGCGTCATCGGAATGACCAAGGCCGGCAAGAGCACCCTGCTCCAACGCCTTACCGGCCTTGGCGAGGAGCAGGTCCCGTCCAGCCGTTTCCGGTCGACGACCGCCGCCCCGAGCCGTATCGTCCATGAGCCCGGTGCCGGTCGCGGCCGGGCCGTGGTGGACCTGCATTCGTGGGAATCCTTCCGCGGGGCGTTCCTCGTCCCGCTGCACGCTCGGGCTGGCCTCGGACCGCCAGCTCGCACGCTCGACGAGTTTCGCCGGCAGCGATACGTCGAGCCGAGCCCGGGCGGTGTCCCGGCGGACCAGGTCGGCCCCGAACGGTATCTCCGGCGGCTGCGCCAGGCACACGCCTCGCTGTGGAGCTACGAGAATGACCTGCGTGGCGGCCACCAGGAGATCACACTGGACAAGCTGCGACCGTACGTCGCCTATCCGAGCGAGGACGACCCCCGACCGGCCTTCCGGCCTTATCACGCGGTGCGGGCGGTGCGGATCTACTGTGAGTTTCCCAACGTCGGGGCGGTGGGGCTCAGCCTCGTGGACCTTCCCGGCGCTGGCGAGGCCGGTCTCGACGTGCATCGCCAGTTCCTGTCCAGCCTCCGCAACGAGGTTGACCTGCTTTTTGTCGTGAAACGGCCGGACAAGGCGAACGCGCAGGTCAACGATCCCGACTGGGACGTGATCCAGCTCGCTGGCGAGGCGGCGACCGGCGTACGAATGCCCGACTTCGTCCGGTACCTGATCAACCGGGACCGGGAGGTCCCACCGGACTATCTGGACCACGGAGCCGCCGACGCCCGCCGTGAAGGCGAGCGACTCGGCTTCGCGGTGCAGGAATGCGATATCAAATACGCGGAGAACGCGGCACAGGAGATTCTGGCGCCAACGCTCGCCCACCTCGCGGCGCGGCTCGCCGACATGGACCAGGACGCGGTCAAGTACACCCTGGACGGGATACGCGACCTCGCCCACCAGGTGCGCGGCCACGTGCGCGAGCTGACGAGGCACATCGAAAACTGGCAGGCCGGGCTACCGAAGGAGGAGCGACTCCTGCGGGACCGGGTGGTGAAGCTCAGGCGTGAGATCAGCGTGGCGCTCGGTGCGGTGCTCGCCCGCTATGACGGCCTCGACCGGGCGGGCGAGCCGATCGAGGCATTGCGCGCCGAGATCGACCGGGCGGTCGGCGAGATCGAGCGGTGGCAGCGAGACGGCTACGGCGCCGGCAGCACCGCGGAATGGACCCGGGACTTCTACGAGGCCATGTCGGCCAGGGAGACCGGAACGCAGCTCGACCACGAGTACAACATGGTTCGGCTGAAGGTCAGCGAGGTGTTCGGCGAGATCGACGCATCGTTGGCACGCTCGGTCGACCTGCTGTGGGGCGAGGTCGCGGCAGTGCTGCGGGCCAAGCTGACCGACAAGATCGTGCCGGCGATGGAGCCGCGCGCCGCGCTCACCCAGTTCGCCGCGCTCGCCCGGCAACACCGGCTCAAGACGCTGTACGACGCGACCACCCGGCTGCTGGAGCTCCCCACCGACTACGGCAGCATCTTCCTCCGGGTCGGCCGGCCCATCGTCCGGAAGATCGACTGGGAGCGTGCCGGCCCGCCACCCGGAAATCACGCCCTAACCATCGGCTCCGCGGTCATCGGCGGGATGGTCGGGGGGCCGGTGGGTCATGTGGTGGGCGGCCTGGTCGGTGACGCGGTGGGCGGTGCCGTGTCGGCCGGCGTCCGCGAGACCATCCGGTCGGCCGCGACGGGTGGGCGGCCGTGGTGGCAGCAGGGCCCCACCGAGCCGGAGCCTGCCCAGCCGGAGCAGCCCGCTGGGCCAGGGCAGCCAGCCGACTCGGCCGGCCAGGCGGACCCGAAGGCGCAACGGCGGCACGCGGAGCTGACCCAGGTCATCCACGCCGCGGTGCACGAGCTGCAGGCAGAGCTGCACGCCGAGGCCCGCCGTACGGTCAAGGTGCTGGCCGCGGCGGCCGACCAGTTCAAGGAAAGCGTGATCTCGACACCCGGTGTCGACCACGATTTCGTCGACCTGTGCCGGCCGGTGCAGCGCGACATCTGGCCGGACAGCTTCGCCGATGCCGACGCCCGGTTGGTCGCCGACATGGCCACGGTGCTGGAGCACGCGATCACCGCGACGGCAGCGGCCGACAGCATCGCCGGGCTCGCGGCCCAGGCACACAAGCTGTAGCCCTGAGGGCACCACCCGCCCGGCCGACTGGGCCGTCGACTAGCTCGGGCCGGCGGCGTCCGGCCCGTCCCCGTTGGCGACGCGGAGGAGCACGAGGACGACGTCATCGCGTCGGATGGCACCGGCCACCCGCAGCTCCCGGATCAGCTCGGTGAAGGCGTCGCGACCGAAGACCCGGAGCCTCGACCACACGGCCGGGTCGTGCGCCGCCTCCGTCAGCAGCCACTCGCCGGCCGCGTCGCTGGCCAGGACGAAGAGGTCGCCTGGCTCGGCGGCACCGCGGCCATGCCGGAGCGCCCGCAGGGCACCGTCGAGCCGGGCGCCCGCGGTGAGCGCGAGATCGGGATGGCCACCGTACTCCGCGGCCGAGGACAGCGGGAACGACGTGACGAGCCGCCCCGCCCGGACCTGGAACAGGCAGCAGTCGCCGATGGCGGTAGCCCACCACACGGCCCGGCTTCCCCGGCAGTCGAGCTGCACCCCGAGGAACGCCGCGGCCGAGCCACGCGCCGCCGCGTCCCGGTGGTACCACGGCACCGCCTCGCCACGGGTCGCGATGATCCGCTCCTGCGCGGCGGTCCATCGCCGCGCCCGGTCGGCGAACCACTGGCGTACGTCGCCCTCGTACGCGGGGATGTCGCCGTCGGCCCACGGCGCCTCGGGAAAATCTGTGAGGTAGCCGCTGGTCAGGTCGGCCGCCCAGGACCGCGCGGCGACCGCAGCGGCCGCGCCGTCCGCGACCGCGAACCGGGCTCGGCGCCAGCTCAGCGCGGCGCCGTCCTCCCATTCCGCCGCCAGGTCCTTGGCGACGTCATAGGCCTGCGCATATATCCGGATCACCCGTGCCGCCTAGCTCGCCTCGAGCCGTTCCACCGACGTGCCGACGCTGAGAAAGTCCACCAGCACCCGCATGCCGGCGTTGCAGACGAAACCGCGCGCGCCGGGGGCCGTTCGCAGGCCGAGCTCGACGGCGCGTACACACATGACCGCGGGCAGCTCGCTGGTGGTCCGGAACAGTGCCTTCGAGTGTTCGTCGGGCAGCTCCACGTCTTCGGCCGGGAAGAGCACCGGCCGGCCCGCGGCCGACATGTTGATCGCGAAGTAGAGCAGGTTGCCATCGGCATTGTTGAGCGCCCGTAGCCGCTCCACCCAGACCGCCGGGTCACCGTCGGTGGACTGCCCGTCCGTGATGTTGATGACGATAGGTGGAAATGAATGGGGGTGCGCCTGTAGCCAACCATTCGCCACCTCACCGGCCAGGTTGAGCGCCGAGCACATCGGCGTATTTCCCTGTGTTACCGGATCGAACCAGACCGGGAGCTGCGCGCCGTCCCGGGTCTCGATCCGGATCTGCGCGTTGGCGATCTCCTCCACTGACGCGAGCACCCGGCCGGCGAGCGACCCGGCGAACATCGGCCGCACCTCCTGGCCGTAGCCGATGATGCCGATGTCGTAGTAGTGCCGGGGCGGCCTGTTGAGATCCTTGTTGCACCGCCGGACGATGGTGAAGAGCAGCTCGTTGATCGCCTCGGCGACCCCTTGTGCCTTGGAGACACCGGGGCGGTCCGGCAGGTCCTGGATCATGGAGTACGACTGGTCGAGCAGGAACATGATAAAGCCGGGATGCAGCCGGTCGATCGTCTTGGTGTAGGCCACCTACGGGCTCCTTTGGGGACTCCGCCGGCCATCGGCGGACAACTTCGGCCTGGACATCGGGGTTATTCGTTCTCGTACGGCGAGCTTTCGTACGGCTGGCTCGCCCGGCGGCGCTCCGGTGCAAGGATCACATCGGGCCAGGTTCTGTCCGGGCCGGCGGTCCAGGAATGGTCGCATGCCCGGCAGCGCCACGGTCGCGCCTTGATCTCGACACTAACCTCGACCGAGCCACAGCGCGGGCACTGCGGCTCCCACTCGTCGCCGCCGACCGCGTACCTGGCGAGGATGTCCGGACGGACGGACAGCGATCCATCGAAACGATCCGATTGTGGAGCCGCGGGTTCCTGAGTACCGGGTGACGAGGCGACCGATGGCGAGGTGGGCGACGGCAGAACAGCCGGCGACGGGATGACCGGTGACGAGGCGACCGGTGACGATCTCGCCGGTTCCGGACGGACCAGCGGCGGCTTCCGACGTACGGGTGGGGGCTGACCTTGGGGGCCGGTGGGCTGGCCGGCGACCGGAACCGAGGGCATGCGCGCGGACGTGGACCAGCCGCACACCACGCCGAGAGCCAGCAGCAGCCCGGCCCAGAAGACCAGCAGCGCGGGATGGCCGGTGCCGTTCGCCGGCTCCCTGACCAGCCGGCCGGCATCGTCCAGGACCGCCGCGCTGTCCGGCAGTCGGGTGGCCACCGCGGTCGGGCCACCGTCGTCGACGACCACAAGCACCGGCGGCGACGTCTGCGCAAACCCCAGCACGGCCAGCACCGGCAACCCCGCCTCCCGCCCGCCGACCAGGACGACCAGGTCGGCGCGGTACCTCGTGGCGGTCTCGACCAACGCCATCTGAGCCGCTGCCGTGGCGGCGGCCGTCTTCGGCAGGGGAGCCACCATGATCGTCGTACGGCGCGGCGGCGCGGAGGTCAGCAGGACGAGGCCCACCAGGAACGCGGCAAGCGCCAGCACACCGATGGCGGCGGCTCGACCCGGCATACGTACGGTGTTCATCGGCCCACCAGGATGATGACAAGCAGTACCACCGCGATCAGAACGGCGAGCACCATCGCCGCTTGCCAGTTGTTCGACGGCGGCTGCCCGCCTGCTCGCTGAGGTCCCGGCGACGGGGGCGAGGCGGGCCGTGGGGATGGTTGGGGCGGCTGATGTGGTTGGGGCGGCCGCGGTGGATCACCGGGGGCGGCGGTCGTCGCCGTGCTGCCGAGCCACCAGCTGCCGGCCTGGACGCCGGCATCGGCCTGGCTGGGAGCGGCGGCCTGGTTGGAACTGGCAGCCTGGCTGGGACTGGCGACCTGGCCAGCCCGGAAAGGATCGGCGGTTTGGGCGGCGGCCGCAGCGGTTTCCGACCCAACCGTCCCGGCCCACCACGGGCTGCTTTCGAGGCGGCCGGCCTCGGGCGCGAGCCACACCGCGGCGACCGGCAACGTCCTTGTCCGCAACAGCGTGTCCAGGTCCGTGCTCACCTTCACGCTCTGCCGGCAGAAACGCTCCAGGAGTGTCGAGAGATTTCGCACCTCCAGGTCTGGGCTGGCCGCGAGCCTGGTCCAGATCGGCGTCGCTCCGGCGTTAACGAAGTCATGGTCAGAGAGGATCAGGTTCTCCTCGTTGTGATGTGCCCACAGGCCCGCGTCGGCGGCGAGCGCCTTCAGCGAAAGGTAGATGACCAGAGCCGAGAAGGCGTCGACATGGCGATCCCAGTGACCGGTGCGGATACGTTCGGGATGCTGAAAATGACGGTGCCCGTTCTCGCCGGGATGCAGCCTGGCGGCGCCGGGCACCCACGCCGCGTCGAGATCGATCAGACGGAGCTCGGTGCCGGCAACCCGGACGTTGTCCCGCTGCAGGTCGGCATGCGCGACACCGACCGCCGTCAGGAGGCGGGCCGCTTCCCGCCAACGGTCGGCCAGGCCGCCCAGCTCGGCCGGTTGGCCAAGGTTCGTCGCCGCGAACTCTCCGAGCGAGACTCCCGGCACGTGTTCCATTCGCACCATCGGCCACCACGTGTCGCGAACCCGGACTCCCTCGTCCGACCAGGCGAACTTCGCGAACACCTCGACCGGCTGTGCCCGCAGGTAGGTCTCGAGCGCGTGGTAACGCTGCGCGCGAGAGGGCTGCGGGCGTTTGAAAAAGCGGAGCACGACCGGGCCCGCTCCGGCGCCCGCTCCGGTCGACGCGAAGAAGACAATCGCGGTCTGGCCTTCGACTGACGCGGGCAGCCGGAAGTTGTCCATGACGAGCTCGGCGACCTGGAGATCGGCGTCGCGGAATGCCTGTCGAGGGGTTCTGGACAGCAGCGAAGTACTCCTTTGGGCTGGGCCACGGAGCGGGACTGGTCAACCTGGCTCCACTCGAATGCGATCCGCCGACCAGGCAGCCGCCGAGGATGCACGCCGACGCAACTGCCGGCCCACACGCTATGCCGTGGAGACGGATGATCTGTGACGGTCGGTGGCATTGGCCGGCACGATCACTCGATCGGCGTAGCCGTCGCTCCCGGTTGCCCACTCCAACACGCCCGGCAGGGCGTGCCACCAAGGACCGAACCGACCACTCACATTCGCACCTCGGACGCCTGGGCGCCGGAAATCAAGCCCGCCCGGGCGGATCCACACGATCGGGTGCTCCTGGCCGCTCCCGCGGGGGAATGTGACATTCTGGCTACGACTCAGCTCGACGGCGGAAGGGGGCTGCGGTGGGCGACGGGTTCCCGGTGTGTGACCTCCGTTACGCGACGCTTGCGGACCTGGCCGCGCTGACCGATCTGGATAATGCCTGCTTCCTCCTCGACCATACGGACCAGCAACGCGCCGCACCCGGAGAGCTGGAGCACGGTCTGGTCCACGGTGAGATCAGTGTCGTCGAGGTCGACGAGGTCATCGTCGGGTTCCTGCACGCCGACCGGCCCGCCCCTGACCAGGTCTGGATGCATGGCCTCGGTGTGCGCGCCGACTTCCGCCGCCGTGGCCTGGGTGGCCTGCTGTTGGACCGGTTCCTTACCTCCCTCGGCGCCTCCCCCATGGGCGGCTCCCCGCTGGGCGGCTCGCAGCTCTCGGTCACCACGGTGACGAGCCCCCGAAACCTGCCCATGATCCGGTTGCTCCTGTCCCGCGGTTTCGGCGCACGCAGGGTTGTCCGCGACTACTTCGGGCCCGGGAAGGACCGGTTGCTCTGCCAGCTCATGCCGGACGACGGGTGGTCCAGCATGGACCGGAGGCTGGTGCCCTTCGACTCGCCGCAGCAGTTGTATGACCTCCTCGACAGCGGTCGCTACACGCTGCGTGGGCTGCTCGTCGCGGGCGAGGGTCTCCGGTACGACGTGAGAGCCGACAAAGAGTGTGATCTCGGTCATGTCGTGCCCCGGTCTGATCACATACATACAGATCTGTCACTCGGGCGGACCATGGCGAGGGTCCCAGTATTGGAGTACCTTGACCCTAGCTTTACCCATTCAATCGCTGCTAGCGTGCCCCCGGATGCGAGCGAAAGCCGCAGGTCGCGGCCCAGATCATAGGGTGCCGCGCAGGTGCCCTCAGAGAGGGGCGTTCGATGGCTCCCGTACCAGCCCGGGGGGAGAGCCCGGTCGACGCATGGGCCGTACCAGCCCGGGGCACGGGCAGGGTACGATCTTCCGCCATGACTCATGCCGCCGGCACCGGCACTCATAGCAGCTCTGACGTACGCAACTCTGACGTGTCCTGGAGCGAGTTCGACTCGATCGCATACTGGAAACACAACTACCGGACTCTCCACGAAAATGATGGTCAGATCATCCGGGCGGTCGGGAAGTTCTTCGTCGAGTGCTTCGACGGGAGTGCCGCACCGGCCGTGGCGCACTCGGTCGACGTCGGCTCCGGCGCGAACCTGTACCCTGCCCTCACCGCGCTGCCGTGGAGCCGGCACATCACGCTCACTGACTACGCAGAGCCCAACATCGCGTGGTTGAGACACAACGTCTCCGACCAGAACGGGCCGTGGGCCTGGCAGCCGTTCTGGGACGAGCTGGGCGACCTGCCTGCCTACGCCTCCGTCGCGTCGCCCCGGAAGGCGCTGGCGGAGCGACACAAGGTCGAGCAGACCAGCGTCTTCGACCTGCCACAGCGGCGCTGGGGGCTGGGGACCATGTTCTTCGTCGCCGAGTCGATCACCTCGGACTACGCGGAGTTCGAGCTGGCGATGCTGCGGTTCCTCGAGGCGCTCACGCCCCGGGCGCCGTTCGCCTGTGCGTTCATGAGCGGATCGGAAGGTTACGACGTGGGCCCCAGTTGGTTCCCGGCGGTCGACATCACCGACCAGGACGTCCGCGACCTTCTGTCCACAAAAGCGGTTAACCTTGACGTCCAACAGTTCAAAACCGAAAAGCCACTGCGCGAAGGCTACGAAAGTATGATCCTCGCGCTTGGCCGGGTGGACCTGGGCTGAACATGGTCAGTGCGTTGCTCACAGCAGGTTGAGGGGCCTAGAGGATGCGGATTCGGGCACGGCAACACATTTTGGACACCTGGCGGGCGACCGTCGCCTACTCCTACCGCGACGGTCAGTGGCAGTGGGGCGGCCGCAGCGGGCGGAACTCGATCAGCGACGCGGAGCAGTTGCTCACCATCCTCTACCCCGCGACGACTATCCCCTCGCTGCGGATCGACCAGCCTGACCGGATCGCGGACGACGTGAAGGACGCGCTCCGGGGGCTGGGGAACGAGCTGGACATCCCCCGGGTGCTCGTCAAGGTGCTGGTCGAGTACCTGGAGTACTACCGCGACGAGTCAGGCACCCCGACCTTCGCTGGCGGGTCGTACTTCGTCACCCCATCAGACCCGGACGAGATCAAGCCGGAACAATACGACCTGGACGTGGTCGACGCCTTCTCCATGTCAGTCACGCTGGCCCTTGTCGCCATCGGCTTCGCCCGAACCTTCCGGACCGGGCTACGCAATGCCACTGTCATCCGAGAGACGCAGCTCCTCGAGCAGCTCGCCTCCCAGCGCCTCACCGCGAGCATGGTTGGCCTGCTGCGCAGCTTCACCGTCAACGTGTTCGACCCCGACTCCACACCCGGCCGGATCGTCTCCAGCGTGGTGAACCAGACGAACAGCCCCGAGAGCAGGCTCACAGATGAGCTCCTCGACAGCTTGGAGGAGATCCGCGCAAGCCTGCGCGAGGAGCTGACCATCGGGTCCGGGCAGGTGGCTGACGAGCTCGAAAACCCTGGCCGCCTCTTCGAATGTGGCTGGTCCTGGGGCATCGTCACAGACGCGCCTGAGATCGACCGAGTCAAAAAGACCGGTGCGCAACCGGCAGGCGTCGCGGAGGCCAGGCCCTACCTGTACTTCACCGCGGTCGCCCTCGACGGTATCCAGGACCTCTTTTCCGAACGGACCCGCGTTCTGGGGCTGCTCGACGAGGACCAGCAGTGGCTGGCCCAAGCGTTGCAGCTCCGCTGGAGCTGGGCACAGGAGTTCTGGACCAAGATCGCGACATTTGGCTACGGTCGATGGCCGCTGGAAGACCTGCCCTGGCGCACCTCGGACGGCGCCGAGTCCGAGTACTACACGCTGATGATCTCTTCCATGGTGCTGCAGGGACTGGCCGGGGCGAGAGAGTCGGGCGACCTGGTGGTACGGGTCGGGAGCGTGCTGAGCGAGCTGGCCTCGCGGGGCCGTATCACGCGCCGCCAGGTGGCCGGCGACTACGCCATTCAGCACCACCTGCCTGGCATGCGTCTCAGGCTCATCGGCAGCGAGCGGCTGGGGGAGTCGCGGCTGAACTGGGTGGTGTCGAGCTACTCTGCCCTGTTGCTGAAGCGGGTGATCACGGTCGCCAGCCTGCTGGCCGACACCGTCGAACGGCAGGCGATGATCGACCTCGCCGACAAGATCTGGGACCATCTGCTTGCCCGCCGGCTCAAGCACGCACCCGGCCGCGACCTGTGGGACCAGCCGGCCGACGTCTTCCAGGTCGAGGCCGAGCCGTTCTCTGCCCCGTCGTGGTACCACACCGAGCGCATCATGGAGAGCCTGGTGGTCGCGGCAAACATGGTCACCGCGCAACCGTTGGTGCACCCCCGGCTCGCGGAGATCGCCGGAGGCACCCTGGCAGAGGCCGAACACCTCTTTGACCAAGAGCTGCTCCAGGGCACCAAAGAGGCGGGCTCATCCATGCGGACGAGCTTCCAGACCATGGAGTCGAACCTGCACCGGGCCCGCGACCTGCTTCGCGCGCGGCCCGCCACCGCGCTGATCCTTGCCTCCGACGTGCTGCGCGACCTGGACCGGCTCGCCGCCGCACGGCAGAACCTGACCAGGCTGAGCTGACGATGCTGATCTTCGCTACGTCGGACAAGGGAGGGACCGGGCGTACCGTCACCGGTAGCAACATCATGTACCGCCGGGCGCTGCAGGGCAGCGACGTCTGCTACGTCGACTTCGACTTCGGCTCCCCGACCTCGGGCGGCGTGTTCAGCATCAACAGCCTGGCCCGCGGGACCACCTCGGGCTCGGGGACACACTCGTTCCTGCAGGGCCGCGCGCAGCGCCCGGAGCTATGCAACGTCTGGTCCAGCTCCGACCGGACGAGCCTGCGCAACCGACCCTCCGGATCCGGCCGGCTCGTGCTCGTTCCCGGCGACGCCAGCAGCGGTGAGTTCTCCACCAGTCCTGACATCGAACGTCGCTGCGTCGACCTGTTTCTCCGCCTGGAGGAGGAGTTCGAGTTCATCCTTGTCGATCTGAGCGCCGGCCGTTCCTTTGCGACGGAGATCGTGCTCGGCGCGGCGAACGCGCCTGAGCTCAGCACCGTGCAGTCGCGGTGGCTGGTCTTCCACCGGTGGACCCGGCAGCACATTGTGGCGGCGGAAGGCCTCGTCCGCGGCGCGCGCGGTCTGCTGGAGATCGGCCAGCGCCGCGGCAGCGACCGGGAGTCGCTGATCGACGCGATCCGGTTCGTCCGGACGGCGATCGTCGACCCGAACGCGCCTGACCTGGCCGGGCTGCGCCCCGCACAGCTCGCCTGGCTGCGGGAATGCAACCGGGAGCTCCAGGTGCTCGCGGCGCGCGCCGGTCTCGGCCGCGCGTCGGTGCTCGGCAGCGTCCCGCTGGATCCCGTGCTGCAATGGCGCGAGCAACTGATCACCGACAGCGACGTATGGGCTCGCCAGGTCGCTAACCAGGTGACGCTTGAGGCATTCGAAAACCTCGCCGGAGCGCTCGTCGACAAGCGGGCGTGGGAACGGCTGTGACCCGGGGACGACGATGACCCGGAGAATAAGGTGACGGCGGTCAACGGTGAGTTCCGGGAGAGCACCGCGCAGCCCCGGGTGGAGTCGGTCGGGCTGTCCCACGTCTCGGTCGAGGTCGGCCACCTGTACATGGAGGACATCAAGGCTGGCCCGGCGGCGCTGCGCGCGACCTTCCAAGAGATCGCACCCTGGGTCAGGGTGGCCACCGAGTCGCCCACCACGGTGCGCGGCGGCACCATCCGAGCCAGCACCTGCTTTCTGGTCGACGACTACTTCGCAGCCTTCTCCACCCCCGCCACCGTCGTTCCCGAGGTGCTCGCCGCAGCGGAAGACGCCGGGGTGACGATCGACTATCTCGCCCGGGAGTCGGCCTGCGCCGTGGCCGGTGACAGCAGGCCCGTCGACCTTGCGCTCGGCCGGCTGGTCATCGAGCCGACCCGTGGCACCACCGGCGCCCGCCCGCCAGCGACCCAGTCGGGCTGGCTGTGCAACGGCGAGCGTTCACCCGGCTCGCCCACCGCGGAGGCGATGACCGAGACCAGGCAGTGGCAGCCGCCGGTCCAGGCCGCGGCTCGCCGGCACTCCATCTTCGTCGACGTCGAGCTGTGGAACGATGAGTCCGGGTCTCGGCTGTGGTCGTGCCCGATGCTCGCCGCGGTCTGGCAGCTGCTCCGCCTCGGTCTGCTGCGCGACGACGGCCGCCCGGTCGCCGTGCCGCGGAACTGGACCGGGTCCTGGCCGGACCGCTGGGAGGATCTGGCGCCGGTCACCCGGCTCCAGCCCGCGGCGTACCCCTTTGCCGCGTACACCACCATGTCGATCGTGTCGCCACGGTTCCTGCCGGTCGAGCTGGCGGTACGCACGATCCTGAGCCAGTTGAGCTGCGAGGCAGCGGTCCTGGAGCAGGTCACCGACCGTGCCCGGCAGGACAAGCTCGACCTGCCGGGCGAGATCGTCGACCGGCTGCACTACGTCTTCGTGGGATCCAGCGGCACCGACCCGGCCTGAGCCGCCCGGCCATCCCCGCCGCCTTGTTCGACCCATTTGATCTCGGCGGCCGCAGCCCACAGCCGCTCGAACCTCGCCGCGCGTTCCTCGACCCGCGACTGCGCGATCCCCAGATGAGTGGTGACGATGGCCGGCCTGGCACTCGACGGGAACATGCTCGCCGCCGTCATCTCGTAGGTGATCTTCCTGTCGAAGACGATGAAGTCGAAGATCATGTTGGCGAGATAGTCCGGCATAGTGCTCTCGTCCAGCATACGAACGAGGATTCCCGCCTGTCGCTGCAGTCGCAGTATTCGCCGAAAGTCCGGATCGTCGACGTAGTCCGGCCTGTCGAACACGAAGATACGGCGCACCACCACACCCCGGGCAATCGCCTCGCGCTGCAGATCGAGATACCGGTAGCCGAGATCACTCGTCCAGAGCCCGCCGTCGAACCCGCGACTTCCGGCGTCCACCGTGGTCAGGCTCGTTGCGTCAATTGACGTCTGCGCGGACTTGGCCAGGCCGAGCAGCCACTCTCGGTCCTCACCTTCGTAGGCGATCTCGCCTCCGGTGCTGAGGTCCCGGAGCAGCTTGAAGGTCCGCTCGCTTTCATGCCGGGCGAGATCGCGGGCGAGGCTGGATGCCGTACGGTCGATCACGCTGGAGCTCCGGATGAACTCGGCCAGCTCCTCGGTGCTGAACATGGAGGGCGTGATCAGCTCGAACAGCCGGGTGGCCTCGCCGACCCGGGCGAACCCGTCCTCGATGAGCGTCCGGGCCGCTAGCAGGTTCCTCTGCTGGCTGGCCTCCAGCGAGTCCAGGCGGCTTTCGAAGTCCATCAGGAACTGGGTGAGCAGGACGATCCCACCCACCACGATGGAAAGCAACACGCTGCTCGACGGCGGAACGTTAGCCAACATGGTAACCAGCAGGACGAGCCCGCTGACGGTCACAGTGCTGATGACCTTACGAAGTACGTTGGTGCGTAGTGCCCTGCTCTGCGGTGGTTGCGGTTCGGTCATGCCGGTCGACCCCTTCCCGACCTGTAGTCCTGCGGCGTGAGCGCCTCGATGGCGCCCACGGCCAGTTGGTCGCGTATCCGGGCAACCGTCGCCTGCCACTGCCGGCTGAACCCGGGCTGGCGATCCAGCTCATCCCAGAAGACGGACAGCTCCGCGGCCAGCCGGGCGACCGGCATCCACGCGTGCAGCAGATGGTCCACGGCGGGCCGCAACCGCCGGAGCACCTCCACTGTAGGGCTCTGCCCGATGCGGGCCAGCTCCACGAGACTGCTGAGCGTCGACAGCAGCCAGTCATGCAGCGCAAGGTCGGCGCAGAGCTCGCCGATCTCGCGGGACGACTCCGACACGGCATGCAGCCGGACCGTCCGCAGGCCGTCCTGCCCGAGCGTGAAGACAATCCGCTGCGCGGACCTGTCCGCGACCGGGCTGGCGGCCCACCGCAGCCTGGTCCGCGACACCCGGAACGGCGGTTTCCGGTCCAGCCCCGGCGAACGTTGAACAGTGTTCATGAAGTGTTCGCTGACCCCGCCAAGGTCCAGGGCGGCGGCCGTCCGCACACCGGTGACAAACCCGGCCGCCACATCGTCGGCCCGCACCGCCCCGAGCAGCTCGACGACGCCCGGCCGGGCCAGGTAGTACGACCAGGGGTGCCGGCGACCGTCCTGACCGGGGCGGATGTCGACTCGCGTCGCGGACTGCAGGAGGTTCCCACCGGTGAGGGTGACCTGGCTCGCGAGCGTGCCGATGATGCGCGCCTTGGCACCCGCGGTGGTCGGCGGCTGGCAGTCCACGCCGGTCAGCACCTCGGGCGAGGAGGCATGCGGAATGGGTCGCTCCCAGGTGCGCACCCGCTCACCGGGCAGCAGCGAGAGCAGGTCACCGGCCGGACCCGCAGAGAGAACCTCTGACGTCTGAAGGAGCCCGGTCTGCACCTCTCCGAGGCTCAGCACGCGCGGTCGCGACGTGCAGTGACCGCCACCGTTTCGGGAGCCTCGGTCGGGACAGCGTCCCGGATACTCATCCCGTAGGTCATCACGGCCCCCCTGACGCGTGTAACGGCGGAAGCATTCTTCTTCCAGATATACCAAGGATTATCATACGTGCGCCACAGCCTCAGCGAACCATGGAAAGCGAACGGTCCGACGTCACTAAATACCCCGATGGAGTGAACACCCCACGGCAGGCCACCGGACGGACCAGACCACCAGACACACACGGTGATCGCAGCCACTGTTGGCTTAGTCGGCGGCGGCTCCGGCGTCCTCGGCGGCGACCTGGTCGGCCAGCCGGCGGCGGGCGTCGTCCCAGGTGATGGGGAGCTCACCGGTCGGCACGGTCCAGGTGACGAACGTCGAACGCCGCATGGCCGGCTTGAAGCCGCGCATGATGTCGCCGTGCGGGTTGGTCTTGGCGTACTCGTACAGCGGCCCGCGACCATCCCAGGCGGACAGCGTCCAGAACACGCGTTTGGTCGGCTGCGCGATCAGCGACGCGCCGAGCACACCGGGCGCCCGCCGGACCTGCTTCCACGCGGCCAGCGACTTGAGGAAGAAGCTCGGCACGGTGCGCAGCGACCTCAGCTCCAGCCGCGAGGCCATGACGAAGGCCTTGTCGGCCTTCGGCGGATCTTTCGGGGTGCTCCAGGGCAGCGTGGGCATGGGTCCCTCCTCGGGTGCGCGTGGAACCGGACAAAGATCACCCTACGTGCGCCGGTCCGCACCGCCGGTTCGGCTGGCCGGCACCGGACAACGCATGGCCTCGATGGGACACCCCCACGGGCCGCGTTGACGCAGGCCCAGGTCAACGGCGACCCCAGCCAACGGCGACCCAGGTCAACGGCGACCCAGCGCCTTCATCACCTTCAGCGACCCGGTCAGCAGGCCAACCCAGCGCTCGTCGCTGGTCCACGGCGGGGTGCCGAAGCCCTGCACCCGCTGCGTGGCGACCGTCTGTGCCTCGGTGTACTTGGTGACCCCCTCCGCGCCGTGCCGCCGGCCGAGGCCGGACTCCCCCATGCCACCCATCGGCGCGTCGACCGACCCCCAGGCGGCCCCGTACGCCTCGTTGACGTTGACCGTGCCGGCCCTGATCTGCCCGGCGACCCGCCGGCCACGTACGGCGTCCCTGGTCCAGACACTGGCGTTCAGCCCGTACGGCGTCTGGTTAGCCAGCCGGACGGCGTCCGCCTCGGCGGCGAACGGGTAGACCGAGACGACCGGCCCGAAGGTCTCCTCACCATGGCAGACCATCGTCTCGGTCACGTCGGCCAGCACGGTGGGCTCGTAGAAGTACGGCCCGAGATCCGGCCGCGCCCGTCCGCCGGCCAGCACCCGCGCCCCCTTGGCCACCGCGTCGGCCACGTGCCCGGCCACCGTGTCGAGCTGCTGGGCCGAGGTGAGCGAGCCCATGTCGGCGTCGTACCCGAAGGACGCGGCCAGCCGCATCGCGCGCACCCGGTCGAGGAACCGGGCCATGAGCTCCTCCCGCACCGCCGCGGCGACATAGAGCCGCTCGATCGAGACGCAGAGCTGCCCGGCGGAGGAGAAGCAGGCCCGCACCGCGCCCTCGGCGGCCCGGTCCAGGTCGGCGTCGGCCAGCACCAGCAGCGGGTTCTTGCCGCCGAGCTCCAGCGAGCAGCCCACCAGCCGGGCGGCGCAACGTTGGGCGACCTCCCGGCCGGTCCGGGTGGAGCCGGTGAAGCAGACATAGTCGGCCAGATCAAGGATCGCGCCGCCGATCGCTGGGCCGTCGCCGTACACAACCTGCCACACGCCCTCCGGCAGCCCGGCCTCGTGCAACAGCTCGACACCCCACAGCGCGGTCAGCGAGGTCTGCGCGTCCGGCTTGTGCACCACTGCGTTGCCGGCCAGCAGCGCGGGCAGCGCATCGGACACCCCCAGGGTGAGCGGGTAGTTCCACGGCGAGATGAGGCCGACGACGCCCTTGGGCTGGCGCAGCTCGTAGGCAACGGTCAGCCCCGGGAAGATCCCGGAACGTCGCCGCGGCCGCAGGTGCGTCGGCCCGCGCCGGGCGTAGTACCGCGCGGTGACCGCGACGTCGGCGACCTCCTCGAAGGCGTGCTTGCGGGCCTTTCCAGACTCCCACTGGATCAGGTCAAGGACCTCCGCCTGCCGGTCCAGCACCATGTCGTGCACCGCGAGCAGGATGCTGGCGCGCCGCCGGAGCGGGGTGGCGGCCCAGCCACGCTGGGCCTCGCGGGCCCGCTCGAACGCCGTCGCGACGTCGGCCACGGTGGACACCGGTAGGGTGGCCAGGGTCTGGCCGGTGTACGGCGCGAGGGCGGTGCTGGTCTCGCCGCTGGTGGCGACGACGCGGCGGGCCAGCCGGTCGGTCAGCTCCTTGGGGAACTGCGGGAGGCTCCGGGTCGGCGTGCTGGTCATCGGGCACCTCCGCGTTGGGGGCGAACGCGCCCCATGCTACCGATAGGTAACAAACCAGTCACCCTACGGCGACCAGCCGGCGGCTCGGGCCCGCTCTCCCCACAACTTTCCACGACCAGTCGTCCCGACCCCCCAACTTTCCATAACTTGTCGGGTACGACGCCGGGCCGGGCCTGGGCTCGGGTGTCACCGGCCCTGGCGGGCGACACCCGTTGCATTATTCGAACATATGTTCGAACATGGAGGAGTGACCACACTCCTCGCCGAGCCGCCGATGGCCATGCCGCCGCTGCGGCCCGCCCAGCGGCCGGCGGAGGTGTTGCCGGTCCGGCCGGAGCTGGCCGAGCTGCTGCCGTACGGCGGGCTGCCACGGGGCTCGGCGGTCGCGGTGCCGCCCGGCGGCGGGGGCACGTCGCTGCTGCTGGCGCTGCTGGCCGAGGCGTCCCGGGCAGGTGCGTGGTGCGGGGTGGTGTGCTGGCCCGAGCTGGGCGGGCTGGCCGCGGCCGCACTGGGGGTGGTGCTGCCCCGGGTGGTCGCGGTGCACGAGCCGGGCGAGCAGTGGCCAGCCGTCACCGCAGCGTTGCTGGACGCGGCGGACCTGGTCGTGCTCCGGCCGCCGGGCCGGGTCGATCCGAGCGACGTACGGCGGCTGACCGCGCACGCCCGGGAGCGGCGGGCGGTGCTGCTGGTCGCCGGCGAGTGGCCTGGCGCCGGGCTCCGGCTGTCCACTGTGGACAGCCGCTGGGCCGGGCTGGCCGAGGGTGCGGGCCACCTCACCGGCCGGGAGGTCACCGTGCGGGCCGAGGGCCGGGGCCCGGCGGCCCGGCCGCGCGAGGGTCGGGTCGTCCTCGGCACGGCGGCATGACGGCGACGCCCGGCCTGCAGACGCCCGGCCGGCGGACGGCCGTCGTCTGGTGCCCGGACTGGCCGCTCACCGCGGCGGGGGTGGGCCCGGAGACGGCCGCGATCATCGTGCGCGACGACGTGGTCGCCGCATGCACCGCCGCAGCCCGGGCCGAGGGGGTGCGCGGCGGGCAGAAGCGCCGGGACGCGCAGCGCGCCTACCCGGGCCTGCTGCTGGTCGAGCACGACCCGCGGCGCGACGCCCGCGGGTTCGACCGGGTGGTCGGCGCGGTGGCCGCGGTGGCGCCCCGGCTTGAGGTGGTGCAGCCGGGGCTGCTGGCCTTCCCCGTGCGCGGCGCGGCCCGCTACCACGGCGGCGAGGCCACCCTGGCCGAGCGGGTCGTCGACACCGCCACCACGGCCGGCGGGTGCGGGTGCCGGCTGGGCATCGCGGACGGCCTGTTCGCCGCGACGCTGGCCGCCCGCCGTGGGGTGATCGTGCCACCGGCCGGCACCCCGGCGTTCCTGGCCGGCTGGCCGGTCGGGGTGCTCGGCCGGCCGGAGCTGGCCGGACTGCTGCGCCGGCTCGGCATCCGCACGCTCGGCGAGCTCGCCGCCCTGCCCGGCTCGGACGTGTTGGCCAGGTTCGGGCCGGACGGCGGCGTCGCGCACCGGCTGGCCCGCGGGCTGGACGAGCGGCCGGTGGCACCAGGGCGGCCGCCGCCGGACCTGACCGCGGTCGCCCACCTTGACCCCCCGGTCACCAGCGTGGACGCGGCGGCGTTCGCCGTCCGCCCGCTGGCCGAGCGGCTGCACGACCGGCTGGTGGCGCACGGCCTGGTCTGCACCCGGCTGGCCATCACGGCCGAGACCGACAGCGGCGCGGCCTCGGTCCGGCTGTGGCGGCACGGGTCGTACTCCGCCGCCGCGGTGGCCGACCGGCTGCGCTGGCAGCTCGAGGGCTGGGTGACCGGCGGCGGGCGCGGCCAGGTCACCGTGCTGCGGCTGGTGCCGGACGAGGTGGTCCGGGCCGGCGGCGAGCAGCTCGACCTGTGCGGCGGGGACGGCGGGGACCGCGACGCGGCCGACCGGGTGGCCCGCGCGGTGGCCCGGGTGCAGGGCCTGCTGGGGCCGTACGCGGTGACCGTGCCGGTACCCGGCGGCGGCCGGGATCCGGCCAGCCGGCTGGCCTGGGTGCCGTGGGACGAGGAACGGCGGCCCCGGCACGCTCCAGACCGGCCCTGGCCGAGCGGGATCCCGCCGCCGTACCCGGCCCTGGTGTACGCCGACCCGCTGCCCGCCGGGCTGACCGGCACGTCCGGCACGGTGATCGGGGTGGACGGGCGGGGTGCGCTGTCCGAGCCGCTGTCCTGGCTCACCGTCGGCGCCGAGCCCCCGGTCGGGGTGGCCGGCTGGGGTGGGCCGTGGCCGGCCGACGAGCGGTGGTGGGACCCGGCCCGGCACCGCCGCCGCGCCCGGCTGCAGGTGTCCACTGTGGATGGTCGGGCCTACCTGCTGGCCTGCGCGGGCGGCCGGTGGCGGGTCGAGGCGGAGTACGACTGAGCCTCGGAGGTGGCGCGCGGGATCGGGGCTCTCCGGGGATGGTCGGCTGCGACCCCTGGAGGGCGTTTGCGCTGCGAATGGGTGGGCTGCGTGTGGGCACCGTTTGCTCCGGTGGGGTTGGCTGCCGGGTGAGTTGGCTGGGTTTGGCTGCCGGGTGGTTTTGGCTGCCGTGCCAGTCGACTTCGCCGACCGGCTTGCCACCGGAATCACTGTGGGCACTCGCCGCTTTACTCACCGAAGTTTCTCAAGTTTTTCTTCCGGGCTCGGCTTGGCGGGGCGGTTCTGTCGGTGGCTCCGTTTATCCTTCTCCTATGTCGGAATCAGTCACCTCAGTCGTCGAGCAGATGTCCGCGCTGCTCGACTCGGTTGATGGTTCCGATTTCTCCGCGCTTTCCGACGCCGGTGTTGATGACTTGTTGGTGGCGATTTCCCGGCTGCGCTCGCGGATTACCGGGGCGCTGATCGTTCCGCTGGTCCAACAGTCCGAAGTACGACGGCTTCCCGCCGCGCATGACGCTCCCAACACGCGGGCGTGGCTGGCGGGCTCGCTGAATGTGCTGCCCGCCGAGGCGGGGCGGATGGCTCGGCTCGCCTCCGCGTTGGACGGTGACCTGTCCGAGACCGCCGCCGCCCTGGCAGGCGGGGCGGTCAGCGTCGACCACGCGCGGGTCATCGCCGACGCGATGCGAGCACTGCCGACCGAGACACCGGCCGCAACCCGGGCCGCCGCCGAGCGGAAACTGGTCGAGAGCAGCGGCACCCACAACCCCGGCGCGGTGGCGCTGTTCGGGCGGCGGGTCCTCGACGCGGTCGACCCGGACGGCGCCGCCGAACTCCAGGCCGCCCAAGCCGAACGCGAAGCCGCCGAGGCGTACAAGCGCCGTGAGCTGCGGTTATCCCCCGCCGGGCCGGGACTCACCCGAGTCTCCGGGCTACTCGACGCCGAAGGCGCCGAAACCGTCCGGGTCGCGCTCGACCCGCTCGCCACGCCGTGCCCTGCCGACCCCGAGACCGGCATCCGGGACGACCGCGACTACGGACAACGCATGGCTGACGCCCTCGTCGAGCTCTGCGAACGCGCCCAGCGGATGGGCGACCTGCCCGACAACGGCGGCGAACGCCCCACCCTCGTCGTCACCATGCCCTACGACAAGCTCGTCGCCGCGACCGGCGTGGGAGAGCTCGACGGCGGCGACATCATCCCGCCCAGCCAAGTACGCCGCCTCGCCTGCGACGCCCGCATCATCCCCGCGGTATTGGGCGGGGAAAGCCTCGTCCTCGACCTCGGCCGGGGCAGCCGGCACTACGTCGGCGCCGCCCGACGGGCCATCATCCTCAGAGATCGCGGGTGTATTTTCCCCGGCTGCGATCGGCCGTACCAATGGTGCCACTGCCACCACTGCATCCACTGGGCCGACGGCGGGAAAACAGACCAGAACAACGGCGTGCTGCTGTGTAGCTTTCACCACCACGCCGTACACCATAACGGCTGGGACGTACGAACAGCAGACGACGGGCTACCCGAACTCCTGCCCCCACGAACAATCGACCCCGACCGCAAACCCATCCGGCACCACCGACACCGAAAACGAGCAGCATGAAAAGGAAGAGGGTGACCGCGGAGCTGGGCCGTGGCGTGACCTGGTACGAGCTGCATTGCCACTCCAACTTCAGCTTCCTGGACGGCGCCTCGCACCCGGAGGAGCTGGTCGAGCAGGCCGCCCGGCTCGGCGTCGGGGGCCTGGCGCTGACCGACCACGACGGGTTCTACGGCGTGGTGCGGTTCGCCGAGGCGGCGGCCAACCAGGGGGTGCGCACGCTGTTCGGCGCCGAGCTGTCGCTCGGCCTGTCCGCCCCGCGGCACGGCGTCCCCGACCCGGAGGGGCGGCACCTGCTGGTGCTGGCCCGCGAACCGGCCGGCTACCGCACCCTGTCCCGGGCGATCAGCGCGGGCCAGCGGGACGGCGAGAAGGGCCGGCCGGCGTACGACGTGGAGCGGCTGGCCGCCGCGGCTGGCGGGCGCTGGCTGGTGCTCACCGGCTGCCGCAAGGGGCTGGTGCCCGCCGCGCTGGCCGGCGACGGCCCGGCGGCGGCCGCCCGCGAGCTGGCCAGGCTGGCCGCGCTGTTCGGCCGGGAGAACGTCGCGGTCGAGCTGACCGACCACGGCAACCCCACCGACTCCACCCGCAACGACGCCCTGGCCGGGCTGGCCGAGGCCGCCGGCCTGCCCACCGTAGCCACCAACAACGTGCACTACGCCGTCCCGCGCGGCGCCCGGCTGGCCGCCGCGCTGGCCGCCGTCCGGGCTCGCCGCGGGCTGGACGAGCTGGACGGCTGGCTGCCCGCGGCCGGCGGGGCGTACCTGCGCGACGGCGCCGAGATGACCCGCCGGTTCGCCCGCTACCCGGGCATCGTCGAGCGCACCGTCGGGCTGGGCCGCGACTGCGCCTTCGAGCTGGACCTGCTCCGTCCCGCGCTGCCCCGCTACCCGGTGCCGGCCGGCTACACCGAGCTGAGCTACCTGCGCGAGCTGGCCATGTCCGGCGCCGCGGTCCGCTACGGCGCCCGGCACTCCCGCGCGTACGACCAGATCGAGCACGAGCTGGACGTGATCGGGCGGCAGGGCTTCCCCGGCTACTTCCTCATCGTGTGGGACATCGTCGAGTTCTGCCGGCGTAGCGACATCCTGTGCCAGGGCCGCGGCTCGGCGGCCAACTCGGCGGTCTGCTACGCACTCGGCATCACCGCCGTCGACGCGGTGGAGCACAAGCTGCTGTTCGAGCGGTTCCTGTCCACCGCGCGCACCGAGGCGCCAGACATCGACCTCGACATCGAGTCCGGCCGGCGGGAGGAGGTGATCCAGTACGTCTACCGGACCTACACCCGCGACTGCGCCGCCCAGGTCGCCAACGTGATCACCTACCGGCCCAGGTCCGCGGTCCGGGACATGGCCCGCGCCCTCGGCTACGCCCCCGGCCAGCAGGACGCCTGGTCCCGGCGGGTCGACAACCACGAGCCCCTGGCCAGCACCTCGACCTCGGCGCCGGCAGGCCCGACGGACAGTGCGGTCCCAGCCGCGGTGACCGAGCTGGCCGCCCAGGTGCTGGGCTTCCCGCGGCACCTCGGCCTCCACTCCGGCGGCATGGTGCTGTGCGACCGGCCGGTCGTGGAGGTCTGCCCGGTGGAGTGGGCCCGGATGCCGGGCCGCAGCGTGCTGCAGTGGGACAAGGACGACTGCGCGTACGCCGGGCTGGTCAAGTTCGACCTGCTCGGGCTGGGCATGCTGGCGGCGCTGCGCTACACCTTCGAGCTGGTCGAGGCCCACCACGGCACCCGGTACGAGCTGTGCACCATCCCCAAGGAGGACCCAGCCGTCTACGACATGCTCTGCGCGGCCGACACGGTCGGGGTGTTCCAGGTGGAGAGCCGGGCACAGATGGCCACCCTGCCCCGGCTGCGGCCGCGCACGTTCTACGACCTCGTCGTCGAGGTCGCGATCATCCGGCCCGGCCCGATCCAGGGCGGCTCGGTGCACCCCTACATCCGGCGCCGCAACGGGCAGGAGGAGGTGACCTTCCTGCACCCGCTGCTGCGCGGCGCGCTGGCCAAGACCTACGGCGTGCCGCTGTTCCAGGAGCAGTTGATGCAGATCGCCATCGAGGCGGCCGGGTTCAGCGCGGCGGACGCCGACGCGCTGCGCCGGGCGCTGTCCGCCAAGCGGTCGGTCGAGAAGCTGGCCCAGCTCCGGCCGACGCTGCTGGCCGGCATGGCCGGGCGCGGCATCGGGCCGGACGTGGCCGAGCAGATTTACGCCACGCTCATCGCGTTCGCCGGCTACGGCTTCCCGGAGAGCCACGCGTTCAGCTTCGCCTACCTGGTCTACGCCAGCGCCTGGCTGAAGCTGCGCTACCCCGCAGCGTTCTGCGCGGCCCTGCTGAACGCCCAGCCGATGGGCTTCTACGCACCGCAGTCGCTGGTCGCCGACGCCCGCCGGCACGGCGTCGAGGTCCGCGGCCCGGACGTGAACGCCAGCGCGGCGAAAGCCACCCTGGAGCCGGCCAGCGGGCCGCCGTACCAGCGTGCCGCGTGCCAGCCAGCGGTGCGGCTCGGCCTGTCCTCGATCCGCAACGTCGGGGGGACGGTGGCCGAACGGATCGCGTCCGCCCGCCCGTACGCCGACCTCGCCGACCTGATCACCCGGCACGGGCTCAGCACCGTGGTGGTGGAGTCGCTGGCCACGGCGGGCGCGCTGGAGTGCCTGGGGCTGACCCGCCGGGAGGCGCTGTGGGCGGCCGGCGCGGTCAGCCGGCTGCGCCCTGGCCAGCTCCCGAGTGCCGAGCCGGCCCGCACCCCGGCCGTCGCTCCCCCGCTGCCGGCGATGACCGACGCCGAGCGGCTGGTCGCCGACCTGTGGGCCACCGGGATCTCGCCGGACAGCTTCCCCACCGAGCTCGTCCGGGCCGCGCTGGACGAGCTGGGCGTGGTCCCCGCCGGACGGCTGCGGGAGCGGGAGCACGGCACCCGGGTGCTGGTGGCCGGCGTGGTCACCCACCGGCAGCGGCCGGCCACCGCGGGCGGTACGACGTTCGTCAACCTGGAGGACGAGACCGGTTTCACGAACGTGATCTGCTCGCGCGGCGTCTGGCAGCGCTACCGCCGGGTCGCCCGGGAGTCGGCCGCCCTGGTCGTCCACGGCACACTGGAGTGCAGCGAGGGGGTGGTCAACGTCATCGCGGACCGGATCGAGCGCCTTACCCTGGTGACCGGCGCCCGGTCCCGCGACTTCCGCTGAGCCAGGCCCGCTGCGTACGGTCGGCACAACACCCTCAATGTTCTACTTTCTACCCACGAGGTCGCCCGGATGATCGGCACGTCGACGTACCGCTCGCCGTGGCACACCGACGAGCTGGACCAGCTCCGCGACCTGGTCCGCGCGTTCCTCGCCAAGGAGGCGGTGCCGAACGCCGAACGCTGGGCCAGGCAGCAGCAGGTCGACCGCAACCTCTGGTACCGGGCCGGCGAGCTCGGCCTGCTCTGCGTCTCCATCCCTGAGGAGTACGGCGGAGGCGGCGGCACGTTCGCGCACGAGGCGGTGCTCCTGGAGGAGCAGGCCCGGGCGGTCGAGAGTGCCTGGGGCAACGCCGTGCACAGCGGCATCGTGGCCCACTACCTGCTGGCCTACGGCACCGAGGAGCAGCGCCGGCGCTGGCTGCCCAGGCTGGCCACCGGTGAGCACGTCGGGGCGATCGCGATGACCGAGCCGGGCGCCGGGTCGGACCTGCAGGCCATCACCACCCGGGTCGAGCGGCGGGGCGAGGAGTACGCCGTCACCGGCTCGAAGACCTTCGTCACCAACGGCGCCCAGGCCGACCTGGTCATCGTCGCGGCCAAGACCGACACCAGCCTCGGCGCGCCGGGTGTGTCGCTGGTGGTCGTCGAGACCGCCGGCCTGCCCGGCTTCCGCCGCGGCCGGATCCTGGACAAGATCGGCATGAAGGGTCAGGACACCGCCGAGCTGTTCTTCGACGACGCCCGGGTGCCGGTGGCCAACCTGCTCGGCGCGGAGGGGCAGGGCTTCGTCCAGCTCATGCGGCAGCTTCCCCAGGAACGGCTGATCATCGCGGTCACCGCGGTCGCGGGCGCCGAGCGGGCCATCGAGCTGACCTTGGAGCACGTCAAGGAGCGCACCGCGTTTGGCAAGCCGATCATGAACTTCCAGAACACCCGGTTCACCATGGCCGAGGTCGCGACCAAGGCGGCGGTGACCCGCACGTTCGTCGACTCCTGCATCGAGCGGCATCTGGCCGGCGAGCTCGACGTGGCCACCGCGGCGATGGCGAAGTGGTGGGCCAGCGACGTCGCGTGCGACATCATCGACGAGTGCCTGCAGATGTTCGGCGGCTACGGCTACATGAGCGAGTACCCCATCGCCCGGATGTACGCCGACGCCCGGGTCGCCAAGATCTTCGGTGGCACCAACGAGATCATGAAAGAGCTGATCTCCCGCTTCCTCTGAGCCACCCTTCCCCCATCCCCTATTTCCGACGATCATCGAGCTGTCGGGGTTAACGGAGATCATTTTGCCCCAATAACTCGATGATCGTCGCAAAAGGGAGGCCGCCGTGGGTCCGCTCGCCGGCCTGAAGGTGATCGAGCTCGCCAGCCTGGCGCCAGCGCCGTTCGGCTGCATGGTGCTGTCCGACCTCGGCGCCGAGGTGCTGCGGGTGGACCGGCCGGGTGGCACCGGCCTGGGCAGCCTGCCGCACAGCCCGCTCAACCGGGGTCGCCGTTCGGTCAGTGCCGACCTGGGCCACCCGGCCGCCGCCGGGCTGGTCCTGCGCCTGGTCGAGTCCGCCGACGTGCTGGTCGAAGGCTTCCGGCCGGGGGTGGCGGAACGGCTCGGCGTCGGCCCGGGCGAATGCCTGGCCCGCAACCCGCGTCTCATCTACGCCCGAATGACCGGCTGGGGCCAGGACGGGCCGCTCGCCCAACGGGCTGGCCACGACATCGACTACATCGCGATATCCGGCGCGCTGCACCCGATCGGCCGGCCCGGCCAGCCGCCCACCCCGCCGTTGAACTACGTCGGCGACTTCGGCGGCGGCGGCATGCTGCTGGCGCTGGGCATCCTGGCCGCCCTGGTCGAACGGGGGCGGTCCGGCCAGGGCCAGGTCGTGGACGCCGCGATGGTGGACGGCGCGGCGCTGCTGTCCGCGATGGTGTACGGGCTGCGCGCGGCCGGGATGTGGTCCGACCAGCGCGGCACCAACTTCCTGGACGGCGCGGCGCCGTTCTACGACACCTACACCACCTCCGACGGGCAGTACGTCGCGGTCGGGGCGATCGAGCCGCAGTTCTACGCCGAGCTGCTGGACCGGCTCGGGCTGGCCGACGCGGGCCTGCCGGCGCAGTTCGACACGTCCCGGTGGCCCTGGGTGAAGGCGCGGCTCGCCGCGGTGTTCGCCACCCGGACCCGGGACGAGTGGGCCGCGATGTTCGCCGACTCCGACGCCTGCGTGGCTCCGGTGCTGTCGCCCGCCGAGGCGGCCGGGCACCCGCACAACGCCGTCCGCGGCACGTTCGTCGAGGTCGGCGGGGTCAGCCAGCCGGCGCCGGCGCCGCGGTTCAGCCGTACGCAGGGCGTCGTACAGGGTCCGCCGGCCGAGCCCGGCGAGCACACCGACGCCGCGCTGGCCGACTGGGGCATCCCCGCCGAGGACGTCGCCGCGTTGCACGCCTCCGGTGCCATCACCTAGCCAGGAGCTGTCCGTACCTGGTGTCCGGCGGGATCTTGTGCACGTGACTGGAGCCCGCGATGTACCCCATCCGCTGGAGGCGGTCGGCGGCACGCCGACGGTCCAGCTACGGAGCCTCACCGAGCCGGCCGAGGCCACTCTCGTGGCCAAGCTCGAGCCGGCGGACCCGGGTGGCAGCCTGCCCGACCGGTCCGCGTGGCAGGTCATCCGCCGGGCCGAGGACGAAGGCCGGCTGCGGCCGGGCGCGACCATCATCGGGTCGTCGTCCGGTGGCTTCGGCACCGCGCTGGCGGCGATCGGTGTGTCCCGCGGCTACCAGGTCATCGCCATCGTCGACCCGACGACCGCGCCGGCCGACTGGATGCTGTACGAGGCGTCCGGCGCCGAGGTGATCGTCGTCGACCAGCAGGACGGCTCCGGCTCCTACCACCCAGCCCGGCTCGCGCTGGCCAACCGGCTGCACCGGCAGATCCCCCACTCGTTCCGCGCGGACAAGCAGGTCAGCCCGCAGCACGTCGGTGCACACTTTCGCGGCACCGCCCGTGAGCTGGTCGCGACGGTCGGCGACCGGCTCACGGCGGTGGTCTGCACGGTGCGCACCAGCGGCCAGCTCGGCGGCGTCTCGCGGTACCTGGCCCGGCACGCGCCACAGGTCCGGGTGGTCGGCGTGGACATCGTCGGCTCGACCGTCTCCGACTGGGCGCCGGCCAACCTCGCCGACGTGGCCCGGGTGCATGAGGTCTACCAGGTCAGCGACGAGGTCGCGCACACCGGCTGCCGCGCCCTGGTGCGGCATGAGGGAGTCCTGGCCGGCGTCTCGACCGGCGCCGCGCTGACCGTGGCGCTGCGCCTGGCCATGCAGCGCGGGTCCGACGAGGTCGTCGCGTTGCTGGTCGCCGACCGGGGCGAGCCGTACCTGCGTACCGCCGCCGGCCCGGCCCGGTCGGCCGGGTCCGGGCTGGCGGGGTCTGGGCTGGCGGGGTCCGGGCTGGCGGCAGACACCTCGGTCGAGGGCCTGCGGACCCGGGCAACCTGGCTGGTACCGACATCCGCCGCGCTGGCCCGCGGCCGCCCGCGGTATGCGCCGCAGCCGGCTGCCGGGCGTGGCGCGCCGTCCGTACCTGTCGAGCAGCGGCTAGCCAGCTGACCGCCGCTGCGACCTGCTGCGCCAGCGGCCTACTCGTCCGGGTCGCTGCCCTCGTCGCCGCCGTCCTCGGCCAGGATCGCGTACAGCTTGCGCCGGGCCTCGGCCAGCACCTCGGCGGCCTGCGCCTTCTGCGCCTCGGTGCCGGTCTGGACGAGCTGCTTGAACGCCATGGCGAGCTGCACGATGCTGTCGCGCAGCTTCTGCATGGTGTCCCAGTCGAAGCCCTCGGTGAACTGCTCCCACGGCGCCTGCTGGCCCTTGCCGGCCTGCTCGCGGCCGGCGTCGGTCAGCGTGTAAAGCCGCTTGCCGTCGGACTGCTGGCTGGTGATCAGACCCTCGTCCTCGAGGAGCTGCAGGGTCGGGTAGACCGAGCCCGGGCTCGGCCGCCACATGCCGCCGCTGCGCTCCTCGATCTCCTGGATCATCTCGTAGCCGTGCATCGGGCGCTCGGCAAGCAGGGCGAGGATCGCCACCCGCACGTTGCCGCGGCGGCCCCGGGTCCGGCCGCGCCCGTGCCCCGGCGGGCCGAACGGCGGCAGCCACGACCCGAAGGCGTGGTGGGCGTTCCGGTGGCCCTGCGCGGCGGCCCCGAGCCACTGTGCGTGTCGGGCCCACTCCTGGCGGAGGTCGGCGAAGTGATCACGCATTGCTACATCCTTTCGTCGATCGGTCTACGATATATCGACTATACGTCGGCGACTGTCGTCTTGCCAGGCCCGGCTGGGCACGTGCATAGACTTGACCGGCCAGAGGGCAGCGGGGCCGATGCCCGGTCGGGACGGGTCGGGACGGGACGGGACGGAGGCGGGAGCCGCCGATGAGGTTTGTTCCGTCGCCACGAACCGTGTCAGCCGCGGCGGCCAACGTGACGCACAAGCTGGTGCACGGGCGGCTCGCTGATCTGCGTCCGATGCCGCATGCCTTGATCGACCGCGGCCCGTCGCGGTCGATCTACCACTACGGCCCCCTGGACGGCGAGCAGCACGGGGGCGCCCCCGTGCTGCTGGTCCCGCCGCTGGCCGCGCCGACGCGCTGCTTCGACCTGCGGCGCGGCTGCAGCATGGTGGAGCACCTGGTCGACGGAGGGCGGCCAACGTACGTCGTGGACTACGGCGAGATCTCGTTCGCCGACCGGCATCTCGGCCTGGAGCATTGGGTCGACGACGTCATCCCGCATGCGGTCGAGGCCGTTAGCGCGCACAGCAATGGCCACGAGGTACACGTCGTCGGCTGGTGCCTGGGCGGGATCATGACGCTGCTCGCCGTGGCGGCCGACCACGAGCTACCGATCCGGTCGGTGACCGCGGTCGCCTCGCCGTTCGACGTGGACGCCGTGCCCTTCATCGTTGCGTTCCGGCCGCTGCTGAACGCGGCCGGCGGGTCGATGATCACGCCGCTGTACCGGGCATTCGGTGGTGCCCCGGCCACGCTGGTGCGGTGGGCCTACCAGCTCGCCTCAGTGGACAGGTACCTGACGAAGCCGCTGGTCATCGCGACGAACCTTGCCGACCGGGATTTCCTTGCCCAGATCGAGGCGGTCGACCACTTCACCTCGAAGATGCTGGCCTATCCCGGCCGCACCTTCGGTCAGCTCTACCACCGGTTCCTCCGGGCAAACGACCTAGCCTCGGGCTACCTCGACCTGTCCGGTCGACGGATCGAGATCGCCACGGTGGAGCCACCGGTGCTGGTGGTGGCGGGTGCTGACGACGCGATCGCCCCGGTGAACGCGGTAGCCCACCTGGTCGACCTGCTCACCGGAGCGGCGAGCGTCCGGTTCGAGATCGCGCCGGGCGGGCACCTCGGGGTGCTCACCGGCCGCCGCGCCCGTCGTACCACCTGGAGGCTCGTCGACCAGCACCTCGCTGAGAACGACGCCTGACGGGCGCGACGCATACCGGGTCAGTACACGACCGCCCCCTCCTCAGCTGCCAACGCCTGTCCAGCCGCCTCGCCGGGAGCCTGCGCCCGGGTCTGCAGGGGTATCTCCTTCAGGAACAGCGCCACCACGACGGCCAGCAGCACGAAAGGCAGCCCGACCATGTACATGTCGTGCAGCGCCTGGGTGAAGGCCAGCAGCACCGTGGCCTTGACCTCGGGATCGGGATCTGCTGGATCGCCGTGATGTTGCCGGTGACCTCGCCACCGGGCATGCCAGCGCCACGTGGGCCACCTGCGAACCCGACGGCCAGGTGGTGGGCCAGCCGGTTGGACAGCACCGCGCCGAACACCGCCGTGCCGATCGCACCGCCCATCGAACGGAAGAAGGTGACGGCGCTGGTCGCCGCACCCATGTCACGGAGCTCAATCGAGTTCTGCACCGCCGTCATGATCGTCTGCATGGTGAAGCCGAGGCCGGCCCCGAAGAGGTAGCCGCCGAGGCCGATAAACCAGTACAGCGAGTCAACGCGCAGCTCAGCGAGCATCCAGACCGCAAAGGTCAGCAGCAGCCCGCCGATGATCGGATAAATCTTGTATCGGCCGGTCTTGACGATCAGCCGACCAGAGGTGATCGCGGTGCTGAAGATGCCCAGCACCACCGGCAGTAACGCCAGCCCGGACCTGGTCGGTGAGTAACCCTTGACCGCCTGGAGATAAACCGGCAGGAAGATGATCGCGCCGAACATCGCCATGCCCGCGATGAAGGTGTAGGCGTTGCCGACTGAGAAGACGCTGTTGCGGAACAGCCGCATCGGGATGATCGGCTCGGCGGTCCGACACTCCCACCACACGAACAGCACGGTCAGCCACGCGGCCGCGCCGAGCAGGGTCAGCGCGTAGTGCTCGGTCCAGCCGAAGTCCTGCCTGCGCCAGTCAAGGTAGAGCAGGATCGAGGACACCGCGGCGACGATCAGCGCCGCGCCGAGATAGTCGATGCTGTGCTCGCGGCGCTGCAGCGGCAGCTCCAAGGCCAGCGAGGTCGCAACCAGGGCGGCCAGCCCGATCGGCACGTTGATATAGAAGATCCACCGCCAGCCCGGGCCATCGGTCAGCCAGCCGCCGAGCAGCGGGCCGGCCACGCTGGACAGACCGAACACCGCGCCGAAGTAGCCCTGGTACCGGCCACGCTCGCGGGGTGGGATCACATCGCCGATGACCGCGAAGGCGATCAACATGAGGCCGCCGGCGCCTAGGCCCTGCACTGCCCGGAAGCCGATCAGCTCCCATGTTCTGCGCGGCTCCCGACAGCACCGAGCCGAGCAGGAACATGACGATCGCGGCCTGAAAGATCACTCGCCGCCCGTACAGGTCGGAGATCTTGCCCAGCGGTCGAGGTCAGCAGGTAGGTCGTGACCACCCAGGACAGCTTGCCCAGCCCGCCGAGCTCGCTGACGATCCGGGGAAGTGCGGTGCCCACGATGCTCTGGTCTAGCGCGGCCAGCAGCATGCCGGTCATCAGCCCGCCAAGGACGACCAGGATCTCGCGATGGGACAGGTGCGTGGGAAAGCTGTCGTGTTGGGCCTGCCGGGCGGGCCGTCTGGGTCGGCCCCTGCCGTGGTCTGGCTCATGTCATCCCCGCTTCGGAGTCGGTCCGGCTCAGGTCTTCGGCGAGCTGGGTCAGCAGCGTGACGAGCTGGTGGCGGTCTGGCTCCGACCAGCCTGCCAATGCCGCGGCCACCCGGGCTCGCCGTACTTCGACTGTCGCGCATAGCACGCTACGACCGGCCTCTGACAAAAAGACCTGGGAGGCACGGCGGTCCGCCGGGTCGGGCGTGCGGTCGAGATAGCCAGCCTGCTCAAGGTTGCGCACATGCCGGCTCACCGTCGACGCGTCCAGGTTCAGTCGTCCGGCCAGGTCGGACAGCCGGATCGGGCCGTGGCAGGCGACGGCATGCAGGGCATAGAACGCCCCAGGTTCGATCCTCCGACCGTCCGCGCTGCGTGGCTTCAACCACCGGGCCACGGCCATGAACGCCGTCAAAAGACGATCTTCCGGCGTCTCCTCCAGCCCGGGGAGACCACCCGGCCCCGTCGAGTCGCTGATCTTGACCACTCGGCCACTCTACAACCGATTGCGTGGCGCATGCAAGCTTTTCGGGACGAAGCGTTCGGTGGTCACCGGGCCGGTCAAGTAGCCGGGTACCGGGAGTAGTCCGGGAAGTTGCCGTAGAGCACCTCGCCGGCAGGACCCTCCGTCACGGCCTGCATGAGCAGCTCGCCGCCTACGAACGCACCCTTCCAGGACGCACCCCGACCGCCGAAAGGCTCCTCCCGGTCGCCCCTGGAGCGTGGCTGGTTGATGCCGACCTTGAACGCCTGGACATCCTTGGCAAGCCGACCGGCCAGATCGATGTCGTCGCAGGCCAGGCTGGCCACCAGGGAGCCGTTCGACGCATTCATCCCAGCCAGCAGCTCGGCTTCGGTGTCGACGACCACGACGGTGTCCACCGGACCGAACGGTTCCTCGTGCATCAGCCGGGCCGACCCGGGAGGAGCGAGCAGGCAGACCGGCGCATGGTAGGCGGAGGTGTCCTGGCCGGGCAGGAACCGGCCGCTGTCCAACGAGCCGCGATACAGCGGCACACCACCGCCGCGCAGCGCCTCGACCACCCTGGACTCCAGCTCGGCGACCTTGGCCGCACTGATCAGCGGGCCGAGATCAAGCTCGGGAAGGGCAGTCTCGTCGGCCTCGACAGCGAGCGGATGACCGAACCGAACCTCGCGAACCACGCCGAGGTAGGTCTCCAGGAACCGGTCGACCAGCTTGCGCTGGACGACATACCGGGGGTACGCCGTGCAGCGCTGCTTGCCGTACTCGAACCCCTTCTTCAGGTGTTTGGCCAACACATCCCACTGGCTGAACTCCCAGATACCCCAGGCGTTCAGACCCTCCTGCTCCAGAAAGTGCCGCTTGCCACTGTCCACCAGCCGGGCCGCGACCTTGCCGCCGTTGGTCCGGCCGCCGACAAACGCGAGTGCACCAATCTCGCCGGACCGCACCAACACGTCGGACAGCTCCTGACCACTGCCGGACAGCAGGGTCACCGGAAGGCCGGCCCGCAACATCAGCTCGTGCGCGACCGTCAGGCAGACCGAGCCACCTTGGGACGGGGTCTTGGCGATCACCGCGTTGCCGGCCAGCAGTTGCACGAGCTCGGCGTGCACCAGCACCGACATGGGATAGTTCCAGCTCGCGATGTTGCTGACCGGTCCGGGCAGTGCATGGCGAGCCGTCTCGCCCGAGCCGAGCATGCCGTCGACCTCGTCCAGATACCAGCGCACGCCGTCCAGTGCCCGGTCGACGTCAGCGCATGCCAGCCGCCACGGCTTCCCGATCTCCCAGACCAACAGCATCGCCAGCAGGTCGCGTGCCTCGGTCATGGCGTCGACAGCGGCAGCCACCCGGGCCTTGCGCTCGGCCAGCGGTTGTTCCCGCCACTCGGCGTGCTCGCCGGCCGAGTGACGAACCGCCTCACCGGCCTGAGCGGTGCTGAGCATGAGCTGGGTGGCCAGTGTGGTGCCATCCACCGGAGTGGTCAGATCCCGGTCTCGCCCTACGGCCCGCCAACGGCCGCCGACCAGGTTGCGCAGCCGGTCGCCGTCGAACGCCTCCGGCGTCAGAGCCTGCGCGCTGGACAGGACATCGTGCCAACGGGCCCCGTCGGCGATCCGCAACGTCATGTGGGCACCTCGTCGTCGCTCGTGCGGGTCGGCCCGCGTTCGTCTACGGCCGGAAGTGACCGGTCTTGGGCACTTCCGGAGAACCTCCGGGATAGGGCGCCCTCGGCTGGGGGGTGGGCCGGGGGTGAATCCCATAGTAGATGCCACCTCGAAGTAAGCCTCGTGATGCTCCGCGATTGTTTCAAACCCCACATTTGCCGCCGTAGTGTCCGGAAACGGCGGACGGTCGACACGCCCGCTCCAAACACCGTGCATCGTGTCCGGTCGGCGTACTGGTTGAGACCAGCTCGAACGGGACTACTCGAACAGCTCACCCCGCTCGGCCATGCGCACCAGAGAGTCGGGCGGCGTGAACCGGCTCCCGTACGTGTCGGCCAGCTCCTTTGCCCGTCCGGCGAAGCCGGTCAGCCCTCCGGGGTAGCCGTTCATGTACTGCACCACGCCGCCGGACCAGGCCGGAAACCCGATTCCGAAGATCGAGCCGATGTTCGCGTCGGCGACGGAGGCGAGCACTCCTTCGTCCAAGCATCTCACTGTCTCCAGCGCCTCAACGAAGAGCATCCGCTCCTTCATGTCCTCGAACGGGACGTCGGCGTCGTCCGTAGCGAAGTGCTCAAACAGCCCGGGCCACAGCCGCATGCGCTTTCCATCGACGTCGTACTCGTAGAATCCGCTTCCGCTGGCGCGGCCTTTGCGGGCAAACTCGTCGATCATCCGGTCCACCACCCAGTCCCCCGGATGATCGGCGAACCTACCCCCTACCGCCTCCGCCGCGGCCCGGGTCTCCTCACGGATCTTCCGTGGCAGAGTCAGTGTCAGCTCGTCCATCAACTGCAGCGGCGGCGTGAGGTAGCCAGCTTGCAGGCTGGCCCGCTCGATGGACACCGGGTTGACACCTTCGGCCAGCATCGCCATTGCCTCGTTGAAGAACGTCCCGATGACCCGGCTGGTGAAAAACCCACGGCTGTCGTTTACGACGATCGGGGTCTTCTTGATTTGCAAGGCAACGTCGAACGCCCGTGCGAGGGTTTGGTCAGAGGTGTTCCTACCCCGGATGATCTCCAGCAGCGGCATCTTGTCGACCGGCGAGAAGAAGTGCAGGCCGATGACATTGTGCGGGTTGCGCACGCCCTCGGCGAGCCCGGTGATCGGCAGGGTGGAGGTGTTCGACCCGAGCAGCGCGTCGGGTGCGACCACGCCTTCGATCTCGCTCAGCACGCGATGCTTCAGCTCGACGTCCTCGAACACCGCCTCGATCACCAGGTCGGCTCCCGCACAGTCTGTGGCCGACCCAGTCGGGGTGATCCGGCCAAGAACCTCGTCCCGCTGCTCGGGAGTCAGCCTGCCGCGCGACACTGCCTTGTCGAGCAGCCCCGCGGAGTAGCCCTTCCCCCTCTCCGCGACCTCCATCGAAATGTCCCTCAGTACCACCTCGATGCCGTTACGGGCGCAGACATAGGCGATGCCCGCGCCCATCATTCCGGCGCCGAGCACGGCCACCTTCCGGGCGGCGTACTTTTCGAAGCCGGTGGGCCTGCTGCCGCCTCCCTTGATGTGTTGTAGGTCGAAGAAGAACGTCTTGATCATGTTCTTCGCGACCTGGCCGGTGATCAGCTCGACAAAGTACCGGCTCTCGATGACGAAGGCTGTGTCGATGTCGACCTGTGCACCCTCCACTGCCGCACAGAGGATGTTGTGGGGGGCAGGGTAGCGTGCGCCCTTGAGCTGCTTGCGCAGGTTGGCCGGGAACGCGGGCAGGTTCGCCGCGAACGCGGGCGTGGACGGCGTACCGCCAGGAATCTTGTATCCCTTGACGTCCCAGGGCTGCATCGCCACCGGACTGGCCAGGATCCACTCGCGCGCCCTGTCCAGCAACGCTTCGGGATCACTCGCCAGCTCATGCACAAGGCCGACGTCGAGGGCCTTGGCAGGCTCGAGCCGCTGGCCCCGCAGCAGGACCTTCATCAAGGCGTCCACGATGCCGAGCAGGCGCACCGTGCGGGTCACGCCACCGCCACCAGCCAACAGGCCGAGAGTGACCTCGGGTAGACCGAACTCGATCTTCGGCCCGTCCAGCGCTATACGACGATGGCAGGCGAGGGCGATCTCGAGGCCGCCGCCGAGCGCGGACCCGTTCAGCGCGGCGACCACCGGCCGACCGAGAGTTTCCAGCCGGCGGAGCTGGCGCTTGACCACCGTGATGGTGTCCAGCACGGCCGACGCGTCGTCGGGCGTAACCTGGATCATCTCCTTGAGGTCGCCGCCCACGAAGAACGTCTTCTTCGCCGAGGTGATGATTACTCCGGTGATCGAGCCCTTCTCGGCCTCCAACCGATCGATGACAGCGCCCATGGAACAGACGTACCGCGGGTTCATTGTGTTCGCGGACTGCTCGGGATCGTCGAGGGTGAGCACGACAATGCCGTCTGCTCCCCGCTCCCAGCGGATCACGCCCTGCTCCGTCCCGTCATTCATCAGACTCGCTCCACAATCGTCGCCAGGCCCATGCCGCCGCCGATACACAGCGTGGCCAGCCCGTACCGGACATCGCGACGCTCCAGCTCATCGATCAACGTGCCGAGGATCATGCCGCCCGTGGCGCCGAGTGGATGGCCCATCGCAATGGCGCCGCCGTTGACGTTCACCTTCTCGTGCGGGAGGTCCATGTCCCTCATGTATCGGAGGACCACCGCGGCGAAGGCCTCGTTGATCTCCACCAGGTCGAGATCGTCGATCGACAGCCCGGCTTTGGCCAGCGCCTTGCGACTGGCGGGCGCGGGCCCGGTGAGCATGATGGTCGGGTCGGCGCCGCTGACGGCGGCGGCAACGATCCGGGCACGCGGGGTCAGGCCGAGGTCAACACCAACCTGCTCGCTGCCGATCAGCAGCAGCGAGGCGCCGTCCACAATGCCGGATGAGCTACCCGCGGTATGGACGTGGTCAATCCGCTCAACCCAGTGATACTTCGCCAGCGCCACGGCGTCGAAGCCGCCCAGGTCGCCGACCATCTCGAATGACGCCGGTAGCTGCCCAAGACTCTCCATGGTGGACTCCGGACGCATGTGCTCGTCGCGGTCGAGCACAGTCAGCCCGTTGCGGTCCCTGACCGGGACCACGGACTTGGCGAAGTACCCGTTCGACCAGGCCTTCGCGGCACGCTGCTGGGACTCCACGGAGTAGGCGTCAACATTCTCGCGGGAGAAGCCCTCGATCGTGGCGATCAGATCGGCGCTGATGCCCTGCGGCACAAAGTACGTACCGTAGTTTGTCTCCGGGT
Source organism: Mycobacteriales bacterium (assembly GCA_035476575.1). Classification (GTDB taxonomy): domain Bacteria; phylum Actinomycetota; class Actinomycetes; order Mycobacteriales; family JACQDL01; genus DATILL01. The sequence goes on from DATILL010000113.1 coordinate 37,399, forward strand.
CCATCGCCCACGCACCCCCGTCGGACCCCATCTGCACCCGGGACATCGACTCCACCCCGCCTGCCAGCACCATGTCGTCGAACCCAGCCCGGATCTTGGCTGCCGCGGAGTTCACCGCCTCCAGGCCGGAGGCGCAGAACCGGTTGAGCTGCACTCCGGCCACCGTGTCTGGCAAGCCGGCGGCGACTGCGGCGGTCTTGGCGATGACGGATCCTTGGTCGCCGACCGGGCTCACCACACCGAGCACCACGTCGTCGATCCGGTCGGTGTCGAGGCCGGGATGGCGACTGCGCATCTCGTCGATCAAGCCGATCACGAGCGAGATCGGCTTGACACCGTAGAGCGAGCCGCCCTTCTTGCCGCGTCCTCGCGGCGTGCGGATCGCGTCGTACACGAACGCTTCGGCCACCGGACGACCCCCTTCGTCGCTGTGCGAATCTCGATTAACTTTCTAGCCTCTGGCCCTTGCTGTCAAGGGGTAGCTTCCGGCAAGCTGATGCAACGTTCCGTTCACCACAGAGGGCAGGCCATGACAGAGCTGGGCACCCGCCGTCGACCCCGTGATCGCAAGGCGCAGATCGCGGCGACGGCTGGCGACTTGTTCCGCCGGCAGGGCTACCACGGCACTGCGATGAGTGACATCGCCACCGCGGTCGGCATCACCGCGCCGGCCCTGTACCGGCACTACCCGAACAAGCAGGCCATCCTGGCCGACGTCGTGCTGTCCGCTGTGGACGGGCTGGTCAGCACGATCAACGCGGCGCTGGACAGCGCCACAGGGCCAGCCGACCAGCTTCGACGGCTGCTAGATGACCTCGCGGCGCTCGCGGTGGAGCAACGCGACGCCAGTGCGCTGTGGCAACGCGAAGGTCATCACCTGGAGAAGGCTGAGCGGGATGAGCGCAGCAGGGAGCTCACGCAGGCCATCCGACGCTGGATCGCGGTGCTTCGGCGGTCCCGTCCGGAGCTGTCCGGCTCCGATGCGGACCTGCTGTGCTGGTCTGCTCTGTCCGTCTACGGAAGCATTTCAATGCATCATGTCAGCCCGGCCAGGATCCGGCTGGAACGGCTGCTGCCCGATCTCGCTGGCGCCGCGCTGCGCTGCGATGTCGTGTCCCCACCGGTCAGAGTGGTTGTCGACCACCGCGGCTGGCCGACACACCACGTGCCCACGATCCGGCGCGAGCAGCTCCTCGCCTCGGCCGTCAGCTTGTTTCGCGAGCGTGGCTTTCACTCGGTGAGCATGGAGGACATCGGCAACACGGCTGGGATAGCCGGCCCGAGCGTGTACCGGCACTTCGCGGGCAAGGCCGAGCTGCTGGCCGCGGCGATGGACCGGATCGCCGAACGGTTGGCACTGTCGATGCGCCTCTCGTTCGAGCTTGGGCTGCCGCCTCAGCAGACCTTGGAGCACCTGATCCTGTCGTACGTCGAGATTACGATCCAGCACCGGGACGGGATCGCGGTGTACCTGTCCGAAGGGCGAAACTTGCCCGAGCCCAAGGCCACCGACCTGCGACGTATGCAGCACGGTTACTTCGCCGAGTGGTCCCGGCTGGTGGTGTCCTGCCGGGACGGATGGACAGAGAGAGACGCGCGGATCGCGGTGCACGCTGCCGTGTCAGTTGTCGTTGACGCGGTCCGAACACCCCGGTTCAGCAGGCGGCCACGGCTTGCCGCCGAGCTGGCCGGGTTGGCGGGAACCATCGTGCACGGCCGGTAGGTCAACGGCTGGCGATGGTGACGGCGGTCGCTGCGTGCTTTGCTGCGACCATGGCATACCAGGTGCTCGCGGATGTGGTCCTCGTCCTGCACCTGACCTTCGTGGCCTACGTCGCGTTCGGCGGTTTTCTCGCCTGGCGTTGGCCGCGGGCACTGTTGCCGCACCTGGCCGCGGCGGCCTGGGCAGGCCTGGGACTTGCCGTGCCGCTGGCCTGTCCGCTCACGGCCTGGCAGGACTGGCTACGCCGACGGGCCGGTCAGCCCAGCCTAGCCCACGGGTTCATTGACACGTACATAGTGGGACCGGTCGTTCCACCAGCCGCCGAGGTACCAGCGCGGTGGGCGGTGGCCGGGCTGGTCATCACGGCGTGGTTCGGCGCCTCTGGCCGGCGCCTGGCGACACCGCGACACGACCGACACTAGGAGGCTAGCGAGCTGGCCAGCCCTGTCAGCGGGCGAAGAAGTGCCAGCCAGACCAGGCCCAGAAGCCGAGCACGATCGCCCGGCCAACCAGCCGCTGCGACAAGAACCCGAAGACCTCACCGAATGTGGGGATGGTCGAGCCAGGCCGGCGAGCCACCCGATCCAGCACCACTACACATACGACGACCAGCCCAAAGAGCACGATGGAGGCCAGCCGCGTCATCGGCGCAGCAGCTCCCGCCCGGCGGCCAGCCAGAGCAGCACCGCCGCCGCCCGTACCGGCTGCGACTCCAGCACCGGATCCATCAGACCGCTGAGGGTCGGGTGAGTCGGCGTTGAGCCGAACACGAGGCTGTTCACGATCTCCAGCACAGAGAACGTCAGGATCGGCACCAGCCAGGCCAGCCAGCCGATCAGTGACACCCGCCGTGGTGCCGGCTTCCGTGGCGGCGGGGCGAAGATCGCGACTCCGAACAACCCCAGCGAGATCGCCACCACGGCCATCTCCGACGCCGGGGCGAAGCTGTCGAAGCCGCCCACCACCCAGGCGACGAACACAGCGGTCGTCCAACCGACCGCCGGCCATGGGTTGGCCCGGATCCAGGCCAGCACACCCTCAGACATCGCCATGAGATCTACGGTAAGCCGCATGAGGGAACCGGTCGGGTACTCCGGCACGCCGTTGCCCCGAAAGCTTGGCATCAAGCCCAGCTCACGAGTGCTGCTGGTTGACGTGCCGGCCGGGTTCGATCTCGGCCCGCTGCCGGACGGCATCGCCCCCGACTCTGAGCCCAGCGAGCGGGGCGGCAGCACGCCGTATGACGTGATCTTGGCGTTCTGCCCCGACGTGGCAACCCTGCTGGGCCGGTTCGAGGCACTAAGGACCCGTATCCCGGCCGACGGCGCGCTGTGGATCTGCTGGCCGAAGAGGGCCAGCGGGATGCCGACCGACCTGACCGAGAACGTCGTACGAGACGCCGGGCTGGCCGTCGGCCTGGTCGACGTGAAGGTGGCCGCGATGGACGCCGTCTGGTCGGGGCTGAAGTTCGTCTACCGGCTGGCCGACCGGCCCAAGCTCGTGCCGTGACCCCGGCCCGCGGGTCGGCCAGGTGGTTGACAGAGGCCGTGGGAGGATGTCGCGGTGAACCACGGCCCGGCACCGTTCTACGCGGACCTGCACATCCACTCCAAGTACTCCCGGGCCTGCTCCCGTGACTGCGACCTGGAGCACCTTGCCTGGTGGGCCAGGCGCAAGGGCATCACCCTGCTCGGCACCGGTGACTTCACCCACCCGGCGTGGTACCAGCACCTGCGCGACCTGCTGGTCCCGGCCGAGCCCGGGCTGTTCCGGCTGGACCCGGACGTCGACGCCACGATCACCCGCCGGCTGCCGCCCAGCGCTCAGGGCGACGTCCGGTTCATGCTGTCGGTGGAGATCTCGACGATCTACAAGCGGGACGACCGGACCCGCAAGGTGCACCACCTGATCTACCTGCCCGACCTGGACGCGGTAGCCCGCTTCAACACCCGGCTGGGAAAGATCGGCAACCTCGGCTCGGATGGCCGGCCGATCCTCGGGCTGGACTCCCGCGACCTGCTCGAGATCACCCTGGAGGCCAGCCCGGACGGCTACCTCGTCCCGGCCCACGCCTGGACGCCGTGGTTCTCCGTGCTGGGCAGCAAGTCCGGCTTCGACGCCGTGGCGGACTGCTACGGCGACCTGGCCGAACACATCTTCGCCGTCGAGACCGGGCTGTCCTCCGACCCGCCGATGAACTGGCGAGTGTCCACATTGGACAGATACACCCTGGTCAGCAACTCCGACGCGCACTCCCCGCCCATGCTCGGCCGGGAGGCCTCGGCGTTCGAGTGCGCGCTGGACTACTACAGCGTACGCACGGCGCTGCGGACCAGAGACGGGTACGCCGGCTCGGTGGAGTTCTTCCCGGAGGAGGGCAAGTACCACGCCGACGGGCACCGCAAGTGCGACGTCCGGCTCGACCCGGAGCAGACCCGGACGCTAGCCGGCCGCTGCCCCGGCTGCGGCAAGCCGGTCACCGTCGGCGTGCTCACCCGGGTCGCCGAGCTGGCTGACCGGCCGGCCGGCGAACGGCCGGTCGGCGCCACGCCGTACCGCAACCTTGTCCAGCTCCCGGAGATCATCGGCGAGATGCTCGGCGTGGGCCCTAAGAGCAAGTCGGTCGGCCGGACCGTAGACGAGCTGGTCGCCCGGCTCGGACCGGAGCTGGAGATCCTGACCACCGTGCCCGTCGACGAGGTCGAGCGTGCCGGGCCCCCACTGCTCGGCGAGGCGATCAGCCGGCTGCGGCGGGGCGAGGTGATCCGGGAGGCCGGCTATGACGGAGAGTACGGCGTGATCCGGCTGTTCGACCCGGCCGAGCTGCGGACACCTCGGGCGGTGCCCGCGCTGTTCGACCTCGAGCCCGAGGCCGGGTCGGCCGAGCCCCCCACGCCGGTAGCACCAAGCTATCTGGTGACACCAGACCATCTGGTACCCCCAGACCACCTGGTACCACCGGGTCACGCCATGCCCCCGCCGACCGCCACCACCACGGTCGAGCCGGAGCCGATGCTAACCGAGCTGCCGCCCGCGGCCGGGCTGGTGGACCGGCTGGACGCCGAGCAGCGGGCCGCCGCCACGATCACCGACGGGCCGCTGCTGGTGGTGGCTGGGCCGGGAACTGGCAAGACCCGCACCCTCACCCACCGCATCGCGCATCTGGTCACCAGCCAGGGCGTCCCGCCGGAACACTGCCTGGCCATCACGTTCACCCGGCGCGCAGCGGCCGAGCTGGCCGAGCGGCTGGCCGTCCTGGTGCCCAACCAGGCGCGCCTGATCACCGCCACGACGTTTCACGGGCTCGGCGTCCGGTTGCTGCGGGAGAACGCCGAGCGGGTCGGGCTGACGGCGCGGTTCCGGGTGGCCGATGAGGGTGACCGGCTGGCCGTGTTGCAGGATGTCGCCGGCTCCGAACAGGAGGCCCGCCGGCTGCTCGCCCGGCTGTCCGGGCGAGCAGGGCAGCGCCGCGACGGGGGGGTGCCGGACGATCTGGCCGAGGTGCACGCGGCGTACCAGAAGACGCTGCGGGCCTGGGACCTGGTCGACTTCGACGACCTGCTCACCCTGCCGGTGGCCCTGCTGGATGCCGACCCCGGCCTCGTCGCGGGCTGCCGGGCGCGCTGGACCCAGGTCAGCGTCGATGAGTACCAGGACGTCGACGAGACCCAGTACCGGCTGCTGCGGCACCTCGTCCCGCCGGCCGGGAACCTCTGCGCCATCGGTGACCCAGACCAGTCGATCTACTCCTTCCGTGGTGCCAGCGTGGGATTCTTCCTCCGCTTCGCCGCCGACTACCCGACCGCGCGGACCGTCCAGCTCGGCCGCAGCTACCGCTCGACCACGACCATCGTGCGGGCGGCCCTGCAGGCGATCGCGCCGGCCACCCTGGTCCGTGACCGGGCGCTCACGGCGGTGCGGCGGGAGACGGCCCACCCGATTGGCCGGTACACCGCGACGGACGAGCGGGATGAAGCCGGGTTCGTGGCCCGCACGATCGACCAGCTCCTCGGCGGGTCGTCGTTCCACTCGCTGGACTCCGACCGGGTCGACGCGCGGGCCGAGACCGACCGAGGCGGGCTGTCGTTCGCTGACATTGCGGTGCTGTACCGCACCGGCGCGCAGGCGCATGCGGTCGCCGAGGCGCTGACCCGGTCCGGCGTACCGTTCCAGCAGCGCTCGCACGACCGGTTGGCTGACCGCCCGGGCGTCCAGGCCGTCGTCCGCGAGCTGCGGTTCAGCGACAGTGCCACCGATGGCGGCGTCCGCGGCAGCGGCCTGCTGGGCGACCGGATCCGCCGGGCCGCCCGGGCGCTGGCCGACCGGATGCCGCGCGGGTTCGGTCTGGACCAGGCCGACGAGCACGCGACCGAGCTGCACCAGGCCGCCGACCTGCTGGTGCCGCTCGCCGGCCGCACCGCCGGCGACCTGGACCGGTTCCTCGCCGAGCTGGAGCTGGGCGTCGAGGTCGACGCGCTCGATCCGCGGGCGGACAAGGTCTCGCTGCTGACGCTGCACGCCGCCAAGGGGCTGGAGTTCCCGGTCGTGTTCTGTGTCGGCGTCGAGGACGGGCTGCTGCCGCTGCGGCTGCCCGGACAGCCGGCACCGACCGAGGCCGAGCTTGCCGAAGAGCGCCGGCTGTTCTTCGTCGGGATCACCCGGGCGCAGTCCCGGCTGTACCTGTCGGACACCCGGCGGCGGACCCGGTACGGCGCGCAGCGGGCGGCGCAGCCGTCACCGTTCCTCGACGCGCTCGATCCGGCCCTCTTCGACCGCCTGAACGACGACATCCCCCGCAGGCCCAAGCCTGTCCAGCTCCGCCTGCTCTGAAACTGGCGTGCTCAGAAACGGCGCCATCCCACCGCCGCCGTCCGCGTCCTGTCGTAGGAAGGTCACCACAGCTCGGCTGGATCCCGGTGACCTTCGTGCGACACGTCGGGATGGGCAGACTGGGACCATGCCGGATGTCGTGGTGGTGGGGGCCGGGCACAACGGGCTGGTGGCCGCGACCCTGCTGGCCAGGGCTGGCCTCTCCGTCGAGGTGTTCGAGCGGGCCGACGTCGTGGGCGGAGCCTGCCGTACGGAGCATCCGTTCGGCAAGGTGCCGGACCTGGCCGCCTCGACCGGTGCCTACCTGCTTGGCCTGATGCCGCCGGAGCTGCTGCGCCTCCTCGACGTCGACCTGCCGCTGGTCCGCCGCGACCCGCACTACTTTCTGCCCACGCTGGACGGCCGGCATCTGCTGCTCGGCGGCGACGCGGCGGCCAACCGGGCCCGGCTGACCGAGTTCAGCAGCGCCGCCGACGCGCGCGCCGCCGAGGCCATGGCGGCCGAGCTCGCCGCCCTGCGCGACGACCTCGCCCCGGCCTGGCTGGCCGACCCGCTGCCGGTCGAGGAGACCGCCGAACGGTACCTGCGGCCGGCGCTGCGCGAGACCTACGTCGGCATGGTGCGCGGCTCGGCGATGGACTACCTCGGCCGGTTCGACTTCCGGTCCGACCTGCTCGTCGCGATGTACGCCGTGACCGATGGCATGCCGGGCCTGACCGGCTCGCCATGGACGCCGGGGTCCGGCCACAACCTTCTGGTGCACAACATGTGCCGGCTCCCTGGCTCCGGCGGCACCTGGATGATCGTCCGCGGCGGGATGGGCACGGTCACCCGTACCATCGCCGCCGCCGCGGTCCGAGCCGGCGCGGTGCTCCGGCGGTCCACAACCGTCGACCGGATCCTGCTGGCCGACGGCGCCGCCGCCGGGGTGTCCACTGTGGACTCGCGTGGGACAGGCGCCCCGACGGCCGCCCGCGCCGTGCTGGTGGCCACCGACCCGTTCCGGCTGCGCGGGCTGCTCGGCGCCGCACTGCCGGCCGGGCTGGCGTCCGCACTGGACAGTTGGGAACAGCGCTCCGCCGGGCAGACGATGAAGGTCAACCTGGCGCTGGCCGGGCTGCCCCGGTTCGCCGCGTTGCCGGCGGACCGGGGCCAGCACGGCTCGACAGTGCACCTGCTGCCACTCGGCACGGATCGGCGCAGCCCGGATCCCCTGGGCGCGCTCCGGCGGGCCTTCGACGACGCCGCGGCCGGGCGGCTGCCGGACGCGCCTGCGCTGGAGTGGTACCTGCACTCCACCGTGGACGGCTCGTTACGGGACGCGGCCGGCAACCACTCCAGCGCGTTGTTCGTGCAGGGTGTGCCGCACGAGGTGGCCGGGTCAAGCTGGACGGTGGAGCGGCCGGCGTACGTCGAGCGGCTGCTGGACCTGGTCGAGGCGTACGCGCCCGGCACTCGTGACCTGCTGGTCGACGTGTCCGCGCTCGCCCCGCCGGACATCCGCGCGCACTTCGGCATCACCAGCGCGAACATCTTCCACGTCGACAACGCGTTCGCCGGCGCCGACCGGATGCCGTACGTCACCGGCGTGCCCGGCGTGTACGCCGGCTCGGCCGGCTGCCATCCAGCCGGTTCGGTGATCGGCGCGGCAGGGCATAACGCGGCGAACCGGATCCTGGCCGACCTCGGCGTCCCGGCGCCCCACCTGGCGGTACGCGGAGACACCATTTAGCTCCGCCAGCGATACGCCGAAAGGCCGATTCGCACTGCACCAAAGCGCGGTGCCGGCGGGATTGGCCGTCCGGTCTGATGTGTTGGGCCTCAAGGGACCTCGCGTAGCCTGACATGCGCAGGCAGAGATCACGAAAGACAGAGATCACGAAAGACAGGAAGAGGCGACACCACCGTGTCCACGCAAAGCAAGAACCGGGCAGATTTCGGGCCGAACGAGTGGCTTGTCGAGGAGATGTACCAGCAGTACCTCGCCGACCCCTCCAGCGTGGACGCCGCGTGGCATGACTTCTTTGCCGACTACCGCCCCGCTGCGGTGCCCAGCCAGCCGCCGGTCCCGGTAGGAACCATGCCGTTCTTCGAGCCCCCGCCGAGCACCACGGTCCCGACCGTGCCCGAGCCCGTCACCACCCAGCCCACCGCACCGACCGCCACCCCCGCCAAACCCGCCAAGCCCGCCGCGCCCGCACAGCCCACGGCGCCGGTCACCCCGGTACCACACGGCGCCACCACCACCCCACTGCGCGGCGCCGCGGCCCGCGTCGTGGCCAACATGGAGGCCTCGCTCGGCGTACCCACCGCCACCAGCGTCCGCGCCGTCCCGGCCAAGCTGATCTCGGACAACCGGATCGTCATCAACAACCACCTCCGCCGGGCCCGCGGCGGCAAGCTGTCCTTCACCCACATCATCGGCTACGCCGTGGTCAAGGCGCTGGCCGACCATCCCGACCTGAACAGCTACTACACCGAGGTCGACGGCCGGCCCACGCTGGTGCGGCCGGAGCACGTCAACCTCGGCTTGGCCATCGACATGAAGAAGGACGACGGCGGCCGCGCCCTCGTCGTGCCCTCGGTCAAGCAGGCCGAGACGATGGGCTTCCACGGCTTCTGGACGGCGTACGAAGACCTGATCCGGCGCGCCCGGCACGGCAAGCTGACCGCGGACGACTTCGCCGGCACCACCATCAGCCTGACCAACCCGGGCACCATCGGCACCGTCCACTCGATGCCGCGGCTGATGGCCGGGCAGGGCGCGATCATCGGCGTCGGCGCGATGGAGCACCCGGCCGAGTTCCAGGGGATGAGCGAGGAGACCCTGGCCGAGCTGGGCGTCAGCAAGATCATCACCCTGACCTCGACGTACGACCACCGGATCATCCAGGGCGCCCAGTCCGGTGAGTTCCTCCGCCGGGTGCATGAGCTGATGCTCGGCGCCGACGGATTCTACGACGAGATCTTCGAGGCGCTGCGGGTCCCCTACGAGCCGGTGCGCTGGATGCCGGACCAGCGGTTCAGCCACGAGGGCCAGATCGACAAGGCCGCCCGGGTCATCGAGCTGATCAACGCCTACCGGACCAACGGCCACCTGATGGCCGACACCGACCCGCTGGAGTTCGAGCTCCGCCGGCACGACGACCTCGACATCACCAAGCACGGCCTGACCCTGTGGGACCTGGACCGGGAGTTCCCGGTCGGCGGGTTCGCCGGGTTCCGCACCCTGAAGCTGCGCGAGATCCTCGGCGTGCTGCGCGACGCCTACTGCCGCCGGGTTGGCATGGAGTACATGCACATCACCGACCCGGAGGAGCGCACCTGGCTGCAGGCCCGGGTCGAGGGCCAGCAGTTCCACCTCGACCGCGAGGAGCAGAAGCACGTCCTCGGCCGGCTGAACGTCGCCGAGGCGTTCGAGACTTTCCTGCAGACCAAGTACGTCGGCCAGCGCCGGTTCAGCCTGGAGGGCGGCGAGAGCGTCATCCCACTGCTGGACGCGGTGATGCGCAGCGCGATCGCCGTGGGGCTAGACGAGGTGTGCATCGGCATGGCCCACCGGGGGCGGCTGAACGTGCTGACCAACATCGCCGGCAAGAGCTACGCCCAGGTGTTCCGCGAGTTCGAGGGCAACATCGACCCGGCCACCGTGGGCGGCTCCGGTGACGTGAAGTACCACCTGGGCACCCTGGGCACCTTCACCGACCGGCTGACCGGCGGGGAGATCGAGGTGTCGCTGACCTCCAACCCGAGCCACCTGGAGGCGGTCAACCCAGTGCTGGAAGGCATCGTGCGGGCCAAGCAGGACCTGATCGACAAGGGCGAGCAGGGCTTCACCGTCCTGCCCGTGCTGATCCACGGCGACGCGGCGTTCGCCGGGCAAGGTGTGGTGGCCGAGACGCTGAACCTCTCCCAGCTCCGCGGCTACCGCACCGGTGGCACCGTACACGTCGTCATCAACAACCAGGTCGGCTTCACCACCAGCCCGGCGGCGGCCCGCTCCAGCCTATACTGCACCGACGTGGCCCGGATGATCCAGGCGCCGATCTTCCACGTGAACGGCGACGACCCCGAGGCGTGTGTACGGGTGGCCCGGCTGGCTATGGAGTACCGCCAGACCTTCAAGAAGGACGTCGTCGTCGACATGCTGTGCTACCGGCGCCGTGGTCACAACGAGGGCGACGACCCGTCGATGACCCAACCGCTGATGTACGAGATCATCGACGCCAAGCGCAGCGTGCGCAAGCTCTACACCGAGGCGCTGATCGGCCGCGGCGACATCACCATGGCCGAGGCGGAGGAGGCGCTGCGCGACTACCAGGAGCAGTTGGAGAAGGTCTTCCTGGAGACGCGCAACCCGGGTGGCGGCGGCCCGTCCGGCACGCCCCGCGCGGACCAGCCGGAGTTCGAGGAGGTCCCGACCGCCACCACCCTGGAGGTGGTCAAGCGGATCGGCGACGCGCACGTCTCGCTGCCGCCGGAGTTCACCGTGCACCCGCGGCTGCACCGGATCCTGGAGCGCCGTGCGGCGATGGCCACCGACGGCGGCATCGACTGGGGCATGGGCGAGCTGATCGCGGTCGGCTCGCTGCTGCTGCAGGGCGTGCCGGTACGGCTGTCCGGCCAGGACAGCCGGCGCGGCACGTTCGTCAGCCGGCACGCTGTGCTGCACGACAAGGAGACCGGCACTGAGCACACCCCGCTGCGCTACCTGGACCCCCACCAGGCCCGGTTCTGGGTCTACGACTCGCTGCTCTCGGAGTACGCCGCGATGGGCTTCGAGTACGGCTACTCCGTAGCCAACCCGAACGCGCTGGTGCTCTGGGAAGCGCAGTTCGGTGACTTCGCCAACGGCGCGCAGTCGATCATCGATGAGTTCATCTCCTCCGGCGAGGCGAAGTGGGGGCAGCGCTCGGACGTCACGCTGCTGCTGCCGCACGGGTACGAGGGCCAGGGACCCGACCATTCCTCCAGCCGGATCGAGCGCTTCCTGCAGCTCTGCGCGCAGAACAACATGACCGTGGCCAACTGCACCACCCCGGCCAACTACTTCCACCTGCTCCGCCGGCAGGCGCTGGGCACCATTACCCGGCCGCTGGTCGTCTTCACCCCGAAGTCGCTGCTGCGGCACAAGCTCGCGGTCTCGGCAGTGGAGGACTTCGTCTCGGGCACCTTCGCGCCGGTCATCCCCGACGCCCGGACCGGTGGCGGCAGCACCGGTGGCGGCAGCTCGGTACGTCGGGTGCTGCTGTGCACCGGCAAGGTGTACTACGACCTGCTCAGCCACGCCGAGCGGCACCACATCACCGACGTGGCGCTGGTACGGGTGGAGCAGCTGTACCCGATCCCAGCCGAGCAGATCGGACGGGCGCTCACGGCGTACCCGAACGCGACCGAGCACATGTGGGTGCAGGAGGAGCCGTGGAACCAGGGTGCCTGGCCCTTCCTGGCGCTGAACCTGCCGGCCAGGCTGCCCGGCGTGGCGTTGCAGGTACGCGCCCGCAAGGCCGCCGCGGCACCGGCGACCGGATCCAGCACGTGGCACGAGGCCGAGCAGGCGGCGCTGGTCGAGTCGGCGTTCGCCTAGAGCCCACCTGTCGCGAAGATCCAATGAGACACGCGGGCGTGTCGTGCTGGATCATCACGACACATGCGGACCGGGTGGCTAGTGCGGACCGGGGTGGGAGGACACGGTGTACTTCACCGACCGGGGCATCGAGGAGCTGGCCGACCGGCGCGGCGCGGAGACCGTCACGCTGGCCTGGCTGGCCGACCGGCTGCGCGACTTCGTCGACCTGAACCCGGAGCTCGAGACGCCGATCGAGCGGCTGGCCACCTGGCTGGCCCGCGCCGACGACGAGGACTAGCGACGCACTCGCGACCTGCCGCACAAAGGTCACTAGAGTTCACGCCGATCCTGGTGACCTTCCTGCGGCAGGTCGCGGGCCAGGCCATCGTGATCGCCTCCGGGGGCAGGAACAGCGGTGCCGGGCCGGCGCCGGGGCCAGTGACGGCAACGTCACCGCCCAGATCCCCACCTCGTTCAGCCAAGCCGCGTCGCACCAGTACTCCATCTCCGCCACGGCGGGCGCCTTTGGGGCGAGCACCCCGTTCATGCTGACGGGGTAACGGTCCAGTCTACCGGCGGGCTGCGCAGGCGGCGCAGGGCGCCGTACCCGACGCCGAGCAGGAACCCGATGATGTGCACGCCGTAACCGATGGAGGTGTCCCCGGCGGTGAGCGAGCCCTGGGCGTTGATGGCCTGGATGGCGAACCACACCAGCAGCACGAACCACGCCCGCATCCAGATCGGGATCACCACGATCAGGGTCAGCACCCGGGCTCGGGGATAGAGCATCAGGTACGCGCCGAGGATGCCGGAGATCGCCCCGGACGCACCCACCAGCGGGGCCGTCGAGCCCGGCGTGGCAAGGGCGTACCCGCAGGTCGCGATCACCCCGACCGTCAGGTAGAACAGCAGGAACCGGAGCCGACCGAAGCGGTCCTCGACGTTGTTGCCGAAGACCCACAGGAACAGCATGTTGCCGATCAGGTGCAGCCATCCAGCGTGAATGAACAGCCCGGTGAGCGTGCTCAGCACCACGTTCTTGTGGTACGGCGTCGGCACGGCCGCACAGCTCGTCGGGCTGACCGCCGGGCCTGGCGCCTCCGAAAGCTGGTGGCCGTGCGTCAGCTCGGCCGGGATGGTGCCCCAGCGCTGGTAGTACGCGACCTGCTCGCAGAGCAGGTTGCCGGCTGCCGCCCGGGTCAGCGGCGACAGCACCACCGGCGAGGCCAGGAAGACCACGACGTTCACCGCGATCAGCATCCAGGTGACCACCGGGATGTTCCGGGTGGGGTTCTCGTCGTGTAGGGGGATGACCACCTGATCACTCTGCCGGGGGATCCCGCCCGGCGCAGCCCGCCATTCCGGTCATCCAGGCCCGGCCGGGGTAATAACGCGCTCGCAGGCTGTCACCGGATCCGCCGATGAGGTCAGGCGCGGGCCACGCCGCCAGCGCGGGCAGCCTGCCCGACCGCGGCCGACACCGCCCCGGCCACCCGCTCGTCGAACACGCTCGGGATGACGTAGTCCTCGCTCAGGTCGTCGCCGACCACGGTGGCGATCGCGTCGGCGGCGGCCAGCTTCATCTCCTCGGTGATCGAGGTGGCCTGGACGTCGAAGGCGCCGCGGAAGACGCCGGGAAAGGCCAGCACGTTGTTGATCTGGTTCGGGTAGTCACTACGACCGGTGGCCACCACCCGGGCATGCCGCCGGGCCATCTCCGGGTGGATCTCCGGGTTGGGGTTGGCCAGTGCGAAGATGATCGACTGCGGCGCCATCCGGGCCACCGCGTCCTCGGCGACAGTACCCCCGGACACGCCGAGGAACACGTCCGCGCCGCTCAGCGCGTCGGCGAGCGAGCCGGTCAGCTCACCAGCGTTGGTCAGCTCGGCCAGCGCCCGCTTGGTCTCGTTCAGGTCCGCCCGACCGCCGTGGATGACGCCACGCGAGTCGGCCACCACGATGTCGCCGACCCGGGCCTCGACGAGGATCTTCGCGCAGGCGACCCCGGCCGCGCCGGCGCCGGACACCACGACCCGCAGGTCGTCGAGCTTGCGGTCCACCAGCATGGCCGCGTTGCGCAGCGCCGCCAGCACCACGATCGCCGTACCGTGCTGGTCGTCGTGGAAGACCGGGATGTCCAGCCGCGCGCGCAGCCGCCGTTCGATCTCGAAGCAGCGTGGCGCGCTGATGTCCTCCAGGTTGATCCCACCGAACGACGGCGCGAGCCGGACCACCGTCTCGACGATCTCGTCGACGTCGGTGGTGGCCAGCGCGACCGGCACCGCGTTCAGCCCGCCGAACTGCTTGAACAGCACCGCCTTGCCCTCCATCACCGGCAGCGACGCCGTCGGGCCGATATCGCCCAGCCCGAGTACGGCGGTGCCGTCGGTGACCACCGCGACCAGCCGGCTGGCCCAGGTGTAGCGGACGGCGAGCCCCGGGTCGGCCGCGATGGCGGTACACACCTCGGCCACCCCGGGGGTGTAGGCCAGCGACAGGTCCTCCCGGGTACGGATCTCGCGGGTGCTGTGGACTTCGAGCTTGCCGCCTTCATGCGCTGCGAAGACCGGCCGCTCCTGGTCATGCGGGCTCACAAAGTCATGCGGGCTCACAGATGTCGCCTTCCCCTCGGCACGACGAACACGAACGAGCGGTGGCCACCAGGATGACCGCCCGACGCTGGGCGCCACGCCGGTGCCGTGACAGTAGACAGAGCAGGTTGTCGCTGCCGCCCGGACAGAAGATGAGCCGTCGACGGTGGTGACGGCCGCGGGCGCGGGGGATCTCCCGAACAGGCCTGAGTGTGCCACATCCGCTCCGGTCCTCTGGGTGGCACCCGCCGGCTGCTAGCGTCCACGGCCATGAAGGTTCGCGACCTCGCCGTGCCCGGCGCCTGGGAGTTCACGCCGGTCCAACACGGCGATGGGCGCGGGCTGTTCCTGGAGTGGTACAAAGCCGACGTGGTGGTCGACACAGTGGGGCACCCGCTGGCCCTGGCGCAGGCCAACCACAGCGTCTCCCGGCGGGGCACGCTGCGGGGCGTGCACTTCGCCGACGTGCCGCCGAGCCAGGCGAAGTATGTCTACTGCCCCCGCGGCGCCGCCTTGGACGTGGTCGTGGACATCCGGGTTGGCTCGCCGACGTTCGGGCGCTGGGACGCCGTCCGGTTGGACGAGGTGGACCGGCGCGCGGTGTACGTCGCCGAGGGGCTCGGCCATGCCTTCTGCGCACTGGCCGAGGACACCACGCTGGTCTACGTGTGCTCGACCGGCTACAACCCGGCCCGGGAGCACGGCGTGCACCCGCTTGACCCCGCGCTGGACCTGCCCTGGCCGCCCGGGCTGGAACCGGTGCTGTCGGACCGGGACGCCGCGGCGCCCACACTGGCGCAGGCCGCCGAGCAGGGCCTGCTGCCGTCGTACGACACCTGCCTGACCTACTACGCGCAGCTCCGCGGGTGACCTCACGTTGCCCGCACCGCCCGTGTGGTGACCTCTCGGCGTAGTGGTCACCTATGGCTGGGCGGCGACCGCCTTGAGGGCGACGGCGAGCTGGGCCAGGTCATCGGTGGTCAGGTTGGCCCGGCTGGTGATCCGTAGGCAGGCGCGGCCGTCCGGCACCGACGGCGGCCGGAAACAGCCCACCCGGACGCCGTGCTCGGCACACACCTCAGCGCCACGGACCGCCCGATCCGGCCGCCCCAGCAGGACGGGGCAGACCGCGGCGTCCGGTACCACGCTCGCCAGCCCGAGCACCGTCGCCACCCGGGCGATGGCCACGGCGTTCGCCCGGGTGGCCACGGCCAGCTCCGGGACCTCGGCCACCACCCGCAGCGCCGCCAGTGCGGCACCCGCCGCGGCCGGTGCCAGCCCAGTGTCGAAGATGAACGGACGGCCGAAGTTGACCAGGTGCTCGACCACCTCCGGCGCCCCGAGCACCGCCCCACCCTGCGCCCCGAGAGACTTCGACAGGGTCACGGTCAGCACCACATCTGGCTCCCCGGCAAGCCCGGCGGCGTACGCCGCACCCCGCCCGCCCGGCCCCACCACGCCCAGCGCATGCGCCTCATCCAGCACCAGCAGCGCGCCGTGCCGCCGTACCGCCTGGTGCAGCGCGGCGACCGGCGCCAGATCGCCGTCGACGCTGAACACCGTGTCGCTGGCCACCAGCGCCACCGGTTCGGACCGGGTGGCCAGCGCCCGTTCGACCGCGGCCGGGTCCCGGTGCGGCACGACGACCACCCGGGCCCGGGACAGCCGGCAGGCGTCCACGATCGAGGCGTGGTTGGCCGCGTCGGAGACCACCAGCGTGCCCGGCCCGGACAGCGCGCTGACCGCCGCCAGGTTGGCCAGGAAGCCGGACGAGCAGACCAGCCCGGCCGGCATCCCGGTGAACGCCGCCAGCTCCGCCTCCAGCTCGGCGTGCAGGGCGGTCGACCCGGTGACCAGCCGCGACCCGGTCGAGCCGGCGCCCCAGGTCCGGGCAGCCCGCACCGCCCCCTCGACCACGGCCGGGTGCGACGACAGCCCGAGGTAGTCGTTGCCGGCCAGGTCGAGCAGCCCGTCGCCGCCCGGCGGGCGCGGCCGCAGCGTGCGGCGCAGCCCGGCCGCCGCCCGTTCCGCCGAGATCACCCGCAGCCGGGCGAGCGGGTCGGTGGGAACCAGGTTGGGGACGGGGTTGGGAACCAGGTTGGCTGGGAGGGCGTCCACGAACAGGCAGTGTGGCACGCTGGCCACGATGGCCACCCTCTTCGAC
>DATILL010000114.1:0-3869 GCA_035476575.1 Mycobacteriales bacterium
CTGTCGTTGTCCGGGGACAACGACAGGTCACCACAACGCCGACAGGTCACCACAACGTCAGCCGTCGGGGGCCGGGGCGGGGCGGGAGCCGGCGTCGGGGTCTGGCCGGCCGACGTAACAGATGCCGGTCATCGTCAGGCAGGACCGGTACAGCGCGTCCCGGGTCGCCAGGTCCTCCGGGAGCCAGCCGTTCAGCTCCAGCGCGACCAGGCCGTGCGCGAGCCCCCACAGGTGAAGGGCCACCCGCGCCGGGTCGGTCTGGCTGATCGCGCCGCTCTCGATGCACCGGGTCACGCAGGCGAGCATCGGGGCGTACGCCGCGTCGGCCGCCGCACGGCCAGCCGGGCCCGGGCTGAAGCCGGGCACCGGGTGGCTGAACATTAGCTCGTACAGGTGCCGGCTGGCCAGCGCGGACTGCCGGTACGCCAGCCCGAGCTGGTGCAGGTCTGCCAGCGGGTTGTCGGTCACCGGCACGGCGAGCAGCGCGGCACCAAGCCGGCGGAAGCCTTCCTCGTACATCGAGGTGAGCATCCCTTCCTTGCCGCCGAACAGCGTGTAGACGGCCATGGTCGACGTGCCGGCCGCCTCAGCCACCCGCCGGACCGCGAGCCCGCCCGGGCCCGCGCTGGCCAGCAACTGGCCAGCCGCATCGATGAGCTGCGCGGCGAGCTCGTCGTCATGTGCCCTTCCCCGAGCCATTGGATTATCATAACGTTGTTATGTTCCCTCTGTCATGGAAGGTTGTCCATACATGACAATTCTTGAACCGCAACACCCGAATCGTTACCTGGACCGCAACTTCGCACCGGTCCGGGAAGAGGTGACCGCGTTCGACCTACCGGTTGAGGGCCAGGTCCCGGCCGGGCTGGCGGGCCGGCTGCTGCGGATCGGACCCAACCCGGTGCTGCCCGGCGACCCGGCGACCTACCACTGGTTCACCGGCACCGGCATGGTGCACGGCGTCCGGCTGCGCGACGGCCGGGCAGAGTGGTACCGCAACCGGTTCGTCGCCGACGACACGGTCACCGCCGCGCTCGGCCGCGAGCCCACGCCCGGCCCCCGGCACGGCGTCGGGCCGAACGTCGTCAACACCAACGTCATCGGCCACGCCGGGGCGACGTACGGCCTGGTCGAGGCGGGCGGGCTGCCGATGCTGCTCGACTACGAGCTGCGCACCATCGCCCGGACCAGCTTCGGCGGCACCCTGCCCGGCGGGTTCACCGCGCACCCCAAGCTTGACCCGGCCACCGGCGAGCTGCATGCGGTCAGCTACTACTGGCAGGACGAGGGCGTGCGGTACCTCGTGGTCGGCGCCGACGGCGCCGTCCGGCGTACCGTCGACGTCCCCACCCCCGGCCGGCCGATGGTCCACGACATGGGGCTGACCAGCCGGTATGCGCTGATCCTGGACCTGCCGGTCACCTTCAGCATGGAGGCAGCGCAGGCCGGCATGCCGCTGCCGTACCGGTGGGACCCTGGGTACGGCGCCCGGGTCGGCCTGCTGCCTCGCGACGGCGGTCCGGACACCGTCCGCTGGTGCGAGCTGGACCGGCCCTGCTACGTCTTCCACCCGGTCAACGCCTACGACGCCCCGGACGGCACGGTGGTGGTGGACGTGGTGCGGTATGACACGATCTTCGCCACCGACCGGCGCGGCCCCGGGGACGGACCGCCGACGCTCGTCCGCTGGACCGTCGACCCGGCGGGCGGGCGGGTGCGCGAACAGCTCCTGGACGACCGGGCGCAGGAGTTCCCCCGGCACGACGAACGGCTGGTCGGCGCGCGGCACCGCTTCGCCTACTGCGTCACGCTGGACGAGCGGGGCGAGACCGGCCGGCTGCTCAAGCACGACCTGGCGCACGGCAAGAGCGAGGAGGTGGACTACGGCGCCGGGCGGGTCTCGCTGGAGGCGGTGTTCGTGCCCCGCACGCCTGACTCGGCCGAGGACGACGGCTGGCTGATGTCCTATGTCTACGATGCGACCACGGACCGCAGCGACGTGGTGATCCTGCACGCCCAGGAGCTGTCCGCCGGCCCGGTGGCCGTGGTGCACCTGCCGCAGCGGGTGCCGTTCGGCTTCCACGGCAACTGGGTGACCGACGTCTCCTAAGCTGCCCTCCCGCCTTTTCGCGACTTGTCGCATGAAGGTGGGCGCCAATACTTGTGGCCTTCTCACGATGGGTCACGACGGGTACGCCGCTCCTGGCTAAGGCCGGTTAGGATTTGGTCACCTCCGTGAACAAAGGGGTTCGGCAGGCCGGCAACCTTCCCAGAAATCGCGAGACGAACGCTCGACAGGATGCGCCCATGTCGCCGATGCCTCTGACTGACTCTGTTTTCCTGCTCGCCGAGTCCCGCGAACACCCCATGCACGTCGGCGGCCTGCAGCTCTACACGCTGCCGGACGGCGCCGGCCCGGACTTCGTCTCCAACCAGTACCGGCGGCTGGTCGACGGCAAGAACGTCCGACGGCTGTTCCGGCGGCGGCCGCGTGGGCCGGTCAGCCTGTTCGGCCAGTGGTCCTGGGCCGAGGACGAGCAGATCGACCTCGACTACCACGTCCGGCTGTCGGCGCTGCCCCGGCCCGGCCGGGTGCGCGAGCTGCTGGAGCTGACCTCCCGGCTGCACGGCACCCTGCTGGACCGGCACCGTCCGCTGTGGGAGTTCCACCTGATCGAGGGGCTGGAGGGCGGCCGGTTCGCGACGTACGGAAAGCTGCACCACGCGCTGGCCGACGGCGTCTCGGCGATGCGGCTGCTGCTGCGGACGCTGTCGGAGGACCCAGCCGCGGTGGACCTGCCACCGCCGTGGGCGGGCTGGAGCCGGCCCCCGTGCGAGCGGAGCCAGCCCAACGGCAGCGAACTCAACGGCGGCCAGCCCAACGGGACCGCGCCTGCCAACGGCCTGAACGGCAGCGGTGGGCACGGCGGCCTCGGCGGGCTGGGCGCTGGCCTCGGCGCGATGCTGGACGTGCCGCGGCGGGCGGTCGGAGGCACCGCCCGGACCATCGGCGAGCTGGCCGGCGTCGGCCCGGCGCTGTTCGGCGTCGTCCAGCACGCGCTGCTCGACCACGGCGCGACCCTGCCGTTCCAGGCGCCTCGGTCGATGCTGAACGTGCCGATCACCGGCGGCCGGCGGTTCGCCGCGCAGTCCTGGCCCATGGCCCGGGTCAAGGCGGTCCGTCGGGCCACCCGCGGATCGACCGTGAACGACGTCGTGATGGCCATGTGCGCCGGAGCGCTGCGGCACTACCTGCTCGACCTTGGCGCGCTGCCGGACCGGCCGCTGGTGGCCATGGTGCCGCTGGCGCTGCGGACCCGGTCCACTGACGGCGAGCCGGGCGGCAACGCGGTCGGCACGATCCTGGCCAGCCTGGCCACCAACGTGGCCGACCCGGCCGAGCGGTTCCGCCAGATCCGAGCCTCGCTGGAGCAGGGCAAGCAGGCGATGAACGGGCTCAGCCCGCTGCAGATCCTCGCGCTGTCGGCGATGGTGATGGCGCCACTGGCGGCCAACCCGCTGCCCGGCGTGGTCCGGGTCGCGCCGCCGCCGTTCAACCTGGTGATCTCCAACGTGCCTGGCCCGCGCCGCCCGCTGTACTGGGAGGGCGCCCGGCTGGAGGGCCTCTACCCGCTGTCCATCCCGTATGACGGCCAGGCGCTGAACATCACCGTGACGAGCTACCTGGACAGCCTGGACTTCGGCCTGACCGGGTGCCGCCGCAGCGTGCCGCACCTGCAGCGGCTGCTCACTCACCTGGAGACCGCGCTGGCTGAGCTGGAGACCGCAGCGACCGCAACCTGAGCCGCCGTTCTCCGTGTGGTCACCTGTCGGCGTTGTGGTGACCTGTCGTTCCCCGCAGACAACGA
>DATILL010000115.1:0-27563 GCA_035476575.1 Mycobacteriales bacterium
GGCCCTCATCCAAGCCGCAGCCTGCACACCCTGGCTCCCAGCAACCTAACCTACCCCGGGCCGACCCACCCCACTCCACCGCAACCACGCGGCAGGGCAGTTCAGGCCGCCCACAAAACGGTGACCTATCCAGTTACGCCGTCGCATCCTTGGTAGCCCTTGTCGCCGATGCCTCCGCCGGAGTGTTTGACGATGTCCGCCGCCGGTGTTTCGGTGAATGCCTTGGCGTCGTGTGTCTTGCCGTCCAGCGGGTCAGAGATGTAGACAGCGTCGCCGTCGAGTAGGCACACCAGCTGCGCGTTGAAGCCGGTCGTGCCGTGCTTGCGGCTCCATAGCTCGTCGTGGTCGGCGTACGACCAGCAGGGCGTGATGGTGCCGTCAACCAGGCAGGCTCGTCCGTTGACCATCTCGAGGGCTTCGGCCGCGTCCGGTACGAACTCCTCCAGGACTGCTTTCACGACGGGCGTCAGGTCCTTGATCCTCCGTGAGACGGTGGACTGGGAGATGTCCCGTAGGTCGCCAAGAAACTCCTGCGTGACATTCTGTCGTATATACATGCACGCGGTCTCGACCGCCCGGTACAACCCGCACGACTTCGGCCGGCCGACCTTCTTGTTCCACGGCTCGGGCAAGGCGGCCTGTACGCGCGCGACAAGCTCCTGCATCTGCGACAGCATCAGTCCTGTAGTACGCTGGTAGCGCAACGGTCTTTCCCCGTTCGGCGTTGGCGTGTTTGGCGACTAACCAATACCGAAGGGAAAGACCGTTGCCTACGCGACACGCCGAGCGTGACCAAGCTTTAACGAAGATCATCTAGATAATGCGACTAAGGGTTTTGAATAACCTTCCAGGTTAGCTGCCGCGGTAGGTCGAGTAGGCGAACGGGCTGAGCAGCAACGGAACGTGGTAATGCTCGGCTAGGTCCGCAATCTCGAAGGTGACCGTGACCTCGGGGAAGAATGCCGACTCGCCGAGATATCCGGCGGTGTCGAAGACCAGCCGGTGGACGCCGGCCGCGAGCTGCGGCGCCCAGTCCCCGAGCCGCCCGTTGGCATCCGTCACGCCGTCGGCCAGCGACTGCCAGGTGCCGTCGTCGGTGCGCCGTTCCAGTTGGACGTGGACGCCGGCCGCGGGCCGGCCGCGGGCGGTGTCGAGGATGTGGGTGGAGATCGTCATTCTGCGACCAGCTTTGTCAGGCGCAGCCGGATGATCTTGCCCAGCTCCTCCCGGACGACCCGGTGCTCGGTCGGCTCGTCGTGGGCGAGGCGGGCGCGCAGGGCGGCCAGGATAGTCTCGGCGGGCAGGCCGGTGGCGCAGATCAGGAAGACCTGGCCGAACCGCCGTTCGTACTCGGCGTTGCCGTCCGCAAGCTCGGCCTGTACGGCGGCATCGGTGCTGGCCGCCGCGGCCTGCTCGCCGCGCGACCAGCGGGCCTCTCGGCCCTGGCCTGCCGCCCGCTCGCCGATCCGCGGGTGCGCGGCGAGGGCGTGCTCCACGTCGGGCCAGTCCAGCCCGGCCAGTACGGCGTTGGACGCGGCGCAGAGCGCGGCCAGGTCCGGGTAAGGGCGGCCGGCGGCCAGCGCGTCGGCCCAGCGGGTGGACGCGCAGCAGGCCAGCAGCTCCCGCCGTACGCCATCCGGCGTTGCCGCGTTGAACGCCCCCATCCCTGCCTCCGCCTGCCCCACCCCGCGATCTCTAGCCGACGCCTGCCCGCCTGTCCAGCTCGTGTGGTCACCACAGCGCCAATAGGTCACCACACGGGCGCCGCAAGCAACGGCAGGTCACCACAGCGCCGGTAGGTGACCACACGGGGGTCGCGGACAACGACAGGTCACCACAGCGCCGAGAGGTGACCACAGCGCGGGGCGGGCTGGGGCCGTAACCCGGCGGAATAGTGGGGCTGCCAGAATGGCACCCCGGTGAGGGCGAAGGGGGACGCATGCGACTCACACCGCACGAGCAGGAGCGGCTGCTCATCCACGTCGCCGCCGGGCTGGCCGGGCAGCGACGGGCCCGCGGGCTGCGGCTGAACCTCCCCGAGGCCACCGCGCTCATCACGTCGTTCCTGCTCGAAGGCGCGCGGGACGGCCGGTCGGTGGTCGACCTGATGGCGGCGGGTCGGCAGGTGCTGTCCCGGGACGACGTACTGGACGGTGTGCCGGAGATGCTTCCCGAGGTCCAGGTCGAGGCCACCTTCCCCGACGGCACCAAGCTGGTCACCGTGCACCAGCCCATCCCATGACCGGCCGGCCCGTGATCCCCGGCGAGATCATCGTCGGCGCGGACGCCGTACCGCTGAACGCTGACCGGCCGGCCATCACGCTGCTCGTCACCAACACCGGCGACCGCCCGGTGCAGGTCGGCTCGCACTACCACGTTGCCCAGGCCAACCCCGCGCTCGAGCTCGACCGGGACGCGGCGCGGGGACACCGGCTGGACATTTCCGCCGGCACGGCGGTGCGGTTCGAGCCGGGCATGTCCCGCGAGGTCGCGCTGGTCCCGCTCGCCGGCCGGCGGGTCGTTCCCGGGCTGCGGCTGGACGGCCAGCTCCCCGAACGGCGGCCCGCCGATGGCTGAGCTGTCCCGGGAGCGGTACGCCCTCCTCTACGGTCCCACGACGGGCGACCGGATCCGGCTGGCCGACACCGACCTGCTGGTCGAGGTCGAGCAGGACCTGGCGCGTGGCCCGATGGCCGGCGACGAGGCGGTCTTCGGCGGCGGCAAGGTGATTCGCGAGTCGATGGGCCAGGCCGTTGCCACCCGCGCCGAGGGCACCCCGGACCTGGTCATCACCGGCGCCGTCGTCCTCGACCACTGGGGCGTCGTCAAGGCCGACGTCGGCATCCGCGACGGCCGGATCACTGCCCTCGGCAAGGCCGGCAACCCCGACACCATGGCCGGCGTACACCCCGACCTCGTCATCGGCCCGTCCACCGAGATCCTCGCCGGCAACGGCAAGATCCTCACCGCCGGCACGGTCGACTGCCACGTCCACCTGATCTGCCCGCAGCAGGTCGACGAGGCGCTGGCCGCCGGCATCACCACGCTGGTCGGCGGCGGCACCGGCCCGGCCGAGGGCACCAAGGCCACCACGGTCACCCCCGGCGCCTGGCAGCTCGCCCGGATGCTGGAGGCTACGGCGGACCTGCCGGTCAACGTCGCCCTGCTCGGCAAGGGCAACACCGTCTCCGAGCCGGCGCTGTGGGAGCAGCTCAAGGCCGGCGCGGCCGGGTTCAAGCTGCACGAGGACTGGGGCTCCACGCCGGCCGCGATCGACGCCTGCCTGCGGGTCTGCGATGCCGCCGGTGTCCAGGCCGCGCTGCACTCCGACACGCTGAACGAGGCCGGCTTCGTCGAGGACACGCTGGTCGCGATCGCCGGCCGGGCCATCCACGCCTACCACACCGAGGGCGCCGGGGGCGGGCACGCGCCGGACATCATCACCGTCGCGGGTCACCCCAACGTACTGCCGTCCTCGACCAACCCGACCCGGCCGTTCACCGCGAACACCATCGCCGAGCACCTTGACATGCTGATGGTCTGCCACCATCTCAACCCGGCCGTGCCAGAGGACCTGGCCTTCGCCGAGAGCCGGATCCGCCCCACCACCATCGCCGCCGAGGACGTGCTGCACGACCTGGGCGCCATCTCCATGATCGGCTCGGACTCGCAGGCGATGGGTCGGATCGGCGAGGTTGTGCTGCGCACCTGGCAGACCGCGCACGTGATGAAGCGCCGCCGCGGCGCGCTGCCCGGCGACGGGCCGGCCGACAACCACCGGGCCCGGCGGTACGTCGCCAAGCACACCATCTGCCCGGCCGTCGCGCACGGGCTGGACGGGCTCGTCGGGTCGGTCGAGCCGGGCAAGCTGGCCGACCTGGTGCTCTGGGAGCCGGCGTTCTTCGGCGTCCGGCCGCACGTCGTGCTCAAGGGCGGGATGATCGCGTACGGCGCGATGGGCGACGCGAACGCCTCGATCCCGACGCCGCAGCCGGTGCTGCCGCGGCCGATGTGGGGTGCGGCGGCGCGGGTGGTGGCGGCGACGTCGGTGTCGTTCGTGGCGCCGGTCGCGCTGGAGGACGGGCTGGCCGAGCGGCTGGGCCTGCCGCGGGCGCTGGTGCCGGTGGCGGACGTGCGGGCGCGCGGCAAGACCGACCTGCCGGAGAACACGGCGCTGCCCCGGATCGAGGTCGAGCCGGACACGTTCACGGTGCGCATCGACGGCGACGTCATCGAGCCCGAGCCGGCCACCGAGCTGCCGATGGCGCAGCGTTACTTCCTGTTCTGATGAGCGGCGTCAGATGAGCGGCGTCAGATGAGCGGCGTGCTGGACGGCGTTCTCGGGCTGCTGATGCTGGCGGACTCGCGGCTGCCGGCGGGTGGCCACGCGCATTCGGGCGGGGTCGAGGCGGCCATCGAGACCGGGATGGTCGGTGGTCTGGCGGATCTCGCGGTGTTCCTGCGGGGGCGGCTGCGTACGGCGGGCGCGGTGGCGGCCGGGCTGGCCGCGGCGGCGTGCCGGGCGGCCGCCGTCGGCCCGGCTGGCCCGGCTGGCCCGGTCGGCCCGGCTGGCTGGGCGGGGCTGGATGCCGAGGCGGACGCGCGTACCCCCTCGCCGGCCCAGCGACGGGCCTCCCGGCAGCAGGGCCGGGCGTTGCTCCGCGCCGCCCGGCCGGCCTGGCCGAGCCCGGCCCTGGCCGCGCTGGCCGGCACGCCCGGCGGGCCACATCACCCGATCGTCCTCGGCACGGTCACCGCGGCGGCCGGCGGTGACCCCGAGGGTGCCGCGCTGGTGGCGGCGTACCTGGCGGTGTCCGGCCCGGCCACCGCCGCCGTCCGGCTGCGCGGCATGGACCCGCTGGCCGTCCACGCGCTGCTGGCCGGGCTGGCCGGCGAGATCGCGGCGGTCGCCCGCCGGGCCGCCGTACCGGCCGGTTGGCCAGACCTGCCCAGCCCGACCGCCCCCCGGCTCGACCTGCTCGCCGAGCGGCACGCCCGATCGGAGGTGCGTCTGTTTGCGTCCTGACCACCCGCATGTGGAGCCGCCCGAGCACTCGCCCACCACACCACCCCCGCCCGGCCGCGCGGTCCGGATCGGCGTCGGCGGGCCGGTCGGCAGCGGCAAGACCGCGCTGGTCGCCGCGCTGTGCCGCACCCTGCGGGACGAGCTCGACCTGGCCGTGGTGACCAACGACATCTACACCACCGAGGACGCCGACTTCCTCCGCACCGCGGGTGTGCTGGCCGCCGAGCGGATCGTCGCCGTCCGGACCGGCTGCTGCCCGCACACCGCCATCCGCGACGACATCACCGCCAACCTCGACGCCGTGGAGTCGCTGGATGCGGCGTTCGGCGGGCTGGACCTGGTGCTGGTGGAAAGCGGCGGCGACAACCTGACCGCGACGTTCAGCTACGGGCTGGTGGACCGGCAGATCTTCGTCCTCGACGTCTCCGGCGGTGACAAAGTGCCGCGCAAGGGCGGCCCAGGGGTGACCCGCGCGGACCTGCTGGTGATCAACAAGACCGACCTGGCGTCGCGGGTAGGCGCCGACCTGGCCGTGATGGAGGGCGACGCGCGGGCCGTCCGCGGCGACCTGCCGGTGCTGCTGCTCTCGCTGCGTGAGCAGCCGGACGCGGCAGCGGTGGCCGACTGGGTGCGCGCCCAGGTGCGGGCGCGGCTGCCCGGATGACCCGGTGACCGGAGTGCCCGGGTGAAGGCGCCGGGGTGAAGGCGCGGGCGGCGGTCGTCGCGGAGGCCGGCGCGGGCGGGCGGACCCGGCTCGCCGTGCTGCGGTCGGAGGCGCCGCTGACGCTGCGGCCGACGGCCGACGCGGTCTACCTGGCGACCAGTGCGGCCGGGCCGCTCGGCGGGGACGACGTCGAGCTGTCGGTCACCGTCGGCCCGGGCGCCCGGCTGGTGCTGCGTACGGTGGCCGCGACCGTCGCGCTGCCCGGGTCCGGGCCTGGCGGGCCGCTGGAGGGCGCGTGGTCGTCGTACCGCTGGTCGCTGGCGGTGGCTGGCGGTGGGTGGCTGGCGGTGCTGCCGGAGCCGACGATCGTCGCGACCGGGGCTCGCCACCACGCCGCCGTACGCGCCGAGGTGGCGGCCGGTGGTGGGCTCGTCCTGCGCGAGGAGGTGGTGCTCGGGCGGTACGGCGAACCGGGCGGGGAGTACCGCGGCGGGCTGCGGGTCGACGTCGGCGGCAGCCCGCTGCTGCGCTCGGAGCTGGTGCTGGACGGCGCCGACCCGGTCACCGCCGGGCCGGCCTCGGCGGTGGGCGGCCGGGCCACCGGCTCGCTGCTCGTCGTCGACCCGGCCTGGGGCCCGGCGGCAGGCTGGTCCGCCGGGTCCGCCGGGTCCGCCGGGTCCGCCGGGCCTGCCGGGTCCGCCGGACCGGACTACGCCGTCATGCCACTGGCCGGCCCGGGCCTGCTGGTCAGCGCGACCGCCGCCGACCCCCGCACCGTCCGGGCGCACCTTGACACGTTCCTGCCGGACCGGTTCCGCTGCGGCTGACCTGTCGCCGAGGCAGCAAGAGGACCGGAGCTACCGGACGGGCGGTGCCTATAGCCAGCACAGATGGCACGCTGGCGAGGTGGCCACGAACCGCACGCTCGTGCTGCTCCGGCACGCCAAGTCGGACTGGTCGCGGGACCTGCCCGACGAGCGCCGGCCGCTGGCCGGGCGGGGCCGGCGGGAGGCGCCGCTGGCCGGCCGCTGGCTGCGCGAGCACCAGCCGGGCATCGACCTGGTGCTCTGCTCGACCGCCGTACGCGCCCGGCAGACGTGGAGGCTGGCCGGCGCGGAACTCGACCCGGTCCCGGAGGCCCGCTACGACGAGCGGCTGTACGGTGCCGCGGCTGGCGAGCTGCTGGCCGTCGTACGCGCCCTGCCGGCCGAGGTCGGCACCGCGCTGCTGGTGGGGCACAACCCCGGCATCTCCGACCTGGTCGGCCTGCTCACCGGCGAGCCGACCGAGCTGAAGACCTCCTCGATCGCCGTGCTGGGCTGGACGGGTGAGTGGGGAAACGCCGCCCCAGGGCATGTCACCGGGGCGGCGTTCGCCTCTCCTCGCTGACCGGCTGGCTCAGGCCGGTGCGGTCGGCGAGATCGTCACGTAGGTCACCGTGCTGGAGTGTGCCTTGCACACGTCGTGGCAGGCCTTGTCCAGGCTGCAGCACAGCGAGCAGATCGCGCCTTGGTGGTACGGGCAGGACGCCATGTCGGGCCGCTCGAACTCCATGCCGCAGACCACGCAGGTGAGGGTGACCGCGGACAGCAGGCCGTCCACCACGAGTGGTTCGGGCAGGGTGTCCTCGCGGGCGATGTAGTACTTGCCCTTGGTCAGCCAGGCGATCAGCGGCGCTAGGACGAAGGCCAGGGCCAGCGCGATGAACGGTGAGAACGCCTGGGCATAGGCGCCGAACGCGTTGTAGAACGCCATGATCGACACCACCGAGCCGACCAGCATGCTGATGAAGCCGACCGGGTTCACGTTGTACAGGTGCGCCCGCTTGAACTCGATGATCGGCGGGGAGAGACCGAGCGGCTTGTTTACCACCAGGTCGGCCACCAGCGCGCCGATCCACGCGATGGCGACGTTGGAGTAGAACCCGAGCACGGTGTTCAGGAAGCCGAACACGCCGGCCTCCATGAGAATGAGCGCGATGCCGACGTTCAGGAAGATCCAGACCACCCGGCCAGGGTGGTAGTGCAGCACCCGGGAGAAGAAGTTCGACCAGGACAACGAGCCGGAGTACGCGTTCACCACGTTAATCTTGACCTGCGACAGCACGACGAAGAACGTCGCCACGGCGACCGTGCCGCCCGCCAGGAAAAGCCCGAACCCGCCCAGGTACTGCTCGATTGGCTCGCCCGCCCGGACCAGCCCGACCCGGTCCGCGACGTAGAACGCCAGGAACGCGCCGCCGAGCTGCTTCGCCGCGCCGAGAATGACCCAGCCCGGCCCGGCCGCGAGCACCGCCGTCCACCATCTCCTCGCGTTCGCCGCCGTCTTCTCCGGCATGAACCGCAGGTAGTCGACCTGCTCGCCGATCTGCGCGATCAGCGACAGCGCCACGCCCATGCCAAGACCGAAGCCGAGGAAGCTGAACGACGACCCGGTCGGGGAGTTACCGGCGAAATGGGTCCAGGCCGCGAACTGGCCGGGGTCGGTGAACGCGATGTAGACGAACGGCGCCACCATCAGCACCAGCCAGATCGGCTGCGTCCATACCTGCAGCTTCGACAGCGCGGTCATGCCCCACACCACCAGCGGAATGATGATCAGCGCGCCGATCAGGTAGCCGAGGGGGAGCGGGATGTGCAGGCCGGAATGGAACGCCTGGGCCATGATTGAGCCCTCGAGCGCGAAGAAGATGAAGGTGAAGCTGGCGTACACGATTGAGGTGATCGTCGAGCCGAGATACCCGAACCCGGACGCCCGGGTGAGCAGGTCCATGTCGATCGAGTACTTCGCCGAGTAGTACGAGATCGGGATGCCGGTGACGAAGATGACCAGGGCGGCCACCAGCACGGCGACCAGCGCGTTCATGAAACCGTGGGTGATGGCGATGGACGCGCCGATGGCGAAGTCAGCCAGGTAGGCGATGCCGCCGAGCGCCGTCGTGGCCACCGTGTACTCCGACCACCGCCGGAACGACTTCGGCGCGTACCGCAGCGAGTAGTCCTCCAGGGTCGCGTTGTTGACCAGGCCGTTGTATTGGCGCGGTGGCGTCCGTACGGCGTCCTCGGCCGTTGCCGGCGGTAAGGTGACGTCCTGGCTCATCGCGCCTCCGGAGGGGTCGGGTTTGCTGCCGAAGCGTGAGGCCGGCTCGTGTCGTTGGTGTAATCCGCCGGTCAACCTGGGGTAACAAACCCCTCTCACCGCCCTGGCGGTGCCCTTACCTCGATTGCGTGGTCCCGCCGGTGTGGTCACCTCTCGGGGTTGTGGTGACCTTTCGTTGTCGCCAGACCCCAGGAGGTCACCACTCGGCGTATAGGTGACCACACGTTGTGCGACGGCGACGACAGGTCACCACTCGGCGTATAGGTGACCACACGAGGATCAGCCGGTTGGGCCGGCAGGGACGGTGTCGGCCAGGGCGGCCAAGGCGGCGGTGAAGCACTCGGCCGGCGGGCTGACCAGGCCGGCGCCGACCTGGCCGGTGCCCGCGAACCGGCCGGCGATGCCGGTGTTGATCCGCGGCAGCACTCCGGTCCGCAGCACGGCGGTCACGTCGATCCCGGTCGGCGTACCGCGGAAGTCCAGCGCCGGCAGGGCGTACGCCGGGTTCTCCGCCAGGGTGATCTCGTACATCTCGGCCGTGGTGCGCAGCGCGTCGGCCACGGTGCCGCCGACGAACCGGACGATGGCCGGCGCGCCCGCCATCGCGAACCCACCCAGCCCGGCTGTCTCGGTGATCGCCGAGTCGCCGATGTCGGGGTTGGCGTCGGCCGGGCCGTAGCCGCCGAGGTAGAGCCCGTCCGGCACTGCGGCCGGTCCGGTGAACCACTCCTCCCCGGTGCCGGAGACCCGGATGCCGAAGTCGGTGCCGTTGCGGGCCATCGCGGTCACCACGCTCGAGCCGGGGATGCCGGCAGCGGCCTCGGCCTGCAGCTTGGCCGCCGGCATCGCCAGGTTGAGGAAGAAGTGGTCGTTGCCGCCGACGAACCGGGCGATCTCGGCCATGTCCTTCGTCGACAGCCCGGCGGCGGCGCCGGCGCTCACCAGGTGCGGGAACAGCTCGCGCAGCAGCATCAGCGTCCCGGCCCGGTTACGGTTGTGCCCCTCGTCGCCCATCTGCACCATCTGGGCGATGATCGCCTTGATGTCGATCGGCCCGGCGGCCCGGACGGCGGCCTGCAGCGCCGGGCCGAGCACCGCCGACATCCAGCGCAGCCGGTCGATCACCTCGGGCCCGTACGCGCCGTAGCGGAGCACCGCGCCCAGGCCCTCGTTCAGGCTGCACCAGCTCGTCCGGTCGTGCCCCTCGTCGCGCAGCTCCCACAGCCACATCGACGACGACACGACGCCGGCCATCGGCCCGACCCCGCCGCGTGCGTGGCACGGCATGAGCTCCAGCCAGCCCGGCGCGGCGGCGAGCTGCGCGGCCTGGTCGGAGTCGTTGCAGAGCCCCTCCAGCAGGACCGCGCCGACCAGCGCGCCGCGCATCGGGCCGGACGCCCGCGCCCAGGTGATCGGCGGGCCGGCATGGCAGAACTGCTCGCGGGTCAGCCCCAGCACCTCGCTGGCCGGTCGGACGTCGACCAGCGTCGCCCCGGCGGCCAGCATCCGGCGCACCGCCTCGGCGTTCGCCCCGGCCCGGCGCGGGTCGGCCAGCACCCGGGCCAGGTGCTCCTCGGTGCCGGCGTACGGCGGCTGCCACTCGACCACGGTCGGTACGGCGGCCTGGGCGGTGAGCGCGTCGGCCAGCAGGCTGACCCCGGCGGTGACCACCCTCGGCTCGCCGGCCAGCAGGCTGCCCGCCGGGCCGGCACCCGGCTCGGCGTCACCCGGGCCGATGTAACCCGGGCCGATGTAACCCGAAGATCCCCGATCTTCGGGCGTGGAGGCCAGGAGATCCGTGATTTTCGCGTCAGCTCCGGCCGCGTCAGCTCCGGCCGCGTCGGTCTCGGGCTGGCCGGTCTCGGGCTCGCCGGTCAGCAGGCGTACGGCGTACCGGGCCGCGGCCGCGTTGGACCGCAGCACCGCCGCGCCGGCCGCCCGTAGCGCCTCGGCCTGCGCGTCCAGTCCCTGCGGGTCGCCGGCCGTGCCGGTTAGCGACACGACGACGGGCACCCCCCGGCCGGTGGCCTCGGCGATCACCGGGGCCAGCCCGCCGGCCGGGTCCGGGTGTGCCGCATGCCCAAGGACGACGTCCAGCAGCACCACGCCGCAGGTCGGGTCGGCCGCCTCGGCGGCCAGCCGGTCCAGCCGCGGCGTGCCGTCGATCATCGGGTGCGGCCGGCCATCGGTCAGCGTGTCGTCCCCGAAGTCGATCATGACATGTCCCTCGGCGCGCAGGCCGGCCGGCAGCGCCCACTCCTCGCGCAGCGGGATGTTGGACCGGACCGGCCCGAGCGCCGCGCTGGCGATCAGCATCGCCTCGTCGCACAGCGTCCCCCCCACGAACAGCCCGCGTAGCGCCTTCCCCGCCCCGAGCGGCACGGGCGGTACGGCGGGCAGCCAGGCCGGCCACGGCGCCGGCACCGGCACGCCGAGCCGCCCGAGCACCCCCTCGACCACCGCCGTCAGGTCCGGCCGCCCGGCTCCGAGCAGCGCGAGAACGACCGGCGTGGCCAGCCCCTCGGCATGTGCCCGCACCGCGTCCGCGACCTCCCCGGCCGGCGGCTTGGACACCAGCACGATCAGCTCGGTCGCCGGGTCGGCGTCCAGCGCGTCGAGGGCCGCCAGTGTGGCCCGCCCGCCGACCGCCGCCGACAGGTCCCGCCCGCCCACGCCGAGGCAGTGCGACACGCCCACCCCGGCCGCGTCGAGCAGGCCCATCACCTGCTGCGCGCCGGTGCCGGACGCCGACACCAGCCCCACCGGACCGGGCCGCACCACGTTGGCGAAGCCGAGCCCGAGCCCGCCGAGCACCGCCGTACCGCAGTCCGGCCCCAGCGCCAGCAGCCCGCGCGCCGCCGCGACGTCCTTGAGCAGCACCTCCTGCTCGACCGGCACGTTGTCGGAGAACACCAGCACCGACGCGCCGGCGTCGAGGGCGTCCAGCGCGTCGAGCACGGCGTACCGGCCGGGGGTGGACACCAGCGCCAGGTTCGCGCCGGCACCGCGCACCGCCGAGCCGACCGTCCGGTACGGCGCCGTGGTCACCCCGCCGGGCCCGTTCCCCGGCCCGCGCCCGCCCCCCTGGGGGGCAAGCTCGGCGGCGAGCCGGGCCAGCGCGGCGGCCAGCGTCTCGTCGTCGCCCGCCGCGACCGCGACGACCATGTCGTTCGGCCCGATCGGGGTGGGCTCGGGCGGCAGGTCGAAGCCCATCCGGGCGGCCAGGGTCAGGTTGAGCTCGGTCGCCATCGCGACGAGGGCGGCGGACACCCCGGGCGAGCCGGCCAGGGCCTGGCTGACCTGCATCAGCCGGACCGAGTCGTGGTAGCTGCCACGGCGTACTTCGGTATGGGTCACGGTCACCGGACGGCTCCTGCCAGGTCGGGTACTGCGGTCGGTGTTACGGCGGTCAGCGCGGCGTGCACGCCGTGGGCAAGGCCGGCACCGGAGGTGTGGCCCACGGCCAGCAGCCTGGCCACCGCGACGCGCAGCCGCTCCGGTGGACCGGCGAGGGCGGACACGACGGCTGCCAGTTCGGGCACGCACTCACCGCGGGCGGCGTGCCACAGCATGACAGCAGAGACGACGGTGGTGCGTTCGACGGCCCACGGTCCGATCCCGGCCACCAGCGCGGCGCGGGCACCGGCGGCACCGCCGGCCCCCAACGCGGGCCGGGCGTCCAGCGCAGGCCGGGCGTCCAGCGCGGCCAGGGTGACCAGCCGGCCGGCCAGCACGTCGTCGCCGAGCGGGGTCAGCCCCGGGCCGAGGCCGAGCAGCCGCCCGGCCGGCGCGCTGGGGTCCGGGCCCAGCTCCCACGCCGGCAGCGCGGCGCCAAGCACGTCGACGGCAGCGGCCAGCGCGGCGGCCGGCACGCCGCGCAGGTCCGGCCCCGGCGGCCGCCACCACCGGGCCACCCGCACCATCAGCCCGCCCACGACCAGCCGCCCGCCCCCGGCAACGCCGACCTCGCCGACCCGCAGCGCGCCGAGGGACGCACCGCCGCCACCATCACCACCACCGGCACCATCCGCGGCACCGCCCAGGACCAGGGCGCACGGCACCCGGACGGCCTCCGGCAGCGCCACGCACAGCGCTGGGCAGGCCGCCGTACCGGTCTCGACGTACACCGCCGACGAGGTGACCGCGGCGACCCGCACCGGCCGTGCCGCCCCATCCATAACAGGCGCAACCACCACCGATGCGGCGACGGGGACGATCTCCACCGGAACAACCTCCAACCCGAGCATCGAGACCGAGCCACGACGCCCCGGACTGTGGGAGCCTGTCGAGATCTTGGCACTGCTGCCCCGGAAAGCGCACCGGAAAGCGCGCCCGGGAAAGTCGCGGTCGGGAAGGGAGCGGCGTCGATGGCCCTGACGGGGTGGTGGGTCGCGTACGGCGGGAAGACCCCGCCGCCCGGTGCGGTGGTCCGCCCGGACGAGCGGCTGTCCTGGCCGCGCACGGTCGGGCTGGGGGCAGCACGTCGTGGCCATGTTCGGGGCGACGTTCGCCTTCCCGCTAGCACCTGCCCAGCTTCTCGGTCACGTTCATCCTGCTGGTGCTGCCGGCGGTGATCGCGCTGGTCGCGGAGAACACCGGGCATGTCAAGGCGGTGGCCGAGATGACCGGCGCCGGCCTCGACCCGGTGCTGGCCAGCGCGGTCGGCGGCTCGCCCACGACGACGTACGCGGAGAACATTCGGGGTTGATGGCGGCGACCAGGGTCTACTCCACGGCGGCGTACTACGTGGCGGCGCTGGTGGCGATCGGGTTCGGCCTCTTGCCGAAGTTCGGCGCGGTCGTGTCGGCCACGCCGGGCGGGGTGCTCGGCGGATCACCGTGGTGCTCTACGGCATGATCGGGCTGCTCGGCGCGAAGATCTGGATGGAGAACCGGGTCGACCTCGGCAACCCGGTCAACCTCGTCCCGGTGGCCGCCGGGATCATCCTCGCGATCGGCGACACGACGCTGCGGCTCACCGAGCACTTCCAGCTCACCTGCATCGCGCTGGGCACCCTCGTCACCGTGCTGACCTACCATCTGGTCCAGAGCATCGCGCCACCTCACCTGCGCGACCGGCAGCAGGCTGAGCAGTATGGGGATGGCCCGGACCGGGGTGAGCCGGACCGGCGGGACCAGTATCGGGGGTGACCAGCAGCCATGAAGCCGCCACCGTTTGAGTACCACCGGCCGGCGTCGCTCGGCGCGGCGCTGCGCGTGCTCGCCGAGGTCGGCCCCGACGGTAAGGTGCTGGCCGGCGGGCAGAGCCTGGTGCCCCTGCTGAACATGCGGCTGGCCGCGCCCCGGCACCTGGTCGACATCAACCAGCTTGCCGAGCTCGCCTACGTGCGGGTGGCCGGCGATGCGACGTCCGGGGGCACGGTCCGGGTCGGTGCGCTGGCCCGGCACGCCGACCTGGAGCGGGACGCGGCGGCGTACGCGGCCGTCCCGCTGCTGCGCCGGGCCACCGAGCAGGTCGCGCACCCGACGATCCGCAACCGGGGTACGACGGTCGGCAGCCTGGTGCATGCAGACCCGGCGGCCGAGCTGCCGGCCGTGCTGGTGCTGCTGGACGGCTCGGTCGAGCTCGCCTCGGCCGGTGCGGCCGGTGCCGGAGGTGCCGGAGGTGCGGTCGTGACCCGGACGGTGCCGGCGGGGGAACTCTTCGTCGGGCCGCTGGAGTCGGCGGTGCGGCCGGGCGAGCTGGCTGTGGCGGCGACGTTCCGGGTGCCGCCCGCGGGCACGGGCAGCGCCTTCCTGGAGCTGTCCCGGCGGCACGGCGACTACGCCCTGGCCGGCGTCGGCGTGCTGCTTGCGGTGGACGGCGACCGCCGGGTGACCGGCCTGCGGGCGGCGTACCTCTCGGTCGGCCCGACCCCGGTGCTGCTGGACCTGACGGAGGCGGTCGCGGGCCGGCCGGTCGACGCCGTCGACTGGACGGCGGCCGGGGCGCTGGCGGCCGGGCAGGTCGAGCCGGAGGCCGACATCCACGCCACCGCCGGGTACCGGCGGCATCTCGTTGAGGTGCTGACGGCCCGGGCCGCCCGGGCCGCCGGTACCGACGCGGTCGAGCGGTGGGCGGCATGACCGCCGTACCGGCCGAGCCGCTGCACCGGGTGCGGCTACGGGTGAATGGGGTGGACCGGGCCGTGGCGGTGCCGGCCCGGCGGCTGCTGGCCGATGCGCTGCGGCACGACCTCGGCCTGACCGGCACCCACCTCGGCTGCGAGCACGGCGTGTGCGGCGCGTGCACGGTGCTGGTGGACGGGGCGCCGATGCGGTCCTGCCTGCTGTTCGCGGTGAGCGTGGATGGCGCCGAGGTCACCACGGTGGAAGGGTGCGGGGGAGCCGCGGGCGGGGTCCCGGACGGCTCGCTCGGGGTGGTGCAGCAGGCGTTCGTGGACTGCCACGGGCTGCAGTGCGGCTTCTGCACGCCGGGCTTCGTCACCACCATCACGGCGTACCTGCGGGAGCACCCGGACCCGACCGCCGCGCAGGCCAGGGAGGCGATCGGCGGCAACCTGTGCCGGTGCACCGGCTACCAGAACATCGTCGCCGCCGTGCTGCGTGCCGCCGAGCTCCAGCATGCCGCCGAGCTCCAGCGCGCCACGGCCGGGGGCGAGCCGGCGTGACCAGGTGGTTCGGCAAGCCGGTCGCCCGACGGGAGGACCCGCGGCTGGTGTCCGGGGCCGGGCGGTACCTCGACGACCTCGGCCCGGACGCGCTGGCCGCCGCCTTCGTGCGCAGCCCGCACGCGCACGCCCGGGTCACCGGCGTCGACGTGACCGACGCGCTCGACGTCCCCGGCCTGGTCGCGATCTACGGCTACGACGACCTGGCCGCCGACCCGGCGCCCCGGCTGGCCGAGCCGCTGCCGCTGCTCATCCCGCACCCGGCGCTGACCGCGCCGCGGACGGCGTACCCGCTGGCCAACGGCATCGTCCGGCATGTCGGCGAGCCGGTGCTGATGGTGGTGGCCACCGACCGGTACGTCGCCGAGGACATCTGCGACCGGATCCGGGTGAGCTACGACCCGCTGCCCCCCGTGGTCGGCATCGCAGCGGCCCGGCGCGCCGACCACTCCGTCCATGACGACGTACCGGACAACGTGGCCGCCCACCTCGTGCAGGAGGTCGGCGACGCGCGGGCAGCCATCGCCGCCGCGCCGCGCACGCTGGAGCTCGACCTCGACATCGAGCGGTCGGCGTCGATGCCGCTGGAAGGCCGCGGCGTCTATGCCCGGTGGGACGCGGCGGACCGGTCGCTGCGGGTCTACAGCTCCACCCAGACCTCGACGTCGGTCCGGTTCGCGCTGGCCAACCGGCTGGACCTGCCGGTGGACCGGGTCGAGGTGGTCACGCCGGACGTCGGCGGCGGCTTCGGCGTCAAGATCATGCACCCGTGGCCGGAAGAGGTGCTGGTGCCGTGGGCCGCGATCCGGCTCGGCCGCGAGGTGAAGTGGGCAGAGGACCGGCGGGAGCACTTCGTCGCCTCGGCGCACGAGCGCGGCCAGCTCCAGCACGTCAGGGTCGGCTTCGACGGCGACGGCCGGCTGCTGGGGCTGGACGTGGAGCTCTGGCACGACAACGGCGCCTACACGCCGTACGGGATCATCGTGCCGATCATCACCGCGACCCAGCTCCTCGGGCCGTACAAGCCGGGGGCGTACCGGGTCGAGCTCCGCTCGCTCTACACCAACACGGTGATGGTCACGCCGTACCGGGGGGCGGGCCGGCCGCAGGGCGTGTTCGCGATGGAGCGGACGATGGACGCGATCGCCGCCGCGCTCGGGCTGGACCGGGCCGAGGTGCGGGCGCGCAACCTCATCCAGCCCGAGGAGATGCCGTACGACCAGGGCTTGGTCTTCCAGGACGGCCGGCCGCTGGTCTACGACTCCGGCGACTACCCGGCCGGGCTGGCCAAGCTGCGCAAGCTGGTCGGCTGGGACGACTTCGCGGCGTACCGGGAGCAGGCGCGGGCGGACGGCCGGCGGGTCGGGATCGGGCTGGCCTGCTACGTCGAGGGCACCGGCGTCGGGCCGTACGAGGGCGCGCACGTGCGGGTCGAGACGACCGGCGACGTCGTGGTGGCGACCGGGCTGACCAGCCAGGGGCAGGGGCACCAGACGGTGTTCGCGCAGGTCGCGGCCGATGCGCTCGGGGTGCCGATGGACCGGGTCACGGTGGTCACCGGGGACACCCGGCGGTTCGCGTACGCCGTCGGGACCTTCGCCTCGCGGGCCGCGGTGATGAGCGGGAACGCGGTGGCGCTGGCCGCCGGCGCGGTGCGGGCCAAGGCGCTGCGGATCGCCGCCGAGGCGCTGCAAGCCAGGCCGGAGGACCTGGAGATCGTCGACGGCGTGGTCGGGGTGCGCGGCGACCCGGCAGCGCGGATCGCGCTGGGCACGGTGGCGGCGCTGGCCAACCCGCTGCGGTACGCCTTCGACGCGCAGACGGCGCTGGCGACGCAGTTCGCGGGCGGTGGGCGGGTGGACCGGCCGCCGGTCGCGGACGACGACGAGCCGGGGCTGGAGGCCACCGACTACTACTCGCCGGTCCGGTCGACGTTCGCCAGCGGGATGCACGCGGCCGTGGTGGAGACCGACCCGGAGACGGCCGAGATCCGGATCCTGCGGTACTGCGTGGTGCACGACTGCGGCAACCTGATCAACCCGCGGATCGTCGAGGGCCAGATCCACGGCGGGGTGGCGCAGGGCGTCGGCGGTGCGCTGTACGAGCGGATCGTGTACGACGAGGCTGGCCAGCCGCTGAACGCGTCGTTCATGGACTTCCTGATGCCGTACGCCTCGGAGGTGCCGACCGTCGAGATCGACCACCTGGAGACGCCGTCGCCGCTGAACCCGCTCGGGGTCAAGGGGGCGGGGGAGGCCGGGGTGATCCCCGGGTCGGCGGTGCTGGCCTCCGCGATCGAGGACGCCGAGGGGTTCCGGATCGACCGGATGCCGATCTCGCCGTCCGAGCTGTGGGAGCTGCGGCGGCGGCACGCGGGTGAGGAGCACGCGGGTGAGGAGCACGCGGGCGAGGATGCCCCCGGCGTACGCCCGGAATGGGATGCCCCCGGCGTAGGCCGGAAGGGGGAGGGAGCGCGATGAAGGTGTCCGGCGAGGCGACGCTGCGCGGCCCGGTGGAGCGGGTGTACGCGGCGCTGCACGACCCGGCCGTGCTGGTCCGGACGATCCCGGGGTGCGAGCGGCTGGAGCGGGTCGGGCCGGACGCCTACCTGATGACCGTCACGGCCGGGGTCGCCTCGATCCGCGAGACGTTCTCCGGGGACGTGCGGCTGACCGACCAGCAGGCGCCGCACTCGTTCGTGCTGCGGGCGGCGGGGTCGGGCGCGCCGGGCACGGTAACCGCCGAGGTTACGGTGACCCTGGCCGGGCGGGACGGCGTGACGGTGCTGGCCTACGACGCCGACGCGGTGGTGGGCGGGATGGTCGGCGGGGTCGGCCAGCGGGTGCTGTCCGGGGTGGCGAGGAAGACGGCCGGCGAGTTCTTCGCCGCCGTCGACGCCGTCCTCACCGCCCCCGAGCCGCCCGTGCCCGCCGCCGAGGCTCCTGAGCCCGCGCCGCCCGCCGTACCAACCAGCGAACCGGCCGGGGCGCCGACCGCCGCCTACACCCGCCCGGCTGCGACAGGATCGGCGGAAGTTTTCGGCGGCCCGGACTTCGTGCGGGGTGCGGTGTTCGGCGCGGTGGTCGCCCTGGTCGGCGCCCTCGTCGGCGGCCTGCTCGCCGGTCGCCGACGATGATCGAAAACGCGCGAGGTCATAGTTAATCGGCTACCTTGAGGGACGTGGCACGCCGGGGTCGTAACGAGAAGGATACCTGCCGCGAGTACGTCCTTCCCGCGCTGGAGTCGGCGGGTTGGCACCACGAGCAGATCGAACCCGAGTATCGGATCACCGACGGCCGTGTCGTGCTCCGGAACCGTCCCGGCCGGGAGGAACAGGTGCGCGCCGACTATGCGCTTGAGATCACTCCGGGCTTCCCGCTGGCGGTGGTGGAGGCGAAGCGAGAGTACGCGCGCCCGTCGGACGGGTTGCAGCAGGCGAAGGATTACGCCGAGTTCCTCGACCTTCCGGTGGCGTTAGCCACGAACGGCCACGGCATCGTCGAGTTCGACTTCCGGACGGGGCGGGAGAGTACGCTCGGCGTATTTCCTCGTCCCGACGAGCTCTGGGAACGGTACCGGGTATGGAAGGGAATTGTTGACGACCCGGTCGCTGAAGTCTTGCGTGAGCCGTTCAACGCCGCTCTGCGCAATGCTGACGGAACGGCGAAGGAGCCGCGATACTACCAGCGGATTGCCATTCATCGAGCGGTTGCCGCGACCTTGACCGGACGGCGGCGGATGCTGCTAACGATGGCAACGGGGACAGGCAAGACATTCACCGCGCTCCAAATCGTCTGGAAAGTCTGGCGTTACTGGCAGGCGCGGAGCGAGTCCGGCACCCGGCGGGTGCTGTACCTCGCGGATCGTGACAAGCTGATCGACGACCCTCTGCAAAAGTATTTCAAGCGGGTTTTCGACACATCAGTCCATCGAATACGGGGTGAGAGTACAACTTCGCGCAGTATATACTTCGCGACCTACCAGGCCTTGGATGATAGCTCGCCGAGCCCGCGCTACTGGGACTATCCGCCGGGCTATTTCGACTTGATCATCGTGGACGAGTGCCACCGGGGCAGTGCGCGAGCCGACTCGTCCTGGCGGCAGATCCTGGAGCACTTCGCTCCGGCCGCCCAACTCGGGCTCACCGCGACGCCGAAGCGCGACGACAATGTCGATACCTATCGGTACTTCGGCGATCCGCTCTATTCATACACGCTTCGGCAGGGCATCAACGACGGCTTTCTCGCGCCGTACCGGGTGCGTCGTGTGGTGCTCAGTCCAGATGCTCACGGCTGGCGACCGGATCCGGGCCAGCTCGACCGGTTTCGTCGTGAGATTCCGGACGAGCTTTACGCGACAAGCGATTTCGAGCGCGTTGTTTCGCTGCTTACCCGGACAGAGGCCGCTGGGCGGTACTTGACCGACTATCTTGTGGCCACTGATCGGATGGCCAAGATGGTGATCTTCTGTGTCGACTCCGAACATGCGGCTGACATGCGTGCGGCGATGGCCAACGCGAACGCGGACATAGGCCGACAGCACCCTGACTACACCGTCCGTATCGTGTCAGCTGAAGGAGACCGAGGGCGGGCGCAGTTGGAACGATTCCAAGACGAGGAAACCTCGACCCCTGTAGTCGTCACGACCGCCAAGCTTCTGTCCACTGGCGTCGACATTCCCACTCTCCGGACGGTGGTACTCTTCAAACCTATCCGGTCAATGGTCGAATTCAAGCAGATCATCGGGCGAGGCAGCCGGCTCGCGCCTGACTTCGACAAGCTCGCGTTCGAGATTATCGATTTCACCGGTGCCACCCGGTTGTTCGAGGACCCCGACTTCGACGGCGCCGCCGAGCGCGAGGTTGACGAGAGGGTCGATGAACGCGGCAGGGTCGTCGAGGACGCCGAGGCCAGGGACCAAGCTGTGGGGGGCGACTCGGCCGGTGATGACCCGGCCCATGCCGAGCACGAGGCCGACGCGGTGCCCCCGCACGCCCGGAAGTTCTATGTCGATGACACCGAGGTCTACCTCACCGCCGACGCCGTCTACCTCACCGACCCCGACACCGATCGGCTACGGCTGGTGGAGTACACGGACTACGTCGCCGAGTCGGTACGCCGGCTCTTCCCTACGCCAGCGGGTCTGCGCAGGGGCTGGCGGGAGGCAGGCAGCCGTGCCGAGATCGCCGAGAACCTGGCTCGGCGAGGGATCGATCTTGTGGAGCTGAGCGAGCGCGCCGGCCTGTCTGACGTCGATGCCTTCGATGTTCTGGTGCATGTCGCCTGGAATGAGCCGGTGCTTACCCGGCACGAGCGGGTCCGCAGGGTGCGGCGGGACCAGGGTGACTTCTTCGGCCGCTACCGGCCGGCGGCCCGCGAGGTACTGGACCTGCTCCTGGAACGGTACGCCGAGCATGGTATCGACGATCTGGCCGACCTGCGGGCATTGGAGCTAGAGCCGGTCAACGAGCTTGGGACAGCAGTGCAGATCGCTGGTCGTTTTGACACGACGGCACGGCTCCACGCGGCCATCGCCGAGCTGCAGAGGCATTTGTACGCCGCCTGACATACATCGCAGATATAGTTTCACGCTGATCATCAACGTAGAAGTACATTTACCGTTGAGTATTCCGTGGTCTATGCTGTCGGCGTGCCAGCCGACCCCGCAGACCTGCGTCGCGCCCTCAACGCGGTCGCCATGGGTCAGGCTGGATACTTCACGGCTGCTCAGGCGCTCGCGGTCGGCTACTCCTACCAGGCCCAGAAGTACCACGTCGATCGTGGGAGCTGGACTCGGGTGGACCGCGGCCTGTTTCGGATTCCCGACTGGCCCGCGCACGAAGATGACGTGTATGTCTTGTGGCGGCTCTGGAGCCGGGGTCGTGCTGTCGTGTCCCACGAGTCAGCCCTCACGGTCCATGACCTCGGCAACGTCAACCCAGCCAGATTCCACTGCACTGTCCCGCCCGGGTTTCGGGCGCACGACCCAGCCGTCGTGCTGCACTTCGCCGTACTTCCACCGGATGACGTGGAAGAGCATGCAGGCTACGCCGTGACTACCGTCGAACGGACCTTTCTCGACACCGCCGGCAGCGATCTCAGCCAGGAACAGCTCGACCTTGCCCTCGCCGAAGCCCTCGAACGTGGGCTGGTCTCGCTGCGGCGGCTTCGATCCCGATCGGATGAGTTCGGCGACCGCGTAGCCCTCCGGATCGAGCGTGCGATCGGAGCGTCGAGGGGATGACATACCAGTCACCGAGACCTCGTGGCTACCGGACCACGGCAGCGTTCCGGGCCGGACTTGAGGCTCGACTGACGACCGAGTCGGCCGACCGCGGACTTGACGTCAACCGGTTGCGTCGGCAGGTTGCGTTCGAGCGTCTGCTGGTGCGCCTCGCTGCAGACCAGACCGCTGATACCTGGGTGCTCAAGGGAGGGCTCGCCCTTGAGCTGCGCTTGGCCGGACAGTGCCGGGCTACCCGGGATCTCGACCTGGCGATCGTCGGTTCCGTCGACGGCGACGTGGTTCAGCGCAGACTTCTCGATGCCGTCGCGGAGGACGTCCACGGCGATCGCTTCAACTTCTTGGTCGCGGTGCCCAGGCCGCTCGC
This sequence comes from Mycobacteriales bacterium, assembly GCA_035476575.1. GTDB lineage: Bacteria > Actinomycetota > Actinomycetes > Mycobacteriales > JACQDL01 > DATILL01. Next base: position 22,031 of record DATILL010000115.1, read on the forward strand.
GGCGGACTTGAGCGGCCGACCCGGATGGTGTTTCCCGGTGGACGTAACGCTCGCTGGCCGAACGTTCGTGAAGGTCCGTCTCTACGTCGTCGCCCGAGCCGAGGAGATCGAGGGAGCGGTGGAGCAGATCACATTTCCCTCGAGCTTGGCTTTCGCCGGATTCCCACCGTCGGTTACGGTGTCCGCGATCGACTTGGCGCAGCATGCCGCCGAGAAGCTACACGCGTTGACTCGGGAATACGGCGACCGGCCCAACACGCGGGTGAAGGATCTCGTCGATTTGGTGTTACTGCTTGAGCACAACCTTCTTGATTCGACCGACGTAGCCACGCGTGTTCGTACGGTGTTCGCGGCCCGAGCAACTCACGACATCCCGCCTGAGATTCCGGCGCCTCCCGCCGCCTGGCGTGCGGACTACGCGGCCCTCGTGGCTGGCCTCGACGTCGAGGCCTCCACCGTAGATGCCGCTATGACTATCGTCCACCCACTCTGGAAGGCATGTTCCTCGTACCATGACTAAGCCTGACGATGCAAAATCCGACCTGTCCAGCCGTCAGCGCGGCGGCCGTGCCGAGCTGTCGACGGTGATCAAGAGGGCGCGCGACATAATGCGCAAGGACGCCGGGCTCAACGGCGATCTCGACCGTATCCCGCAATTCGCCTGGCTGCTCTTCCTCAAGGCACTGGATGCGCGCGAAGATCAGCGCGCGGTCTTTGACGGCCCGCGGTTCCGACCACTCGTTGAGGAACCGTATCGGTGGCGGGACTGGGCCGCACCGGAGGATCTCAAGGACAGGGTCACTGGACAGGACTTGCAGGACTTCGTTAACAACCGCCTCCTCCCATACCTGCGGCGCCGGGCTGGCTCGGAGGAGCGGGAGGTCATCGGGACGATCTTCCGAGACGTGCAGAACCGTATGATCTCTGGCAATCTGCTACGAGAGGTGGTCGACCAGATCGACAGGATCGACTTCCATGCTGCCGACGATGTGCACACCATGGCCCATTTGTACGAGTCCATGCTGCAAGAGATGCGCGATGCGGCAGGCGACGCCGGCGAGTTCTACACCCCACGCCCGGTTATTCGATTCATGGTCAAGGTGGTCGCACCGAAGCTCGACGAAATCATCCTCGACCCGGCTTGCGGTACGGGCGGTTTCTTGGTCGAGACCTACGAGCAAGTCCGGGAAGCCTACCGAGGTAGGCTGAGTGCGCCGCAATTGCGCCGGCTGGAGGAGAATCTGCGCGGAATCGACAAAAAACCACTCCCGTATCTGCTCGCGACGATGAACCTCCTGCTGCACGGGGTAGACCGGCCCCATCTGGTACGTGACAATGCGTTGGCTCATGCGATGGCAGAGCATCGCCGTGATCGGGTGGACGTGATTCTCACCAATCCACCCTTCGGCGGCGAGGAGGAGAGCACTGTCCCTAAGAATTTTCCGACTGAGACCCGCACCACCAAGACAGAATGGCTTTTCATGCAGCTCGTCATCGAGCGTCTCCGGGCTGGCGGGCGTTGTGCGATCGTCGTACCTAACAGCATCCTCTTCGATGTGGGGATAGGGGCCAAGGTTAAGAAGCGGCTCCTGGAGCTCTGTAATCTGCATACCGTCGTGCGACTGCCTAACGGTGTGTTCGCCCCCTACACCGTGATACCTGCCAACCTGCTCTTCTTCGAGAAATCCGGGCCGACCAGGTTCATTTGGTTCTACGAGCTGCCGCCGCCCGCCGGGCGCCGTAACTACACCAAGACGAAGCCCTTGCGCGATGACGACCTAGCCGACCTGGAGACCTGGTGGGGAGGGCCAGAACGCGACGGTCGACTCGAGGGTGAGCACTCCTGGCGAGTGCCGGTGGCCGATCTCATCAGTAAGAGTTACAACCTCGACCTGAAGAACCCCCACGTCGGCGACGGCCTCGCCCACCGGCCACCGGCTGATCTAGTAGCCGACCTGATCATTGGCGAAACAGAGATTCTGACCCTGTTAGAAGAGATTTCCCGCGAACTCGGGGATTCAGGCTTGTGACGATTGCAGAGGTAAGGATTGGAGACATCCTTCGGCTAGCCCGTGTGCCGGTTCAGGTCGATCCTCTGGGATGCTACCGCCAGATTGGAGTCCGATCCTTTGGCAAGGGCCTTATTCGCTATCCTGAGGTTTCAGGTACTGAACTTGGCAGGCTAAGGTATTTCGTCCTTCCGGTGGACGCGCTGATCCTCAGCAACATCAAGGCGTGGGAAGGCGCGATAGCAATCTCCGGTCGGTGCGACGGAGATTTCGTCGCCTCCAATCGTTTCCTAGGCTACCTGCCAGTTGACAGGAATTGGGTCGACGTAAGGTACGTCCGCTACTTTTTCCTCAGTGACCGTGGCCTTCCTCTTATCCAGCAAGCCTCTCCAGGGGCGGCTGATCGAAATCGTACGCTTGGAATTGCGGCCTTCGAAGACATCCGCATTCCGTTGCCGAACATCGCCGAGCAAAGTCGGATAGTAGGGCGCCTGGACGCGACGTATAGCAAGACTGAACAGATCAGGCGTGCAACGCGTCGAAACGCCGAATTGGTGGATGCGCTCACGTCCAGTCTGGTCAGCGATTCGGCATCGCATGTCCGCCTTGGTGACGCGCTATCCCTCGATATCTCTGTCGTGGGCGTCAAACCTGACAGCGTGTTCCAGCTCGCGGGTGTGTTCGGCTTTGGGCGAGGGCTTTTTTCTCGTGGGTACCTCTCCGGTGCGGACACGGGTTACGGCAGACTCCATCATCTTCGTGCCGGACAGGTGGTCATGAGCCGGCTTAAGGCGTTTGAAGGTGCAATTGCTGTGGTGCCCAGAGAGTTTGATGGGTTCGTTCTCTCTCCGGAGTTCCCGACCTTCTCCCCGAATCCTGAGCTGGTGCACCCCGGTTACCTTGAAATGTTGTGTAGATGGCAGGGCACCGTACAACTCTTGCGAACCGCATCGAGAGGTATGGGCGCTAGGAGGGAGCGTGTGAGCGCGGAGGCGTTCCTCGAGATCGAAGTCCCATTGCCTGATATTGAACGGCAGCGACACCTGGCGGGCATCTATTCGAGGGGCCATCAAACGGTGCATGCGGATTGGCGACGTCGGGAGCTTCTAGAAGCCCTCGAACGAAGCACGCTTAACCAGGCGTTCGGGGGAGCGAGGTAGCGCTGGCCCAGGCGTTGCCGGCCACGACGATGTGATCCAGGAATCTGAGCCCTACGGTGCGGGCGCCATCCGCGAGCGCGACGGTTGCCTGGCGGTCGGCCTGGCTTGGCTCGGGATCGCCGGACGGATGGTTGTGCGCTACCGCGAACGCTCTGCCGTCGTGTCGTAGAACCGCGTTGAGCACTTCTCGGACCGGAATCGGACACCGGTCGATCGCTCCCTCGGCGACAACGACGCGGTGCCGAAGACGGTCACGGGCGTCGCAGACGAGTACCACGAGACGCTCTCGTCGGGCCGTTGCCAGCAGAGAGCCGGCGACGCTGGCCACATCCGCGGGTCCCCGCAGTATCGGCGCTCCGTCGACGGGTTCGGAGATTCGACTCGCAAGGCGGAACGCCGCCACCAGGGCAGCGGCCTTACCGGCGCCCACCCCGGCTCGCCGCGTCAACTCTTCCGGACGTGCCTGGGAAAGCCCGGTCAGACCGCCGTACTCGGCCAGGAGCGCGGTGGCCATGTCGATCGCGCTCTCGCCCTGTCGCCCCTGTCGCAGCACCAAGGCGAGGAGTTCGGTATCGCTCAGCGCCTCGACACCGGCGGCAAAGAGCCGCTCTCGGGGGCGTTGCTCACTGGGCAGGTCTGTGATCGTTACCGCCATCGATTGCTCCATGCGGAAGACCAGGGCTCCGGCTGTCGGAGGATGCCGCCGGGCAAGGATGCTGTAGCCCACCGACAATTTTGCGGCCTTCGGGCGGGGGTAGCGTCGGGGGATGCGTGCGTTCACGGTCGCTGCGGTGCAGCTCGCGCCGGTGCCCGGGCCGCTGTCCGCCGAGTCGGTCACGGCGAACCTCGACAGGTGCGTCGACCACATCGAGCGGTGCATGGCGGCGACCGGCGCCGAGCTGGTGGTGCTGCCCGAGGCGGCCACCACCGGCTGCACGCCCGGCCGAGGGCTGTGGGACCTGGTCAGCGACGCCTCCGGCCCGGTCACCAGACCATCCAGGAGACCGCCGGCCGGCTCGGCGTCCACGTCGTCCTCGGCACCTACACGCGCGGCACGGGAGGGACGGCGGCGCGCGGCACCGTCCACAACACCGCCGTGCTGATCGGCCCGACCGGCGAGATCCTGGGCGCCTACCACAAGACGCACGTCTTCTGCGGCGAGGGCCGGGCCGACGGCGGCTGGGTCACGCCTCTCCGACCGCAACCTCGCGCTGATCGCCCGGCACGCCGACGACCTCGGCCGGCCGGCCCGCACGCCGTTTCCGCTCGGCCCGCACGCATCAGTACCCGAACCCGGCTGAACATGTCACCCTGATCCACTGTCTGTGGCGCCCGAGCGAGACGCCAATGGACCCTGGAGCGTGAGAGATGGAACTGACCCACGATTTCTCCGTGCCCCGTCATGTCGACGAGACCTGGGAGATCCTGACCGACGTGGAAGGCATCGCACCCTGCGTGCCCGGGGCCGAGCTGAAGGAGGTGACAGGCGATGTCTACCGGGGCGTCATCACCATGAAAGTTGGGCCAACCGCCGCCAGCTTCGTGGGGCAGGCGGCGTTCAGGGAGCTCGACAAGGCCAACCACCGGATGGTGCTGGACGTGAGCGGGAGGGAGTCCGGCGGGAAGGGGCTGGCCTCGGCGGTGATCACCGTGCGACTCGCCCTCGACGGCGGCCACACCCGGGTCCAGGTCCACACCGACCTGACCCTGTTCGGCCCGATCAAGCAGGTCTGGCGGGGGATCATGACTGACCTGAGCAACGAGATGATCGAGCGGTTCACGGACCGCCTGCGGGAGCGGCTGCGGGTCGAGCATGTCACCGCGCCGATCATCATCCCGGCACCTGCTCCGGCACCCGCTCCCGCACCGGCATCCGCCCCGGCTCCCGCGCCCGTCTCCGTAGCGGTCGCCGCTGTCCCCCCACCGGCTTGCGTCCTCGTAGAGCCGGCCTCCGCGCCGACCCCGGCCCCAGCACCCGCGCCGACCCCGGCCCCAGCACCGCCCCCCGCGCCGGTCGTCGCAGCGCCCGCGCCAGTCGCGGCCCCGCCAGCACCCGTTCCCGTACCGCGGGCTACGCCGGCCCACCGGGCTGCTCCCTCCTCCGGCGTACGCCGGACCGGCAAGAAGGCGTTCGACGAGTCTGAGCTGCTCGACCGCAGGGTGCTGCAGGTCGTGTTGCCCCTGGCGATCGTCCTGGTGCTGCTCGTCATACTGCTCTGACGACCTGCCCTGACGACCTGCCCTGACGACCTGCCCTGACGACCTGCCCTGACGACCTGCCCTGACGACCTGCCCTGACGACCTGCCCTGACGACCTGCCCTGACGACCTGCCCTGACGACCTGCCCTGACGACCTGCCCTGAC
>DATILL010000116.1:0-7505 GCA_035476575.1 Mycobacteriales bacterium
CGGTACGGTGCCAGACGTACTCGCAGCGCACCGTCGAGTGCGGCTTCTCGTACACCACCGCGCAGCGCACCTCCGCCACGTGGTCGACGCAGTAGTCCTTCACCAGCTTCAGGGTGGCCCCGGTGTCGGCCACGTCGTCCGCGATCAGCACCCGGGCACCGGACAGGTCGACCACGTCCGGCACCGGCGGCAGCATCACCGGCAGCTCCAGCCGGGTGTCCACCCCGGTGTAGAACTCGACGTTGCACACGTGCAGGTTCTTCACGTCGAGGGCGTAGCCGAGCGCGCCGGCCACGAACAGCCCGCCGCGGGCGATGGACAGCACGATGTCCGGCCGGTACCCGTCCGCGGCCACCAGCTCGGCCAGCTCCCGGGCTGCCTTGCCGAACCGCTCCCAGGTGAGGATCTCGCGAACGCCGGTGGGCGTGGGTGCCATGCCGCGGCAGCCTACCCGGCGCCCGCCGTGCCCCGACGATCATCGAGCTGTTGGGGTCCGAGGAGATCAACTCGCCACGGAAACTCGATGATCGTCGGGGGAGAGGACGGCGGTCGCGGCCCTGGCCCGGGTGGCCAGCAGCATCCGGATGGCGCCGACCCAGACCAGGCAGGCGCCCAGCATGTGCAGCCCGACCAGCAGCGCCGGCAGCTTCGTGAAGTACTGCGTGAAGCCCACCAGCCCCTGCGCCGCCTCGACGGCGACCAGCAAGCCGGCCGCGCGGACGGCGGCCGCCGGCGCCCGGCTGGCCCGCAGCCCGACCCAGACCCCGATCGAGAGCCCGATCAGCAGCATCACCACGTCGGCGTGCACCTGGCTGACCAGCCCCGGGTCCAGCCCGGTCCGGGGCGCGGCGGCATCCCCGGCGTGCGGCCCGCTGCCAGTGACCACCGCGCCCAGCACCAGGGTCGCACCGGCCAGCGCCACCACCAGCCGACCGGCCAGCACCAGCTCACGGCGGACCACGGGGGAGGAGGCCGGGGCGTCGGATGGCTCGCGGGCGCGCTGCCAGAGCACCAGCGACACGGCGATCAGCGCCGCGGACAGCAGGAAGTGCAGCATCACCACCCACGGGTTGAGGTCGGTAAGCACGGTGACCCCACCGAGCACGATCTGGGCCGGGATGCCGAGGAACGCCACGACCGCCAGCCGGACCAGCGGCAACCGGCGGGGCACCGCGAGCAGGGTCGCCGCCAGGGTGGCCAGCGTCACCGCGACCAGCACCGATGTCAGCGTCCGGTTGCCGAACTCGATCAGCCCGTGCCCGGCCAGCGCCCGGCTCGGCACGTAGGAGTCGTCGGTGCAGCGCGGCCAGGTCGGGCAACCGAGCCCGGAGCCGGTCAGCCGCACCGCGCCGCCGGTCACCACGATGCCGACGTTCGCGACCAGCGTGGCCAGGGTGAGCCGGCGCAGCGTGGTCGGTGACGGGCGGGGGACGGTGGGCACGGCCCGATCCTAGGTGGCCGCCGGCCCGCTGGCCCGGGCGCTACTCCCCGGTGGCGCCGTCGATGATCTCGCGCAGCAGGTCGGCATGCCCGTTGTGCCGCGCGTACTCCTCGATCATGTGGACATAAACCCACCGGAGCGAGCACGTCCGGCCGTCCCGGTGGACAAAGGTGTAGTCCAGCGGGACGTTGGCCACCGCGGCCCGGGCCTCGGCCAGCTCCGCCTGGTACGCCGCCAGGTCGGCCGCGACACGCGCTTCGTCGAGGTCATCGAAGTCGTCGTCCGGCCGGTCCTCGGTGTAGTACAGCGGCGGCACGTCCTGCCCGCCGACCCCCCGCCGGAACCAGGACCGCTCCACCTCGGTGAGGTGCCGGACCAGACCGAGCAGCGACAGCGTGGACGGCGGCACGGTCCGCCGGACGAGCTCCGCGCCGGTGAGCCCCTCGCACTTCCACAGCAGCGTGTCGCGCTGGTAGTCGAGGAAGCCGACCAGGGTGGCTCGCTCGTCGCCGGTCGGTGGAGGATCGGTGCGTTCGGTCATGCCGGCGACCGTAGCGTGGAGGTACGACGGTTTGTCCGCCGTACCCGGCCCCACGGCTTGTAGACGGACAGCACGGTCGCCGTGCCGTAGACGAGCAGCGCGACGGTGGGTGCCACGACCAGCGAGATGCCGGCGGCCCCCGGGTCGACGGGCTGCCCCGCCGCGGGCAGGCCAGCGACGGCGCGATGGATGGTGGCGCGCAGCGCGAAGGTCGACGCGAGCGCCGCGGCCAGCGTCAGGACCAGCTTGGCGAGCACCCAGTAGTACCGCAGCAGGCCCCAGCGGGTGCCCAGCCCGAGCAGCACCCCGGTGAGCAGCGTCGCCAGGCTGACCGGGATGACCAGCACGTCGCCGAGGATGCCCATTGCCCGGTACGCCGCCTGCGCGGTCCGCGGATCCCGGCTGGCCAGCCCGGTGACGCCGAGCGTGAGCAGCCCGAGGTCGAGGCCAAGCCAGCCCACCGCCACGGCCACGTGCAGGGTGACCGCCAGCTTGCGGGTGCCCGGTGTCATTCGCCAGCTCATGGTCACCGATGCTGGCGGCCCGCCAGCGGGCGTGTCGTCGGGCCAGGAGCGACATCCGACCTACGACGCACGTCGTACGCCCGGGGCGAGGCTACTCCCGGCGCGGACCTACTCCCAGCGGAACTTGGCCGCCGCGAGACCGAGCCCGACGACCGCCCAGCTCGCCAGCACGGCCAGGTCCCGGCCGGGCAGCATGCCGCCCGCCTCCAGCGCGACCCGCAGCCCGTCCGCCAGCGCCGCGGTCGGCAGCAGCTCCAGCAAGCGCGCCACCGCGGCCGGGAACCGCGCCAGCGGGAAGACGGCCCCACCGAAGAACAGCAGCACGAACCAGACCAGGTTGGCTGCCGCGAGGGTGACCTCGGCCCGCAGCGTGCCGGCCATCAGCAGGCCCAGCCCGGAGAACGCGGCGGTGCCCAGCGCGACCAGCAGCAGCACCCCGACCGGTGCCGGGTGCCCGTGCCAGCCGAGCAGCAGTCCGGCGCCGAGGATCAGCACAAGCTGGATCATCTCGACCCCGATCACCGCGAGCGTCTTGCCGCCCAGCAGCACCGACCGCGGCAGGGCGGTCGCGCCGAGCCGCTTCAGCACGCCGTACTTGCGCTCGAAGCCGGTCGCGATCGCCTGCCCGGTGAACGCCGTCGACATGATCGCCAGCGCCACGATGCCCGGCACGAACACCTCCACCCGCGGCCCGTCCACCGGCACGAACGGGGTGAACACCAGGATCGCCAGCAGCAGCAGCGGGATGATCAGGGTGAGCAGGAGCTGTTCGCCGTTGCGTAGCGTCAGCCGCAGCTCCATCCCGGCCTGCGCGAGCAGCATCCGGTGCCGCGGGGCCGCGCCCGGTGCCGGGACCAGTGCGCCGGTCACCGCATCTCCCGGCCGGTCAGCTCAAGGAACACGTCCTCCAGGGTCCGCCGCTCGACCCGCAGGTCCTCAGCCAACACGCCGCGCGCGGCGCACCAGGTGGTGACCGCGGACAGGAGCTGCGGGTCGACCGACCCTTCCACCAGGTAGCTGCCGGCCGGCGTCTCGCTGACCCGGCTGCCCTCCGGTAGCGCCGCCCGCAGCGAGCCGACCTCCAGCCCGGGCTGCGCCCGGAACCGGAGCTGGCCGTGCGCACCGTCCCGGGTCAGCTCGACCGGAGATCCGCTGGCCACCTCCCGGCCGTGGTCGATGACCACCACCCGGTCGGCCAGCTTCTCCGCCTCGTCCATGTAGTGGGTGGTGAGCACGACAGCCACCCCGCCGGCCCGGAGCCGCTCGACCACCTCCCAGGTGGCCCGGCGGGCCTGCGGGTCCAGCCCGGCGGTCGGCTCGTCCAGGAACACTAGCTCCGGCCGGCCGACGATGGCCATGGCCAGCGACAGCCGCTGCTGCTGGCCGCCGGACAGCCGCTTGTACGGCGTCCCGGCCGCGGCCCGCAGCCCGACCAGGTCCAGCAGCTCCCCGACCGGCAGCGGGTGGGCGGCGTACGACGCCACCAGCCGGAGCATCTCGCCTACCCGGGCGCCCGGGTAGGCGCCGCCGCTCTGCGGCATCACGCCGACCCGCGGCTTGACCGCCGGGCCGTCCGCCACCGGGTCCAGCCCGAGCACCCGCACCCGCCCGCCGTCTGCCCGCCGGAAGCCCTCGCAGATCTCGACCGTGGTCGTCTTGCCGGCGCCGTTCGGGCCGAGCAGGGCCAGCACGCTGCCGCGGGGCACGGTGAAGGACAGGCTGTCGACGGCGACCGCGCCGCCGTAGGCCTTGACGAGGCTCTGGACCTCCAACGCCGGCGCGCTGTCGGAAGGAAGGGGCACCTGGACAGGATAGGAGTGTCTTTCTACGCCACGTCGACGAGGTGCCGATGTCGGTGCCCCCAGGCACTAGGGCGACCGTGTCGCGGTTGACATCGTTGGTGGCGATCAGTTAGGTAAGGCTTTCCTAAGAACATCATCTCGAGGTCGTGTGGTGCGGATCGTCCTGCTCGCCGTGAAGCCGACCTGCTCGGTCACCGAGGGGTTTCTCCCCGCGGCACACCGGCTCGGGTCACGGGTCATCCTGCTCACCGATCGGCCGGCCGCGCACGCCGCCGCGTACGCCGGCTGGCCGGCCGGGCCAGCCGAGATCATCGGCTGCGACGTCCGCGACCCGCGGGCGGTCATCGACCGGGTCAGCCGGCTCGGCCGGCCGGACGCCGTCTTCTCCAACAGCGACCACCTGCAGACCCAGGCCGCGCTCGCCGCCGACTACCTCGGCCTGCCCGGCAAGGACTGGCGGGCCACCCTGCGGGCCAAGCACAAGCCGCTGATGCGCCGGCATCTCGCCGGGCTCGACCCCGTCTACGCCGTGCCGCTCGGGCCCACCGACGACCCGGCCAGGCTGCCCGACCCGCCGTTCCCGTGCGTGCTCAAGCCGGCCGAAGGGGTGGCCAGCGAGGACGTCGTGCTGGTCGGCGACGCTGCCGAGCTGGCCGCCCGGACCGGCGAGGTCCGGGCCCGGCGGCCGGGCGAGACGTTGCTGGTCGAGGAGTTCCTGGCCGGGCCGCTGCACACCCTGGAGACCGTGGGCGACACGTCCGGGCTGGGGGTGCTCGGGGGGTTCCGCACCGAGCTGTCGCCGCCGCCGTACTTCGTGGAGGAGCGGATGGCCTGGCCGGGGGAGCTCCCGGGCACGGTCCGGGACCGCGTGCTGGGCTCGGTGCTCGGCCAGCTCCGGGCGCTCGGGGTGGGGCTGGGTGCCTGCCATACCGAGTTCGTCCGGCAGGGCGACCGGGCCCGGCTGGTCGAGGTCAACTACCGGATCATCGGCGACCAGTGCGACCTGCTGCTCGCCGAGATGCTGGAGCTGCCGCTGTTCGAGCAGGTGCTGCGGGCGCACCTCGGCGAGCCGGTGACGGCCGAGATACCGCCCTGGCCGGGCACCGGCCGGCAGGTAGGCGGCCCGCACGCGCGGATCGAGTGGGCGCTGGTCTCCCGGTCCGGCACGCTGGTCGCCGCCCCCGGGCCGGTGGACGCCGAGACCGCCGGGGTCCGGCTCGCCTACCGGCCGCTGCGGCGCGTCGGCGAGCGGGTCGCGCTCACCCACACCAACCGCGACTATCTCGGCGTCCTGCGGGCGTACGGCGCCGACCCGGGCGCGGTGGACCGGGTGGTCGCGGCGTTCTGGGCCGGCCGGCGCTGGGACATCGAGCCGTGACGCCGGAGGCCGGACCCGAGCCCGGATCCGAGGCTGTGCCCGAGGCTGCGCTCGTCGGCCGGGTCCTGGACACCCTGCTGCGCGAGGACGTTGGCGGGCTGCGGTCGCGGGCGGTGCCGGTGGTACGCGCCGACGGGACGTGGCTGGCTGTCGACGACCTGCTGCTGCCGGTGCGGCCGGGCGGCTTCCTCGCCGACCACGTGGTACGGCGCCCGCTGGTGGTACGGCAGGCCCCGGACGGCCCGCTGCCGGTGCACGGGCTGGCCGGTGTGCTGGCCGCGTGCGCGCCACGCGACGATCCCGAGGCCGAGGAGGGGTACGCGGCGTTCGCCGCCGAGTGCCGGCAGGCGGCCGAGGTGGGCCTGCTGCACGCGGCGGCCCGGTCGGCGGTGCTGGCCCGGCTCGGCGCCGGCCCGCCGCCGCTCGGTGTCGCCGGGCTGGGGTACTACGAGACCCTGGCCGGCTTCCAGGGCCACCCGGTCTACCCGACGTCGCAGGCCCGGGTCGGCGTCGCCACGGACGACCTGCCCCGGTACGCCCCGGAGCTCGCGCCGGCCTTTCCGCTGCGGTGGGCCGCACTGCCCGCCGCCGCCGTCCGCCGGACCGGTGAGCTGCCGCCGTACTGGCCGACCGCGGCGCAGGTGGGGCTCGTGGGGAGGCCGGTCCGGGCGGGCGGGCCAGCGGAGACCGTGCTGCTGCCGGTACACCCCCTGACGGCGTCGGCCGGGCTGCTGCCCGCCACCGCGACGCTGGCACCCGGCGCGTACCTCGACGTCACGCCGACCCTGTCGATGCGGACCGTGGCCGTGCTGGCCGACCCGGGCACCCACCTGAAGCTGCCGCTGGCCATGTGCACCCTGGGCCGGCGCAACCGGCGCTCGCTGGTGCCCGGCACACTGCCCGACGGCGCCGCCACCCACCGGGTGCTGGCCGAGGTGCTGGCCCGCGAGCCGGCGTACGTCGACCAGATCCTGCTGGCCGACGAGACGACCTACGCCGAGACCGGCGACGAGCACCTCGCCTACCTGGTCCGGCGGCTGCCGGCCGGTCTCGACCGGGCCCGGGTGGTGCCGGTGGCCGCGCTGCTGGCCACCACGCCGGCCGGTCGGTGCGTGTTCGAGGAGCTGGCGGCGGAGCTCTTCGGCGGCGACCCGCGGGCGCTGCTGGCCGGCTACCTCGACCTGCTGCTCGGCTGGCACAGCCTGCTCTGGCTGCGCTACGGCGTGGCCCTGGAGGCACACCAGCAGAACGTTGCGCTGGTGCTGGACCGCCAGCCCGGCGGCGCTGACGGCGGCACCAGCGGCGGCATCGGCAGCCGGATCCGGTTGCTGTACAAGGACAACGACGGCCCGCGGCTGGACCGGACCAGGCTGGCCGCGGCGCTCGGCCCGGCCGCGCCGGCCGAGGAGGACCTGGCCGACCAGCGGAGCTGGGACGCGACACAGCTTCCCGCCGTGTTCACCACGATCACGCTGCACCTGTGCGCGGCGGCGCTGGCCTACGGCCTGGCCGAGTGTGGCCTGCTGCCGCTCGACGAGACGCTGAGCATGATCCGCCGGCGGCTGGGCCGCGCGGCCGCCGACGCCGGTCCCGACGGTGGACCGCTGCGCGAGCTGCTCGCCGCCGAGCGGCTGCCCGTCAAGTCGATGGTCACCGCCGGCACCCTGCTCCCGAAGTCCCGCACCGGCGCCCGCGACATCAACAAGCACTACGGCAGCACCTGCCCCAACTACCTGCTGGAGGCTCCGTGACCCCCGGGCTCCACGCTCCCGACCGGTGCCCTCCTGACCAGCGTGCCGACGAGGTCACCGCGCACACC
>DATILL010000117.1:0-1733 GCA_035476575.1 Mycobacteriales bacterium
TCATTGCCGGCCAGCGGATCAGCCATCGCCCCGAGCCAGAACGCGCCCGGATCCGGGCCCGCCACATCGGCATGCTGTTTCAGAATTCGAACCTGCTCGACCACCTCACGGTGGCGCAGAACCTGTCGCTGGTGCGTTCCCTGGCCGGACGCGCCCACCGGGCGGATCGGCCCGACCTACTGAGCCTGCTCGGCCTCTCTGAACGGGCCGCTGCCTATCCCGGCCAGCTCTCCGGAGGAGAACTGGCCCGCGCCGGACTGGCAATCGCGCTTGCCAACGCTCCGGCCGCGCTGCTCGCCGACGAACCCACCGGTGAACTGGACAGCGTCACCGAATCACGGGTACTGGACCTGCTGTCCGTCGCCGCCGCCGGCGGCACCGCGATCCTGGTCGCCAGCCACAGTCCCGCGGTCGCGGCCGCCGCGGCACGCGTCATACGCCTCGACGACGGACGCGTGTGCTGATGACCAGTAGTCGCGGCGAGCAGGAAGCCGCCATCGACACGGTCACGACACCGCCGGCCCTCGTCGAGTGCACCAAGGTGAGTCGCACCTTCGGCTCCGGTCCCACCGCGGTGCACGCCGTGCGCGATGTGAACTGCCGGATACCGCCCTGGGCGCGCATCGCCGTCACAGGACCATCGGGATCGGGGAAATCCACCCTGCTGCATCTCATCGCCGGACTCGACGCCCCCACCGCCGGATCGGTCCGATGGCCCGCACCCGAGGACAGCCCGCACACGACCGCGATCGGCATGGTGTTTCAGGGCCCGAGCCTGCTGCCCAGCCTCGACGTCACCGAGAACGTCGCGCTCCCAATGCTATTCGCCGGGCGGGACCACGACGCGGCGATGAGCCACGCACACGCGGCACTTGACCTCCTCGGGATCGGCGACCTGGCCGCCAAACTGCCCGAGGAGCTGTCGGGAGGCCAGTCGCAGCGGGTCGCGATCGCGCGGGTGCTCGCCGCCCGCCCAGCCCTAATTCTCGCCGATGAACCCACCGGGCAATTGGACCATCACCACGCCGACAAGGTCATCACCGTCCTGCTGGACACCGCGATTTCGATCGGCGCCGCGGTGATCATCTCCACCCACGACCCCGCCGTGGCCGCCCGGCTACCTGACCACTGGGTGATGCGCGACGGGCACCTCGACACACATCCCAACACCGATGACAGCAGCGCGCCATGATCGCGACCTGGACGCTCGGGCTGCTGCGGCGCCGACGTGGCCGACTGGCCGCGACCGCCGCCGGTATCGCTGCCGCGGTAGCCCTGCTGGCCTGCCTGGGCAGTTTCCTGGCCGCCGCCCAGGGTTCGATGACCGCCCGCGCCATCCGCAGCGTGACCGTCGACTGGCAGGTCGAAGTCCAACCCGACACCCAACCATCGACCGTTCTGGACACCGTGCGGTCCGCACCGAACGTCCAAGCGGCGCTACCGGTCGGATATGCCCACTCCACCGGGTTCGTCGCACAGACCGGTGGAAGCACCCAAACAACCGGCCCGGCAATGGTATTGGGCATCCCCCCGAACTACCGCGAGCAGTTTCCCGGCGCCATCCGCACCCTGGTCGGCGCCGACAACGGAGTCCTGATTGCACAACAAACCGCCGCCAACCTGCATGCGGCGCCCGGCGATACCATCCACATCGGACGGGCCGGCATCGCGCCGGTCGACGTCGTCGTCGACGGAGTCGTCGACCTTCCCCAGGCCGACTCCCTGTTCCAGAA
>DATILL010000118.1:0-34605 GCA_035476575.1 Mycobacteriales bacterium
GGGTGAGGAGGGGCTGGCCGCGGTGGAGGAGGCGGTGGCCGTTTATCGGCGGTTGGCGGAGGCGACCCCGGCGGCGTACCTGCCCGCCCTGGCGGCGTCGTTGAACAACGTCTCGATCCACTTGGGTGAGCTGGGGCGCCGGGAGGAGGGGCTGGCCGCGGTGGAGGAGGCGGTGGCGATCCGGCGGCGGTTGGCGGAGGCGAGCCCGGCGGCGTACCTGCCGGACCTGGCGATGTCGTTGAACAACGTCTCGGGCCGGCTGGGTGCGCTGGGGCGCCGGGAGGAGGGGCTGGCCGCGGTGGAGGAGGCGGTGGCCGTTTATCGGCGGTTGGCGGAGGCGAACCCGGCGGCGTACCTGCCCGCCCTGGCGGGGTCGTTGAACAACGTCTCGGTCCGGCTGGGTGCGCTGGGGCGCCGGGAGGAGGGGCTGGCCGCGGTGGAGGAGGCGGTGGCGATCCGGCGGCAGTTGGCGGAGGTGAACCCGGCGGCGTACCTGCCCGCCCTGGCGGGGTCGTTGAACAACGTCTCGGTCCGGCTGGGTGCGCTGGGGCGGGGTGAGGAGGGGCTGGCCGCGGTGGAGGAGGCGGTGGCCGTTTATCGGCGGTTGGCGGAGGTGAACCCGGCGGCGTACCTGCCCGACCTCGCCAACTCGCTGTGGGCGGTGGGCTGGGTCTGCGTTGGTCAGCGGTCCCAGCTTGCCCGGGGCCTGGCCGCCGTCGAGGAGGCGGTAGCCATCCTCACGCCGCTGGCCGCGCGATTGCCAGCCGCCCACGACGGCAGCCTGGCCGCGATGCGGGCGACGATGGCCGACCTCCTCGACCAGTTGGGACGCACCGATGATGCGGAGCAGGTCCGGCAGCGGGGTGGCGTGGTCGGTGACAGCGCGCCACCCCGCGGGGGACGGCGACCTAAGCCGTGGTGGCGGCGAGCTGGGTGGACTAGGCGGCGGTGAAGACATGGTCACCGTCGATCTCCCCGGTGGTGCCGCGGACCTCCTCCCGCCCATCCAGCCGGAGGCGACCGTCAAGACCACTTCGTCGGACGGACGTACGTCTGCCCGCTTGCCTGATCGATCACTGTTCCCGGCAGGAGTGAGTTCCGCAGGTCTGCGGCGGACACGGTGAACGCGCCGGGGATGAGCGTCCTGATCTCGAACGAGGACCGACGCGGTGGAAACGCGGCGATCATGCCCCGGCCGGGGTTCAGGCGTCGAGCGGTGCGGATCGCCGGACACAGGTCGCTGTCCGCGGAGATGATCAACGCGAGGTCAGAGGCGTGGGCGGCGGCGTCGGCCACCAACGAGACCGCGATGTTGACGTCCGTCTCCTCCTCGTAATGGGTCCAGGTTGACCCGCACCGCCGGCACAGGCGTTGCTTGGCCTGGTATCGCCCGCGCACGACCTGAACCTCGCTGGTGTGCGCTTGCAGTGCGTTGAGGTAGTTCTCCTGTCTGGCCAGCGCGGATGCGTCGTTCAGGACCAGCGTGGTGAAGTACCGAACGCCAACGATGTGGTCGCGTGGCCGCAGGCGCCGTACCAGTTGACACAGATCGAGCCACAGGTAGCGGTGGCGGTAACGTTCGCGTAGCCCGTGGTAGAGGTTGAACCCGTCCACGTACGCGATGACGCTGGCCACGCCTGCCTCCTGTCGCACGTGGGCATGTATCGCCGCGTCCGCTAGAGTGGTTGACAACCCCGCTGAGCGAGCGCTCAGCCTGACGGCCCCGCAAGGGGCCGTCGTTCTTTTCTAGTGGATGGTTGGGACAGTCCCGGCGGTCAGGTCGCGGCGAGGGCGGCGGTCGCTGAGGTCGCCGCCAACGATCATGAGCAGAGAGCGGCCCGAGTCTGCGCGCGACGGGGGCAATCGGGGCGACGCGGGGCGAGTCGGCGCGGTGTTGTCGGTGCCAGCCGATAGCGTGGCGGCCTCTCGACCTGTACGTGCTCTGAGGAAGAGGCCGCTGATGACCCTTGCCCGGTCCCTCGACGTTGACGGCGCCACCGTCGACGGCCAGGACGCCGCGCCCGGACTGGCGGCGTACGAACCGCTGCTCGAACAGATCCGCCGGGCCGCGGCGGTCGACCCGCGGGTGTCCGCGCTGGTCGACGCGGCCGTGGAGGTGTGGAGCCGGCCGGGCTTCGACACCTTCCTCTCGCTGGCGCGGCTGCGGTTCGAGCCGTTCGACTACCAGCTCCAGGCCGCGCAGACCGTGCTGCGCCGGATGCGGGGGCGCGCCATCCTCGCCGACGAGGTGGGCCTGGGCAAGACGATCGAGGCCGGCCTGGTGCTGTCCGAGCTGCGGATGCGCGGGCTGGCCGACCGGGCGCTCGTGATCACCCCGGCCGGGCTGGTCGAGCAGTGGCGGGAGGAGCTGGAGCACAAGTTCGCCCTGCCCACGGCGCTGGCGACGGCCACGTCGCGCGGCCGGGGCACAACCGCCGGCCCGGGCGGGCTGGACGGCCCGAGCGGCGCGAGCGGCCCAGCCGGCCCGGGCGGCATGGACCGGCCGGTGCTGCTCGCCTCCCTCGCCACCGCCCGCCGCGACCCGACCAGGTCCGAGCTCACCGGCCACTCCTGGGACCTGGTGATCGTCGACGAGGCGCACCGGCTGCGCAGCCCGCGTAGCGCGTCCGGCACGCTCGCACGCGAGCTGAAGGCCCGCTTCCTGCTGCTGCTCACCGCCACCCCGGTCGAGAACAAGCTGGTCGACCTCTACGAGCTGGTCAGCCTCGTCACGCCGGGCCTGCTGGGCACGCCGGCGCAGTTCCGGAGCAGGCACGCCGGCGCCGGCACCAGCACCGGCGACGGCCTGGCGGCGCCGCGCAACATCACCGAGCTGCGGGCGAAGGCGCGCGAGGTCATGGTCAGGCACCGCCGCAGCGAGGTCGCGCTGATGCTGCCGCGGCGGCTGGCCGAGACGGTGCTGGTCACGCCGTCCGACGCCGAGGCGGCGTTGTATTCCGAGCTCACCGGGCGGATCCGGGCCGAAGCCCGCAGGGCCGGCTCGTCCCGGCCGCTCACGCTGCGCAGCCTGGCCCGGCTCGCCGGGTCTAGCCCGGCAGCGGTGGCCCCGTCGCTGGCCAAGGTCGGCTGGGACGACCTGGCCGGACGGGCCCGGGCGATCCGCCGTTCGGAGAAGGCCCGGGTGCTGGTGGAGCGACTGCGCCCGTACGTCGAGCGTGGGGAGAAGGTGCTCGTGTTCACCGCGTTCCGGCAGACCCTGGAGGCGCTGGCCGGTGAGCTCGACGCGGCCGGGCTGCCGGCGACGACGTACCACGGCAGCCTCACCCGCCAGGACAAGGAACGCGCGATCGCGTCCTTCCGGGCCGACGCGCCGGTGCTGCTGTCCACCGAGTCGGCCGGCGAGGGCCGCAACCTGCAGTTCTGCCACGTCATGGTCAACATGGACCTGCCGTGGAACCCGATGCAGATCGAGCAGCGGCTCGGCCGGCTGCACCGGGTCGGCCAGACGCATGACGTGCTGCTCACCAACCTGGTCGCGAAGAACACGATCGAGCAGCGGATCCTGCACGTGCTGGAAGCCAAGATCAACCTGTTTGAGCTGGTCGTCGGCGAGCTGGACATGATCCTGGGCCGGGTCGACGACGACTTCGACTTCGAGTCGTCGGTCTTCGCCGCCTACGTCGACGCCGCGGACGACACCGAGTTCGCCGAGAAGCTGGAGGCGCTGGGCGCCGAGCTCGTCTCCGCCCGCGCCGACTACCTGCGCAACCGCGGCACCATCGACGCGCTGGTCGGCGAGGACGAGACGTGAGCGCGCTGGCGCGCACACCGGTGCGACCGGGCTCACCCCAGGGTCACGGCACGGGCGACGACGCGGGCCTGCGGTTCTGGCTGCGCTACGTCGAGTCGGCCGGCGGCCTGTGGGACGCTGCCGGCGACACCGTGCTCATCGTCCTGCCGCCCCGGCTGCAGGCCGACTTCCAGTTGGCCGACGAGCTCGTGGTCACCGCGGACCCCGACGTGGCCCGGGAGGATGGCGCGACCTTCATCGCCGCCGGCCATCCGGTGCTCGGCAGGGCGGCGGAGACGGTCCTCACCGGGGGAGACGCCGGGCTCGTCGCGCTGCCCGCCCCTGCGTCGGTCCCACCCGACGCGGCCACCCTGCTGGCCCGGGCACGTGACCAGGTTCCCGTCGACCACGGCCGGATCGACCTGGCCGGAGCGGTGACCCGCGGGACCCGTCCCGTGCTCCGGATCGGGGCGCTGGCCAGCTACACCATCTCCACCGAGGACCATTTCCAAGAGAGGCTCGAGGCCTGGGTCGACGTGGTGTCGCGGCTGCAACTGCCGGCGCGGGTGAGCACCAGGCTGGCTGGCCTGGCGCCCGAGGCCGTCGTCCGCGCACCCGAGCTGCCAGACCCGCGGCCCGCCGTCGCCGCGGCGCACCGGCTCATCGACGCGGCCGCCGCTGACCGCCAGCGGGAGCTGTCCGGCCAGGTCAGCGAGGCCTGCGCGCGGGAGCGCGACCGGACCCGCTCCTACTACGCGGAGGCGCTGGACTCGATCCGGCGGCGCCAGGCCACCGCGCCGCCCGACCGCCAGGAGCTGTACGCCGCCCGGGCCGAGAGCACCCGCCAGGAGCAGGCCCGGCGGCTGGCCGAGATCGAGGAGAAGTACCAGGCCAGGCACGAGATCCGGCCCTACCGGCTGCATGTGGTGCAGGTGCCGGTCCTGCGGCTGCCCGTCGTGGTGCGCCGCGGCTCCCGGCCGTACCCGCTGGTGCTCGACTGGCAGTTGCCGGTGGCCGCCTTTGCGGAGCTGCGCTGCCCGGCGTGTGGCGAGCCCGCGCCGCTGGTGGCGGCGAAGACCAAGCTGGGCTGCGAACGCTGTGTGGCCCGCGCGCCCGCTGAGCCGGTGCCGACGCTGCCGACCGCGCCCGTGCAGGTCAGGCCACCGCGGCCCACCGCCGTACCGTCGGCCGCGCCGGCCAGGCCGCAGCCGCTTCCGCCGCCTCTGAGGTCTCCGGCGCGTCCCGTTGTCGTCTCCCACTCGCCCGGCCAGGTTCGCAAGGCGGGGGAGAACCTCGGGTACGCATGGTGGGAGGCCGCCGCGGCGGGTGGCCGGCGGCTGTCCCGCCTGGTCGCGCCCGAGTCGCCCGCGGCGGCGCTGGTCCGGTTGTACGGCGCCGCCGGGCCGGCCGTGGCCATCGGAGTGGGGGCGGGCGAAGAGGTCAGCGCGGTGTCCGCGGCCGCCTTCCCGCCGGGGCGCGGTGAGGAGAACGGGTTGGAGTCGGCCGGGGGAAGGGTGAGCACCGGCCGCTTCCGCTACGCCTTCCAGCTCCGCTGGCGCTACACGGCGGGCGTGCCGTTGGTCGAGGAGGTGCTGCCGTACGGCGTCCGGGTGGGTGCCCGGCTGCCGTCGCCGCGGTACCTGTTCACCGGCGCTGCAGCGCGGATGTTCCACGACCTGCTCGCGCTGCACTGCGAGTTCGACCGGGTCGCGGCGATGCTGTGGGCTCGCGTCCTGCTCCGGCACGGCCTGCCCATCGTGCTGCGCTGCCCGCCCGCGTGGTGGCGGGTGGCCGACGACCACACCGTGGCCGCCGCCCATCCGCCCGCCATGCTGGCGGCGTCCGTGGAACGCATGGTGTGCCTGCGCCCCGGCAGCCCGGGCGGCCGGTACGACGAGGCCGCCGCCGCGTACCACGTCGACGAGCAAGCCGTCCGCGCCGCCAGCACCGCGCTGCAGAAACGGCTCCAACTGTCCCGGTCCTGCTGCTGGTAGCCGCCCTGCGCCAACGGCCGACCCCTGCGCCGGCCCGGGCCTACGGCGGAGGCAACGGCAGGGTGGGTGAGGCGGCGAGCACGCGGTCGCCGTCGATCGTCTTGGCGGCGTCCCGGACCTCCTCCAGCCCGACCAGCCGGCGCTCATGCGGGGTTCGCTGGGAGCAGCCGGCGCCGATGGCCGCGGCGATCGCCCCCGACACCGCGGGCGCCGCGAACGACGTGCCGTCCCACCGCGCCCACCCGTCGAACCGCAGCCGCGGCGACTCCGCCGCCACCCCGGGCTCCGCCGCGTCGTCCGTCGTACCCAGCTCGACCAGGCCCTCCCAGTACAGGAACGAGCTCACCACCCCGACCCCCGGCGCCCAGATCTCGACGTCCCGGTCGTCGCTGAACCCGGCCCGCCGCTCCGCCGCCGGGTCCCACGCCCCGACGATCACCGTCCGCTCGCCCGGCGCGGCCAGCTCCACCTGCGGCCACAGGTCGTTCCGGTATCCCGCGGCGATCACCACGATGGTGCCGCAGACATCCTGCAGCCGGGCGATGGCGGCCGCCGTCTGCGGTGTCGGCGTTGCCGCGTCCTCCTCGTCGGCGTGCCGGCCCGGCCCCAGCGAGAGGTTCAGCACGTCCGGGCTGTAGTCGACGAGCTCACGGATCGCCGCCGCGAGCATCTGGTCGTGGCTCTCCCCGTCCCGGTCGATTACCCGCCGGGCCAGGATGCTGGCGTACGGCGCGTACTGCCGGACGACGCCGGCCACGAACGTCCCGTGCCCGATCTGTCTCGGCAGCACGGCCTCGGCCAGGTCCCACTGCTCGGTCGCGTCGTCGGCACCGCCCACCGGGTAGAGCTGGTCCCGGACGTACCAGTGCCGCGCGACCCCGCTGTCGAGCACGGCCACCGTCGTGCGGTACGGCGTCCGCTCGTACGCCGGCAGGGCGGCGGCCACCTTCGCCGGGTCGAGCGGGGCGACCGGGCGAGGCGGGTTCAGGGGCAGGCCCTGGATGTGGTTGAGCAGGGTGATCCGGTCCATCATGCCTCCACGGCTTGGGGGTCCTCTGCTTGGCGGAGGACGCTGCGGGTGATGTGATACTCCACTGGGTGTTTCCTGCACGTTCCGGTGGGGTTGATGGCAGGCCGAGGGGACCGGCCGTGGGACGGCGTCGGCGCGTCGTCCGTCGCGGTGAGCGAGGCTTTTCGTCGGGCTGACGCCGCGCTGCGCCTGGCCGGGGAGGACCCGGCGCGGGCGCGGGTGGACGCGCGGGGTGCGTTGGTGCTGGCGCGTCAGGCGGGGGATGGTGCGGCTGCGGCGCAGGCGGAGCGGGCGTTGGGGATGGCGGCCCGGTCCGAGCAGGACGTGGTCACCGCGGCGGTGCATCTGGGCCGGGCCGTCAGGCTGGCCGAGCAGGCCGGGGAGGTCGGGCTGGCGGCTCAGGTGCGGGTCAGCCGGGCGTTGGCGTTGGCGTACGCGGGCCGGATCGACGCCGCGCATGAGGACCTGGACCGGGCGGCCGAGGTGCTGGGTGGCGCCGACCTGGCCCGGGTGGAGCTGCAGCGGGCCGGCATCCTGCAGATGCAGGGCCGGCTGGAGGAGGCGGACGAGCGGTTCGGGCGGGCGCTGCCGCTGCTGACCCGGGCGGGGGACCGGGAGGCGCTGGCGATCTTGTACAACAACCGGGGGCTGCTGCGGTCCCGGCGTGGGCTGCTGGCCCGGGCCGAGGCCGACCTGCGGCAGGCGGTGGTGCTGCACCAGCAGTTGGGCCACCTCACCGCGGCGGGCGAGGTCAGCCAGAACCTGGGCCTGGTGGCCGCCCGGCGTGGTGACGTGATGGCCGCGCTGGAGGCGTTCGAGGAGGTCGACCAGGTCCTGGCCCGGTCCGGCGCGGTGGACGCCGTGG
Organism: Mycobacteriales bacterium; assembly: GCA_035476575.1. GTDB lineage: Bacteria > Actinomycetota > Actinomycetes > Mycobacteriales > JACQDL01 > DATILL01. The sequence goes on from DATILL010000118.1 coordinate 7,641, forward strand.
GGCTGTTGGACCGCAGCGAGGCGCTGCTGGCCGGCCGGCTGCTGGTGGAGGCCCGGGCGACCGCCGAGCGGGCGGTGGACGAGCAGGAGCGGCGCAACCTGACCGCCTACCTGGCCGAGGCGCGGCTGGTGCTGGCCCGGGTGGCACTGTGTGAGGGCCGCTACGCCGAGGCACGGGAGCTGGCCGAGCGGTCTGGCCAGGCCTTTGCCCGGCAGCACCGGGCCAGCTACCGGGCGCTGGCCGCCGACGTGCGGATCCGGGCGGCGTGGGGGGCCGGGGAGCGCACGCCGACGCTGCTGGCGGCGAGCCGGCGGGTGGCGGCGGAGCTGGAGGCCAACGGTTGGCTGGTGGCCGCGGCCGACGCGCGGCTGGTCGCGGCGCAGGTGGCGATCGCGCTCGGCCGGCACCGTACGGCCCGCGCCGAGCTCGCCGGGCTCAGCGTGCCGCGCCGGTACGACCCGGCCGAGATGCGGTCCCGGGCGTTCTACGGCCGGGCGCTGCTGCACCTGACCGGTGGGGACCGGCGGCGGGCCGACGTCGCCCTGCGGGCTGGGATGGCCTCGGTCGAGCGGCTGCGGCGGGACCTGTGCGGCACCGAGCTGCGGGCGCACGCCTCGGGCCATGCCACCGACATCGCCACGCTGGGCCTGCGGCTGGCGGTGGAGGACGGCCGGCCAGCGGGGGTGCTGCGGTGGGCCGAGCGGTGGCGGGCCAGCACCCTGTCGACGCCGCCGGTGGAGCCGCCGCGGGACGAGGAGCTGGCCGAGGCGCTCGGCCAGCTCCGCCAGCTCGCCAGCACCAGCGGCCTGGCCGGCGCCGGGGTGCGGTCGGCGTCGCGCCAGCGGCGCCAGGTCGCGCTGGAACGCACCGTACGGCGGCTCGCCCGGGGCCGCCGGCTGGCCGCCCGCTACGAGCCACGGCTGGTCTCGGCCAGCATGATCCGGGCCGAGCTGGGCGACCAGGCGCTGGTCGAGTGGGTCGACGTCGGCGGCGAGCTGTACGCCGTCGTCCTGACCCGCCGCGGCCAGAGCCTGCACAAGCTGGGCGAGACGGTCGCGGCGGCGCGCCTGGTGACCACGCAGCGGTTCTGGCTGCGGCGGCTGGTGTACGGCTTCGGCGCGCCCGCGGCGCTGGCCCGGGCCCAGGCCGAGGCCGCCGCGGCGGCGGAGCGGCTGGACGAGCTGCTGCTCCGGCCGCTGCACACCCTGGTCGAGGACCGGCCGCTGGTCGTGGTGCCCACCGCCGCGCTGCACGCCCTGCCCTGGACCATGCTGCCGTCCTGCACGGCCCGGCCGGTCAGCATCGCGCCGTCGGCCGGCTGGTGGCGGGCCGCGACCGTGCCGCCCGCCGCCGGGGACGGGGACCGGGACGGGGGCACGCCCGGGCGGACCGTCCTGGTCAGCGGCCCGGGCCTGGAGCACGGGCCGGCCGAGGTCGAGGCCCTGCGCGCGCTGTACCCCGACGCCGTCCGGCTTGTTGGGCCGGCCGCCACCACCGGCGCCGTCACCGACGCCCTGGACGGCGCCGGGCTGGCGCACGTGGCCACCCACGGCACCTTTCGCGCCGACCAGCCGCTGCTGTCCTCGCTCCAGCTCGCCGACGGCCCGATGACCGTCTACGACCTGGAACGGCTGCGGGCCGCGCCGCGGCTGCTGATCCTCGCCTCCTGCGACGCCGGGCTGTCCGACGTCCTGCCTGGCGATGAGCTGATGGGGCTGGCCGCGTGCGTGCTGGCCCAGGGCACGACCGCCCTGGTCGCGCCGGTCCTGCCGGTGCCCGACGCCGACACCCGGCCGGTCATGCTCGCCCTGCACCGCCACCTCCGCACCGGACACCGGCCCGCCGCCGCGCTCGCCGCCACCCGGACCGAGATGGCCGGCGAGCCACACGCCCTCACCGCCGCGATCTTCACCTGCCTCGGGGCGGGCTAGGACCGGGCGCTTCACCGACCATCCCGTGTGCCGTGCCTCACAGGGCATGCCCGCGCGCCGCCGGTATCAACGCGGCCGACGACCCATCCGCCAGGTGTGACGTTCCGTGGCCCCCAGGGCCGCGACACGTGATCGCCTTGCGAGGAGCCGGACATGCCCACCGCCGCGCCAAGTGCCACCCCCGGCCGGGGCGTGCTCGTGCTCGGCTTCGACGGGGTCATCTGCGACACCTGGCAGGAGCATGCGGTGCTCGCCTGGGGCGCCTACCACGGCTGGCCGCCCGACGCCGGCCCCCACCCGCTGGACGCCGTACCAGCGGATGTCATCGCGATCGTCCGCACGCTGCGGGGCTTCGTCCGCCACCTCGGCCATCTCCGGGTGCCGCTGATGCCCGGCGCCGACGCCGTACGCACCCAGGAAGACTTCGACCGCACCTACGCCCAGCTCGCACCGGACGACGTCACGGACTTCACCCGCCGCGCGGCCCAGTTCCGCGCGGAGATCCGCACCGGCCGGTGGCCGGCCTGGCTCGCCCTCCACCGGATGTACGACGGCCTGCACGGGGTGCTCTCGGCGTACGGCGGCAGGCTGTACGTCGTCACCGCGCGGGACCGGGGCTCGGTGTGCGCGCTGCTCGGTGAGTACGGCGTCGGGGTCGCGCCCGACCGGGTGTACGGCGACCAGGAGAGCAAGGACACCGCGCTGGCCCATGTCCAGACCCGGGAATGCGTCGCGGCCGACAGGCTGTGGTTCGTCGACGACAACCTGGGCAACGTGCTGGCGGCCCGGTCGGCCGGCCACCGCGCGGTCTGGGCGCTGTGGGGCTACTCGGCGCCGGAGCACTCTGCGCAGGCGGCCCGGCTCGGCGTCGTGACGCTGGCGCTGCCCGACCTGCCGGCCCTGGCGGCTGAGGTCGCCGGCCTCGTCTGCTGACCGGCCTCACCCCGTACGGCGCCCCCACTTGTCGTGGGAACTTCCGAACATACCGGGCGCCGAATGACCGACTTTCCCACGACAGGTCGAGGTCATGCCCTTGGCCGAGGTGAAAGCGCACCTGCTGGCGACGCTGGCCGTGCTGAGTGACGCGCACGCCGTCGCCGACCTGCGGGAAGCCGCGGCCTCGCGGGTGGACGGCGAGATCTACAGCACCGAGGATGTGCTGGCCGACTTCACGGCACGCCGGTCGCAGAGCGCGTGACCGAGCTCGACACGGTCGTATGGTCGGGCCCGGCCAGGCGGGCCATCGGCAAGGATCTGCCGGAGGCGAGGTACCAGCGCTGCTCGTCGAGCTTTCGCGCGGACCAGGCCGTCAGCTCGTCATGCATCGCGTTGCGGATAGCCACCTCAAGGTCGCCGAGCGTGGCGCCGAACGCCGCAGCGACCTCACGGTTCCATTCGTCGAGCGCTACGGCGCGGACAAGATCACCGCTCGTGGATGCTCGATACGGAGCGAGACGCTCCACGGACAACCGCTGCTCGATTGTGCGCAGCTCCGCTGGCGTCAGCACCGTAGCTCCTTGTACGACCGGTCACGAAGACCCCGGTCGCCCTGCCCGTTCGGGTACGCCGCCGGGGTTTGACTGTGGTGACAAATAAGTTGAGTCAACCGGAGCCGGTGGCCGGGCTAGACCGGGCTGCCGGCGTCGTCGTAGGGGACACTCTCCGCCGTTCGGACAGCGGCCGGCGATCTCGGCAGCCGCCGGGCCGACGTACTCGTTGGCCATCGACCAGCGCACGCCGAGGGGATGTCAGCGGAGGGTGCGGCGGCCGTCGGGGAGCTTCTGGGTGCGGCGGCGCGCGTCGAGGTGCTCCAGGAGGGGTACGGCGACCCGGCGGGTGGTGCCGAGGGCCTGCCGGGCGTCGGCCACGGTGAACGGCTGCGGCAGCCCGCCGAGAATAGCGACCGCGCGCTCGTCGGCCCCGGGCAGGAGCACGACACCGTCGCCGAGCAGCAGGAGCCAGCCGGCCCGGGCCGCCGCCGCGAGCTCCCGCGGCCCCAGCCCGAGCGCGGCCAGCCTGGCCGCGTCCGGGGCGGCGTACGGCGCGGCCGCCAGCTCCGCCGCCAGCGTGGCGACCGCGCCGGCCAGCCTGTCGGGCAGCCGCGACCCGCCGCCGTCGGCCGGTACGACGCGCCCGGCCCGGGTGGTGAGCGCCGGCGGGAGCACTGCGGCCAGCAGCCGGGGGCTCGCCAGGCCGAGGGCCCGGGCCGCGGCGTCCACCGGCGGGCCGGGCTGCAGCGGGTCCTGCTGGCGGTGCGCGGCGACCAGGTCGAGCAGCCGTGCCCGCAGCGCCGCCGCCCGCTCGGCGTGCAGGTACCACTGCCCGTCCAGAACGGGCAGGTCAGCAGGGACGCCGTGGCCCCAGGCCCGCAGGTCTGCGACGCGCACCAGACCGCGCCGGGCGACCTCGCCGAGCGGGTCGGGCCGGCCGTCCAGCGCGTCCAGCACGGCGGCCCGCCGGGCGGCGTCGCCGCGCCGGGACAGCGGTGGCGGGGCGACGTCCAGGGTCAGCACGCCGGCCGGCGCGCGGTGCGAGCCCGGGTCGCGCAGCAGCGCGCGGTCGCCGACCCGCAGCGGCAGCGGCGTGGCGAGGGTGAGCCGGGCGGTGTCCGCGCCGAGCGGCCGGACCCGGACTCCCACCGCGGCCGAGCCGACGTGCAGCACGAGCTGCCCGGCCCGCCGTTCGGCCAGCCGGCCGCTGTGTCCGCCATCGGGTCCGGTGTTGGGTCCGGTGTTGGGTCCGGCATCGAGGCGGACGTCGACGACCGTCGTGGCCCGGAAGGCGCCCGGGGTGAGCAGGGCGTCGCCGCGCCGCAGCTCGGCGGTGCTGACGCCGCGCAGGTTCAGTGCCACCCGGGCCACCCCGCTGGCCTCGTCGACCGTGCGGCCGAGCGCCTGCACCCCCCGGACGGTGACGGTAGGCCCGCCGGAGCCCGTCTGGCGGGCGCCGGCCAAGCCCGTCTGGCGGGCGCTGGCCGAGCCCAGCTCCAGCCGGTCCCCCGTGCGGACGGTGCCGGCCGGCAGCGTTCCGGTGACCACGGTGCCAGCGCCCCGGATGGTGAAGCAGCGGTCGACCCATAGCCGGACGTCGGCGTCCGGGTCCGGCGCGGGCAGCCGGCCGGCCAGCGCGGCAAGCGCCGTCCGCAGCTCCGCGAGCCCGGCGCCGGTCGGGGCGCTGACCGCGACCGCCGGTACGTCGCCCAGCGGAGTGGCCCGGATCCGCTCCAGCGCCTCCTCCGTGGCCAGCTCGGGGTCGGCCAGGTCACACCGGGTGACCGCGAGGACGCCGTGCCGCACGCCGAAGGCGGCCAGCGCGGCCAGGTGCTCCTCCGACTGCGGCATCCAGCCCTCGTCGGCGGCCACCACGAACAGCACGGCCGGCACCGGCCCCACCCCGGCGAGCATGTTGGGGACGAACCGCTCGTGCCCTGGCACGTCAACGAACGCGACGTCGCCGCGGCCGGGCAGGCTGGTCCAGCAGAAGCCGAGGTCGATGGTCAGGCCGCGGCGGCGCTCGGCCTCCCACCGGTCCGGCTCCATCCCGGTCAGAGCCCGGACCAGCGTCGACTTGCCATGGTCCACGTGCCCGGCGGTGGCCACCACGTGCATCGCTATCTCCGTCCCGGGTGAGCGTCGCCCGCGCGGCGTACGGCGTCCGCTAGGAGCTGGTCGCTGGCCGGCTCCACGGTGCGCAGGTCGAGCAGGGTGCGGTCGCGCTCCACCCGGGCGAGCACCGGCGGCTCCCCCAGCCGCAGCGGCTCGGCGTACCAGGTGGGCAGGCTCACCGCCACGCTCGGCAGGGTGACGCCCGGTGCCCCGCCGCCGCCGACGGCGGACTCGCACTCCGCCACCTCCGCCGTACAGCCGGCGGCGCACAGCTCGTCGACCAGCCGGCCGGCCCGCGCCCGCAGTACGGCGACGTCGGCGGTGAGCATCCGGCGTACCGGCGGCTCGGGACCGCGCAGCGTCGCCTCCAGCGCGGCCAGGGTGAGCTTGTCGACCCGCAGCGCCCGCGCCAGGGGGTGCCGGCGCAGCCGGGTGACCAGGGCGGCCCGGCCGAACAGCAGGCCGCACTGCGGGCCGCCGAGCAGCTTGTCGCCGCTGGCACAGACCAGGTCGGCGCCGTGGGCGAGCGCGGTGGCGACGTCCGGCTCGGCCGGCAGCAGCGGGTCCGGGGCGAGCAGGCCCGAGCCGACGTCAACGACCAGCGGTACGGCGTGCCGGGCGCAGAGCGGGGCGAGCTCGGCGACCGCCACCGCGGCGGTGAACCCGCTGATCACGAAGTTCGAGGGATGGACCTTGAGCACCGCGCCGACGCTGCCAGCCGGGGCGCCGTCGAAGATGCTGCCGGGGGCGCCGTTCGGGGTGTCGCTGGGGGTGTCGCTGGGGGTGTCGTCGAGGGCGGCGGCGTAGTCGGCCAGCGCGGTGCGGTTGGTGGTGCCGACCTCGCGCAGCCGGGCGCCGGTCGACGCCAGCAGGTCGGGTATCCGGAACCCGTCGCCGATCTCGACCAGCTCACCGCGGCTGAGGACGACGTCGCGGCCCTGCGCCAGGGTGGTCGCCGCCAAGACGAGCGCGGCGGCGTTGTTGTTGACGACGTGAACGGCCTCGGCGGTGGGCACGGCCGCGGCCAGCGCCTGGGCGGCGCCCTCGCCCCGCCGGCCGCGGCGCCCGGTGGCCAGGTCCAGCTCGACGTCGGTGGTGCCGGCCGCGGCGGCCAGCGCGTCGACCGCCGCCGCGGACAGCGGCGCCCGGCCCAGGTTGGTGTGCACGATCACGCCGGTCGCGTTGAGCACCGGGCGGAGCGTCGCCGCATGCGCCGGGAGCGCGGCGACTGCGGCGTCGGCGACCGCCTCGGGAGTGATCTCGCCCTGCCGGGCCTGGCCCTGCGCGGCCACAACCGCCGCCTTGACAGTGGCCCGGCCCAGGCGGTCCGCCGCCGCCGCCAGCCGCGGCTCGACCAGCAGGCTGTCGGTGCGGGGGATCCGGCGGCGCCGACTGTCCACCCGGCCAGGCTAGCGCCGTGTGGTCACCACTCGGCGTTGTGGTCACCTCTCGTTGCCCAGGGACGACGTGTGGTCACCTGTGCGCTTTGTGGTGACCTGTCGTGGTCTCGGCCGCCCGTGTGGTCACCTATCGGCGTTGTGGTGACCTGTCGTTGTGTGGGACCAACGTGTGGTGACCTGTCGTGTCTGGAGCTGGTTGTCGATCTGATGTTCGACGATCATGCTTGACGCACCGAGCTCGTCCGCCACTCGCTCGATCTCCTCGGGCGGTGCCTTCGACGGGTTGGGTGCCAGCATCTCCGCTATTCCCTCGGCTGGGGCGAGGAGCTCCGCCGCGAAAGCCCGCCCGGTGCTCTGTGAGGCCGACCGAGCGGTGGTCAACAGGAAAGCTGACGGCCCGGCCGCCTGCCCGGCATGCCAGAGCGCGCGCGAGGGCAAATCTCTTGGCCAGGCCGGTGCCCGCCATCGCCATTCCAGCATGGTGGTCGAACCGTCGGCCGGCCGCAACAAAGGGTTGACAGCGCGTCGTGCCGAACGAGCTCACCGGAACTCGGTCGGGGAATGGCGTGGTGGGGGCCAGCGAAAGGATCCGCTGGAGCGCCCGGGCGGCTGCGTAGCCGCGAGCCAAGGGCGCCAGTCAGATGACGTGCTGGCGGCCTGAACGGCGGCCTCGACCTGCTCAAGCCCGAAATCGGCGTTGACTGTGTCCGGCTCGTCGATACGGTCCAAAGTGTCCGCGAGCCAGGCCGTCGCCGTACTCATCTCTCTCGGTGGTGCGCTGTCGAGGAAGTCGTCGAGGAGGCTCGGTTCGACGCTGGCGGACGCCTCGCGGATGCTGTCCGCCAGGTCGACGCCCTCGGTGAACGGATCGAGGCCCAGCTTTGCCGCCGCGTGGCAGAACTTCTCCTCCTCGGCGTCCATCGACCGGAGAACGCGCCACTCCTTGTGCAGGGGAGTGTCGTGGATGTCTCCCCTCGCCCCATCGCGCGATAACGGCCTCGACTACGCCCGCCAACGCGTCCTGCACCTCCGCGCTGGCAACCGTGCGGGCCCCGCGGCTGAGGTATCTGATCACCTCCGAGCCGCCCGGACCTCCCCTCGTCCAGCGCAGCAAGGTGGCGTCCCCTTCGGGTCCGAGCTCGCAGTCCGGCCATAGGAAACCGTCGCCGGACGAGCGGAGGTTCCGACGCGCGAACCGGCTCGGTGCGCCGTCGTCGCGGCTGTCGAAGCAGAGCGGCCACCAGTTGAAGGCGATCCATTTGCCAGCGGATAAAGCGGTAGTGCGCTGCTGTGTCGGACGCTTCCCGTCGTGCGGTCCTCCGCCAACGTCACGCACTCGTCGCCAACCCAGAGCTCGAACCGACACCATGTCGCGCGCAGCTCACGTGCCCGGATCGAACTGTCGACGGGGTCCAGTCGAATCGGAAACGAAGCCTGGCCACCTGAGTCAGCCCTTCTGGCAGTTCGATCACGGTGATTTCGTAGCCCTTGTACGACCCCTGTTCACAGTTGACGAGCCGCCCTTCGTACCACCTGCCGTCGCGCTCCGCCCAGACGTAACGTGGAAACTTTCCCTCCCCACGGTGTACCGATGTGACCCTTGCGCACTCCGCCTCTCAGCCACTCGGTCAGCCCTGCGAAGTTACCGTGTAGCTGTGGGTCGCACTTGGTGGCGTCGGCCCGCGGCGCGGCGGGCCCGCCGTTGAAGGATAGGTTTTGTGTTCGGCGCTGCCGACGTAGCTCACTCGCTCCGCGATCGCGTTCAGGTCGACGCCGTCGGTGCTACAGACCTGGCGTCGACGCTCCCTGCGGCTGGGCGTACGCACGCCCGAAGCATCTCACGGCGGCGGAGGCGGGCGGGAATCGAACCCGCCAGGCCGAGTTGCTCGACCTCGAACGGTGTTGAAGACCGCGCCGGCCACCAGGCCGGATACGCCTCCCTAGCGCCGTGCCGTACGGTACGCCGGCTGCCCATACTGACAGAACCCGCGCCGTACGCCGACCCCAGGTGCCCACCGTGTGGTCACCTCTTGGGGTCTGCAGGCAACGACAGGTCACCACAGCGCCGAGAGGTGACCACACGGGCGACTCGGGCAACGACAGGTCACCACTACGCCGAGAGGTGACCACACGAGGAACGGGCCGCGGGACCAGTAAAAGGGCCGCTGGAACAGTACAGTGGCTACCGTGCCGCCCGTCGCCGACACCGCCACCGGCCCGCCGCGAGTGCGCCTGACCGGTATGGCGCACGGCGGCGGATGCGCCTGCAAGATCCCGCCCGGCGAGCTGGAGAGCGTGCTGGCCGGCCTCGCCGGCACCGCTCCAGCGGGCACCGGAGCCACCCCGGCCGGCGAGCTGCTGGTCGGGCTGGACACCGGCGACGACGCCGCCGTGGTCCGCATCGCCCACGGCCAGGCCGTCGTGGCCACGGCCGACTTCTTCACCCCCGTCGTCGACGACCCCTACGACTGGGGCCGGATCGCCGCCGCCAACGCCCTCTCTGACATCTATGCCATGGGCGGCACCCCGCTGGTCGCCGTCAACCTGCTCGCCTGGCCCCGCGACGTGTTGCCCTTCGACCTGGCCCGCGAGGTGCTCCGCGGCGGCCGGGACGTCGCCCACCAGGCCGGCTGTCACCTGGCCGGCGGGCACAGCGTCGACGACCCCGAGCCGAAGTACGGCATGGCGGTGACCGGCCTCGCCGACCCCACCAGGCTGCTCCGCAACGACGCCGGCCGCGCCGGCCTGCCGCTGACCCTCACCAAGCCGCTCGGGCTCGGCGTGCTCAACAACCGGCACAAGGCGACCGGCGAGGTCTTCCCGCACGCCGTCCACGCCATGACCACGCTCAACCGCGGCGCCGCCGACGCCGCGCTGGCCGCCGGAGCCACCTGCGCCACCGATGTCACCGGCTTCGGCCTGCTCGGTCACCTGTACAAGCTGGCCCGCGCCAGCGGGGTCGCCGCGATCATCGACGCCGCCGCCGTGCCCTACCTCGACGGCGCCCGCGCCGCGATCGCCGCCGGCTACCTCCCCGGCGGCTCCCGGCGCAACCTCGACTGGGTCCGGCCGCACCTGGCCGCCGCTGTCGCCGTCGGCGAGGAGGAGCTGCTGCTGCTCGCGGACGCGCAGACCTCCGGTGGCCTGCTCGTCGCCGCCGAGCTGCCCGGCCACCCGGTGGTCGGCGAGCTCGTCCCGGCCGGCTCACTCCCCGACGGCGCCGTGCTCGCCGTCCGCTAGCCTCCGCCCTGCCCGGCTTAGCCGCCCGGTCGACAGCTCCAGGCAGCGGGCGTGGTGTCGGCCATCGACGTCGACGGCTGCGGCGAGCCGACGTGTCGCGGCAAGGTCACCAGAGATCGGGGCGAAGGCGGTGACCTTTGGGCGACAGGTGGCGGTCCGGCTGGCGCCGTAGGCGGATGAAACCGGACGATGGGAGCATGGCCGCCGTGGGGATGCCGATGGGGGAGGAGTCCGTCGTGCGGGTGCTGGTGACCGGTGCAGCCGGGTACGTGGGGAGCGCGGTCGTCGCCGCGCTGGCCAGGGCCGGGCATGAGCCGGTGGCGCTGCGGCACCGCGCCGCGACGCCGACGTGGCCGGGCGTGCGGGCGCGGGTCGGGGACCTGTTGGAGCCCGGTCCGCTGGTCCAGGCGGTGACCGGGGTGGACGCGGTCTGCCACCTCGCCGGGCTGGGCCGGGCCAGGCAGTCCTGGGACGAGCCGCTGCGCTACTTCCAGGTCAACGCCGACGGCACCCGGGCGCTGCTGGCCGCGATGGAGTCGGCCGGCGTGGAGCGGTTCGTCTTCGCCTCCACCGCGTCGATCTACGGCGCCCCGCGGGACCAACCGATCACCGAAGACCTCCCCGACGACCCGCCGCACCCGTACGCGGCGAGCAAGGCCGCAGCCGAGGCGGTGATCGAATGGCAGGCGCGGACCGGGCGGCTGCGCGCCGTAGTGCTGCGGCTGTTCAACGCCGCTGGCGGGTCGGACGCCGACCCGTCCCGGCTCATCCCGCGGGTGCTGGCGGTCGCGGCGGGGGAGGCACCGAGCCTGGAGGTCAACGGCGACGGCTCGGCGCGGCGGGACTACCTGCATGTCGACGATGCCGCCGGCGCCTTCGCGGCCGCCGTCGACCACGCCCCGCCGGCCGGCCGGATCCGCCGGTACAACATCGGCAGCGGCCTGGGGTCCAGCGTCCTGGACGTCGTCGGGGTTGCCGAGCGGGTCGCCGGCCGGCCGATCCGGGTGGTCCACCGCGCGCCGGTCGCCGAGCCGCCGGTCCTGGTGTGCGACCCGGGGCGAGCGCTGGCGGAGCTGGGCTGGAAGCCGGCCCGCTCCGAGCTGGACACGATCGTCCGCGACGCCTGGGCGGCCCGGCCTGCCCGGCAGCGGGGTTAGCCGGCCTTGCCGCGGCGCCGGCCGGTGCGGGCCGGGCCGAGGAGGCGTCGCAGCACGTCGGGGTTGCCGGGCCACGCCGCGTAGAGCACGTCCCGGGGCACCTGCCGGCCGGCGTAGCGCAGCGCGCAGGCGACCACGACGACGTCGTCCAGCACTCCGATCACAGGCAGCAGCTCCGGGACCAGGTCGATCGGGCTGGCGACCCACAGCCCGGCGAGGAGCACGGCGACCCTCGCCCGCCGCGGCACCCGTGGGTCGCCGCGCAGCCGGCGTACGGTCGTCAGGCAGTCGGGGACGAAGGCGGCCAGGTCGCGCGGCAGGCCCGGCGGGAGCCGGCGGGCCAGCGCCAGCAGCAGCACCCAGCTCGCCAGCAGGCACCCGCCGGCCACGCCAAGCCCGATCAGCCAGACCCGCACACCGCCTGTGTACCAGCCCGTACGTCGATCCGGCCTGCCTATCTGGTTCGCCGATCGGGTCCGCGTGACCCGGGTCGGCGTCGCGGGGCGTGGCTATGCTCCCAGCCATGACGTTCCCGGTGGGCATCGAGCGCAAGGTCCGGCAGCTCGACAACGACGTACGTTCGATCTACGAGATGCTCACCAGCATCAAGGGGACGCAACGTCGGCACGGCAACCGGCTTGACGAGCTGAGCGGCCAGGTCGACGGGGTGTCGAGCCAGGTGACCGACCTGTCGGGGCGGGTGGACGGGCTGACCGATCGGTTCGACGGGGTGTCGAGCCAGGTGACCGACCTGTCCGGGCGGTTCGACGGGCTGACCGATCGGTTCGACGGGCTGACCGATCGGGTGGACGGCATCGACGGCAAGGTGGACGGTGTCGCCGGCCAGTTGACCGAAGTTCTCTCCCTGCTGCGGGACAAGCCCGCCGCACGCTGACCGGACCGGTCGGCGAGTCGCGGCGGTTGCCGAGATACGACCGGTATACTTCGGCGAATGTATGACACGACGATCAAGGTGGACAACACGGTCCGGGACCGGCTCGCCGTGCTGGCCGCGCAGCGGGGTTCGACCATCCGGAGCCTGGTTGCCGAGCTAGCCGCGGCCACGCCCACCCGGGAGGAGCTCGACGCCCGGCACACGGCGGCGACGGCGTACATCCGCGAGCATCTCGTCCCGGACTTCGACGACGCCGATGTCGCGGCCGGCGAGCAGTTGTGGCGTGACCTGGAGTCCGGTCGCCGGACGAGCCTGGGGTGAGCGGCTACGTCTTCGACCACACCGCGTTACTGGCGCTCGGGGCGGGCAACCGGCAGCTCTCCCGGCTGGTCGACGCCGCGCATCAGCTCGGCGACCGGCACCTCTACGCCCCGGCAATGTGCCTGGCCGCGGCGGTCGCCGACCGGCCGGGCCTGGCCGACCACCTCGGCGCCCTGCCGGCGTTGGAGGTGGTCGACCTCGGTTACGCCGAAGCGGTGACCGTGGGGGCGTGCATCGCCGTCGGCGTTGACTGGCGCGCCGCGCAGGCGATCGGCACTGGCCGGCCGACCGCGGACTGGCCCACGGGCCGGCCGGTCGTCACCGCCGTGCCCGAAAGCTATGCCGGGTGGGGCGTCGAGGTCGTACCGGTGGGGTGAGGTGACGGCGTCCGGCCCGGTCCGGCGTCGGCGAGGGTCGGCCCGGGGGCTGGCGGTCAGCGGCCGGTGTGCAGGGCGGCGGTGAGGCGGGGGTAGAGCTCGCGTACGGCGGGATCGCTGCGCCAGCGGACCAGGCTGCGGGCCAGCCGGCGCAGGTCCACCCGGATGGTGGCGGAGTCGGCGCGTACGGCGTCCGGCAGCAGGGTGGCGGTGAGCGCGCAGGCGATCTCGAGGTTGCCCGCGACGGCGTGCGCGAGGGCCTGCCGGATGCCGTACCTGGCCCGCGACCGTGCCGCGGTAGCGGGTATCCGGGGCACCTCCCGATCCAGGATCTCGGCGGCCTCCTTGGAGCGGCCGAGGTCGTGCAGCGCCCATCCGGTGGTGATCGCGATCGGGTCGGCCAGGCTGGTGCTCCCGAACGCCGGGCGCGTGCCCGGCGGTCCGGCCGGCAGCAGCCCAGCCGCCCGCTCCAGAGCCGACCGGCAGGCGGCCTCGGCACCGGCCATCGCGTGACCCTGCGCCTCCCGTTGCGCGGCAAGCGCCCGGATGCCGACGGCGGTGTCAGGGTCGGCCTGGGCGCGCCGGGCCAGCTCGATCGTCTGTACGGCGTCGTCGCGGTAGAGCGCGATGTCAGCGGCGCGGACCAGGGCGTACCGGGCGAGGTCGGCGTCGCCGCTCGCGGTGGCCAGCGTGACCGCGGCCCCGGTCCACTCCATCGCGGCCCGGTCGTCGCCGGCCTCCTGCGCCATCCAGCCGGCGTACTCGGCGTACCGCGCGGTGAGCCGCAGGAGCCGCCCAGCCAGCTCGGCATCGTCGGTCTGGCCGGCCAGCGCCTGCAGGGTGCTGGCCTGCGCGGCCAACCCCGGGAGCACCACGTTCGGGCTGGCCTGGTGGCCCAGCAGCCGGTGCTGCTCGAACATCGCTCCGAAGATCGTCAGCGCGCTCTCCGGGACCGCCGCCTCGCGGAGGCCCGCCGCCCACTCCGGGTCGTGCGCCGGCCAGCCGGTCGGCGGCCCACTCAACGGCGGCTCACTCAGCGCCGGCAGGGGCTGGACCGGCCCGGACCGCCCCGCCGGCCTCGGCCGCGCCGGGGTGACCAGGGCGACCAGGGTACCACCCGCGTCGAGCTCGGCGTCGCAGCGCCGGGCCAGGTCGAGGGTGGGCGGCTTCTCGCCGGTCTCGATCTTGCTGAGGTAGCCCTTGGTGTAGTTGACCCGTGCGGCGAACTTGATCAGCGACAGGCCGGCGGCCATCCGCCGCCGTCGCAGCTCCGGCCCGAACCGGATGGATCGCCCCGTCACGTAGACCGCCCCCTCACTTTCATCCCAGAGTGCCTGAGTCGACACGTTCTGTCAGCCATTTGCGTCGCGGAGGGGGGCCGATGGTGGTTCGATGCTGGTGTGACCGGCGATCCGCATGCCCCTTCCCAGCCTGGGCTTGCCACCGCCTGGCGGCTGCTCACCAGCCGGGTCGTGCATACCAGCCGGTGGTTCGAGGTGCGCCGCGACGCGGTGGTCCGGCCGGACGGCGGGCGGGGCGAGTACCAGCATGTGGTGGCGCCCGGCTCGGTGACGGTGCTGGCCCTCGGCGAGGATCGCCGGGTGGTGCTCACCCGGCAGTGGATCTACACCCACGGCGGCACCCAGTGGCGGCTGCCGGGCGGCGGCATCGAGCCGGGCGATGCCGACGCAGCCGCGGCCGCCCGCCGCGAGCTGGCCGAGGAGACCGGCACCTCGGCCGCCCGTTGGGAGCCCATCGGGCGCATCCACGGCGCCGACAGCCTCAGCAACCACGTCGACCACATCTTCCTGGCCACCGACCTGACCGCCGGGCGGGCGCATCCGGACCCGGCCGAGGCCGACCTCAAGGTGGTGCGGCTGCCGTTCGCCGAGGCGGTCCGGCTGGTCATGGCCGGGCAGGTGCCACACGCCGGCAGCGCGTACGCGCTGCTGTTTCTCGCCGTCCGGCTGGCGGGCCCGGCCGGCTCCTGACCACCGAGCTCTGGCCACCGAGCTTTGGCCGCCACGTTCTGAGCGGCGGGCCTTGAGCCGTCGTTAGGCGCCATTTTCGGCCCCGGTTGCCCAGCACCGTCACCGGCCCGGGGTTTCCCGTTTCCCATTGTTCAGGCGGCTGGGAAACATCTGTTCCGCGACTCCGTCCCGGGCGATGCTGAATGCACCGAAAGATACATCCGCCCCACCGGGAATGGAGGTCCGATGCGAATTTTCTGTACGCCGTCATTGGCGGCCAAGTTTGCCGTCTGCTGGCTCGTCATCGGAATTTCGGTCGGCTTTCTGCTGGCCGGCCGAACGACCGCAACACCGTCCACCGCGGCGCGGCGGCCAGCCGCCGTGCTGACGCCGGACCTGGCCTGGGGCCTGACCGCGCCGAGGGAGGTGTCGACATGGAGCCGCATGTGATCGTGCACCTGGTCATCACCGTGCTGTCCCACTGGCTGGGGTGACGGCAGGAGCGTCCAGGTTGGAGGCCGAGGTGCCCCCGCCGTCCCAGCACCACCGTACCGCCGGGCCGGCTCCCATCCAGGGAGCCGGCCCGGCGGCCGTTCGCCTCGCCGGCCGGTCACCCCACGGTGCGCGGCAGTCCCGGGCCAAGGTGCTGCAATTCATATGACCCCGGGTTTTTCCACTGCGCGCCATAGCCGAAGCCGGGCGACAGGTCACGGAACTGCACGTGCACTTCGCACGCGCTGTCCGGGTGCAAGCGATCGCCGACCGGCTCCTCGTCGTCGATGTCCCGATGGAATGCACCGTTGACCTTCCAGATGTCCTCGGGCATCCGGTCCGGGTCGAATCGGATCCGCAGGTCGAACAGGTCACATCGGCGCGGCGAGGTGAAGACGTAGTGCGACCGCATGGGCTGGTCCGGCGGGACCCTTAAGACCAGCATGTACTCGTGCCGCTCGCCGGCCCGCAGCGTCGTCGGCAGGCTGAGCACGAACCGGAACCGGCTGGGCGTGTCGTGCTCCTTGCGCACCAGGGTCGCACCGTAGAGCACCTCGACGATGAGGTCGTGGGAGCCCCGGCGCCCGGCCGGGTGCCGGGGGAGCGTGATGGCCGCGACGATCTCGTCTATCCCGTCCCGGTCGGCGACGATGACGCGCCGCTCGATCGCCTCCGGCGACGGCCGGTCCAGTCGCAGCAGGGCATGGCACTCGTCGACGTACCACCCCTCCTGCATGCTCCCGCCCCCGGCTGGCCGCTCTGGGCTGACCCTCCCCCGGCCGGCGGCGGCCGCCTCCGCGAGCCGGTCCAGGCCCTCGTCAACCCGCCGACGGGCGGTGCGGTCGTCCCGGCCCAGCCGGTCGGCCAGCCAGCGGATCCGTTCGTTCAGGAAGAGCTGGTGCGCGTCCGGGTGCAGCGCCAGCGCGGCCGTCACCGCCAGCTCCAGGTCGGGCGGCAGCGTCTGCGCGAACTCGGACAGCCTGTCGACCAGCTTCTGCCGCATTACCGCCGCGTCGTCGTCGCCGTCGATTCCGCACAGCGTACGTAGCGCCGGGCCAACCTGGGCGTCGATCTTCGGGGCATACAGGCCTCGGCCCTTGCGCAGCACCTTCAATTCGATCAGCAGATCGGTGGACGGAGCCCCCATCCAGTCCTCCGGAAACAGAGTTGATCAAGGTGGTCGTACCTGAGTGTAGTCATTTCTCGGCCGTCAATCGCGGTTACGGGTGAGCCGTCTCCCAGCGCCTGTCCAGACTTTGTCACTTTGAGCGGCCGGTGGTAGCAGCCGCTGGGTTCGGGTGCGCGCTGAAGCTCAGCCTGGCCGACCGTCGACAGGCTCGTCGAAGATCATCCCGGCGGCCTTGGGATCCCGGTGTCATCAGGTCGACGGCGCCTCGTCGTGCTGACGCCACCCGTACCCCGAACCGGCGGATCGCGGCTCCCGTAGCGGCCCGGCCGCGGTAGGCGGTCGAGAACCTGCGATGGGGGAGCTCAGCTCCGAAGCCCTGCCCCGGCGATGGCGCCGCCTGCGGCTGAAAGTTCTTGTCACTTTTTTGTCCATTACTCAACCATAAGACAGAAGCTAGACAGAACCTAGACGCCCCGCTACGGTCGCTGGCAGAGGGGGCTCCGGCCGCAAGGCGCCGCCGACGCCGTTCGCGTTGGTGGAGGTGGAGGGAGGCATCTGTGGAACCGCACATCATCTGGGTCCCCGAAGGCGGCTCCACCCGTACGGCCCCTCGTCCCGCCCAGATGGGCAGCCGGCTCGGCTAGGGGGTTCGATCAACACCGAGGATGTAAGGACACCACCCGCGGAAAGCTCTGGGCGTGCGGGAGGTCGTCTCGAACTTGCCGGGAAGGTAGTGATCAACGGACCATCGGATCTTCGGCGGCTCGTGAGGTTCGGGTTGAGGTTGGGGGGTGGCCAGGGCCGGCAGGACGTGACAGCGCGCGTGGTGTCGCTGGCCGCCGCACTCGGCTGCTACCGGCGGAAGGCGACTGAGCTGGGCTGGCTCGACGCGGAGCTGGCGATCGAGCCGAAGGCGCGAGCTACGCGTAGTGACATCGCCGTCATACGCCGGCGGGCTGAAGGACAGGTACGGCGTTTACGTCAGCAGGGATGGCCAGGATGAACGGCGTCGTCGGCTGGGTGGTGGCGATCGCGGCCGTGGCCATGATCCTGGGCATGGTGATCGGCGCCCACCTGGCGCGTCCGACCAGGGATCGTGACCCGGGGCCGGGTTCCGCGCAGGATTTCCTCGCCATACTGGCGATGATCCTGCGCACCTCCATCAGCGGGAACGAGCTGGAGAACGACGGGGAAGAGGCGCGGCCCAAGGGGAAGAGACGTAGGCCGCCCTGAAGCTGAGGGATCCGAGCTGTGCGCCAAAGCCGGGTTCTCCGGGTAGCGCTGCGACCTGGCGGTGCTCTACATCCTTGTCCAGACTTTGTCACCTCTGTGGCAGGCGGCGACGACCCGAGCCGAGATTGTCCACGAAATAGTCTGACCCTGGGGGCCGTGCGGACCCGACGATGGCTCAATCGGGGATGTGCCGGAGTCCAGTCGCTGTGACGGGGGAAGAGGATGCCTGACGGCCGGGGTGTTCCACAACGTCAGGTCTCCACACCGGCGGCGGGCCGCACCGCGACATCGTCGGTGCCCGTCGGCGGCTGGTTGTCGACGTGCGCCGTGGCCGCGCTCGCGGGGGGCTCGGGCTCGCTACGCCGGCGTCGACCGCAGGGCCGGCACATCCCCGACCCTGTGTGCTCGCCGGGCCGGCCGGCTGACCGGCTCGCCGGCTAGCCGGCGGCCCGGCGCGATGGGGTATGTGATCGGCATCGACCTCGGCACCAGCTTCTCGGCCGCGGCCCGGGTCGGTGCGGCTGGCCGGCCGGAGCTCATCCCGGGCCGGCATGGGAAGCTCCGGACCCCCTCGGTGGTGCGGGTCGGTGTCGGGCCGGCTGGCGCGGCACGCCGATGGCCGGCCCCGGCGTCCCGGGTGGTCCCGCTGGTCAAGACCGCGCTGGGCGACCCGACCTGGCGGTTCGCCGTACCGGACGGGCCCGCCTTGCGGGCCGAGGAGGTCGCCGCGCTCATCGTGCGGCAGCTCCGGTGCGACGCCCAGCGGGCGCTGGGCGGCCCGGTCACGGGCGCGGTGGTCACCGTACCGGCCTGCGCCGGCGACGCGGCCCGGCAGGCCACCGTCAACGCCCTGCGGATCGCTGGGCTCGCCGTCCGGTCGGTGCTCAACGAGCCGACCGCGGCGGTGCTGGCGCACTGGCTGCCCGGGACCGCCGGCACCGCGCTGGTCTGCGACCTCGGCGGTGGCACCTTCGACGCCACGGTGGTCCGCACCGACGACCGCACGGTCGAGATCCTCGCCAGCGAGGGCGACCGGACGCTCGGCGGCATCGACTGGGACAGCGCCCTGATGGCGCTGCTGAACCACCGGTTCCAGGACGCCGGCGGCCCCGACCTGCTCACCGCCGATGACACCGCGCTGGAGCTGCGGAGCAAGGCCGAGGTCGCCAAGCAGCAGCTCAGCGTCGACGAGCAGACCGTCATGCTGCTGGGGGCGAACGGCCTGTCGCGGGTCGTACAGGTCAGCCGGTCGGAGTTCGAATGCGCCGCCGCTGACCTGCTGGCCCGGGCCCGGGAGCTCACCGAGCACGCCGTCGCCGCGGCCGGGCTGGGCTGGTCCGGGCTCGACCGGCTGGTTCTGGTCGGCGGTGCGACCCGGATGGGGATGGTCCGGGGCATGCTCGAACAGCTCACCGGCCGGTCCGCGGAGCGCCCGGCCAGCCCCGAGGAGTCGGTCGTCAGGGGGGCCGCGCTGCGGGCCCGCCTGGTCGAGGCCGTGGAGCACGGTGACCTGCCCGGTGACCTGCCTGGTGCGGTCCCGGCCATCGTCGAGGTGGCCTCGCATGGGCTCGGCATGCTGGTCAGGGACGTCGCCACCGGAACGCGTCGCAACGTCGTCGTGCTGCCGGCCAACACGAGGCTGCCGGCGGAGCGCCGGGACGTCTTCGCCACGGTCGAGGACAACCAGCCCCGGGTCGAGATCGAGGTCACCCAGGGGGACGACGTCGACCCCGCCGCGGTCTGCCGGCTGGGCCGCCGGAGCGTCCTGCTGCCGCCGCTCCCGGCCGGGGCGCCGATCGGGGTGGCCTACGGCTACGACCCCGACCAGACGGCGTACGTCGAGGTCACCGACCTGACCAGCGATGAGCGCCTGGCGCGCTTCGAGGTGCGTGCCGCGGGCGCGATGAGCGACCGCGAGGTGGCCGAGTCGATCGCCCGGCTCGCCGACCTCGACGTGCTCTGACCTTCCCGACGCCCCCACTCCCGACGCCCCCACTCTCGATGATCTTCGGGAAGAAGGGGGCGGTCAGCCGGCGGCGCGGGTGCACCGGTCGGCCAGCGTGCGGAGCTGTTCTGCCAGGTCCGGCGCGGCTCGGGCGTCGACGTCGAAGTCGACGTCGAGCCCGCTGAGGTAGACGGCGAGCAGGTGCGGCGTGGCGGCCCCGGCGTCCAGCACGCACTGGTTCTCGTCGACGGCCTCCACCAGCCAGGCCAGCGGCGGGATCAGCTCGGCCACGGTCTCCGCCGGAGCGTGCACGGTCACCCGCGCCCGGTAGCTCCACAGCGCCGCGGCCGCCCCCCGGGTGACCAGGTTGGCCACGTCGCCGGGCGGCTCGCGCGGGATGAACCGGGTGCCCGTCGCGGCGCGCGGCTGGATCCGGTCGACCCGGAAGCTGCGCCAGTTGCGCCGGCTGGTGTCCCAGGCGAGCAGGTACCAGCGCCGGCCGGTGTAGACCAGCCGGTGCGGCTCGACCGTACGCACGCTTCGGGTGCCGGCGTGGTCGCGGTAGTCAAAGCGCAGCAGCACGCCCGCCCGGCAGGCGTCCGCGATCCGGGTGAGCACGGTGGCGTCCACGGCCGGGCCGGTGCCGGCGATCGGAACGGCGTAGGTCAGCAGAGCGTCGACGCGGTGCCGCAGCCGGGACGGCAGCACCTGCTCCAGCTTGGCCAGCGCCCGTACCGAGGTCTGCTCGATCCCCGCCACGGTGCCGCCGGCCGACGTACGCAGGCCGATCGCCACCGCCACCGCCTCATCGTCGTCCAGCAGCAACGGCGGCAGCGCGGCACCCGCGCCGAGCTTGTAGCCGCCGGACACGCCGGGCGTGGCGTCGATCGGGTAGCCGAGCTCGCGCAGCCGCCCGACGTCGCGGCGCACCGTCCGCGGCGCCACGCCGAGCCGCTCGGAGAGCTCCGCGCTGCCCCAGCTCCGCCTGGTCTGCAGCAGTGACAGCAGCCGGAGGACTCGCGTCGAGGTGTCCGTCATGCCGTTGATTCTCCGCGCTATTGCGGCCAGATCCTGGCCGTGATCTGTCCGGTCGGGCAGCCGGACGGGCGGTGCCGGCGCCGGTCGGTGCGCGCTCGCGCCGGCCTCGCCGCCGCCCGCCGTACGCCGGTCTAGCGTGGGTGCGGCGTCATACGGCGCCGTACGGCGCCAGACGGAAGGGGCGGCGGTGGCGCGGAGCAGCCCTCGGCGAGGCGGTCCTGGGTGGGGCGTCCGGTCGCGGGCCGGCGTGTCGCGCTCCCCCACGATGCTGCTGGTCACGATGCTGGTGGGTGCGGTGCTGCTGGGTGCCGTGCTGGCGGGCGCGGCGGGGTGCGCGCAGGTCACCAGCCGGGCCACCGAGAGTGGGGCCTCCGGGAGCGGGGACCCCGGGGCGAGCCTGTCCGAGTCCTGCCCGCCGGTGCCGCACCGCCGGTTCCCGGCCACCACCCCGGCCCAGGCCACCGGCGCGCGGGTGGTGGACGCCAGCGCCGGCATCTCCTACCTCAGCCCCGGCGGCCCGTGGCAGCCGTGGACCCGGCGGGCCAGCTTCGGTCGGGTCGGGCGCATCGTCGAGACGGGGTACTACCTGGTCACCCAGTCCGGCCCGCCGGTCGGGGAGTACTACGCCTCGGTGCTGTCCGGCCGGGCGCGCGCGGGGGTGGCGAACGGCGACCCGGACGTGCGGTGCGCGGCCGAGCACCTGGCCGACGACCTCTGGGCCACGGCCGGCTACCCGAGCCCGAGCCGGCGGCTGGACCGCACCGGCCAGGCGTCGACCGTCGGCGGCCGCCCGGCGTACCTCGTGACGTTCCGGCTCAGCTACGACGTCCCCGGGTACGACGCGCGGGGCGAGCAGGTGGCGGTCTACGTGGTCGACACGGGCCGGTCCGAGCTGGCCGTGCTCTACCTGTCCATCCCGGACACCTATCGCCAGTACGACCCGCTGGTGGACCAGGTGGTCCGCTCCGTCCAGCTCACCTGAGCGCCGCGACCTGCCGCGGGCGCAGATCGAGGCGGAAAGTCAGGCTTCCGGCGACAAGTCACGCGAACCGGTAGTTGCGGCTGGCCTGCGGGTGTGCGTGCATGAGGATGCGGGAGCGGAACCGGGAGGGTGCCATGGGACTGCTAGGGCGGGCCGGAGTGGTGGCTGCCGTGGGGGCAGTGTTCCTGGCCGGGCATGGCGGGGTCAACGTCAGCAACGCGACGCCCGGGGTCGGCTATGTCAGGGTGGCGCACCTGTCGCCGGACACGGCCCCGTTCGACGCGCGGCTCACAGCCAGCGGCCAGCGCAGGCCGACGTCGACCCTGACCAACCTCAGCTACGGCGAGATCTCGGCGTACCAGCGGCTGCCCGCGGGTGACGTCGCCGTGGCGTTGCGCGGGGCCGGCACCGGCGAGCAAGGCACGGTGCTGCTGTCGAGCACGGTGCACGTCGTGGCTGGCCGGTCCTACACCCTGGCGGTCGGCGGGCTGCGCGCCCAGCTCGCGCTCCGGGTGGTCGGGGACGACGTCCGGGCCGCACCGGCCGGGCAGGCCAAGCTGCGGGTGCTGCACGCCGCGACCAAGCTCGACCCGGCCGCGGTGGCGGTCGACGCCGCGCGGGTGCTCTTCCCGTCGGCGGGGTTCGGCACGGTGAGCAGGTACGTCGACGTGCCGGCCGGGCCACACGTGCTGTCGGCGAGCGGGGCCGGGCCGGGGCAGGTCAAGGTGGCGGCGACGCTGACTGCGACGCTGGCCGGGAACGCGGTCTACTCGCTGCTCGTGCTGGACGCCGCGGCGGGGCCGAAGCTGGTCCTGCACACTGACGCGACCGGTCCGGTCCGGGTGCCGACGGGTCCGGTGCAGACCGGTGGCGGCGGCATGGCGGTGGCCGGGCGGCTCGTGGCGCTGCCGGTCGGGGGCGGCCTGCTGCCGCCCAGTGGTCCAGTCTTGGCCGGTGGTCCAGTCCTGGCGGGTGGTTCAGTCCTGGCCGGAGCGGCGTTCGACGGGCGGCGGACCACGCCGTCCGGTACGCCGGTGCCGGTGGAGCTGCGGGTTCCCCGCGTCGGGATACGGACGCCGCTCGGCGGGCTGCACCTGGACCAGGCCGGTGCGCTGCGGGCGCCTTCTGACTACGGCGTGGCCGGGTGGTACGACGGCGGGCCGGCACCGGGGGAGCCCGGGCCGGCGGTCTTGGCGGGGCACGTGGACTCGCGGTCCGGGCCGGCGGTGTTCGCCCGGCTGCGGGAGCTGCGGTCCGGGGACGTGGTGCTGGTCCGGCGGGCCGACGGGCGGACCCTGCGGTACGTGGTGACGGCGGTGGCCCGGTACTCCAAGGCGCGGTTCCCCACCAGCCTGGTGTACGCGCCGCGGCCGGACACCGAGCTCCGGCTGATCACCTGCACCGGGTCGTTCGACGCGGCGCAGGGGTCGTACCGCGACAACCTGGTGGTGACCGCCGTCCCCGCCCGCTGAGCCGAACCTCGCGTCCGACGTCCGACGTCCGCTGACCTGACCTGACCTGGCCTAGGTCAGGCTGTCGGTGCTGGCCATGGCCAGGGGAACGGGTAGAGCTCGGGGTCACCTGGTGTGTCGTGGCGTAGCGAGAGAGGGCTCCTGATAGCCGAGGGTCAACCATTTCCGCTATCGTGCGGCTATCGTGAAGTACGTGATTGATCGGGGGTGACGTGGTCGCGAGACGGGTGTTCCTCAGTTGGTGCCACACCGACCGGGCAGCCAAGGATGCGCTGATGCGTCCCCTGCTGGACCACTTGCGGATCTTGAACGGCGTCGAGGTGTCGTGGTGGGAGGACTCGCATATCGCCTTGGGTGAGGACTGGCGTCGGCGGATCCTGGCCAGCCTGGAGGGGTGTGACTACGGGTTGCTGCTGCTCAGCCCGGCCTTCCTGGCCAGCGGGTTCATCCTGGCGGAGGAGCTTCCAAGGTTCGTCGGGCCGGACGCGGCCAAGGGGGCGCTGCCGGTCATGCTGAAGCGGGTTCCGCTTGATGGCTCCCGCCAGTTGCACGGGGTGGACCGGCACCAGACCTTCACCGACCCTCGGAACGGTCGTTGCTTCACCGAGACCCGAGGAGCCGATCGAGAGCGCTTCGTTTCGGATTTGGCGACGGCCGTCTGGCGCCGGATGCTCGGCGACGGATGAGCCGGCTGCCTGAGCGTGCCGTGACTCGGCTGCTGGACCGGTTCGCCGATGACCTGACGGGCCGCCAGCGGGACCGGCTGCGCGCTCTGGCGAGGCTGATCGACCCAGCGGGGCGGATCCCGTTGGCGCGGGCGTTGCAGGTCGCCACCCCGGAGGGCGATGAGCAGGCCCGGCAGGCCGCCTTCCGGAAGTTCCGCGCCTCGGTCACCGAGGCGACCGGCACGCAGTTGCGGTTGGTCGTCGACTCTCGCAAGACCAGCCCTGAGAGCAGGTACTGCTGGTTTGAGGGTGTGGATGAGACCAGCGATGAGCTGGCCGAGCGGTCCGAGCGCGAGTCGAGACGACACACCGGTGAGCGGGTGGTGCCTCCGGCCGCGGCAGAGGTCCTGGACCCGCCGCGGATCACGGTCTACGTCAGCACCGCCGTCACGGCGCGGGCTGCCACGGCGGGGCTGGAGCGGGCCTTCCTCGAGCTGCTGCGCGAGCGGCTGGCGGCCTGTGGCGATCGGCGCTACCGAGTCACCTCGATGCACGAGACCGCGATCGGGGTCGAGCGAGCGGCCCATCGGCACCGGTTGCGGGAAGAGGCGGACATTGTGCTTTCGCTGACGTCACCGGCATACCTGGGTGACTCGGGTGGCGACGATGCCTGGGCAGCGCACCATCCCGAGCACCGGCTGCTGTTCGCCTTGGAGAAGCTGCCCGTTGGGGCACGCTCCCGCCACCTGCCGCTGGACCAGGTCCAGCTTGCGGCGCGCCCGTTCAGCCACCGGACGACTCAGACGGCAAAGGCAGAGTACGTCGACGACTGCCTCGGCGCGATCTACGCGGCTGTGACCCAGCGCGAAACACTGGACCGGGCCCGACGGCGGATGCCTTCTGCTCCGCCGGACGACCCTGGTCTTCGGGAGTGGGCGCGGCAGCAACTGCTCCGGCGGCTGGACGACGCGGTGCCGGTGTGGCCACGGGCCAGTGAGACCTCCCTGCGTGCCGGGCTGGCCACCGAGCTCGGCCATCACAACCGGGGCAGGCACCTGGGCGAGCCCGTGTCGGCGGTGGACCGCCTGGTCACCTGGGCCACCCGCGACTCCGCCGACGCCCCGCCGCTGTGCGCGCTGCTCGGCGACGTCGGGATGGGCAAGACCACCACCACCAAGCTGTTCACCCAGAAGCTGCTGCAGCTTCGTACGGACGACCAGGATGTTCCGCTGCCGATCCTGTTCGACCTGCGCGACCTGCCGGTGCCGGTGGTGCGGGAGAGTCCTCACCTCCGCCGGATCGTTGACTGCCTGCTGGACGCCTCGGCCTCCTCCGGGCGCCGCCCGTCCGCGGATGAGGTGCTGGACCTGGTCGGCCGCGGCAACTGCGTACTGATCTTCGACGGCCTGGACGAGATCCTGGTCCACCTCGGTCCGCACCAGGGTCAGGTGTTCACCCGCACCCTATGGCGGGCGACCGAAGACGCCTGGCTCGACCGGCACGACCGCGGCACCGGCGACCGGTCCGACAGCCGGCATGGTCCGCACCCGGCGACACCCAGCAAGCTGCTGCTGTCGTGCCGGACCCACTACTTCCGCTCGGTGAGCGAGGAGACCGCGCACTTCACCGGTCAGCACCGGGACGGCCCGGTAGCCCGCGACTACCTGGCGCTGATCATGTTGCCGTTCAGCGAGGAGCAGATCCGCGACTACCTGGCCGGCAATGTGCCCGATGCCGATGTCGACACCCTGATGGAGCTGATCGGCAGCGTGCACAACCTGCGGGAGATCGCCGAACGCCCGCTGACCTTGCGGATGATCACCCAGCAGCTCGAGCTGGTCGAGCGGGCCACGCTTGCCGGTCGGGTGGTGCGCCCGGTCGACCTGTACGCCTCCTTCGTCGAGCAGTGGCTTACTCGCGACAACGGCAAGCACTGCCTGCTGCCGCGGCACAAGCAGTTGCTGATGGAGCACCTGGCCGCCGAGTTATGGCGCAGTGGCCGGCTCGGCTGGAGCACGGACGACGTTGAGCAGTGGCTGCTGGAGTTCCTGGCCGCCCGCCCCGATCTTGAGCTGCACTACACCAGCCGCACCCCCGACCTGTGGAAGGAGGACCTGCGCACCGCCACGTTCCTGGTCCGGCGCGAGGATGACGCCTACACATTTGCCCACACCTCACTGCGCGAGTACTTCCTGGCCGGCTATCTGGCCCGTGCGCTGGAGCTCGGCCCGGACCAGATGCGGGTAGTCGAGCAACGATGGCGGATGCCGGTGCCGAGCCGGGAGACCCTCGCCTTCCTCGGGCAACAACTGGCCGGCCTCGCCCCGCGGCAGTGGGACAGGTGCCGCGCGGCGTTGTCCGCGCTGGCGACCGCGACTCCTGAGCCGGCGCCCGAGCCGGGGCGCGCTGGCGACCGCCCCCAGGTGTCGCCGGCCGCCGTGCTCGCGTTCGCCTACGGGCTCGCCGCCACCGCGGGCAGCTACCCGCACCATCGCCTGGCCGGCTCCCGGCTCGACGGCGCCGACCTGCGCCGCTGGCACCTCGGGGGCGGGGACCAGCCGACGGTCGACCTGCGCGGCGTCAGCCTTGCCGGCGCCGACCTGTCCGACGCCGTGCTGGACCGGGTCGACCTGCGGGACGCCGACCTGACCGGCGCCAACCTGACCCGCACTGAGCTGCACCACAGCGACCTGCGGGGCCTGGACGTCCGTGGCGGCACCCTGGTGGGCACCATCCTGCGCGGCTGCCGGCTGCACGGCACCCGCTGGGCCGCCGCGGCCGCGCACCGGGCTCAGGCCGTGGCCTGCGAGCCGCCGCACGAGCCGGCGCTGCCCGGGTGGCTGCTGGCCCCGTCGGCGTCGCCCGCCCCGCGCAGCGCCCGGCTCGTCTCCCTGACCGGTCACACCGGCGGGGTGTGGGGGTGCGGGTACAGCCCGGACGGCACCCGGATCGTCACCGCCAGCGACGACGGCACGGCGCGGGTCTGGGACGCGGGCACCGGTGAGCCGCTGCTGAGCCTGACCGGTCACACCAGCACGGTGTGGGGGTGCGGGTACAGCCCGGACGGCACCCGGATCGTCACCGCCAGCGACGACGGCACGGCGCGGGTCTGG
>DATILL010000119.1:0-29482 GCA_035476575.1 Mycobacteriales bacterium
AAGCTCCCCGACCCGCCCAGCATGCACACACCGCCCATCACACGACGGCTGCGGCAGCGGCCGCTCGGACACGACCCAAGATCATGCCCCCACCCCAGCCCACCAGCCCCGCGACACGCCCACGACCTGGTGAATAGCTACGTTGTGCGCCCCTCCACCACCGCCACGGTTCAGGCCAGGTCATAGTCATCATCGACCCAGGCATACCGCTCGCTCAGCTCGAACACGACTGATCCACCAGGAGGCTCCTTCGCTGGGCCGGATCAGCGATTAGTGCGTATTGTCGCCCACGACGGCGTGCCCGGCCGAGGCTGGATAGGCTGGCCGGCGATGGTTGAGCTGCGTACTCCCGAGGACACCCGGGCGCTGGGGCGGGCGCTGGCCGGCGTGCTCCGAGCCGGCGACCTGGTCGTGCTGTCCGGGCCGCTTGGTGCGGGCAAGACCGTGCTGGCCCAGGGCGTCGGCGCCGGCCTCGGCGTTCCCGGCCCGGTGCTCTCGCCGACGTTCGTCATCGCCCGGGTGCACCGCGGCGGCCGGCTGCCGCTGGTGCATGTCGACGCCTACCGGCTCGGCTCGGTCGCCGAGGTCGACGACCTGGATCTCGACGCCGACCTGGCCGACTCCGTCACGATCGTCGAGTGGGGCGGCGGGCTGGTCGAGCAGCTCGCCGACGCCCACCTGGAGATCCGCCTCGACCGCCACCCCGACGCCCGCCACCCCGACGACTGCCGTACCGCCGAGCTGCTCCCCCACGGCGGCGACTGGGCCACCCGGCTGGACGCCGCGCTGGACGCCGTACTCAGCGCTCGGTCTTGACCTGCACCGACCCCCGCACCGCCGCACAGCCCCGCTCGATGTCCGCCTGCCGGGTCGCGTACTGGCAGTTGATCTCGACCTCGTGCCGGCCGCGGAAGACGAACAGGAAGTCGGATGAGTAGTCCCCCCGGGTCGTGCTGGCGTGGTACCCGAACGCCCGCGCCCCGTCCACCGTCACCTCGTCCGGCACCGCGGAGTCAAAGCGGAAGCCCTGCTGCTCGAACTGCGCGATCACCATCTTGAGCTGGTCGACCAGGCTCTGGCTGCTGATCTTGTCGCTGTCGGCGTTCAGCGGGAAGTCAACCACCAGGATCAGGTCCTTGCTGGCCAGCGCGACAGCGGACCGGTGCTGGCCAGTGGTCCCGGCGTTCGCGCCGATGTTGACCTGGTCGGTGACATCGCGGAAGCCAGCCGGCATCGAATAGCAGTACGGCGCTCCGGCCGGCGCGATCACCCGGCCGGAGCAGGACAGCGCCTCCCGATGGGTGGTGCTGCCACCGGCGCCGGTCAGCTCGGGCGTCGCGGACGGGCTGGAGGTCGCCGCCGCGGTAACGGCAGGGGTGGCGCTCGGGCTCGGCTCGGCAAGGCTGCCCCTGCCGTCGACGGACGAGGTGCACCCGGCCAGCAGGGCCAGCAGGCTGAGCCTGGCCGCGATCCGTCGGGGAACGGTCATCTCACGGTCCTGATCTGCATCGTGGCCTGCACCTCTCGGCAGGCATGCTGGACGGCGTCCTTGCGGTCGGAGTACTGGCACAGCACCTCGACCTCGGAAAGCCCGCGGAACGCGAAGGTCAGGTCGGACTGGAACGTCCGGTCCTTGCTGACCGCGTGATAGGTGAACGCACGCGCCCGGTCCACCTGCCCGACCGTCGGCGTGCGGGTGGCGAACACGAACCCGGACCTGGTCAGCGAGGTCAGGATGGCCTGCAGGTCCTGGCCGATCTTGGCGTTGGGGAGCAGGTCGGTGTTGGACGGCGGCCGGTAGACCAGGACCACGATCAGGTCCCGCCCGGCCAGCCCAACCGCCGAGAGGTACTTGGCGTTTCCGATGCCCGCGCCCAGCCGGACCTGCTTGCTCACGTCCCGGAACCCGGCCGGCAGCCGGTAGCAGTATGGCGCGCCGGCCGGGGCGATGATCGTGCCGCCCCGGCAGCTCAACGCCGGCCGGCCCTGGTCATAGACCTCGGGGGTTGGCGACGGGGTCGGTGACGGCGTGCTGGACGCCGTCGGCGGGCTCGCCGTCGTGGTGGAGAACCGTCCCGTGCCGGCGACCGTCGCCGTGCAGGCCGTGAGCAGCACGTTCGTGAGCAGCCCGACCGCGAGCAGCGGTGCCCAGCCCGGATGCACGGCTCACCCCACCCGAAGCGAGTCGAGCACGGCCTGGCAGCCGTTGGCCACCGCCTTCGGCTTGTCCTGCCACTGGCAGGCGACCTCGACCTCGCTCCTGCCGGCGAAGATGAAGTACAGGTCGCTGGCCTGGCTGGTGCCGTTGTCCAGGATCCGCAGGTACATCGCCCGGCCAGCCTTGACGTCTCGGCGCTGCACCGCCGAGACCCTGCGCTGGGTGGTGGTCAGCGTCCTGACGACCGGCGCGAGCTGGCGGACCAGCTCGCCGTCGGACAGGGTCGAGGCGTCCTGGTCCAGCGGGAAGGACAGCACCGTGATCGTGTTGTAGACGTCGATGGCCACGGCGGCGGCGTGTGTCGTCGCGGCGGCGCCGGCCTTGGTCCGGTCGGCCAGCGCCGGCTGCTGCGTGAAGCTGGTCGGGAGCTGGAAGGAGAACGGCGCGCCGTCCGGCGCGACCCGGTTCGGGTCGTCCCTCGCGCAGCCGGCCACCAGCACCAGCCCTACTGACACCATGCTGACCAGCGGCGTTGCAATGGACCCTCCAGGCAGACGCATAGCCACGAGGCTAGTGTCTGGGCCTGCGTCGTGTTGACGGGATGCGCCGACCGGACGGGCGGATCGGGTCGGGGGCGGCTCCGGCGAGCGGCTACCCTCGGCCCGTGCTGGTACTCGCCCTCGACACCGCTACCCCGGCGGTCACCGTGGCACTTGCCGAGGTGGGAGCTGACGCGGTGGCGGCCGGCGCGGTCAACGTGCTCGCCGTCCGGGTCGGCGTGGACGCCCGCCGGCACGGCGAGCTGCTCGGCCCGGCGGTACGCGACGTGCTGGCCGAGGCGACGATTGAGCCACGGGACCTGGCCGCGGTCGCGGTCGGCCTTGGCCCTGGCCCGTTCACCGGGCTGCGGGTCGGGCTGGTCACCGCCGCCGCGCTGGCCGACGCGCTGGGCATCCCGGCGTACGGCGCTTGCTCGCTGGACGCCATCGCCGGCCGGCCCGGGGTACCGCTGCTGGTGGCGACCGACGCCCGCCGGCACGAGGTCTACTGGGCTGCCTACGACGCCGACGGCGTACGGCCGGCCGGGCCGGCGGTGGACCGCCCGGCCGAGCTCGCCGCCATGCTGGCCGAGCCGCGGTTGGCTGGCCTGGGGCTGGCCGCGATGGCCGGTGCCGGGGCGGAACGCTACGCCGAGGTGCTCGGCCTGCCGCTGCGCGGGCCGGCGTACCCGGATCCGGGCGCGCTGGTCCGGCTGGTCGCCGACCGGGTGCGGGCCGGCGCGCCGGCCGACCCGCTGACCCCGCTGTACCTGCGCCGCCCGGACGCCGAGATGCCCGGCCGAGCCAAGCCGGTGTTACAGGCGTGACCGAGATCTCGGACGACCGTCCGACCATCGAGCTGCGCCGGATGCGGCCGAGCCACGTACGGGCCGTGGGTGGCCTGGAGCGCGCGCTGTTCACCGACGAGCCCTGGTCGGAGCGGATGCTCACCAAGGAGCTGGCGCAGGCCGGGCGGTACTACCTGGTCGCGCTCGACGGACCGGAGGTTGTCGGGTACGCCGGCCTGGCCGACCTCGGGGACGAGGCGCACGTGATGACCATCGGGGTGCGGGCCGACCGGCAGCGGCGCGGCATCGGCGCGCGGCTCCTGACCGGGCTGCTGGCCGAGGCGGCCCGGCACCGGGTCCGCCGGGTGCTGCTGGAGGTGGCCGCCGACAACGCCCCGGCCCAGCGGCTCTACGCCCGGCACGGCTTCCACCCGATCGGCCTGCGCAAGGGCTACTACCAGGCGACCGGGACCGACGCGGTGGTGATGGCGCTCACGCCCGGCCGGAGGCCCGGGCCCGAGAGGCCCGGCGCCCGACCGGAGGCCCAGGGATGAGCGCTGACCCGCTGGTGCTGGGGATCGAGACGTCCTGCGACGAGACCGGGGTGGGAGTCGTCCGCGGGCGCACCCTGCTCGCCGACGCGGTGGCGTCCAGTGTGGACAGCCATGCCCGGTTCGGCGGGGTAGTGCCGGAGGTGGCCTCCCGGGCGCATCTGGAGGCGATGGTGCCGACGGTACGCCGGGCCTGCGCCGAGGCCGGCGTCGTACTGTCCGATGTGGACGCCGTCGCGGTGACCGCCGGGCCGGGGCTGGCCGGCGCGCTGCTGGTCGGGGTGGCCGCGGCCAAGGCGTATGCGCTGGCCCTGGGCAGGCCGCTGTACGGCGTCAACCACCTGGCCGCGCACGTGGCCGTGGACGAGCTGGAGCACGGTCCGCTGCCCGAGCCGTGCGTGGCCCTGCTGGTCTCCGGCGGGCACTCCTCGCTGCTGCTGGTACCCGACGTGGTCTCCGACGTACGGCCGCTCGGCGCGACCATCGACGACGCGGCGGGGGAGGCGTTCGACAAGGTGGCGCGGCTGTTGGGCCTGCCGTTCCCCGGCGGCCCGCACATCGACCGGGTGGCGCGGGACGGTCGGCCGGACGCGATCGCGTTTCCCCGCGGGCTGGCTGGGCCGCGCGCTGGGCATTCGCCGGCCGGGCCGTTTGACTTTTCTTTCTCCGGGCTGAAGACGGCGGTGGCCCGCTGGGTGGAGGCCCGGCAGCGGGCCGGTGAGGTGGTGCCGGTGGCCGACGTGGCGGCGTCGTTCCAGGAGGCGGTGGCCGACGTGCTGACCGCCAAGGCGGTCCGGGCCTGCCGCGAGCATGGCGTCGACCACCTGCTTGTCGGCGGCGGGGTGGCGGCCAACTCGCGGCTGCGGCGGCTGGCCGAGGTACGCTGCGCGGACGCCGGCATCGTGCTGCGGGTGCCGCGGCCGAAGCTGTGCACGGACAACGGCGCGATGGTGGCCGCACTCGGTGCCAAGCTGGTCGCCGCCGGGGCGGCACCGTCGACGTTGGACATCCCGGCTGACTCGTCGCTGCCGGTGGTGGAAGTGCTGGTATGACGGAGGTGCCGGTGTGACTACGCTGATGTGGGAGGTGCGGGCCGCCGAAGGCCGGCTCGCCGAGCTGGTGGAGTGGGTGCTGGCCAACGCCGGCCCGGACGCGGTGGTCTACCGCAGCGGCGACGACGAGCGGGTGGTGCTGATCGGTCCGCCGGAGGCCGGCCCTGGTGAGCCGCCGGCCGAGCTGGTCCGCCGCGCCCCGCACGCCTGGACCTTCGACCGCGTCCGCTGACCCGCTCATCCCCACGGACCCGCTTTGTGGACCATGGCTTCCCCGTGTGGTCACCTTTCCGCCTTGTGGTGACCTCTCGTTCCCCCACTACAACGAGAGGTCACCACAAGGGAACGAAAGGTGAACCGAGGACTGTGGATAACCGCATCCGGGTGGCCGAGGACCGGCACCCTTCAGGGATGCCAGACGCAGCCAACTATCCAGCTCACTTGGCCGGGCGAGTCTTTCGGGCCTCGGAACAGATCGGCCTCGGTCATCTCACCCGAGAGCAGCTCCGCAGCAGCCAATGGCGACGGCTCATCCGGGACGTCTACGCCGACGCCAGGCTGCCGGCGGACCATGGCGTCCTCGTCACCGCGGCCCGGATCGTCGCGCCTGCTAACGCGACGTTCTGCCGGCTGAGTGCGGCATGGCTGTATGGAATACGGGTGGCCTCGGCCGGGGAGCCAGCCCATCTGTCCGTTCCCCGCGACAGCTACTTCCACCGCTACAACGGCCTGCGTGTGCATCGGGACGATCTGCCCGCCCAGCACATGACCAGGGTCAAGGGTTTCCGGGTGACCACGCCGGCCCGGACCGCAGTCGACCTCGCCCGTGGCCCGGATCTCGTCAGCGCGGTCGGCCACGTGGACGCGTTGCTGCACGCTGGGATCACCGACCTGGCCACCGTACGGGACCTGCTGTCACGGCTGCCCAAGATCCGGGGTGCCGACCGGGCGGCGCGTGCGTTCGGGCTGGCCGACGAGCGGGCGGAGTCACCGTTGGAGAGCCGGGGACGGGTGGTTCTGGTCCTGGGTGGACTGCCCGTGCCTGCGGTGCAGTTCGAGATCCACGACAACCGTGGCCTTGTGGCTCGGGTCGACCTCGCTTATCCGCACCTGCGTCTAGCCATTGAGATCGACGGCGCCTGGCATGCAGCGTCCACGCAGCTCGCGAAGGACCGGCGACGGCTCAACCGGATCGTGGCTGCCGGCTGGACGGTCCTGCACTTCACGGCTAGCGACCTGTACCAGCGTCCGGCGGAGGTCGTGGCCGAGGTGCGCCAGCACATCAGTATTCGCCCGATCGCGGGCTGACCAGCACCGGGAACAACCGATCCGGCACCGCCCTTGTGGTGACCTCTTGGGGTCGTAAGACAACAAGAGGTCACCACACGGCGTGTAGGTGACCACACGGGCATGTGAGTCAACGAGAGGTCACCACAACGCCGAGAGGTGACCACAGCGAGAACTATCGGAAGGCGCGCAGGACGCCGGCTCCGAAGGCGGGGTCAGAGCGGTGTACGGCGAGCAGGGACAGCACCGCGTTCAACGCGACCGGAGCGAGCCGGCCGCCCAGCTCCTGCCGGACCAGCGCAGCCACCCCGGCTGACGTCGGCGCTGCCGCCGAGGTGCCGTAGAAGCGGCAGTCGCCGGTGGTCGTGGCTGGGCAGCGGCCGGCCCCGAAGCCACCGACGCCACTGACCGACACGCCGTCCGCGCCAGTCCAGCTCGGCGCGGGCGCGGTCCGGAAGGCTGGCCCCGGTATGCCCCGGCACGGGCCCACCCGCCCGGCCGCGCATCGCGTCGTCAGGCCGACCTGTACCGGACCGGCCGCGCTGTAGGCCTGCAGCGGGACGGTCGCCGGGTCCGTGGACAGGTCCGCGCCGGCCGCTCCGGCGCTGGTCGCGAAACCGAGGTAGTTCGAGTCGGGGTTGAGCGAGCCGGCCCGGTCGGGCGGGTCGAGGGTGGTCACCCCAGCAGTCCGCCAGCGCAGGTCGAGCACCGGCGGCCGGACCGCGGACGACGTACCGGCCACGTCCACCACCAGCTTGGCGTTGATCGGCGCGCCAGTCTCGTTGAAGTACAGCAACTGCTCGATGGTGTCGCCCACCCCGTTGGCCTGGACGGCGTCGCTGGCCGCCAGGCAGTCGGTGCCGTCGGCGTTCATCAGGTAGAGGTTCAGGTCGGTGAAGCCACCCTGGCCGGTGGTCGGGAAGATCGCCCGCGGCTCGCTCCACTGCAGGGTCGGCAGGATCCCGCCCCCGGCCGCGATCTGGATGTCGTAGGTGTTGTCGGTGCCCCGCAGGTTGACCGTGTTGTCCGGCCGCGTCGGGCAGTCGGCAAAGCTGCCCGTCGCGTTGTCCGGCGTACGGCCGGTGCCGACCGCGCGGACCCTGGGCGCGTGCTTGGCGCCAAGGTTACCGGCCGAGGAGCTGACCCAGATCCCGGCTCGCGCGAGCTGGTCGGCGGTGGTGGCGCCAATGCCCTGCTGGAACGCCGGCTCGTCGTCGATCGCGATGTCCTCGGCGATCAGCGTGGCGCCGGCCGCGGCCAGGCTGTGGAACGCCGCGACGTAGGTGTCCAGCGACTCCCCGACGGTGGTGAAGATCAGCTTCGCCCCCGGCGCCATGTCGTGGATGATCTCCAGCATCGCGGTGCCCTCGTCGCCGACGCCGGGGTCGAGCACCCGCACGTCGGCGGGCAGCTCGCCGCGCCCGACCGAGTCGGCCAGGCTGCTCACGCCGTCGGAGATGACGCCAATGGCCTGCCCATGGCCGGTGAAGCCGTGCGCCTGGGCCGTGTTCGCGCGGTGCAGGATGACACCCTCGCTGGTGATCGGGCCGGCGTCGGTGACGCCCGTGATGGTCGGCCGGATCGCGGCCACCCAGGGCAGCGCGGCCACCGCGTCGACCTTGTCGTAGGGCACGACGGCCCGCACCAGCCCGACCGCCGGCAGCTCGGCACCCGCTACGACGGCGAAGCCCGCCGAGCTGCTCAGGACGGTGGCGCCCAGGTCGCGCAACTGGACCGCCTGCGCGGCGCCGACCGGGCCGAACGCGTGAAGCTGCAGGTCGATGCCGCCGTCCGGCCGGATGTCCAGCGCCCCGCCGGTCAGCTCGGTGCGCTGCCGTGCGGAGAGCGTGCCGGCCGACCCCCCGGTGGCGAGCGCGGCACGGATCTTGGCCATCCGCTCCCGGACCAGGCTCGGGATCTTCGTCGGGCCGGGCGCACGGGCGGCAGCCGGGTCCGCATGCCCGGGGGCGGCAACCGCCGGACCGGTCAGCGCGGGCACCGCCACCATCGGTACGGCCAGCGTGACGCCGGCGAGGAGGGTCCTTAGTCGGTGGGCCACGGTGCCTCCCTGGGAGCTGGATGAGCCGACGCTAAACCCGTCTATCGGCTCCGGCGTCTGCCGGGTGGCCGGTGACTCACCCCCGAAGCCCGTACATTCGGCCCAGTAGTCTGATGATTGTCCGGGTTCCGGACTACGCCCGGCGGCCGATCGGCTCCACCAGCAGTGCGGTCGGCGCGCCGGCCACCCGAGTCAGCACGACGGTGGCGTGGCCGTCGCCGGAGAGCCGAAGCTCGCGGCGGAGCAGCACCGGGTCGACGGCCGAGCCGCGCTTCTTCACCGTCACCGTGCCGATGCCGCGCCGCCGGAGCAGCTCACGCAGCCTCTTCAGCGAGAACGGCAGCACGTCGGTCACGGCGTACATCGTCGCGAACGGCGTCCGAACCGGCCCGTCCGTGGTGAGGTACGCGATCGTCGGATCGATCAGCCGGCCACCGATCGTCACCGCCACCTCGGCCACGAGCCCGGCCCGGATCACCGCGCCGTCCGGCTCGACCAGGTACCCGCCGACCGGGCCGGTCGCGGCGATCGCCCCGGTGTCGGTGATCGTGTGCCCGCCGGGTAGCAGGGTGGCCCGGCGCCGCGCGGTGGCCAGCCCGCCCCACCACAGGGCCGCCTCCTTCACCTCTCCCGCGTCGGAGACCCACTCCGCCTCGGCGCCGGCCGGCACGAGCGAGTGCGGGATGCCGGGCGCCACCTTGGCACCGGTCAGCGGCACTGCGGCGGCCAGCACCGGCAGGAAGTCGAACGGCGGGCTGTACGCCGCCGGATCGAACACCCGCCGGCCGTTGCCGCGCCGGCCCGGGTCGCAGAACGCCGCCGGCCAGCCAGCCAGCTCGACCCGCTGGACGTCGCCGCACTCGACACTCACCCGGTCGGCCAGCCCGAGCACCTCCGCGTTCGCCCGGGCCACCTCGACAGTCACCGGGTCGTGGTCGAGGCCCTGCACAGTGACGCCGGCCCGGGCCAGCGCGATCAGGTCGCCACCGATGCCGCAGCACAGGTCCAGCACCCGGTCCAGCGCGCGGCCCGGCGCCCGGCTGGCATCGGCGTACCGCCGGGCCCGGTGCGCGGCGACGGCGGTCCGGGTGGCCTGCTCGACGCCGTCCGGGGTGAAGAACATCCGGGCGGCGTCCGGGCCGAACTTCGCCCGGCCCCGGTCCCGCAGTCGCACCTGGGTGACCGCCGCGGCCACCAGGTCGGCCGGGTAGCTCCGGCGCAGCACGCTGACCGTGGCCAGCAGCGAGGCCCCGCCGGTGCCCCACGCCGACACCTCGGCGAGCACCCGCTCGCCCCGGGCCGTGCGCAGGGCTCGGAAGGCGTCCAGGTCCACCAGGCCACTGTCTCGCACCGGCCGCTCACTCATAGCGCCGCCATCCGGCGTCGTCGTCGCCGGCCCGCAGGGTGCGCATCCGGTGTGCGTGCTCGGCCGCGATCGCGGGCCGTTGCCGCAGGTCAGGCAGCACGACGGTAACCATGGTCAGCTCGCGGATCCGGCGCAGCAGCGGCCAGGCCGGGCTCTGCGTCACGTCCCGGCCGTACGCCTGGACCAGCTCGGCGTACCCGGCGCTGCCGTCGAACCGGATGGCCGCCACCGCGGCCGGCACCAGGTCCCACTCCAGCGGGCCGAACCCGGTGCTGTCCAGGTCGCACAGCACGACCTGGCCGGCCCGTTCACGTAGCAGGTTGCCGACGTGCGCGTCGCCGTGCACCACGCCGGACCGCAGTGTCGGGGCGACCGCGTCGTACTCCCGGCTGGCCGCCGCCCAGGCCGCACCCAGCCAGGCGTGGTCCTCCGGCGTGAGCTCGTCGGCCGCCGCCAGCCGCCGGGCCGCTATCCCGAACGGCGTCCAGCGCGGCAGGCCGATCCCGGTCAGCCCGTGCAGCGCCAGCAACGGCTTGGCCAGGTCGGCGGCGGTGCCGTTGATCGTCGCCAGCTCCCGCCAGAACGTCGCCGCCACCCGGCCGACCCGCACCGGCTGCCGGATCCCGGCGGCGAGCGGTACGACGGGGGCGCCGCGAACGGCCAGCCAGCGTGCGGTGGCCACCACCCGGGCGGCGCGTTCGGCGGCCAGCGGGCCGTCCGCGATGCGGGCCACCACGTGGGCGCGTGGCAGCCGGTACACGGCGTGGTTGGTGTACCTGATCAGCTCGGCACCGGTGTCGGGCACTCCGGCGGCGCGGCAGATGGTGGCGAGCGCACGGCGCAGCTCGGCGGAACGGTGGGGGGTCAGATGGGTCACCGGCCAAGACCGTAAACCAGACGGTGAGGCCGTTCCATCTCAGGCTTTCATACAAGCGGCAGATACTGGCAATCTCATCCAAAGCGGAGATGGTGTGACCGCAGGACGGCGGTCCAGACTGCACCCATCGGACGCCCCGACGACCGCCTCGACCCGACCCGGCGGCGGCGGGACAGCCAGCGACCGGGGTCGCACCATGTCACTCCCCGACACCGGCGCTGGCGGCGCGGCCGGGCCGGCTTGTACCGCATCCCCGCACCCCCAGGCCGGCCCGGCACGCCATCCGCCGAGGAGCCGCGATCTGTCATTGATGCAACTATCAACCATGAAAGTTTCACGCCGGTAGTTTCACGGCCAGTAGTTTCGCAGGCGGAGGTAGAGGGTGGAGGTCATCGATGTTCGTCGGTCGTGTCCGTGAGCTCACACTGCTCGACCGGGAGCTGGCCGCAGTGAGCCGCTGCTGGACGACGACCGGCCCGGACGCTGCCTGGCCTGCGCGGCCGTCGGCGGGTCGGCAAGTCGCGGCTGGTCGAGGTGTTCGCTGAACGGGCGGACGTGCCGTATCTGTTCTCTGCGGCATCCGGGCTCGCACCGCGGGTCGAGCTCGCCCAGTTCGTCAAGGAGGTCCGGCCGTCGACATCCCGGGAGGGGGCGCGTTCGCCGATGTCCGGGTGGACACCTGGCATGCGGCGTTGCGCCTGCTCGCCGATGCGTTGCCGACCGACCGGCCAAGTGTCGTGATTCTGGACGAGCTGCCGTACCTCGTTGCGGCGACGGAGGGGGTCGAGGGGACACTTCGGCTGCCGGTGCGGACGTCGACACAGCGCTGGTCGCGGTCAGCCGCTCCGGCGTGACAGCCGAGACTCGCGGTGTGCTGGCTGCCTGGTATGGACCGGACGATCTCGTGGAGGTTGCTGGCTGATGTCAGGGTCATCTCGGAGGGCCGTTTTGAAGGCTGGCACTCGCAGCGTTAGAGTGCTAGCGCAGCACACGGTCGACCTGGCACCCGCGACGACAGGTTGGACCTGCGGCGAGCCAACAACACGGATTCCACGACCCCAACAGGAGGGGGAGGAAAGATCGTGACGACCGCTACCAAGGTCAACATTAAGCCGCTTGAGGACCGCATCGTGGTCCAGGCGAACGAGGCCGAGACGACTACGGCGTCCGGCATTGTCATCCCGGACACGGCCAAGGAGAAGCCGCAGGAGGGCACCGTTCTCGCGGTGGGCCCCGGCCGCTTCAACGACAACGGCAACCGGGTCCCGCTCGACGTCTCCGTCGGGGACGTCGTGCTCTACTCCAAGTACGGCGGCACGGAGGTCAAGTACGCCGGCGAGGAGTACCTGGTGCTCTCCGCCCGCGACGTCCTCGCGATCATCGAGAAGTAACCACCGCGGTAGTACGCCCGTCCGCCCCGGCGGCCCCATGCGTCTCCGGGGTCTCCGGGGCGGCGGCGTCGTGAGAGGATATGGCTTTGCCGAAGATCATCAGTTTTGAGGAGGAGGCTCGCCGCTCGCTTGAGCGGGGGGTCGACAAGCTGGCCAACACCGTCAAGGTGACACTCGGCCCGCGCGGTCGTAACGTCGTGCTGGACAAGAAGTTCGGCGCGCCGACCATCACCAACGACGGCGTCACCATCGCCCGCGAGATCGAGCTGGACGACCCGTACGAGAACCTTGGCGCCCAGCTCGCCAAGAACGTCGCCACCAAGACCAACGACGTGGCCGGTGACGGCACCACCACCGCCACCGTGCTCGCCCAGGCCATCGTCAAGCAGGGCATGCGCAACGTCGCGGCCGGTGCCAACCCGATGGAGCTCAAGCGCGGCATCGAGGCGGCCGTGGTGGCCGTCTCCGCCGCCCTGTCGGACGCCGCCACCGAGGTCGACTCCAAGGAGGCGATCGCGCACGTGGCGACAATCTCCGCCCAGGACCGCACCATCGGCGAGCTCATCGGCGAGGCGATGGACAAGGTCGGCAAGGACGGCGTGATCACCGTCGAGGAGTCGACCACGCTCTCCACCGAGCTGGAGTTCACCGAGGGCATGCAGTTCGACAAGGGCTACATCTCGCCGTACTTCGTGAGCGACCCGGAGTCCGGCGAGGTCGTCCTGGAGGACGCGCTGGTCCTGCTGCACAGCGCCAAGATCAGCTCGGTGGCGGACCTGCTGCCGCTGCTGGAGAAGGTCATCCAGACCAACAGGTCGCTGCTGGTCATCGCCGAGGACGTCGAGGGCGAGGCGCTGTCCACCCTGGTGGTCAACGCGATCCGCAAGACCTTCAAGTCGGTCGTGGTCAAGGCGCCGTTCTTTGGTGACCGGCGCAAGGCCTTCCTGGAGGACCTGGCGGTCGTGACGGGCGGCCAGGTCATCGCGCCGGAGGTTGGTCTCAAGCTCGACCAGGCCGGGCTGGACGTGCTCGGCTCGGTCCGCCGGGTCACCGTGACCAAGGATCTCACCACCGTCGTCGAGGGCGGCGGTTCCGCCGAGGCGGTCAAGGACCGGATCGCCCAGCTTCGCCGGGAGATCGAGGCGACCGACTCCGACTGGGACCGGGAGAAGCTGCAGGAGCGGCTGGCCAAGCTGGCCGGTGGGGTCGCGGTCATCCGGGTAGGCGCGGCCACCGAGGTCGAGCTGAAGGAGAAGAAGCACCGCATCGAGGACGCCGTCTCGGCGACCAAGGCCGCCGTGGACGAAGGCGTCATCATCGGCGGCGGTGCCGCCCTGGTGCACGCCGCGCCCGCGCTGGATGGCGACTGCGGGTTGTCCGGTGACGAGGCGACCGGCGTCGGCATCGTGCGGCGGGCGCTGGACGAGCCGCTGCGCTGGATCGCCGAGAACGCCGGCCTTGAGGGCTACGTCGTGGTGGCCAAGGTCCGCGAGCTCGGCGCCGGCAAGGGCCTCGACGCGGCCACCGGCCGGTACGGCGACCTAGCCGCCGCCGGGGTGCTCGACCCGGTCAAGGTGACCAAGTCGGCGCTCCAGAACGCCGCCTCGATCGCCGCCATGGTGCTCACTACGGAGACCGCGATAGTGGACAAGCCAGCCGAGCAGGAGCACAACCACGATTCGCACGGCGGGCACGGGCACTCGCACAGCCACGGGCCGGGCTACTAGCCCACCTTGGTCCGCTAGCCCACGCTGTCAACCCGCACAGCAGGAGGCGCCAGATGCTGCATCTGGCGCCTTTCTGTCTGAGCTTCGCCTGGGCTCAGCTCGCGACGAGCACCGGCCGGGCACCGGCCAGAACCTCGGCACGCTCCGCCTCCGACAGGCCGCCCCATACGCCGTACGGCTCGCGGGCGGCCAGCGCGTGCCGCAGGCAGTCGGCGATCACCGGACAGCTTTTGCAGACGGCTTTCGCGGCCGCCTCCCTGGCGGCGCGGGAGGACCCACGTTCTCCTTCGGGGTGAAAGAACAGCCTGCTGTCCCTGCTCCGGCACGAGCCGCGCATCTGCCAGTCCCACAGGTCGGCGATCGGCCCGGGAAGTCTGCGGGTGTCCGCCATCGTGCTCGTGCCTCCTTGAACCACCGCGGTTGCCGGCCGCCCCTTCCGGCGATGAGACTGCCCGGGGAGCCTTGCCGACGGCCTGCCGTCGGTCCTACCCGGGTTTCATCGCTCCTACCCGCCCGCATCGGGCTCAACCCCCGTTTCGCGATGGGGTGGGACCAGGAGGCAGGACATGCCCCCAGGCGGGCGACCGCATCCGGGTTACTGGGAGTGAATCGTTGAGTTTCCTCACTCGGATGGGTTGGTCCGTATCGGACATACGGAGCAACTTACCGCCCCGACCGGGCGACGCCACCCTAATGGCCCAAAGATTTCGGTCGTGCATCTTCGTTACACAGGGTACCGACCAATAAGCTGTCTGCACTCTCTCCACGGGCCGAGGAGGCAACAGAGTGACCAGCGTTCTCATCTGCGACGAGCGCCGAGGCGTCCGCGAGGGCCTCGGCCAGTTCATGTCCGCGGTGCCGGGCGTGGGCCGGGTTGACACCGTCGCTACCGGTGAGGAGCTGCTCGAGCGGTTCCCGCACGAGAAGCCGGACGTCGTTCTGGTCGGCACCCAGCGTGCCGTCGACACTGGGATCATCACCGTACGGCGGATGGTCTCGCAGTACCCGAAGGCGGCGGTGCTGGTGTTCGGTGCGCCGGATGACGCGCAGAACATCGTGGCCGCCGTCGCGTGCGGCGCCCGCGGCTACCTGCGCTGGGACGCCTCGCACGCCGAGGTGTGTGCCGCGCTCGCGCACGCGCTGGCCGGGGTTGAGCTGTCGTCGCGGGTCCCCCTGCCCCGGCAGGCCGGCGACGTCGTGCTGACCCAGCGCGAGCTGCAGGTGCTGCATGGCATGAGCCAGGGCAAAAGCAACAGCCAGATCGGTCGTGAGCTGTTCCTCTCCGAGGACACCGTGAAGACGCACGCCCGCCGGCTGTTCAAGAAGCTCGGGGTCAACGACCGGGCTCAGGCCGTGGCCTGTGGTTTCCGCCGCGGTCTGGTCTCGTAGCGGCTCAGGCGTCTTCGGTGGCGGCCAGCACGCCGTCGGCGTACCCCCGAGCGTAGTCCCACGAGACGTATGAGGCTGGGTCGGGGCCGAATGCCGGTTCGTGCACCCGGGTCTGTCCGGCGTCGAGCAGGTAGAGCAGGTTGGCCCGCATCAGGTCCCAGCCGAAGAAGTGCGGCTCCCCGCAGTCCTCGCAGTCGACCACGATGCCCCGTACCTCCTTCGGCTCCAGCAGAGCCTGGAAGACATCGAGATCCTCGAGGTCGGCCAGCACGTCCTCGCGCTCGGCCGGGCTCAACGGAGCCCCCGGTTCGTCACCGTCCAGCGCGGCTGAGGGATCGTGCGGATCCCCGATGAACGGATCCAGCGGGTCGTCGGTCACGCCCACCACCGTAGTCGAGCCAGAGCATGAGCGGGAAACTAAGGGAACAAAGGCGTCGTACCCGCCGATGCTGGTCCGCTGGTCCGCTGGTCCGCTGGTCCGCTGGTCCGCTGGTCCGCTGGTCCGCTGGTCCGCTGGTCCGCGGCTGCTGCGCTGGCCGCTACGCGGTCAGCCTGGTGGCCAGCGCCCGGGCGTGGACGTCGGCCGAGTGCGCGGCCGAGCGGATGGGCCCGTGCCGCCGGGACCAGCTCGGCCATCGCGGGGTTCCGGCCTTGAAGGTCGACGGGATCGCCCAGTTGTACATCGGCACGGTGAACAGGTAGGCGTCGGCCTCCACCACCTCGGTCAGGAGCAGGTTCCGCGGCGCCAACGCCCCGACCTGCGCGGGAGTGCGTGAGCTGGCGGGGGCGTGCACCCCCGGAGATGTCGGCCTCGGCGATCGGTGGCACCGGGTCGAGACCGAGGTCCCGGTGGGTAACCGTGCCCTCTGGATGGGGCGCTCTGCCAGGCCGTGCGGAAGGTGTCGGCGATCTCCTTGGGGACCGAGCTGACCGACTGTGCGGAGGAGTCGATGTGCAGGTGCGCCATGGGAAGCTCCAGTGTGGCGGCTAGGACGACTTAACTGTCTGACAGACGGTCTCTGAAACAGACAGTCTGTCAAGCGGCCTGCTGGGGGTAGCCTGGACTCGTGCCACAGCCGTCCTCCGCGCTGCCGGCCGGCCTAGGGGACAACCTCGGCTGGTTGCTCGCCCAATGCCTGCGTGCGCACCGGGCCGCGATGGATCGCGCGGTCGCCGACTTCCCGCACGGGCACCGTGGGCTGCAGGCGCTGGCCGGTGCTGTCCACCGCTGCGCCCGCAACCAGGCCGAGCTCGCCCGGCAGCTCGGCGTCGACCGGACCGTCATGGTCTACCTGGTCGACGACCTTGAGCATGCCGGCTTGGTCGAGCGGATCCCCGACCCCGCCGACCGGCGCAGCCGGCTGATCCGGGCAACCGAGACCGGGCAGGCCCGGCTGGCCGCCACCCAGACAGCGATCAACGCCGCCGAGGCCGAGCTGCTTGCGGCGCTGAGCGACGCCGACCAGGCGCGGTTGCGGGCAATGCTGCGGGAGATAGCCGCCCACCAGATCGGGTCGGGGTGTCCGGGCAACCCCTGCGACCTCGCCGTCCAGATCACCGAGCTGCCGTAGCCGGAGCCGGCGATGCGGGCTCAGGGTTTGCCGGGCTCAGGGTTTGCGGGACACCGGCAGGATGCTGGCGGCTTGGGTGCCGTTGCCGGTGTTGTAGACGCCTAACACGTAGTAGTAGCTCTGCGCGGCACAGTCGAAGCTCAGCGTGGCGGATCCGTTCGGCGGCAGCGGTCCGGACGCGCCGGGGATGGTCTTCGGGTCGCCTGCGCCGACGGCTACCGGCGTCGGCTGGATCCACGCCACGGTCGCGTTTTTCGACCGCCAGGTGAGCGTGACCTTGCTGGTGCCCGTGTTGGTGGTGCAGCTCGGCCCGGCGGTGGCCCGGTAGGAGAGGATCTGGGCCGTTCCGGTCGGCTTGGGTGCCGGGGTCGGGGTGCGTGGCGGCGGGCTGGCCGGCGGCCTAGTGGTCCGCGCCCCGCCACTCGCGCTCGGGGTGGCTGGCCGGGTGGTCTCCGGTGGTCCAATGCTGAAGATGCTGCCCGGCGTGGTCGGGGCGGTCGCGGACGGCGTCGGCGTGGTGGTGGTCGCCGCTGCCGGGCCGGTCGCCTGGCCAGGCACGTTGGCCGAGCACCCGGCGAGCCCGCCGAGAACCGCGGCCATGAGAACGATCGAACGAGTCATGCGGCCTCCGTCGCCAGCCTGTGGCCGCAGATCGTAGCCGGGTCCGCCATACCGCATGTGGTGACCACTCGGCGTTGTGGTGACCTGTCGTTGGTCGTGGCGCCCGTGTGGTGACCTCTCGGCGTTGTGGTGACCTGTCGTTGTGCGCAGGCCCCAACAGGTCACCACTTGGCGTTGTGGTGACCTGAACACGTGGAACCGGAGCCGCGCGCACCCGGCCGTGGGCAAAGGGTCCGACCGCTCAGCCGTAGAGTGGTCACGGACCGCCGCACCCTGCCCGAGAAGGTGTTATGGACTCGCCTGACAAGATCGCCGGCATCGGCCTGACGTTCGACGATGTGCTGCTCCTCCCGGACGCCTCCGACCTCACCCCCAGCCAGGCAGACACCTCCACCAGGCTGTCCCGCAACATCACCCTGCGGGTGCCCCTGCTGTCCTCCGCGATGGACACCGTCACCGAGGCCCGGATGGCTATCGCGATGGCCCGCCAGGGCGGCGTCGGCGTGCTGCACCGCAACCTTTCGATAGAGGACCAGGCCGCCCAGGTGGA
Source organism: Mycobacteriales bacterium (assembly GCA_035476575.1). Lineage (GTDB taxonomy): Bacteria > Actinomycetota > Actinomycetes > Mycobacteriales > JACQDL01 > DATILL01. The sequence continues at coordinate 17,927 of DATILL010000119.1, forward strand.
CCTGGTCAAGCGGTCCGAGGCCGGCATGGTCAGCAACCCGATCACCTGCTCTCCGAAGGACTCGCTGGCCGACGTGGACGCGCTGTGCGCGCGGTACCGCATCTCCGGCGCCCCCGTGGTCGACGCCGGGGGCGTGCTTGTCGGCATCGTGACCAACCGCGACATGCGGTTCGAGCACGACCTCTCCCGCCCAGTGCACGAGGTGATGACCCGGATGCCGCTGGTCACCGCTCCGGTCGGGGTGAGCAAAGACGCGGCGTTCGAGCTGCTACAGCGGCACAAGGTGGAGAAGCTGCCGCTGGTGGACGACGCTGGCGTGCTGCGCGGGCTGATCACCGTCAAGGACTTCGTCAAGTCCGAGGCGTACCCGCAGGCCACCAAGGACCCGGACGGCCGGCTGGTGGTCGGCGCGGCGGTCGGGGTGGGGGACGACGGGTTCAAGCGGGCCATGGCGCTGGTCGAGGCCGGGGTCGACGTGATCATGGTGGACACCGCGCACGGGCACTCCCGAGCGGTGCTGGAGACGGTGGCCCGGCTCAAGCGGGCCACCACGGTCGACGTCGTCGGTGGGAACGTGGCCACCCGGTCCGGCGCGCAGGCCCTGGTCGACGCCGGGGCGGACGGCGTGAAGGTCGGCGTTGGGCCCGGCTCGATCTGCACCACCCGGGTGGTGGCCGGCGTTGGCGTACCGCAGGTGACCGCCATCCACGAGGCCGCCAGGGCGACCCGGCCGGCCGGCGTACCGCTCATCGGCGACGGCGGCCTGCAGTACTCCGGCGACATCGCCAAAGCCATCGCGGCCGGGGCCGACGCCGTCATGCTCGGCAGCCTGCTGGCCGGCTGCGAGGAGAGCCCGGGCGAGCTCATCTTCATCAACGGCAAGCAGTTCAAGAGCTACCGGGGGATGGGCTCGCTGTCCGCGATGCAGTCCCGCGGCGGCGCCGAGGGCCGGGTCCGGTCGTACTCCCGGGACCGGTACTTCCAGGACGACGTGCACTCCGACGACAAGCTGGTGCCGGAGGGCATCGAGGGCCAGGTGCCCTACCGTGGGCCGCTCGCCGCGGTCGCGCACCAGCTCGTCGGCGGGCTGCGCTCGGCGATGGGCTACGCCGGGGCGCACACCATCGGCGAGCTGCAGGCCGGCGGCCGGCTGATCCGGATCACCGCGGCCGGGCTGAAGGAGAGCCATCCGCACGACATCCAGATGACGGTCGAGGCCCCCAACTACCACTCCCGGTAAGGTTGCTGCCCGTGCGCGACATCGTCGAGATCGGCCAGGGCAAGACAGCCCGCCGCGGCTATCACCTGAACGAGATCGCGCTCGTCCCCTCGCGCCGCACCCGGGCGTCGAAGGACGTGTCGATCCGCTGGCAGCTCGACGCGCACGAGTTCGCCCTGCCCCTGGTGACCGCGCCGAGCGACGCGATCATCTCGCCGGCGTCGGCGGCGCTGGTCGACTCCCTGGGCGGCCTCGCGGTGCTGAACGGCGAGGGGCTGTGGGCGCGGTACGAGGACCCGAACCCGATGTTCGAGGAGATCATCGGCGAGGGCGAGCTGCCGGAGGAGATCGCGCTGCAGCGGCTGTACGCCGAGCCGGTCCGCCCGGACCTGCTGGCCGGCGCCATCAAGCAGCAGCGCGACGTCGGGGCGAACGTGGTCGCCGTCCGGCTCTCGCCGCAGAAGACCGCCGACCTGGCCGACGCCGTGCTGCGGGCCGGCGCCGACCTGCTCGTCATCCAGGGCACCGTGGTGTCCGCCGAGCACGTCTCCCAGCAGCACGAGCCGCTGAACCTGAAGACCTTCATCGCCGACCTGGACATCCCGGTGATCGTCGGCGGCTGCGCCGACTACCAGACCGCACTGCACCTGATGCGCACCGGCGCGGCGGGCATCATTGTCGGGTACGGCGCCAACGCCGGGGCCACCACGCCCAGCGTGCTGGGCATCGACGTGCCGATGGCCACCGCGATCGCCGAGGCCGCCGCCGCCCGCCGTGACTACCTGGACGAGACCGGCGGCCGGTACGTGCACATCATCGCGCACGGTGACCTGACCACCAGCGGGGACATCGCCAAGGCGATCGGCTGTGGTGCGGACGCGGTGATGCTCGGCGAGCCGCTGGCGGCCGGTGCGGAGATGCCTGGCCGGGGGGCGTACTGGGACCACACCGTCTCGCATCCCAGCCTGCCCCGCTCCGCACTGGAGCAGGTGTTACTGGCCGACGAGCGGGTGATGCTGGCCGAGGTGCTGCTCGGTCCGACGTTCGACCCGTCCGGGCGCCGGAACCTGTTCGGGGCGCTGCGCCGGGCGATGGCCAAGTGCGGGTACTCCACGGTGAAGGAGTTCCAGCGGGTCGAGCTCACCCTCGCCCACCGCGGCTGACCTTCCCCGACGATCATCGAGTTTGTTGGGGTCAAATGATCTCTGCGGGCCCCAGCAACTCGATGATCGCCGCGGAAGGTGGGGGTCAGAGCCACTTGCGACGCCGGAAGTAGACGTACAGGACGCCGGCCATGAGCACGATGAGGACGGTGCTGGACACGTAACCCGACCATTTCTGGAAGCCGGGATAGGGCACGTTCTGGCCGTAGTAGCCGGTGATCGCCGTCGGCACCGCGATGATCGCCGCCCAGGCGGACAGGTTGCGCATGGTGTTGTTGAGCCGGATGTCCTGCAACGACAGGCTGGTCTCGAAGAGGGTGGTCACCATGTCGCGTAGTGCCTCGGTGGACTCCGCCGCACGCAGCACATGGTCGTACAGGTCTTGGTAGTACGGCTCCAGCTCGGCGGGCACGCCCGCCAGCGGGGCACCTTCGGGCCCGCCGTGCCATCGGTGCACGCTGACCACGACGTCCCGCATCGGCAGGATCAACCGGCGCAGCTCGACCAGGTTCTTGCGCATCCGGAAGTTCTGGCGCTGCGCCTCCCCCGGCATCGGCCGGTCCTCGAACAGGATCTCCTCGACCTGCTCGACCCCCTCGTCCAGCACCTGCAGGGCGTCGAACTGGCCGTCCACGATCTCATCGAGTACGGCGTGCAGCAGCGCCGGCACGCCGTACCGCATCAGCTCGGGCTCGGCGTCCCAGCGCGAGGTGAACCGGTCCGGGCCGAACCAGTGCGCCGAGCGCACCGTGATGAGCGCTCGCTGCAGGATGAACGCCGAGAGCCGGCATGCCTCGACCTTGCCGGTCGGCTCGTCCAGCCGGACGGCGTACGCCGCCAGGAAGGCGCTGCCGGGATACCGGTCGAACTTCGGCCGCTCGTGCCGGCTGACGGCGTCCTCGACCGCGTGTGGGTCCAGGCCCAGCTCCTCCGCCACCACCAGCAGCTTGGCATGGTCTGGGTGGCAAAGATCGGCCCAGACCACGCAGTCCTCATCTTCGAGATAGTCCGAGACGAGGTCGATCGGGAAGCCCTGGGCCTCAAGCTTGCCGTGCCGCCACACCCTGGTCTGCGGCAGCGGGCAGGGGGCGTGGTCGGTTGGTCCGTCGGTCATGCTGCCATAGTCCCCGGCGGGCCGACCGGAACGCACAGGTCAGTGACGAACTGAGAAGTCCGGCGCCTGCAGCGAGCCGAGGACTACCAGCACCGGCGGTCCAGCGACCGGCCTGAGACCGGCCGTGCTGGCCACCGCGTGGCGCTCACCCGCCAGGTCGGTACGGAAGACGATGAGCTGGGTGGTGAAGGCGCCGGTCCGGTCCGGCACCACCGTCACGGTGCCGAACCCGGGCTGCCAGCTCAGCGTCACGGGCGTGCCCGGTCGAAAGTGCTCGCCGCTGACCAGGGCGACCCGGCCTACGACGATCACGGCCGGGCGTGCCGTCAGGGTCGGGGCCAGCGTCGAGCCGGTGACCCGGACAAGCTGGCTGACCGCACCGGCCAGGTCCGGCCCGGAGGCGGTGACCATCAGCGAGCCGGTCCGGGTGCCCAGCGCGTTCGGGGTGAAGGTCACCCGGATGATGCAGCTCGCCGTGGGCGCGACTGGGGCGGTGCATGTCGTTCCTGGCGTGGCGAGCTCCGCGCTGGCCGGCGTGATCTTGCCGGAGATCAGCAGGGGCGCGCCGGAGACGTTGGTGATGGTCACCGTGACCGGCCTGCTGGTGATGCCGATGCCCTGGGGCCGGAACGTCACCGGGTCCGGCCGCACGGTGAACTTCGGCGTGATCCCGACGCCGACCAACGTCACCCGCCGGTCGATGGGCGGCACCAGGGTGGCCGTGCTGGTCACCGTCAGGGTGCCGTTCTGCGGACCGAACGACGTCGGCGCGGCGGAGACGCCGATGGTGCACGACTCGTCGCGATGCAGCACGCCGGCCGGGCAGGTCGTGGACACCACCTGGAACGGTCCGACCACGGTGCCGGGCTTGACGGTCATCGGCCCCGGTCCGCCGTTGGTCACGGTGGCCGCCAGCGGCGCGCCGACGGTGTTGATCGGCTGCTCCGGGAAGTCCAGCTCGGCTGGGGTGACCTCCGGGTTGGGGAAGCGCACCCGGACGTAGACGTTGGGCTGCGTGCCGTCCGGCGCGTCATCGGTGAGCAGGGTGGCCGAGTCGAAGCCGATGATGCCGCCGTCGGCGTCGATGGCCGGCCGGTCGCCAGTGCCGACGATCTGCTCGCCGCCGACGCTGCCGACCGAGCCGAGCTCATTGCCGGGTGTGCCGGGCCCGCCGAGGTCGGGCCCGAGGTCGCGCACGTACACTCGCGGCCCGCCGCCGTTGAACACCTGGCCCTCCGTCAGGTCGCCCGCGAACGACGCGAACGCGACCGTGGAGCCGTCCCGGGAGATGGCCGGGCGGTAGCTGCCGTACTCGGCCGGGAGGGGCGGGTCGCTGGTGCCCGCAGTGGAGACGAGCACGGTCTGACCGCGCGCCCCGTCCCGCACGTAGACCTGGTCGGCGGCGTTGAAGAACCCCCCGGTCGCCCCCCTGGTCGATCCCGTGGCGGTGAAGTCGCTGGAGATCTGCGTCTCCGTCGTGAACGCGACCCGGCTGCCGTCGCCCGAGATGCTTGGCTGGATCGCGCTCGGCGCTGGCGCGAGGGCTCCGTCGGCGTTCGGCAGCAGTGAGGCCAGGGTCGTCCGGTTGGCCGCGGTGTCACGGACGTACACCTGCTGGCCGTTGCTGTCGCTGCCGCAGTCGAGCGCGGTCGGCAGGGTGTTGTCCGCGGCCGGCGCGCAGTACGAGGAGAACGCCACGAACCGACCGTCGGCGGACACCGACGGGGCGCGACCGTCCACCGGGGCGACTCGGTCCACCGGGGCGCCGCCGCTGCGGTCGGGCACGCTTACGACCTCGGGCGGGGCGCTCACGAAGCTGCCCCCGGTGTCACTGCGGGACAGCACCACGTCGGTGGCGCCGGAGCCGGAGAAGAGGGTGTGCGCGGTGCCCGGTCCGTCGACCTCGGCGAGGCTGAGCATCGCGGCGTACGGCTGGACGGCCCGCGGCTGCAGCCGCACGTACGCCGTGCAGCTCCCGCCGTAGTCGATTATCCGACCGATCACGCACGCCCCGGAGTCGCCCGCCGGCCGGATTAGCCTCATCACGCAGCCGCTGCTGGAGGCGAATGCCAACCTCGCCGGCTGGTGCAGGGTGTTGGTGATCGTGAACGTCCGCAGCGCTACGGTGTGCAGCCGCACCTCGCCAAATACCCCCACCGGGTTGCCGAAGTCGTCGGTGTCCAGGGGGCTGGCCCAGGGCGAGGGAGCAGCCGACGAACAGGCCGTGGCGCGCGCCGCCGTTGTCGTGGTCGAGACTGCCCGGGGCGACGCCAATGCCGAGCGGAGGCGGATCACTGGTGGTGGCGGTGGCACGCAGCCGCGGCCAACCAGCGCCAGCGCGGTCTGGCCAGCCGGCGTGCCGGAGTTGGTCCGCAGGGTCGCGATGCTGGTCTGGTCCCCGACGCTGCCGCAGCTCGGCGGCGTGTACTGGACCCTGATCTGGCAGCTACTGCCGCCGCCCACCGCGCCGTCGCAGGGGCGGTCATCCGGCAGGATCACGAACCTGCCGCCCGGCGGCTCGACGGTGGGTGGAGTGAAGACGGCGCCCGGACCGAACACCCTGATGTCGATCGTGTCGATGTTGGCGTCGCGCACCGCTCCGCCGAAGTCGTGCAAGGGGAGGTAGTTGCCGCTGGCGTCCACCAGGTTGCCCTCGAAGACGTTCGGCAGGATGTACGGCGAGGCCAGGGACAACCGGGCCGGGAAGGCCACGGTGTGGCCGTCGGCGGACAGCTTCGGCCCGCAGCTCTCGCCGGTCGAGCGCGAGCTGGTCGGGTCGCAGCCCAACGTGCGCTGGTAGGGCAGGTCAGAGGCGATGCCCGTGATCCGCGTCGGCTCGTTCGGGGTGGCCCGCTCGGCGACGTAGATCTCGTTGTCGCCCGTGCTGGAGTGCGGCGTGCTGGAGTGCGGCGTGCTGGACGGCGGCGTGCCCAGCCGGTCCGGGTGCCGCACCGAGTAGGCCACCCGGGACCCGTCCCCTGACAGGCTCGGCGCGGTGGCGTCGTAGGCTCCGTCGCCCTCCACCGAGCCTGGGGAGAGCGGCGTGGTCGCTCTGTTGGCCGGATCGTGCAGGTCCCGCAGCCGCAGCCGCCAAGGGGTCGGTCCGTCACCGACGAGCCGGGTCTGGTACGCCGCCAGCGTGCCGTCGCTGGACAGCGTTACGGCGCCGTTGTCGGCGCTCGGGTCGAGCGGGTCGGTCGAGACCAGCAGCGTTTGGCCGGACGGTACGGCGGGGGCCGCGAAGGTGGGCATCAAGGCCGGGATCGCCGCCAGCAACGCCAACGAGACGGTCGCCGCGACGGCCTGCACCGCACGCCGCCGCCCATTTCTCACGCCTCCGCTGCTCAGGCGTCCACTGCTGGCACGCCCAGCGCGATATCCCCCGGCCACCTAGCGAGTCAAGCAGCGGCGGTAATTTCGGGACAAGTGTGACAGCCGAGTCTCGCCTCTTAGGGCACCACGTCGTGCACGAGCGGACGCTCCGACGGTCCCCTCAATGTTGTGGTCCCTCGCTGCTGCGGTGAAGCCCGCAGTGCTGCGCGGCCTCAGTACCGCGTGGCCTCAGTACCGCGTGGCCTCAGTACCGCGCGTCAGCAGTGCTGCGTCATCAGTACTGCGGCGGCGGCTCTTCGTAGCTGCGGCGCTCCTCGACGACCGTCGCCCCGTCGACGTCGTCGGCGTAGGTCTTGCGCCGGGTCACCACCGACCCGCGCCGCTGGTAGGTGATCAGCGACAACACCAGCCCGATCACACCCACCAGCATGGTGACCACGCCGATGGTGTCGAGGTTGACGCCGGACGGACGCGCGGTCACCCCAAACTTCAGGATGCCGCCTACCAGGATCAGCAACAGGCTGGCACCAACGTTCATGGTGAGCCTCCCTTCCGGCTTTTCGTGCGGACCAGACACACAAACTTTACCCGTCATTTCCGGGGTTGATGCGGGGCGGTACCTACGAAGATCCCGTCCGCCCACGATCGTCCGGCCAGAAGCATGGGCCGACCCTGGCCGTTCGCAGCGCGGCCAGGGTCGGGGTGGCGCGACCGCGGCGCTCCTGTCCGGGTCCGACCAGACCGGTCGCGCCGGTCGGGCCCGGAGCAGCGGCCACACCACGTGGCCCCGGCTGGTCTGGCTGGCGGCGCCCGGCATGCGCGCCGCCTCGTCGTCGACCAGGCCGGTGGGTCCGTAGACATGACGTACGAGCCCACGGATTCGTACGTGATTTCGTCGCCGTTCCCTGAGATGTGGAGGGAGCGGAGGGATGGAGCAACCTGTCTGGCATAACGAAACCCACCTTCCCTCGTGACGCGGAAGTCGACGTAGGCTCAGGTCTGTCTCGGTCCGAGGCGATATCGGCGGCAACCGTAGGATTGCCGAGTGACCCCGCCTGCCGACTCGGCGTACGCCGAGACCGTCCTCGTCGTCGACTTCGGCGCGCAGTATGCCCAGCTCATCGCCCGCCGGGTCCGCGAGGCCCGCGTCTACAGCGAGATCGTGCCGCACACCATCACGGCCGCCGACCTGCTGGCCCGCCGGCCGAAGGCGATCATCCTGTCCGGCGGCCCCGCCTCGGTGTACGCCGAGGGTGCTCCCGGGATCGACCCGGCGGTGTTCGAGGCAGGCGTGCCGGTGCTGGGCATCTGCTACGGCTTCCAGTTGATGGCGCGGGCGCTCGGCGGCCGGGTGGAGCGGACCGGCACCTCGGAGTACGGCGGCACGCCGCTGATGGTGACCGAGCCGGGCGTGCTGCTCCGCGGGCTGCCGGCGGCCCAGTCGGTGTGGATGTCGCACGGCGACTCGTGTACGGCGGCGCCCCCCGGGTTCACCGTGCTGGCCGGCACGGCGGGCGCTCCGGTCGCGGCGTTCGAGGACCCTGAGCAGTCCCGGTACGGCGTGCAGTTCCACCCCGAGGTGCTGCATAGCGAGCACGGCCAGCGGGTGTTGGAGCACTTCCTGTACGACGCGGCGGGCTGCGGCCAGACCTGGACGATGGACAACGTCGTGGAGGACCAGGTCGAGCGGATCCGGGCACAGGTGGGCGGCAAGCGAGTGCTCTGCGCACTGTCCGGCGGGGTCGACTCGGCGGTCGCGGCGGCGCTGGTGCACCGGGCGGTGGGTGACGCGCTCACCTGTGTCTACGTCGACACCGGCCTGATGCGCCAGGACGAGACCGCGCAGGTCGAGCGGGACTACGTGGCGGCGACCGGCGTCCAGCTTCGGGTGGTGCACGCGGCCGACCGGTTCCTGGCCGCGCTGGCCGGCGTCAGCGACCCGGAGCGGAAGCGGAAGATCATCGGCCGTGAGTTCATCCGGGTCTTCGAGGCGGCGGCGCGGGCGGCGGTCGAGACGGCGGACGTGGAGCTCCTGGTGCAGGGCACGCTCTACCCGGACGTGGTGGAGTCCGGTGGCGGCACCGGCACCGCGAACATCAAGTCCCACCACAACGTCGGCGGCCTGCCGGACGATCTGCGCTTCGCGCTGGTGGAGCCGCTGCGGACGCTGTTCAAGGACGAGGTACGGCGGGTCGGGCGGCAGCTCGGGCTGCCCGAGGTGATCGTCCGGCGGCATCCGTTCCCGGGGCCGGGGCTGGCCATCCGGATCATCGGCGCGGTCACCCCGGACCGGCTGGCCGTGCTGCGCGCGGCGGACGCGATCGTCCGAGCCGAGGTCACCGCGGCCGGGCTGGACGACGACATCTGGCAGTTCCCGGTGGTGCTGCTGGCCGACGTACGGTCGGTCGGCGTGCAGGGAGACGGGCGGACGTACGGCCATCCGGTGGTGCTCCGGCCGGTGACCAGCGAAGACGCGATGACCGCAGACTGGGGCCGGCTACCCTATGACGTGCTGGCCCGGATCTCGACCCGGATCACCAACGAGATCGCCGAGGTCAACCGGGTTGTCCTCGACATCACCTCCAAGCCTCCCGGCACGATCGAGTGGGAGTAGCCCTTCACTGGCCTGACGGCCCACGCCGTCGCCGCGCGCGCCGCGGCGCTACCAAGTTCGACCCGCTGTCTCATCTGTCGTAATCATGAGGCATGCCGATTCTTGACCCACAGCGTTCGACGGTATGCACACCGTAGCTCTTCAGAGAGAGGTTCGACGTGCAACGGGAGCAGGAGGGCTTCGCTCTTGTTGAGGCTCGGCGCGGCGCACAACTCGTCGGCCTGGCCTTTGGCGTTACGCTTCGCCCCACCACGCTGTGGTGGCAGAACTTGCTTACCACGCTGTCCACCGAAATCACGCAGGAGCACAACAAACGCACCTTCGCCTTGGTTGAGCTGCTGGTGCATCGGCCCTGGCGTCGTCAGCACATCGGCAAGGCGATCCATGACCGTTTACTACGCGACCGAGGGGAGGAGCGGGCAACGCTCACCGTGCTGCCTGCCGCCGTGGCTGCACAAGCTGCCTACCATAAATGATGCTGGCGCCGGGTGAGGCAAAAGCACAACCCGCTGCCCGGCTTGCCGATCTTCGATGTAATGGTCAAGTCCTTACGGAAACGAAGGAAAAATAATAGCAGACGACCCGGCGCGGGCACGGCGGCCACCCCTCCTTCCCAGACTGCGGCCGTGCCTGTCTGGTCACCCGGACTGGACGGACCCATCTCGTCCCACTGGGGAGATCGACACGCCCGACTGCACTCGTCCCGCAGCGGCGCCCGGCCGGTACTCACCAGCTGCGTCAGACTTCGTCGGCGGGGAGGTCTTCGGAGTCGGTGATGGTGTAGGCGTAGCCCTGCTCGGCGAGGAAGCGCTGCCGGTGGGCGGCGTACTCCTGGTCCAGCGTGTCGCGGGCCACCACGGTGTAGAAGTGCGCGGTCTTGCCGTCTGCCTTGGGCCGCAGCACTCGGCCGAGCCGCTGCGCCTCCTCCTGCCGTGAGCCGAACGTCCCGGAGACCTGGATCGCCACCGCTGCCTCGGGCAGGTCGACGGAGAAGTTGGCCACCTTGGAGACGACCAGCACCCGCACCTCGCCGACCCGGAACGCGTCATACAGCCGCTCCCGCTCCCGGTTGGTGGTGGAGCCCTGGATCACCGACGCGGCCAGCGCCTCGCCGAGCTCGTCGAGCTGGTCCAGGTACGCGCCGATCACCAGCACCCGGTCGCCGTCGTGCCGCTCCACCAGGCGTTTCACCACCGGCAGCTTGGTCCGCGCGGTCGAGCACAGCTTGTACCGGTCCTCCGGCTCGGCGGTGGCGTAGGCCATCCGCTCGGCGTCGGTGAGGGTGACCCGGACCTCGGTGCAGTCGGCCGGGGCGATCCAGCCCTGCCGCTCGATGTCCTTCCACGGGGCGTCGTACCGCTTGGGGCCGATCAGGCTGAACACGTCACCCTCCCGGCCGTCCTCGCGCACCAGCGTGGCGGTCAGGCCGAGCCGGCGGCGGGACTGCAGGTCGGCGGTCAGCCGGAAGATCGGCGCCGGCAGCAGGTGCACCTCGTCGTAGATGATCAGGCCCCAGTCGCGGGAGTCGAACAGCTCCAGGTGCCGGTACTCGCCCTTGCGCCGGGTCGTCATCACCTGGTAAGTCGCGATGGTCACCGGCCGGATCTCCTTGCGCTCGCCGGAGTACTCGCCGATCTCCTCCTCGGTCAGCGTCGTCCGCTTGAGCAGCTCGGACTTCCACTGCCGGCCGCTCACGGTGTTCGTGACGAGGATCAGCGTCGTCGCGCCGGCCTTGGCCATCGCGGCAGCGCCGACCAGCGTCTTGCCTGCGCCGCACGGCAGCACCACCACACCCGAGCCGCCCTGCCAGAACGACTCCGCGGCCATTTCCTGATAGTCGCGCAGGTGCCAGTTCGCCTGATCGAGGCTGATCGGATGCTTCTCGCCGTCGACGTAGCCTGCCAAATCCTCTGCGGGCCAACCGATCTTGAGCAGCATCTGCTTGATGCGGCCGCGCTCGCTGTTGTGCACCATGACGGTGTCGTCGTCGATGCGGGCGCCGAGCATCGGCGCGATCTTCTTGTTGCGCAGTACTTCTTCGAGCACCGCGCGGTCAAGGCTGACCAGGGTCAGGCCGTGAACGGGACTCTTCACCAATTGCAGCCGCCCGTAG
>DATILL010000120.1:0-21195 GCA_035476575.1 Mycobacteriales bacterium
GGCAACCAGCGCCCAGAAACACCCAGCACCTCTCTACGCCTGACACGCCCTCCGGGGCTTGCTTGAGCCGTATGCCGCGACGAGTGGCACGTACGGATCTGAGGGGGCCCCGATGCAGCAATGCGTCGGGGCTACCCGACCATGGTGGTTGCCGTGGTCGGGCTGGACCGTCTGCACTGTATGTAATCGTGGGCGGCGAACGACCGTGGATGAGATGACGGCCTTCTCGCAGCTGCTTGCCATCGGGCAGGGCGGCGGGGACCCAGGAGGCGATCCCCTCCTGAGTCGGCCTCACGTTCGGTTGGAGAAGGCGGTCAGCACGTCGGCAGCGTCGGTCATCATCCGTCGGACGATGTCGCCGGCCGGCTCGATGGTGCTGATGAGCCCGACGCCCTGCCCCATCAACCAGGGCATCTCCTCCCAGTCGGCGTCGGTCTCCGGTACCGGCAGAAGCACGTTGAACTTGCGCATCACTGTCGGCTCCCCGAGAAACACCGTGGTTCCGACGGCGGCGAGCCCGTCGCGCTGTGTCGGCACTTCCAGCAGCCGGTCGGTCCATTCAGCCACCACGCGGTTGCGCTGCACTCGCATCGGGTTGAACGCTGGCCACTCCGGCCCGAAGATCGCCGAGCGGACGGTGTCCTGGCCGCTGGCCTCGACCAGTCGGCGATGGTGCTCCGGGTGCACCCGCGCCTCGCGCGAGGCCACCATCCAGGTGCCCACCTATACGCCGTCGGCGCCCAGGCAGAGAGCAGCGGCGACCTGCCTGCCGTCGGTGATCCCGCCGGCCGCGAGCACCAGCGCCGCGCCGCCGACAGCGTCCACGACGGCCGGTACGTTGACCATCGTCGGTAGGCCGCCGTAGTTGTGCCCGCCGGCCTCCCAGCCCTGGGCGACGACCACCTCGACGCCGCCGTCGACGGCCCGGCGGGCCGCCTCCGGCGTGCCTACCTGCTCCCACACCGACACCCCCGCCTCGCGCAGCAGCTGAAGTTGATCTGCCGGGGGATGCCCCCAGTGGAGCGACGCAATCGGTACCCGCTCCTCGGCGCAGACCTTGACCTGCTCGGCGTTGTCGAGGAAAGAGATGAGGTTGATATTGAATGGCTGTCCGCTGGTGCGGTCTCGAACCGCACGGATGATCTCCCGCACCTTCTCGGCCGGGGTGAAGCCGACGCCGACCGCGCCGATGCCGCCCGCGTTGGTCACGGCAACCGCGAGGTCCGCCGTTTCGCCGGCGAATGCCATTCCGGCGCACGCGAACGGGTACCGGCTGCCGAACCTCGCGGTCAGCCTCGTGGACAATGCGTTCATGACCGGCGCTCCTTCCGTCAGAACTTCCTCGCGCAAGCCTTCCATGTCTGGATTACCCGGTGACGCAGAGCGCTCCGGCGGTGGGCAGGTGCCGATCTACACCCCATCTCCCCGAAGGCGTCCGTTACCTCGACCATGATCAAGTGCTCTCTCGAGCGGCAATGATGGCGGGGATCCGTTGGCTTCAGCGTCGGGGTCCGTCGAGCGAGGCTGCCGGTTACCGACCGGGTCGGGCACCGCCGGGCGCCCGGTCAGTGGATGCCGGTGAGCAGGAGGCTGGCGGTGACGGCGGTGTGGTGGATGTAGGGCAGCAGTTGAGCGGCGCTGGTGAGGCCGGTGATGCGTGGGTCGGCGCGCGGGTGAGTCTGGGCGGGCAGTGCCCACACGCTGAGCGTGTCGGTGTCCAGGCGGATGCGGATCGAGCGGCCGAGCAGGTCCAGCAGTGCGGTGCGGGCCTCGTCCAGGTCGGGTCTGCCGGTGCCAAAGGCGCGGGTGAACACGGCCGGGTCCGAAGGGTCGCCCCCACGGCGGTGCCGTACCAGTCTGGACGCCATCGGCGGTGCCGACCACCGGCGGTCCGGCGGCCAGGTCACCCAGCACGATGGACTTCGCGGTCACGCCATCCACTTCCGGGTTCGACGCCGACGTCCACCAGCAGTCCGCCGCTGGCACCCGCGCCAGCCGTGGTCGGTGGTGCGGTACCGCTCGCCGTCGGCCCGGACGGTCACCGCGGCCGGGATGAACTGCCCGCCCGCCTGTCCGGCCAGTTCCCGCAGCACGGTCGCGACCCGGACCCGCTCAGCGTGATCCAGCCGGCGGTGCCGGCGCACCGACCAGGGAACCCCGACACCGAGCATGACGGCCATCGTGCCCAAGGTGATCGTGGTGACCCAGAAACCGGCCGGATCCCAGCCGAACGGTGCCGGCACACCCGCAGTGTGCCGAAAACCCCGCGGCCACGCGATGGCCCGGTCAGCCTCGGCTGATCCGCGAACAGACGCGGCACCATCTGATCAGCAACACCGGAACACCCACTGGCTGGCGTCGAAAAGCCTCGGTTGGTGAGCCGAACGAGCGGCAGCCCGAACGCGATCGGACATGCCGTCCGGCAGGCACAGGCCTACCCGGTCCCAACCTTCAGCGGACCGAGCGGAAGCCGCTGAATGCCTCGACTACCGCGGGCAATGTCGGCACCAGCACCCTCCTCGAGACAGCGCCCGAACCGAGCCATGATCAAACGTCCGCTCTTGCTGCGAGTCGGGCTTGACAGGGGCGGTCTCAAGTGGTCAGTGCATCACCCGGCTTGACCTGGGCGAGGGCTCGTACGCTCGTTCGCGAATCGGGCAGGTCGTACCTGCCCCTGATCAGGCCCGATGTGAGCCCTCGCGAGGGTCCCAGGTCAAGCCGGGTGATGCGCGACGCACTGACCGCCTGGAAACCGCCGTTCCACCACCGCACCCGCCTACGCCGACAAACCCAGACACCATGACAAGACCAAAGTGCGGCTGCCGTACTAGGACGAACTGGACCTTGGTCTGCCCGGGCAGACCGACGTTGGGGTCTGGGCGGGTAAGCGCGGCGCCGCTGCCGATCACCTCCTCGCGGAGGGGTCACCTGTGGGACGGCCTCGACCACGCTTACCGGGTGCTGGGGTTGCAGCGCGCCACGGGCGCCGATGAGGTGTTCCGCCAACTCGTCCTGGCCCGGATCATCGAGCCCACCAGCAAGCTGGACAAGTGCCCGGGTCCTGGAGGAGGTCGGCACCCAGCCACCCGCCTACCGCACCCTGACCTGTCGCCTGCCAGCCTACGCCAAGCAGGGTTGGCGGGCCAAGCGGTTACTGTAGGTTTGCATCGAAGGTCGTCCTGGTGTAGGTCCACCCTGGCTCAGGGAGTTCGCGACGATGGCCCTTCTCGCTTCTTCGGTCCTGCGAGCGAAGCTTCGCGCCGTGACCTGCGGGTTTTTCTTCGAGGTAGTCGACAGAGGCCAGAAGGTGATTCTGGTGGTTAAGATGCCCTCGCATCGAACGCGGTACCTCTACCTAGGTGCACCGGCTTTTCTGTCCGTGAGGAGGGTGGAGGTCGACGGGGTGGTGTTGCTCTGGGCGGCATTCTGCATCGAGGACGATCCAGATGAGAGCTTCTATCTCCACCGAGTCGTCAACGAGGAGCATAGGGAACTCCTGCGCAGGTTGCTCTGCCAGGACGTTACCGAGATCCACGTCTTTAACGAAATCAATCGGTGCACCACGTCCTTCCACACTCGCATCAGCACGGGGGACAATGTTCTAGATCTAGACGCGGTTGCCGAACCGATCGCCAGCGAAGGCGAGACCCCTGACGAGGCAATCTCCCAGTGCATAGAGGAGATGGGCGAGGAGTTGAGCCGAGACGCGTCTGCCCTCAAGCAGATCGAACTCGCCGTCTACCAGCGGAATATCATACCCCATTGGGAAGCCTCGGGCGTTGAGCCCGGTCCGCTTCGCGATCCCGGGCGTCCCCGACAGGCGTCTGAGCTGCATATCTCCGACCAGGGAATGGCCTCCGAGAGGGTTGTCACGCAGGTGCTGACCAAGTGGTTCGATGTCGGGACGATGTTCCCTTCGGCGCCCATCGTCGGAAGAAGTGGCACAGAGCGGGAGTTGACTGACATCGTCTGCGTCGGACCATACGGGTTGATGTTCTTCGAGATCAAGGCCGAGCAGGTGAGCCGACCGTTCCGCGCTATGAAGCGACGAGAGCTGAACCTGGAGAAAGATGTGCGCAAAGCCGTCCGGCAACTGACGGGCGCGGCCCGCCTGGCCCGGATGGAGGGAATGCTGCGACTCCAGAACGCCGTCGCCTTTCGTGAAGTGGCGGTGATCGACAAGCCGATCTACCTCGTTGTCATCGTGGACGAGATATATAGCGACGCGGTTATCGACAACGCACTGCGCAGTCTAGATACCCTGCCGAACGACCCGCTGTGCATCCTGGAACTGAACGACATTGTGGATCTGGTCAGCCGGGCCGCGACTGCGGAACACTTCCAAGAGCTAATCGAGCGAACCTGCAACGAGCACGGACGGCACGCCCGGTTCGTCCTGCGGGCGATCTGAACCTTGCCCGGGCACGGTCGTTCAAGATCATGGAGCGGGAGCCGGGGATGGTGAAGGGGCGGTGGATGGCGTGGCTGGCCCGGCGGGTCGCTTCGGGGATGCGGTGCGGCCCGCGATGCGGTGGGCGGCGATGGCGAGGCTGCGGAGGGAGGCCATCCTCGCCGCCCGCCCTGTCTACCACCACAACCGCGCCTCGATCGAGGCACACCTGACCATTCGTGTTCGCCGCCCTCGCCGTCTCCCGGTGGATCGAGAACACCACCGGCTGGTCGATCCGCAAGTTCGTCAAGACCGCACGCCGCTACCTCACGATCACAATCCAGGCAGGCGATCACACCATCACCGCCGCCGACCCCCTACCCGACGACCTCCAGACCATCCTCGCCACCGTCTACCGCACGCACTAAATGGCCTAATTCGGGTGCCATCGGGAAGCGCTCGGTCGACCCCGCAAGACGTTGAGCTGGCGCAAGCCAAGCGAGGTTTTCAACGATTTGTTGGCGGACGCCGGTGTCGGCATGATCACTTGAATCCGCCCTGGTCGGTACCCTGGTCCCCGGGTTCGGACCCGGGGACTGCCCGGCTCAGGTTCTCTCGGACTTCTACCCGCTGGCCGGATCGACCTCGTGCACCGTCCCGCCCTGGTCGGACGACCCGGGGAGTGTTGCGTTGACCATGTGTGGGCGTGCGTATGTAGCCGCGGTCGTGTTGTCTGTTGACGTCGCGCCAGGAGTGGAGGAGTCGACGATGACTCCAGACGTACCGCACGCTGCGCGTCGCCCGGAGCGACGAGGGCGTGCTGAGTGTCGTGATCGACGCGCCGCCGATGAACCTGATCGGACCGGAGCTGGTGCGCGACCTGCTGACCCTGCTCAGCGAGCGGGAACCCGAGGAGGACATTCGGGGCGGGGCCGCGCCATGGAGGTGATTCTCGGTGCGGCCGACTTCGACGCCGACAAGGCCGAACGGTACGGCTGGGTCAACCGGGCGCTGCCCGACGCCGAGCTGGACGCGTTTGTGGCCCGACTCGCGCGACGCATCGCGTCGTTCCCCACGGATGCGGTGCGATCCACTAAGCAGGTGCTCAACGAACTGACTTTGCCCGGCGCGGACGCGATCCGCGCCGACGCACGGCGGTTCCAGCAACTGGTCGGCTCGGACACGGTCAAGGCCCGCGCGGCAACCCTGTTCGCGCAGGGGCTGCAGACTCGTGGCCCGCTCGAGCTCGACCTCGGCGACCGCATCGAATCCCTCTGACAGAAAAGGATTCGATGCCGCACACCGAGTACCGACGGTCTGAATGGGATGCTGGCCCGAATGATGAGGTGAGGATGGCGCGGCATGACGCGGAGGCGTTCCATTTCCCTGCGCGCTTCGAGGTGAGCCCAGGCTTGTACGAGCAGGTCCAGGAGCTGTACCGGGCGGGGCGGGAACGGTCGGCGCTCGACCTCGTGCTGCGGGTGCTGCGTCGGGACGGGAGGTCGGCCGGCGCCTTCCAGTGCGCTCTGGTGCTGTGCGCCGGCCGGACGGCGGCCTCGGCGGCGCACACAGCCGAGCCGATCACCGGCGAGCAGCTGTCGAGCCCCTACCTGGCGCCGGTCGCCACGGAGTGCGTGTCGTGCCAGAGGCACTGGTACTCCAGCCACACCCTGGTCGCCGAGCGCCGCATGGCGGTCAGCAACCCGATCGGTCTGCAGTGCCAGGTCTGCCGCTACACGTTGTGCCGCGGCTGCCTGCCCCCGAGCGATCGGAGCTGTCCCGAGCCGGGGTGCGCGGGCACCCTGGGGACACCGGTCCTGCCCACCGGACGGCCCCTGAGACAGCCGGCCAACCAGCACGTGGGGAAGGTCGAGTACGTCCTGGTCCTCTGGTCGGGCGCCTGTCCCGACCCGGCCGAGATCGACCAGCTCCTCGGCCTGGCATGCACCTGGCAGGACCAGACCGGGATCCGCGTCACCACCGTGGAGGACCCCGAGGTACGGCAGGGCGTCGGAGAAGCTCTCGTCTACCGCGAGGAGAGCGACGGCCGGATCAGCCCGGGCTCGATCGGCCGGCTGCGCAGCGTCCTGATCGACGACCCCGAGACGGGCCGGCGACGGGTCTTCGTCGCCGCCGCCGACCCCACGGCCACGAGCCCGCAGGCTGGCTAGCGGCGGCCCCGACGCAGGGTCGGTGTTGTGCCGGCAGGCTGAGCGGGCGGGGATCAGCTCGTCCACGAACCGCGGCGGCGGCCCGGCGGCCCGGCGTGTCGTCGGCATTGGGGTCTTCGCCTTCATTCTGCCCACACACCCGTCACCCCCGACCGCACCACCCCACCGGCGTCCAGGCAGCGCTACGGACCGGCTAACCCAGACACCCGCAACCGGCCGCGGCGTGCCATGGGGTATCGGTAGGGCCGGCTAGGGTTGGTCGTTGTGGCGCGGGTGATCGGAGCGGGTGGTGGGCTGGCGTTAGGTCTGGTGTTGGTCGTTGCGCTCGCCGGATGTTCGGCTGGTCCGCCGCGGGGTGGGGCGGGTAGCCGGGTTCCGGGGGCCGGCGTGGGGATCCGGTCCGGTGTGCCGGCGACCGGGCGGCCGTCGGCGTCCCGGCCGCAGGGGCCAGCAGCCAGTGCTGGCAGTGCTCTGGGTGGGCTGCCGGTGGTCATCGATCACGGTCCGCGGGACCGGCGGCTGGTCGCGATCACCTTCGACTCCAACATGACCGACTCGATGCTGCGCCGGCTGGACACCGGCGCGGTGGCCTCCTATGACGACACCGCGGCCGTGGATGAGCTGGCCCGGCTGCGGGTGCCGGCGACGTTCTTCCTGGCCGGCAAGTGGGTGCTGCGCTACCCGGCGCAGACCCGTCGGCTGGCCGGCAACCCGCTGTTCGAGCTCGCCAGCCACTCCTGGTCGCACGATGCCTTCGCCACCCCGTGCTACGGCCTGACTCCAATCCCGGTCGCCGCCATGGCCGCCGACGTGCGGCGCTCCTTCGCGGTGCTACACCACTTCACCCGGCATCCCACGCACTACTTCCGGTTCCCCGGCGGCTGCTACGACACCGCCGCGCTGCGCGCCATCGCCCCCACCGGGGTCAGGGTGGTGCAGTACGACGTGGCCAGCGGCGACGCCTTCGGCACCTCGGTGTCCGCGATCGTGCGGCACACCCTGACCGCCGCCACCGCCGGCTCCATCATCGTCATGCACATCACCCTGGCCAACGCCCCGCTGACCCCGCGGGCACTGCCACCGATCGTCGCCGGCCTCCGCGCCCGCGGGTTCACCCTGGTCAAGCTGTCCGACCTGCTCGCCGCCGGCCACTGAGCCGTCACCGACCCCGCCGGACCAGGCCACACCGCTGACGTGAACCCGCCGGAGATCCGGGCGGGCACAGCAGACAGGTCGCGGCCCTCACGGCTTTTGGGCCAACCAGACCTGCCTCTCACAGCCGTCGGTCAACGGACCTTTCGTGAAGTCGCCCCAGGCCGACCGGATCTGCCAACCTGCCAGGGTGAGCTCGTGGGCGAAACGGTGCGGCGGGACGTAGGCGCGGGGCAGCGGCGGCAGGTGGGTCCGCCTGGCCATCACGCCGTTCTGGTCCAGCTCCTCCAGGACCGCGTGGTAGACCGAGAGCATCGAGTCGTCGTCGACGACCTCCTCGCTCAGGTACAGGACCCAGCCCGCTCCACGGGCCTGCGCGACCTCGACCCGGTTGTACCTGCGCAACGTGCGGCGGTCGGTCAGGAACGCGTCGAAGAGCAGGTAGCCGCCGCGTTCGGTGTTCCGCGCCACGTTGCGGAAGCAGTCGACCCGCTCGTCCGCCTGGACGATGTGGTTGAAGGTGTTCTGCGGGGCATAGGACAGGCGCGCCGGCTGGTCGAGCAGGTAGGTCGCGATGTCGGCATGGACCAGCACGGGCGGGTTCGTGACGAGCAGGTCCGCGCACCGCTGCAGGGATGTCGTGGAGAAGTCCAGGCCGATGTCTGGCTGGGCCACCTGGGCGACCCGGCCGCTGCCGATGCCCAGCTCGACTGCTGGGCGCCCGTAGTCCAGCACCGCGCGGCGGTAGAACTCGGTGTCGCCACGGTCCGTGACGGACGACCATCGCAACAGGACGTCGGCCCATTGGTCGAACTCGCCGGCGAGATTCTCAGTTTTGCCCAATGCTGGCCTCCTCGTTCGGTAGCAGAAATCCGGCGACCGCCGCGACGAGGATCAGCAGGCCGCCGGTCCAGGCGAGCACTGAGCTGGGCGACAGGAACGCACCGACCGCGCCGGCGCCCAGTATTCCCAGCGGCTGTGAACCGTCGCAGGCTGCCGCGTACCTCAGGTTGGTGACCGCGAACCGCGGCCGGCTCAGGCGCGACTGCAACACGGTCAGGACAATGGCCGAGTAGGGCGCGAAGATGATCCCGCCCAGGAAGAGCGCGGCGACCACGACCATGACGTTGGGCGCCGCGGCGACCAGCAGTGTTATGGCGCCCCAGCCGGCGACGACCGCAACGGCGGCATGCGGGTGCGCCAGGCGGGTGGCCTTCGCCAGGACCAGGGTCGTGCACACCGACCCGATCCCCATGG
The DNA here is from genome assembly GCA_035476575.1 of Mycobacteriales bacterium. GTDB lineage: Bacteria > Actinomycetota > Actinomycetes > Mycobacteriales > JACQDL01 > DATILL01. The sequence goes on from DATILL010000120.1 coordinate 8,971, forward strand.
CCGACCAGGCAAGCCCAAGGCTGCCGGCCGCGTGGCTGCCGGGGATGTTCAGCTCGTCAGTGAGCTTGAGCGGGAGGCTGACGACCATCGGGCCGTAGAGCAGGTAGAACAGCCCGGTCATCCAGACCAGCGTGCTGCCGGTGCGGGTCACCCCCCTTCGGCGTGCGCCGTGGGCCGCCTGTGGCGCCCCGTCCGCGGGGCAGCGCGCCCCGCCGGTGGGGACCACTGGGCTGCTGACCGCACGGACCGCACGGACGACGCCGAGGAACGCGAGGCCGTCGAGGATCAGCACAACCCCCGGGCCCTGCCAGACAATGACCGCGCCGGCCAGCGCCGGGCCGAACATGAAAGACGTCTGGGCGACGGCCGAGACGAGGCTGTTCGCGGCGAAGTACCGGCTCGGGTCGACGGCGTCACGCAGCACCGTCCGGAACGCGGCACGGCCGAACGGGCCACTTGCCCCGGCGGCGGCCAGGAGCACGGCGAACACTGGGAGGGTCAGCGCTCCGGCGATCTGCAGTGCCCCACACAGCACGAGACAGCATGCCTTGGTCAGCCCGTCGACGGTGACCAGGGTTCGCGGGTCGACCCCGGCGAGCCGGCGGGCGAGGGCGATGTTCACCGCCACGCCGGGAGCCAGAAAGCTGGCGGTGGCGGCGGCGATGGCCGCTGCCCGGTTGGCCGAGACCAGGTGCTGGGCGGTCCAGACGATGGCGATCTCGTCCATCGCGTTGCCCAGCGCCGCCGGCCCGTAGCCCCAGAGGAGCCGCCGCAACACCGGTGTCGCCATGCGATCCGCCCTGTCCGCCGACGCCCTGTCCGCCGACGCCCTGTCCATCAACGCCCCTGCCCCGTCAACGACAGGTCGCGGGCGGGCGGCAGTCGCAGACGCAGCGGAACCCGATCTCGAAGTGCCGGTCGAACAGGAGATCCCGCCCCCGGAACGCCGCCGAGGTCTGCTCCGGCAATGACGTCCACGCGCCACCCTTGATCACGGCATAGGACGAGTCGTCGTACACGACGTCGAGCGCGTCCCGGCTGCCGCTGCCCGGTGTCGCGGGGCCGCCGAAGTACGACGAGGACGTCCACTCCCAGGTGTTGCCGCTCAGGCCGTACACCCCGAACGGCGAGGCTCCGGTCGGCGCCACCGGTCGGGTCGTCTGCCAAGCCGGCCGGCGGACCAGGTCGCCCAACGTCTCCCGCCAGTCCTCGATCGCCGGCCATCCGTCCGTCGACGGCTGCGGGAGGCAGTGCACCTGTACGGCGTCGAACTCCTCGCCCCAGGGGTAGGCCCGCCCGTCCGCGCCCTGGGCGGCGCGTTGCCATTCCGCCTCGCTCGGCAGCCTCTTTCCCCGCCATCGGGCATAGGCGTACGCGTCGAACCAGTCAACACCAGTTACCGGATGTTCCGGCCCGACCCGGGCGTCGAACACCGTGTTGCGCCAATGAATCTTGTCGGGTATCTCCGACGGGTGGCAGAACCGGTGGGTACGGGCCGGCTCGCTCCCGGCAAACCGGTCGTACTCCGCGACGGTCACCGGCTGCCGGTCCATGGCGAACGCCGGGCAGCCGATCTCACCGACCGGATCGTCCTGCCAGTCGAACTGCAGGACACGGCCGGCCCAGGCTGCCGGCCGGCCCATCCGTACGGTGCCCGCCGGAATGGCACACATGTCCCGGTGGTCGTGGCCGCCGCCGGTGGTGGTGGTAGCCGGTGCGTCCGAACGCCCACCGGACAGCACCGGACGCGGGCTGTCCACCGTACCCCCGGCAAAGATCTCCGCCTCGAGCTCGGCGATCCTGCCGAGATCCTTCCGGCCGGCGTCGATGATGTCGACGATGGCCTGGAGCACGACCGCGTGGCCGACCCCGACGGGCTTCCCGGCCCGGCCGGACAGCCGGGAACGCACCGAACCTACAATCGGGATCAGGTCTGGGAGTGCTTCCCAGATGCGCAGCAACCCGCATAGCCGAATCGCGTCGAAGGCGACAAGGTCCTCGTAGTCATGGGTCAGCCAGCGAGCCAGCTCCCGCGTTTCTGCTGACTTCGGGAAGCGCCGGGCCAGCGTGTTGAGTATCGAGACGCGGATCCACGGCCACGAATGCATCGCACCGACCGCGGCCAGCTCACCGTGCTCCGCCGCTCCCACCGACCCGATCTCGCTCTGGTAGCAGCCGACCAGACGCACGAGCTCGGGCAGCGAGGCCTCCGCGCGGACCCGGTCAGCGTCCAGGAGCGCGATCCGAGCCATGACACCCATCGACCGACCTCCGAGTGCCGGGCGGTGGGGCCGCGGGACGGCCCCACCACGGGCGAATGGTCACCACTTCTCGTTGGAGCGAAGCACTGGCTTGCCGGTCCGTGCCCGCTGCGCCGCGGACCACCTGGCCTTGTACGACATTGACGTCACCTCCTTTCCGTCCGAGTGAACGTGCCGCGTGCCGCCGTCCGGTGTGGCGGCGAACATCACATTTGCGCGAAGGTCGGGAACAACTCTTGAACAAGCCTTGAACCCGCTGGCCAGCGCCGCTATGAAAGGAGAGCCGCTATCAGGGAGATGAGCGCGGATCGGGGTGTTTCGATGGCAGTGGAGCTCGGCGTGCTCGGCGCGATCGAGGTACGCCGGGACGGCCGCCGCGTTGAGGTAGGCCATGTCCGGCAGCAGTGCGTGCTGGCGGCGTTGCTGGTGGACGCGAACACCGCGATGCCGGCCGATCAGCTCATCGACCGGGTCTGGGGCGAGCATCCCCCCGCCCGTGCCCGGGGCACGCTGTACAGCTACCTGTCCCGGCTGCGGCGGGTGCTGGCCGGCACCGGGCAGGTCCGTCTTGAACGGCGACCCACCGGCTACGTCCTCGCCGTGGATCCGTCCCTGGTCGACATGCACCGTTTCAGCGGCCTGCTCTCCCGGGCCCGGGTCGCCACTGCCGACGAGGCTGCCCTGGCACTGCTGGAGGAGGCGCTGCGGCTGTGGCGCGGAGAGCCGTTTGCCGGTCTGGACACCGCGTGGGTCAACACGGTGCGCGACACGCTGGAGGCCGCGCGGTTCGCGGCCGAGCTGGACCTGGGCGACCTGCAACTGCGCAGCGGTCAGCACGCCACGATGCTGCCCGCGTTGGCCGCCCGCACCGACGCCCATCCGCTCGACGAACGGTTGGTCGCCCAGCGGATGCTCGCGCTGTACCGCTCCGGCCGGCAGGCCGAGGCGTTGGAGGCGTACCGGAGCGTCTCCCGGCTGCTCGCCGAGGAGCTGGGCATCGACCCCGGCCCGGAGCTGCGCCAGGTGCACCAGGCCGTGCTGACCGCCGATCCGGCGCTCGCGCTGCCCGGCCGGGACCGGTCCGCCGCGGCGGACCCCGGCCAGGCCTGGCTGGACCAGGCCTGGCGGGTGGTGTGCCAGCTCCCGCCTGACCTGGCCGACCTCGCCGGACGGGACGATGTGCGGGCCCGGTTGCTGGCCACGCTGTCCGGGCAGGCCAACCGGGCCGCGGCACCGCCGGTGGTGGCGATCACCGGGCCACCCGGCGTCGGCAAGACCGCGCTTGCGGTCGCCGTCGCGCACGTACTGCGCGGCAGCTACCCCGACGGCCAGTGGTACGTGCGGCTGGCCGGCACCGGAGGCCGCCCGCTGGACCAGGACGAGGCGCTCAGGGACTGGCTGATCGCGTCCGGCATGCACCCGGCCGCGGTGCCCCGGGAGGCCGGGCAGCGGGCTGCGGCGTTGCGGGCCCGGCTGGCCGACCGGCGGGTGCTGCTCATACTGGACGACGCCGCCGGCCCCGGGCAGGTGCGCCCGCTGCTGCCCGGCACCGCGGCCAGCGCCGTCATCATCACCAGCCGCCGGCTGCTGTCCGGCCTGGCCGGCGCCGAGACCGTCCAGCTGGGCCCGCTGGACCGGGCCGGCGCGACCGCGGTGCTCACCGCGGTGGTCGGGGCCGCCCGGGTGGCCCGGGAGCCGGCGGCCGCTGCCGACCTGGCCGGGCACTGTGCCGGGCTGCCGCTGGCGCTGCGGATCAGCGCTGCCCGGTTGGCGGCCCGGCCGGACTGGACGCTGGCCCGGCTGGCCGACCGGCTCGCCGACGAGCGGCGCCGGCTCGATGAGCTGGCCGTCGACGACCTCGCCGTCCGGGCCAGCCTGCGGCTCAGCTACGACCTGCTCGATGCCGGTGCCCGGGCGGCGTTCCGGCAGCTCGGCCTGCTGGGTGCCGCCGACCTGGCGGCCTGGTCGGTCGCCGCGCTGGCCGGGGTCGGCGACGGTGAGCCGGTGCTGGACCGGTTGCTGGATGCCAACCTGCTCGCCCCCGCCGGCCCGGACGAGGCCGGCGAGCCGCGGTACCGGATGCACGACCTGACCGCGCTGTACGCCGTCGAGCGGGCGCAGGCCGACGGCGCGGCGGCCAACCGGGCCGCGATCGACCGGTACCACCAGGCGCTGCTGGCCCTGGTCGACGCCTGTGCCCGGCGGCTGCCGGCCGGGATGGAGGCGCTGCCGGCCGCGCCGCTGACCGGGCAACCGGCAGCCGGCGCGGCCGACCGGGCCGGCTGGGCCGAGCTGGACCGGCTCAGCGCCGACCCGGCGAGCCGGCTGCGCGCGGAGTCGGCAGCGATCTGCCGGGCGATCGAACGGGCCTGCGAGCACGGCCAGCCGGCGCTCGCGGCCGCGCTGGCCGACCGCGCGCTGGCCGAGCACCTGCGCGACCGGCTCGCGCCGGGCCAGCCCGAGCGGCTGTACCGGCTGATCCGGGACCGCGCGCATGCCGACGGCGAGGAGCTGGTCGCCTGGCGGGCGGAGGTCCAGCGCTGCCGGCTCGACGTGCTCCGCGGGCGGGTGACGGCCACGATGGGGCCGCTCCAGGCCTGCGCGGCGGCGTTCACCCGGCTGGATGCATCGGCCGAGCTGGCCTACAGCCTGGCCGAGCTGGCGTTCTGCCACAGCGACCAGGGCAACGACAGCCGTGCGGTGGAGCTGGCCGGCCGGGCGGTCGCGCTGGCTGACCGCGGGGTCCCGGTCACCCGGGCGCATGCGCTGACCGAGTACGGCACCAGCCTGGCCCGGGCCGGCCGGCACGAGGAGGCCTACCGGGCGCTCGACCGGGCGTTGGCCCTGATGACGGAGCGCGACGAGCGGCACGCGGCCGGGCTGATCCTGATGCGCGTCACGATCGCCGCCCGCCGGCACGGTGACCTGACCCGTGCCCGCCAGGCGGCCGAGCGCGCCCGCGACCTGCTCCGCGCCGCCGACGACCCGTGCGGGGTCGGCTGGACCCTGCTCAACCTCGCCTACATCGCCATCGCCGAGCGCCAGCCGGCCACCGCGGTCACCGCCGCGTCCGACGCCGGCGCGCTGCTGGCCGAGGTGCACGACAGCCGCGGGCAGGTGCAGGCAGAGCTGGCTCGCGCCGAGGCCCACCTCGAGCTGGGCGAGCCCGGCCGCGCGGTGGCCATCCTGCCGGGCGCGCTGGAGGCGGCCACCGCGGCCCACAACCCCCAGCTCACGCGGGCCGCCCAGTCGCTGCTGGCACGGGCCCGCCGGCTGGCCGGCCAGCCGCGGGCCTCCGCGGCCGGCTGACCTAAGTCAGCCCGGCCAGCTGGTCGGTCGTCGGAGACTCTGGCCCCTCAACGGGCTGCTGCATTTTCGACTCCAGCGCGTAGGATTATCGTGACGTACCGTACATGCGACGCCTGAGCATGCCGGAGAGGCAACGAGCAGATGACCGACCCGCCTGCGTGGTTCTTGGCCGTCCCTGCACCGCGTGAGATCGCCGAGTCCTGGCAGCGGTGCGCCTCGTTCGGGGTTGGGCCCGGTTCGCCGTCGCCGCCGGCACCCCGTTTCGCCGCAACCAGGTATGGCGCCGTACGGCGCCGGTAACTGAGGAGGTATGCGCATGGCTGTGTTCGCCCGCCCCGGAACCGAGGGGTCCGTGATGGGTTTCCAGAGCCGCTACGAGAACTTCATCGGCGGCGAGTGGGTGGCACCGGTCGGGGGCCAGTACTTCGAGAACCCCACCCCGGTGACCGGCCAGGCGTTCTGTGAGGTCGCCCGGTCGACCGGGCAGGACATCGACCTTGCCCTGGATGCCGCGCACGCGGCCGCCCCGGCCTGGGGCAAGACCTCGGCGGCCGAGCGCGCCGCCGTCCTGAACAAGATCGCCGACCGGATCGAGGAGAACCTCACCTCCCTGGCGCTGGCCGAGACCTGGGACAACGGCAAGCCGATCCGCGAGGCGATGGCCGCGGACCTGCCGCTGGCGGTCGACCACTTCCGGTACTTCGCCGGTGCGATCCGGGCCCAGGAAGGCACCCTGTCCGAGATCGACGACGACACCGTGGCCTACCACTTCCACGAGCCGCTCGGCGTGGTCGGCCAGATCATCCCCTGGAACTTCCCGATCCTGATGGCGACCTGGAAGCTGGCTCCCGCACTGGCCGCGGGCAACGCCGTCGTCCTGAAACCGGCCGAGCAGACCCCGGCCTCGGTGCTGTACCTGATGAGCCTGGTCGCCGACCTGCTCCCGGCCGGCGTGGTCAACATCGTCAACGGCTTCGGGTTCGAGGCCGGCAAGCCGCTGGCCTCCAGCGACCGGGTTGCCAAGGTCGCGTTCACCGGCGAGACGACCACCGGCCGGCTGATCCTGCAGTACGTCTCACAGAACCTCATCCCGGTGACCCTGGAGCTGGGCGGCAAGAGCCCGAACATCTTCTTCAGCGACGTCATGGCGGCCAACGACGACTTCCAGGACAAGGCCCTGGAGGGCTTCACCATGTTCGCGCTCAACCAGGGCGAGGTCTGCACCTGCCCGTCCCGGGCGCTGATCGAGCGGCCGATCTACGACGAGTTTCTGGAGATGGCGGCCATCCGCACCAAAGCGGTACGGCAGGGCGACCCGCTGGACACCGACACGATGATCGGCGCCCAGGCCAGCAACGACCAGCTTGAGAAGGTCCTGTCCTACCTGGAGATCGGCAGAGGCGAGGGCGCCCGGGTGGTCACCGGCGGCGAGCGGGCCGAGCTGGGCGGCGACCTGTCCGGTGGGTACTACGTCCAGCCGACGATCTTTGAAGGCGACAACTCCATGCGGATCTTCCAGGAGGAGATCTTCGGCCCGATCGTCTCGGTCACTAGCTTCGACGGGTACGACGACGCCATCCGCATCGCCAACGACACCCTGTACGGGCTGGGCGCGGGTGTCTGGTCTCGCAACGGCACCACGGCGTACCGGGCTGGGCGCGACATCAAGGCCGGCCGGGTCTGGACCAACTGCTTCCACGCCTACCCGGCGCACGCGGCGTTCGGCGGGTACAAGCAGTCCGGCATCGGCCGGGAAACCCACAAGATGATGCTGGAGCACTACCAGCAGACCAAGAACCTGCTGGTCAGCTACAGCCCCAAGGCCCTCGGCTTCTTCTAGGCCGATGACCTCCATCCCACGACGGGTGCTCGTGACCGAGCGGGCGGCGGACCTCATCCGCCGCCTGCGCGGCGAGCACGGACCGCTGATGTTCCACCAGTCCGGCGGCTGCTGCGACGGGTCATCGCCGATGTGTTACCCGGCCGGCGAGTTTCTCGTCGGCGACCGGGACGTCCTCCTCGGCTCGGTGCTGCCCGAGGAGGGCGGCACACCGGTATGGATCTCCGGCACGCAGTTCGCCGCCTGGCGGCACACCCAACTGGTGCTCGACGTGGTACCGGGCCGGGGCGGCGGGTTCTCCCTGGAGGCGCCCCACGGCGTCCGGTTCCTGACCCGTGGCCGGGTCTACTCCCCCGACGAGCTCACCGCCTTGGACACCGCGCCACCACTGACCGGCGCCCAGGTCGAGGCCGGCGAGGTCGAACCGCCCGGTGGCGGGCCGACCATCATCTCCGCCGACGACCTGCTCGCCATCTGCCCAGCCCCCACCCGTCCCTGACCACGCCCCCACCGGAACTACACGCCAGACCGCCACACGCCGCAGCCGGGCCCAGTGCCACCGCCAGGGACAACGTCTGCTGGGCTTCCAGAATCTCGAGGAAGGAAAGTGGCACCGATGAACGTCACCGCCAGCAGGTCGCGGGGGCACCGCCGGTCGCCAGTGTCCCCGGCTACGCGCCGCCTGCCAAAGATCGTCTCGGTCGCGCTGTGCGTCGCCGGTCTGGGCCTGCTTCCGGCGGCGGCGCAGGCAACGCCGAGACAGGCAACGCCGGGATCCGGGGTGAGCGGGACCATCCTAGCCAAGGGGACCATGCCAGGCAGCGTCATGCTCAAGACCCACGGCCCGACCGAGCTCGTGGTCCGGCACATCACGATCCAACCCGGCGGCAGCACCGGCTGGCACTATCACCCAGGCACCCTGCTCGCGGTGGTGCAGCGGGGCACGCTCACCCATATCGACGCCGACTGCCAGATCGTCACCTACCCGGCCGGCCAGTCCCTCGTCGAGCCGAGCGGATCCCACCACGTGCACGTCGGCCGCAACCTCGGCACCGAGCCCGTCGAGCTGTACGTAACCTATGTCAACCCAGTGGGCAGCCCGCTGTCGGTGGACGCTCCCGACCCCGGATGCGATGACGACCCCGGCACGAACCTGGGGTATTCACCGCGGTTTTGGTTGGCGTGGGCTTGAGGGTGTCGGAACAGCGAAAGGTGCGGCAAGACGCCACAACCGTCCAACCTGCTCTCGCGCCAAACCCCATCAACGTGCGCTCCCCGCGTGCTCGCACGCGTCTTCAATACGACATAACTGCCTTAAGTTCGGCAATCGCGGATGAAAGCGCGCGATCTGTCTCGGATACCAGGAGATCGCGTACTCTTAGGCACTTCTCCTCGAGCTTAATGTCAAGGTAAACCGTGACGCCAGTCTACGGCGACGCAGTACTGGTACGCGCGGTCCGCAACCATGGATAGCAGTTGGCGCAGGAACGGATCGGATCGATCAGTAACGCGCTTCTCGACGATCATGTAGTCGCGAAAGGCATCTTGTGTTGAGCGCGCGGTCACGAAGACATGCTCGTACTTCGGCAGGTGTCGCTCGAAGGCACGCAGACGGTGATGAACGTCCTTGTCACTCGGACATTCGGTAAGTTCTGGATCTTGTCCATGACCAGCCGATGAAGCTGGTCAATCGACGGCGTCTCCACTTTTGCTGTCACGTCCGCCTCGCCATAAACGGCCGCTGCTTCCGTGACGAACTCCGAGTAGTCATCCATCAATACCCGAACTATGTCGCCCGACTTGTTGGCTGGCACCGTAATGAGAACGAAGGCGGAGATCGGGGACCGAGTTGTCATTTTACGTCCTCCTGGGCTAATCGTGGCTTCGTGCGCGGCCGACTGGTCAGGAATCGCGTTAGGTCCGAATGTGGCTGCGCACCTCCTTGGCTCCGCCTACCGTGCCACACCACGATCCTGACAGCAACGCCCTTGCCCTGCAGGCGCTACCGCCGGTAATCGATCTGGTGGAGCAGCACGGCTTCTCGGCATCGCTGCACCAACGTCTACGAGCTCGTACAGCACGATCAGTTTCTGCTGGAGCAGGTCGATCTTGTCTAGATACTCGGGCACTCGACGGGAACAGCTATGGCTACCTCCGTCACAGCGGTCGAGGTCCCGCCGACGGAACTGGTGTTTCATGGACTGTTTTGTGACGGGTAAGAGTGCAGCCTCAGCCAGCAGACACAGGCGGGGTGGCGCCGGGCAGGGTCATGCGCTCCGCGAGCGGACTGGTCCAGGACCAACGGCGAGCGGCCAGGACCCGTCCCATCCTCAAGGCACGCCGGATAGGGTCGCCGGGTGGCAGGAGCGGAATGCGGGCGGTCCGGGCCGAGTCGGGCCGGCGGTGTTGTTACCGCGGGCGTCATCGGCGCGTTGAGCGGGCTGGCGCTATGGGCCGACCGTGGTGCCAGAGGAAAGGCGCTGGGCGCGGCGCTGGGCGCCGTTGCGCTCGCCGGGTCGGAGGCGATGGCCCGACACCGGCAGCGGCCGAACGAGCTCCCCCCGCTGGCGGGCCGGATCGTGATGAGCGCCGCCCTGGCGGCCCCCCTCGGGTGGGCGGCCGGCACCCGGACCCACGCCGGGCCGGTCCGGATCGCCACCGGCACCGGCGCGCTAGCCGGCGTACTGGGCCTGCGGCCGCAGAAGGTCGCCTTCGGCCCCGTCTTCGGCGCCGCGGTCGGCCGTGCGCTGGCCGCCGTCAACCCCCGGATGCCGCCAGCGGTGGTGGCCAGCACGACGATGCTCGCCTACCGCGTCGCCTCCGCCGCCCTCTTCCGGGACGCCCAGGTCGCGCTGCTGGCCGAGCGGGTGAGCCCGGCGGACCTCCCGTTCGTCGTCCCGCTGGAGTCCCGCACCCGCTACGTCGGCACCGACTGGGTGCGGGCGCTGGCGGGCGTGCTGGGCGGCACCTATGTCCGCGATGCCGCCGACGTTGGCATTGTCGCCTCGCTCGACGAGCTGGCCGGCCCGGACCTCGACCCGGCTACCGTCGACCCCGGGGTCCGCGAGTTCTACGAGCACACAACCCGGTTCACCCTCGACATCGTCCCGCAGTGGCGGCGCTGGGTCCGGCCCGGCTACCTGCTCTACCGGACCCTCCTGGCCAGGCCGCTGGGGCAGGCCAACGTCCCGATGAACCAGCGCGAGGCGCTCCGCGGCGTCCGCAGCCGCATCGACACCATCAACGTGGACGGCGACGACAACCCGGACGTGCGCGCCTGGATCCGGTCGTTCGCCGACACCGACGAGCCCATCTACCTGGGCGTTTACACCACCTACCGGCACGAGGGCCGGGGCTACGTGAGCGTCGGGTTCCCGCTGCCCCAGGCCAGCTTCACCGCGACGCTCGCCCCCCACGCCCGCGCCGACGGCGGCCTGCGGCTGACCAGCCGCAGCCCACTGGACCACCCCGGCCACTACCTCACCTACATCGACCCGGACACCCGCGAGCTCACCGCGCTGGCGGTCCGCGGCTTCGCCGAGGAGCTCGACGTCTACGCCGCGGACGGCGAGCTGCGGGCCGAGCACGCCTTCTGGGTCTTCGGGCTGCCGTTCCTCGTCCTGCACTACCGGATCCGCCCGAAGCCCCCAGCCTAGCTGTTCTGCCCCTGGGCGTTGGCGGCAGCCTGCGACACGAGCGGATGATCTTTATGTGAGGGAGGGCTCAACTGCCGGCTGAGCCGCCGAAGTCGCCAACCATGAGCCCGTCGAGCGCGGGACCGAAGGCCCGCCTGTCGATGTCGCCCTCGTAGACCAGCGCGATCTGCCCCGGCGGAAGATCTGGGGACACGCAGTACTGCAGGTCGACGCCGTCCGTCCCGATCCGCACCAACCTCGTCGAGGGTATCCGCTCAACGCCATCATCCTCGGGAAACTCGTCCCAGCCCGGAATCCCGTCGGGCCAGTCGGCGATGTGCGCAAGGTCGCCATGTACACCGACGGCACGAGACCGAACGAGTCCTGGTCCGGCCCGGTGAACCCGGCATGGGTCTCCCACAGGAAATCTGTACTGGCTCCGACAGGGTTTCCCAGAACGGCGGCAACTGGCCGAACGTGTGCGGGTCCCAGCCAACCCGGATCACCTGCCGATCGGCGGGTCGTAGGACATAGAGCAACATGCAGTCGGAGCCGACAGCGCAGACTCGCACATCGGCCAGGTGAGCGGTTAGCGCGGCCGTGAAATGCGGCAGCATGTGCAGGAAGTCCTGCTTCCACAATTGCAGTGCGGCCAGTCGACGTACTCGTGGATCCAGCGATACCGCGATACCGTGCCACTGTCTGGGCACCAGCGACCAAGAGGCTTATGCGGAACGCCTTTCAGTAGAAGGTCATCAACTGTATGCTCGCGGGTCAGCGAGGTGGTCGCTAGGTTCTTGCTGAGTTTTGCATAACCTCCAGGGTTGTCGGATGCCCCGAGTGGTGTCGCGTGCGGTGTCAAGGGCCGTGCGGTGTCAAGGGCGTTGTGCGGCGGATGGCGTGGGTGCTGTTGTTCGGGGGTTTTGCTGCCGCGCCGGTCGCTGTGTGGCGACTGGCTTGCCACCGGGACCACTCTGGGCGTTCGCCGTTTTGCTCTCCGAAGTTTTTCAAGTTTTTGCCGGGCGCCCGGGCTGGCGGCCGGTTTTGTCGGTGGTCTCTTTTATTCTTCTTCTATGTCGGATGTGGTCGCGTCGGTGGTTGAGCAGCTGTCGGTGCTGCTTGGCTCGTGTCGTGACGCGCGGTTGTGGGGGCTTTCCGACGCGCAGGTTGACGAGCTGTT
>DATILL010000121.1:0-19152 GCA_035476575.1 Mycobacteriales bacterium
GAGGTCACCACAAGGCCGAGAGGTGACCACACGGATTCAGGGGCGGAGGACGATGATCCAGGGGGCCCGGTGCGGGTTGATCGTGGTACGGCACTCAGGACCACCCGGAGAACCAGCGGCCAGGCAGTCGGCCAGCGGCCCGATCGGGTAGAACGGTAGCGGCCGGATCGCCGCGTCCCGCACGATCCCGCCCAGCCCAGCCAGCAGGCACAGCCCGGCCACAACCCGCGCCCAGCGGCCCCGGTCGGCCAGCCCCGCGACCAGCACCAGCACCGCGATCGCCAGCGGCAGCAGCACGTGCCGCTGGCCGACGTACGGCCGGACCAGCCAGTACCCCCACGCCCACAGCGCGCTCCCCAGCCCCACCAGCACCACCAGCCCCAGCCCGACCGCCGTGGATCGCAGCCGCGCCGCCACCACCACGACGGCACCCACCCAGGCCACCACCGCCACGGTCAGCCCGAGCGTCCACACCGGCGCCGCCCGGTCGCCGACCAGCCACACCCGGGCCACGTTATGCAGCACGAACCGCGGCACATCCACGGCGGCAAGCTGAGAATGGTCCACCCGCGGTCCAGCCAGCAGGATCGCGCACTGCACCGCCGCGCCGCCCGCCACGACTGCGGCCGCCCCCGCCGAATGCCGGGACCGCATCCGCCACCACCGGGTCGCGAACGCCGGCAGGGCCAGTACGGCGAACGGCCCGCTCAACGCCAGCGGCACCAGCACGACCAGCTCGGCCAGCCTGCCGCGCCGCCCAACCGGGTCGTCGCACAGCCCGAGCAGCACCAGCGCCAGGCCGCCGTAGAAGATCAGGTTGGCCAGGTTGCCGAACGCCTCGTCGGCCGCCGGCAGCAGCACCAGCAGCCCGAACGCCAGCGGCGGCTGCCAGCGTCGGGGGAGCAGCCACCGCATCCGGCTGGACAGCACCAGCCCGGCCGCGGCCACCGTCCCGACCACCGCCGCCACCACGTACACCGTCGGTAACCAGGTCAGCGGCAGTGGGCTGGCCAGTGCCGCGACCAGCCGTGGCAGCACGTGCAGGTAGCCGGCGTACGGCGTGACGATCGCACCGAACGGGTCGTGGTACGCGCCGGCCAGGAAGATCGTGCCGTCCTCGGCCCACAGCGTCGGATGCGCGACCCGCGGCCAGCCGCGCAGCAGCCAGCCCGCCGTCCCCGCCGCCAGCAGCAGGGCAACCGACCAGCGCGGCAACGGCACCGGGCGACCCCGCCCAGCCGCACCTGCGGTCGGCCCGGCGGTCGCGGCCACTCCGCCAGCAGCCCCATCAGCTAAGTCAGCCGCGCTCGCCCCGCCCGCCGCGCTCACGCCGGCCGGCCGGCGTCCCACGTGATGAACTGGAAGTCAGGCAGGAACCCGTACCGCCGCGCCTGCTCGGCCGACGCCACCGCGGTCAGCATGGCGGGGTCGGCATGCCGCAGCAGGTCCACCTCGTCACAGTCCGGGCCGTCGTACCCGCTGTCGAGATCGCCCGCCGCGACCCGCGCCCGCATCGGCTCGGTGACCAGCGCGGACACCTCGAAACCCACCTTGACCAGCTTCTCCCGCAGGTCCCAGCCGAATCGCCAGTACACCAGCGTGTCGTCGCCGTGGTACTCCGGCTCGGCCGGCGGCGCGGTCACCCCCTGCGGCATCGGCACCTGCAGGAACATCCGGCCGCCGGGCCGCAGCACCCGGTGCAGCTCCGCCAGCGCCCGCTCGGTGTGGGGCACGTGCTCCAGCACATGCGGGGTGATGATCACGTCGAGGCTGGCGTCCGGCAGCGCGATGTCCTGCAGGTCCAGGGTGAGCGCGGCCTTGTGCTCGGTCCCGTCGAGGTCGCTGCACCGGTAGTCAACCCGGCGCCGCATCATCCGGCGGTAGCGTCGCTTCAGCCGCGGGCTGGTCTCCAGCACCCGGTCGGCTCGCCGGTACGGCGTCCGTTGGGTCCAGCACCAGTACAGGAACCGGTCACGAGCGATGCTCCCGCAATGGGGGCACTTGGCCTCCTCGCTGTGGTACCCGCCGAGGAAGGCCCGGCCCTGCCACCCGCAGATCAGGCACTCACTGCCGGCGGCCGGCGCCGACTCGCGTACGGCGGACCGCCACGGCCGCAGCCGCGGGTCCGCGGCACCGTCCCGGCCGCCCCACAGGTTCCACAGGTGCGCCATGATCACCCTCCTCACCCACCCGCCGCGCCGTAGGCGCATGGTGAGGTTCGCAGCGTAGCCAGGCAGCCCACCGCCTGCCCGCGTGCCTCTCCCCGAGCGCCCCGACAATCGTGCTGCGTACGGCGGGAGCGTGCCGTCAAGCCAGCCCCGGTCAAAGGACAGGCCGGTTCACCTGCTCCGTACGGCGCCCTCCGAGTGGCCAGCAACGGGCTCGAGGTGGGCCACAGAAGTGGCTACTCCTGCGCGAGGTGCGCCGAGCGGTCGAAGGCAGCCCTCGGCTGGGACACCTCGCTGAACGCCACGCCCGGCTGCCGATGGTCCACCGCCGCCAACCCCAGCCACGACCAGGGTTCACTCTGACATCCCGATCAGCGGAAGTTGCGAAGACAAGTTCCGTCACCGGGGCCAGATGTCCACGACTGCTGGCGAGGCACTGCGGAACTGCGCAAGCGGGCCGACAGACCAGACCGACCAGCGACGTGCCTTTGTCTGCGTGGTGAGCCCAAGAACTCCCCATACGTCATGGTTCCGGCTGGTCGAGTCCGTCCTGGAGAACCGGGATACGGCGGTGCTGATCTGGGAGGACGCACTGGGCGCGACACGATATCCGCCGTGCGTTTCTGCGGTCAAGGCCAGGTTCCTGGCCAGAGTTGCACGGCAGTATCAGGAAACCTGTTCGTCATGATGGAGCCGGAACTCCAGCGGGCGGCGCCGCACCAGACCCCGTGATCGACTGATCAGGTGGCCGCGTAACCGAATGGCCGTCGATGATCCGGCCCGGGTCCGGCGCCCGGGTGGCGGACAGCCGACGGTGTAGCCTGATCGCACCCGCGGCCGGCCGGGCACTCCTACGCGAGTGATTCATACCTTCGGATCCGGGACGCCCTGAGGTTGTGGTATAGGCTGGTCACGTACCGTAACATCCGCGACGTTGATCACCTGTACGTGGTTGAAGGTGGAGGATCGTGGAGGTCCGTGTGGTGCTCGCCGCGGACGATGGCGAGCAACTTCGGGTGTTGTTGCTGGACTGGCTGCGTAGGGAGCGGATACCGGGCGTGACGGTGGTCCCGGAGTGGGCGGAGATTCCCGCCGGTCACATGGGGGCAGTCAGCGATGCTCTGCTCGTCACCCTCTCCCCGGCTGCTGCGTCGGCCTTCGCCGGCACGTTGGCCGTGTGGCTTCGTATGCGACGCACGGAGGTGCGGTTGACCATCCGGAGAGGCGAGCAGGAGGTTACCCTGGACGCAAAGGCGCTCCGGGACCCTGAACTGGTCATCCGCGAGATACTGAAGACATCGGAAACGGACTGATATACTGGTGTCGCACCGCTCTCACACACATGCGGTCCTTGTCTACGCTCCCAAGTACGACGATCCCGACTTGCCAGCGCTGCCAGCGGCAGCGGCCAACGCGAGCGATCTTGCGGCGTTGCTCTCCGACCCGGCGTTGGTCGGGCTACCGGCGGACAATGTGCACCTGCTGTACGCCACCGATCCAGTCAAGGTGGCCGAGCAACTCGCGGACGTGGCGGACCGCGCCCAGGAGGCGTTCCTGGTCTACTACGCCGGGCACGGGCTGCTCGGGCCCAACAACAAGCTGTATCTCGCCACGACCAACACGACCCGCCGCCGAGTGGAGTTCAACGGGCTCAACTACGAATGGGTCCGCCACGCGATCCTGAGTTCTCCGGCACGGATCAGAGTGATCATCGTGGACTGCTGCTTCAGCGGGCGCGCCATCGGAGCGATGTCGGACACCGTCTCCACGCTCGCGGGCCAGCTTGACGTGGCGGGGACGTACGTCATGACGTCGACCGGCCCCAACGACCCGGCAAGTTCGCCGCCCGGCGCGCGTAACACTGCTTTCACCGATGAACTGCTCGACGTCCTGCGCTCGGGTATTCCCGACGCCGGCTCGGAAATCACCCTGAAACAGGTGTACGAGCAGGTCGAGCGGAACCTCCGCGCGAAGGGGCTGCCGCATCCTGACACCGATGTATACCGTAGCGCGGACCAGATGATGTTCGTGCACAACGCCTACATACCCCCGCCGGCTCCCCGGGTCCACGGCGCGAAGCCCCCGAAGCCCGCCGCGGGACCTGCCACGGAGCTCGCCGCGGGCAAACCGGCGCACTCGATGCCGTGGTGGCGGCGCCTGCCTCGCCGGGTACGTATCTCGGGTGTCGCCACGGTCACCGTTATCGCTTTGGTGATCGGCGCGGTCGCGTGGAGTGCCAGCAAGCGAGTGCCCGCGCCGCCAGCGGCGGACCGGACCAAAGCCGAGAAGCCGCAGTTCGTGGGGATTCTGCCCGGCTCAGGAGATATCCGTTCGGTGGCATTCAGCCCGGATGGGCGGCTGATCGCCGCCGGCGGCGGCAATGACCACTCGGTGCTCGTCTGGGACGCCGCCACGGGCATGCAGGTGCGGATCCTTGCCGCCAACGAGGTCGTGAGCGCCGTGGCGTTCAGCGCGGACAGCAGGTTAGTCGCTACCGACGGCGTGCTGTTCAACCCCACCACGGGAGAGCGCGTCCACGACCTCGCTAATGGCGGCTACGACGTCGCCTTCAGCGCCGACGGCAGGTTCCTGGCCACCGCCAGCGGATACGATCCAAGTCTCGGCGTGCGACTATTCAACCCGTCCACCGGACAACTGCGCCGAGTTATTACCACGGAGTACGCTGACTCCCTGGCGTTCAGCCCGGACGGCAGGTTCCTCGCTTCTACGACCGGCTACCTGAACAGAGGAGTCCGGCTCTGGGACCCGGAGACCGGAAAGCTGATCCGTACCCTGCCCGAGAGTTTACAGGTAAGGTTCAGCCCGGACAGCCGGTTCCTCGCTGCGAGTATGGGGGAGACCGTGCGGCTGTACGACCTCGCGACAGGCGAACGCGTCCGCGACATCGGTGTCGGTAAAGTACTCTCGTTCAGCCACGACGGCATACTGCTCACCGTCGGCGACGACAAGGCCCTGCGGTTGTACAGCTCCGCCACGGGCAATCCGGTTCGCACGCTCAACGTGTTCGCCAACGCGGCGGCCCTCAGCCCGGACGGCCGGCGGATCGTTGTCGCCAGCCCGGACATGACGGTCCGGGTCATCGATGTGGCCGGAAACCACTGACGCGCGCTGAACACGCGGCTAGCGCGTGCCCAGAATCGTCCTCCGAGTCGCCAAACGCCGATCGTGATGCGAGTACCGGCGCGTTGTTGAACTCACTCGCGATCGCAGGGATGGGTGAGAGTGGGCTGTGATTCAGTGAACCTGTCCGGACCGCCGCTGTCGGAGGATAGTGCGTCAACTGCCGCGTTGGACGCGCACCCATGCCGCGCAGAGCGCGGCCATGCGCACTGCCGCCGATCGACGCGGTGGACCATCTCGGCTGCGTGCGGCGCGCTGCTGCCTGCTGGTCGCGGGTCGGCTTCATAGGGTTGCGTTCACTGTGCACTTGTGCTCGGTGTGCGGTTCGTCAGCTTGCTTCGAGGTATTGGCGGATGGCTTCGCGGACGACATCGCTGACCTTGCGGTTGCCCTGGTTGTCGATCCGTTGGATGGCCTGGTATGTCTCGTCGTCGACGCACAGGTCCACGCGGTTGGAGTGGCCAGCTCGCTCCGACAGGGAGGGCCGTCCGGCCGGGCGCCGGACCAGGGTGGCCGGATCGAACCCGGCCTCTGCCTCTGCGGTCAGGCGCTGCTCGTCGTCGGGGTCGAGCACGGTCCCTGCCTTGGTGGCCGGCGTCCTGCCGTCCGCTTCATAGCCGCCACTTCTGGGCCTCCTCGTACAAGCCCTGGTATCCGGCGCGCATCGTCATCGTGTGGACCACCGGCAGCGTTCCATCGGCCAGCTCCACACCCACCTTCAGCCGGACACCGTTCGGGTGGTTGATCTTCGTGGCGTCGGTGGTTGTCGTGGTGCACCATGATCGTGTGGCCGATGTGGTGGGTTCAGCCTCGCGTCCTGGCTGGGTGCGAGAGGTTGCGGTGCCGGGCGGGCTGAGCGAGCTGCGTGGCCGGCTGGGTGGGGTCGTTGCCCTTCCGGCCCGGCTGTTCTGGTCCGGGCCTGATCCGCGGGGGGTGCGCTGGGACTTGGCCGACCCGGTGCGCCGCCGTGACCTGTACGAGATCGTGCGCCCGTACCGCTCTGGCGCTGCCCGAGGCGCGCACGCTGGCCCTGGCCGGAGGCGGCGCGATGATCGCGCACGGCTTCGTCACTCGCGAGACCAAGGACATCGACCTGTTCACCGAGATCGACGACGCGGAGGCGGTACGAGTCGCCGCCGCGCTGCGCCGTCGGCCTCGACGTCAGCCGGGTCCTCCACCCGACGACTTGGCCGCCGACAAGACCCTCGCGCTGTAGGCCTGCGCTCGCCCCCGCGACTTCCTCGACGTTGACGCGCTGCTCACCCGCTACGGCCCCGACCGGCTCCTTCAGCTCGCCGCCGCCAAGGACAACGGCTTCACCATCGCCACGTTCCTCGACGCGCTACGCGCCATCACACGCCTCGGACCCGCAGACTGGGCCGAGGACGGCATCGACCCCGACACCGCACAACGCCTGACCGCAGCCTTCACCGCCTGGCAAGACCAACTCGCCGGCACCCAGCCCGGCTGACGTCCGAACCACTGCGCCCGCCTGCCCCCCTCAGATGTTGACAGGCTGAGCCTCGGAGTTGGTCACGGCTGGCTTACGGTCGGCTTTGATCGGTGAGGGTGGCTGCGTTGAGCTGGCTCAGCAGGCCCAGCTCATCGGAGGCCACCCAGATGGCCGAGATCAGGCCGTCCTGGATCGTCAGGACGTCGATGGTCCGCACGCGCACCTGACGTCCTGTGGGCGAGACCTCGCCCAGCGGTGAGACATACGTGCCGGTCTGGCACCCGTGCATCATGAAGGCGAGCACGATCCGATTCGCGGTCTCGATCTGGTCCAGGATCGTCATGCTCAGCCCATCGAAGGCCCGCTGCAACGACCTGGCGCGATCTGTTAGCTCAGCGAGGGTCATCGGCACGCCGTTGACGATGACCGGGTCGGCGTACACCTGGCCGAACACTGCCTTGGGATCCGGGTGACCATCCACCGGCTGGGTCCACAACCGGAGCAGCCGCTCGACCAGGTCCGCCATGCGGCCAGTCTCCCGCACCTGACCTCCGACGGACCAGCACGGTGCCGGACCTGAGGGGACTGGGATGCATCCTGACGGGTGGATGTCACTCAACGTTGAGGCGCTCGACCGGCTGGCCGGTGATCTCGGCGATGATCTCGAAGTCCTTGTCGGCATGCAGGATGGTCAGCCCGGCGAGCTCGGTGGTCGCAGCGATGATCAAATCAGGGATCGACGGCGCCCGGTGCTGCCCCCGGTCGGCGAGCAGGGTCAGAACCTCAACCGTCCGGTCTTCGATCGCCGGGGTCAGGTACTCGACCGGCATTGAGGACGGCGGTGGCGCTGCAACCCGGTCCGCAGGTCTGGCCCTGACCTGGCCGAGTAGCCGATCTCCAGGCGGGTGACGGTCGTGATGCGGACCAGGCCACGCTCGATCCGAGTGGCCCATTCGACGGCGTCCCGGCTAGCGGCCAGGCGGGACCAGCGCTGACTTGTCGATCAGCCAAGCCGTCACCGCCAAGCCTGTGTCGTGACATCAGGGTCGGCGAGATCGTCGAAGACGTCGGCGAATCGCGCGAGGTCGCCGATGCTCACCGGTGAGCTGGAGGCTGCCGCGTCCTGGGTGAGGCGGCGGCGCACGTACTCGCTGCGCGACAGGCCCAGCCGGCCGGCGTGCGCGTCCAGTGCCGCGACCACATTGTCGGGAACATCGCGAATCAGCACGTCTGCCATGCTCCACCTCTGCTATCCCACGATAGCGCGACGCTGGCGACCGTCGTACCTCGCTTCAGGCCAGTGGGATGGCTCGCGGTCAGGGGGCCGCGGCGCGCTGGTAGGCACGCATGGTGAGCTGCGCGCAGCGTAGCCAGGTGTGGCCGGCCGCGTGCTTGCGCGCGGTCTCCAGCGCGGCCGGGTCGGCCGGCGCGGCCAGCTCGGCGGCCAGCTCGGCGGCCAGCGTGGCCGGGTCGCCAGGCGGCACCAGCCGGACCAGCTCTCCGGTCGCCTCCCGTACGGCGGGCAGGTCGCTGGCCACCACCGGCACCCCGGCCGCCATCGCCTCCAACGGCGGCAGCCCGAAGCCCTCGTACCGGGACGGGAACGCCAGCAGCCGGGCGCCGGCCATGATCGGCACCAGGTCGGCGTTGTCGACGTACCCGGGCAGCACCACCCGCCCGGCCGGCAGCCCGGCCAGGTCCAGCCCAGCGCCCCACCCGGCCCCACCCACCAGCACCAGCGGCGGCGTCGCCGGCTCCTCGGCGCTGAGCTGCCGGTACGCGGCGACCAGCACGTCCAGCCCCTTGCGTGGCTCCAGCGTGCCGACCGCGAGCAGGTACTCCGGCGGCAGGCCGCGCCCGGCCAGCCACCCCGGGTCCGGCGGCGGCGTCTCGAACCACACCCGGTCCACCCCCAGCGGCGTGACCAGTACCCGGTCGGCCGGCAGCGGGTACGCCGTCCGCAGCTCCTCGGCCACCGCCTCGGTCGGGGTGAGCACCACCGCGGCCCGGCGCAGCGATCGCGGCACCAGCTCGCGGTAGCGCAGCGAGGCAGCGCTGACCGTGCCGGGCAGGGTGAGGTAGGCCAGGTCGTGCACGGTCAGCACGCCGCCGGCCCGGCGCAGCGGCGGTAGCACGAAGTTGGTCCCATGGAAGACGTCCACCCGGCCGGCCAGCAGCTCCACCGCCGGCACGTCCGCCCGCCGCCACAGCGCCTGCAGGCCGCGCGCCGGAGCCCGCCGGCCGGCCACCGTGACCCCGGCCGGCACCGCGGCGGCCAGCCCGCCCTGCCCGCGCCAGGTGAACGCCGTGGCCCGCAGCTCGCCCAGGCCCTCCAGCCCAGACAGCGCGGCCACTAGGTGCTCGACGTACCGGCCGACCCCGGTGCGCGGCCCCAGCAGCGGCGTCGCGTCGATCCCGACCCGCAGCCCGGCCGCCTCCCTCACCATTACGCTCCCAGCAGCCCGCGCCGGGTGGCGATCTCCCGCCAGCGGGCGGCAAAGGACTCGTCGGAGTACTCCTGTGCCCGGGCGATCGCCGACGCCGACAGCTTCTCCAGCAGCTCCTGGTCCGAGGCGAGCTGCCGGGTGCGGGCGGCGAGCTGGGCCGGCGTCGACCACCGGAAGCCGTCCACCCCCTCCCGGACAATCTCACGCTGCCCGGCCCGGTCGATGACCACCGGCACGCAGCCACCGGCCATCGCCTCCGCGGTGGTCATCCCGAAGTGCTCCTGCGCCCACGGCGCCCGCCGTTCGTCCTCGCCGTACCCGGTGGCCGACCAGAAGATCGACGAGGTGGCCATCAGCTCGTGCACCAGCGCGCGCGGCGCGTTGGCGTGGATCTCGACCGGCAGCCCCTCGGCGGCCTGCCGCACCCGCTCCAGGTACGGCCGCTGCGACTCCTCGCAGCCGCCGACGACGTGCAGGGTCCAGCCGGCCAGCCCGCCGGCCCGGACGATGTCGCCGAAGAACCGCACCATCTCCCACTGCCGCTTGGCGTGCCCGAGACCAGGCGCAAAGAACCGGCCGACGGTCAGGATCGTCGGGCGCCGCTCGGCCCTCGGATGGATGTCGGCGGCGTCGATCGGCGGGTACAGGATGTCCGCCTCGTGCCGCCAGAGCCGCTCGATCCAGCCCTCGGTGTACCGCGAGTTGGCCAGCACGACGTCGTAGCTGTCCAGGAAGCGCAGGTCGGAGGGGTCGCGCATCAGCCAGGGGAAACGCAGCGCCACCCGCTCGCGGGTCCCGAGCGGCCCGAGGAACCGCATCCGGCTGACCGCCACGCCGAGGGTCCGCGAGTCGCCGGCCGTCGGCGTGAGCAAGGTGGGCACGAAGGTGTCCGAGCGAAGGTGCAGCTCGTGCCCCTCGGTGCTGGCCGGCAGCGGAATCCGGTGCCGTTGGAACTCCGGCGTAACCTCGAAGCGCGCCAGCTCCGCGCCGGTCTCGTCGGTGACGGTGAGCTGGCACGGACCCGGCCCGCCGACCCGGCCGAAGTCGGCCTGCAGCAGCCGCCGCGGCCCCGGGTCCAGGGTGAGCACGGCGTCCCCGCTGGTCCAGGTCCACCGCCGCCGCCGGCCGCCCTCGGGGGGGAACCAGCCGGTGCCGAACTGGCAGAACAGGTGACCCGCCGCCGGCCGCAGGTACCACCGCGTCAGTGTGATCGCGGCCTTGCGCCAGCGGGCCAGGTCGTGGTCGAACGGCGTGGGGAAGAAGCACAGGTACGCCGTGTGCGGCGACCGCGGCATCAGCCGGGACATGTACGTCGCGTTGACGAACAGGTCGTACTCGCCGGACAGCCGGGACAGCTCGGTGTCGCCGCGGTCGGCCACGACCCGCAGGGTGCAGCCGGACAGGTCCAGCCCGAGCCGTTCGGCCAGCTCCTCGACGTCCACGGCGGTGTGCGCGATCAGGTCGACCGGCACGCCGTCCGCGGCCAGCACCTGGGCGATCATCCCCGAATGCCGCTCGCCTCCCCCCAGCGAGTGCCAGAACCGGTTGTAGACCGCAGCCCGCGGTGCGTCTCTCACGCGCCGGACCTCATCGAGTGGTGACCAGCCAGCGTTCCAGCTCCTTCCGGGAGACCGTGGCACGCCGGCTGAGCTGCCGGCGCCGGACCAGCATGGGACCGAGCAGCCTGAGGTACGACAGGATGATCCTGGCACGGAGCAGGTGCGGCCTGATCGCGGGGCGCCGCCGCTGGGCCAGCCCCTCGCGCAGCGCCCGCACCGCGATCGACCCGGCGGACAGCGGGTACCGCGGTACCGCGGCCACCGCCAGCCTGGCCGAGGCGTTCTTGGTCAGCATCAGCAGCCGGTTGCGGTCGACGTGGAAGACCCACCGCGGCGACCACTCCTTGCTGGACGCCGTATGGATGTGCCGCGGTACGGCGGCCGGCTCGTAGCGCACCGTCCAGCCTCGTGACCGCAGCCGCCAGGACAGGTCGGTGTCCTCGTAGTACATGAAGAAGTCGTCGTCGAACCAGCCGACCTCGCGGCCCGCCGTGGCCCGGGTCGCCATGCCGTTCCCGCAGGCCGTGAACACCTCGGCCGGCTCGTCGTACTGGCCCTCGTCGACCTCCTGGAAACCGGCGGCCGGCGCCGTAGCCGGCGGCGAGCACGATCCCGCCGGACTCCGCCGCCATCCGGAAGATGATCTTGATGTCGTCGGCCAGGTGGCCCGGCGCGTCGCCCGGCCGGCCGTCAGGAGCGTCGCTGACCGGCACCAGCAGCTCGCCGGCCGGCCTGGTCCAGCGGAACCGGCCGCCCCCCGCACCCTCCGGCCCGAACGCCAGCTTTTCCCACAGCACCTTGTCGGTGACGTCCCGGCCGTTGACGATCACCACGGTCGTCCGGGGGCTAGTCGCCCGGGGGCTGCTCATCGGCCCCTTTCGGTCCACTGCCGCGCACCTCGTAGGGCACGTTGATCAAGCCGACCCGCTGGCCGCTGGAGATGCCGAACGCGACGGTGGTCCGGGTGTGCGCCAGCCCGTGGCCCTCCTCGCCGATCAGTTGTACACCGAGCACGAAGCGGCCGAGCAAAGGGGGGCATTCCAGGATAAAATCGACCGACCAGCGGCCTGGCGCGTCCGGCCAGGTGCCCGGCTCAGTCTCCATCAGCCATACCGGGATGTCGCCGACACCCATCACCACGACCTGCATGCCGCGCACCACCTCCGTCCAGCACTCGGCCACGGTGGTCGTCACCCGGATGGCCAGCGGGTCGCCGGCCTTGAACGCGCTCACCGCTGGTCCGCCCCGCACCGAGCTCACCACGATGGAGTCGAAGGTGATCCCCTTGTCCGCGGGCAGGTCGCCGGCGGCCGGCTCCGGCTGGTCGGTGCCGAGCAGCATGCGCAGCGTGCCGACGGCGAACTCCGGGTCGCCGTCGTAGACGACCCGGCCGGCGGACAGCACCACGCCGCGGTCGCAGATCTGCTCCACCTGGTCCAGCGCGTGGCTGACAAACAGGATGGTCCGGCCCTCGGACTGGAACTCCGCGATCTTGTGCAGGCACTTGCGCTGGAAGGCCTCGTCGCCGACGGCGAGCACCTCGTCGACCAGCAGGATGTCCGGGTCGACGTGCACCGCCACGGCGAAGCCGAGCTTGGCGTACATGCCCGAGGAGTAGTGCTTGACCGGGTTCTCGATGGCCTCCGCCAGCTCAGAGAACTCCACGATCGAGTCGAACAGCCGGTCGGTCTCGCGCCGCGACAGGCCGAGCAGCGACGCGTTGAGGTAGACGTTGTCCCGGCCGGACAGCTCGCCGTTGAAGCCGGCGCCGAGCTCGAGCAGGGAGGCGATCCGGCCGTGCACCTCGACCGTGCCGGTGGTCGGCCGCAGGATGCCGGCCAGCACCTTGAGCAGGGTGGACTTGCCGGAGCCGTTCGGCCCGATCAGGCCTATGGTGTGGCCTTGCTGGATCTCCAGCGACACGTCGTTCAGCGCGTAGAACCAGCGGTCGCCGGAGCCACCGCGGCGAAGCAGCCGCTCCTTGAGGCTGGTGGCCTGCCGGGTGTGCTGGACGAACCGCTTGCTCACCCCGTGTGCCCGGATCGCAACCATCGGGTGCGTCATAGCTCCTCCGCGAAGTCCGCGGACAGCCTGGAGTACACCCGCAGGGCGAACAGCAGCAGCGCGCCGGAGATCAGCGCGCCGATCCCGAGCCGTTCCAGGTAGAACAGGTAGCCCGGGTCGGCCAGCGTGCTGGAGCCGCCCGGCAGCAGCGGATCCTGCCCGTACAGCGCCCGTTGCATGGTGGTGACGACGCCCGCCATCGGGTTGAGGTAGTAGAGCTGGTAGAGCCAGCCGCTGTGCAGGTGCTGGTGGACCAGCGCGACGGAGTACACGATCGGGTTCAGCCAGAAGCCGGCCATCAGCGCGATCTCGACGATGTGCTGGGTGTCGCGGTACCGCACGTTCAGCCCGGCCACCAGGAAGCACAGCGCCACGGTGAGCAGCAGCGCGACGGCAATCGCCGGCACGGCCAGCAGCAGCGCCGGGGACAGGAAGGACGTGTAGCCCGTGGCCAGCATGACCACGAGCAGCACGAGGAGCTGCAGCCCGAAGTGGACCGCGGTGAACCCGACCGGCGTCAGCGGCAGCACCACCAGCGGGAAGCGCACCTTCTTGACCAGCCCGGCGTTGCCCACCACCGCGCCGCAGGCCGCGCCGACGGCGCCCGCGAACGCGTTCCACACCAGCAGCCCGGCGAGCAGGAAGAAGCCGAACGCCGGGATGCCGGACCGCAGCACGAGCTGGAAGACGAAGGAGTAGACAGCCAGCAGCAGCAGCGGGTTGGCCAGCGACCAGAGGAAGCCGAGCACGCTGCCCTGGTACTTCACCTTCAGGTCCTTGCGCACCAGGTTGCGCAGCAGCTCGACCCGGATCCGGGCCTGGTTCCGGGCACGCCCGCGCTGGCCGCCGTCGGCGATCGCGCTCATCGCTCGGTCTGCTCTGGCTCTGGCCTTGGCCCTGGCCCTGGCTCGGTTGCCTCGGCCGGCCCGTCGGCGGTCGCGTTCCGGCGGCGGCGCAGCACGCCGGCCGCCAGCGGCATGCCGACCAGCCCGGCCCCGGTCAGCGCCGCCAGCAGCAGGCCGAGCCGGAAGTCGCCGTCGACGTAGCTGAACGTCACCGTGTGCTCGCCGGCCGGCAGCACCACGCCACGGAATGCCTGGTCCACCGGAAGCACGGTGGCCGGCCGCCCGTCCACGCTGACCCGCCAGCCCGGGTAGTACGGGTCGGCCAGCACCAGCAGCGAGCGGCCCACGCTGGTTGCCACGAGCTCGACCGACGTGTTGCCGACGTGCACCGTCCGGACCGACTCGGCGCCCGCCTGTCTCGTCGGGGTTGTCGGGGACGTCGGGGACGTCGGGGACGTCGGGGACGTCGGCGTCGCGGGGGCCGGGTCGAGGTCGACCGGCTGCTCCACGATGGCCCTGGCCAGCAGCGGGTAGCTCGCGGCCAGCGCGGCGGTGCGCGCCTCGTCGGTGGGGATCACGTCGACCGCGTGTACCAGCCGGGCCAGCGGCGGCTCGGCCCGCTCCCAGCGCAGCACGTACGCATCGTGCCCGACCACCCGGAAGCCATGCTGCCCCAGCACGGCCCGCTCGGTGGCCGGCAGGTCGTCGCGGGTGACGAACCACTTGATCGCCAGGAAGTCCAGCGCGGTCCAGCTCCACTGCGACGGCGGCGTGCCGGTGACGCCGGAGTTGATGTCCCCGCCCGCGTGTACGGCGGCCAGGTAGAAGTCGTGGTATCGGCGCAGCGGCAGCAGGCCGCCGTCCCGGCCGAGGATCGTCTCGGCGTGCTCGCTGACCTGGATGCCCGGCCGGCCCACCAGCCGGGGGTAGACGCCGGCCAGGTAGTAGTTGCGCTTGGCCGTGGTGTCGGCTACATCAGCCGGGATCGGAATGCTCTCCTTCTGCGCCTGGGTGGCGGGCGGCCCGGCGATGGTGATGTACCGGCCGCCGCCGGCACCGATAGCCGCCAGCGTCGGCCCGTTGCTGTCGTAGACCTCGTTCGGCACCTTCTGCCGGTACTCGGCGTACGGCCGGGCGTAGTAGAGCTCGCCCGCCGTCAGCCCGATCAGCACCAGGGCCAGCGCGGTGCGCGGGATCCGCCGGAACGCCGCGGCCAGCCAGACCAGCCCGCCGATGCCGGCCGCGGCGAGCCACTTCTTCCACGAGGCGCCGTCGTTGCGGATGTCGGCGAGGACCAGCATCACGCCAAGCCCGGCGGCCAGCACGGCGACGGCCAGCACCCCTTGCCGCAGCCGGGCCCGCCACCGGCCGACGGCGTTATAGAGCAGCTCGTCCAGGCCGAGCGCGGCGCCCACACAGAGCGCGAAGTAGGTCATGAGCAGGTAGCGGGACGGCACCCGGAAGCCCTTGACCAGGCTGCTGTGGTGGTAGAGGAAGGCCGCGATGGGGTTCTGCAGGCCGAGCGCCATGATCACGCCGGCCGTCGCGGTGACCAGCAGCCAGACCCGTAGCCACAGCGTGCCGCGCCGCCGCGCCACCAGCGCCAGGCCCACCAGGCACAGCGCCGCGGTGCCGACGAACGCCTGGTTCTCACCGATCAGCACCCGGCCGAAGTCGGGCAGCAGCGCGTTGATGCCGGTCGCCTCGGGCAGCGGGTACTGCTGGTTGAACGTCGGCGAGGTGCGGTAGCCCTGGCCCTTGAGCGCCAGCGTCGGCAGGAGCTGCCAGCCGAACAGCAGCACGAACAACACCACCGCGCCACCGAGGTAGCGGGCCGCGTCCCACGCCCGGCGGGCGAGCCGGCCCGCCTCCTCGCCGCGGAACAGGATCCAGGCCACGGCGTACGCCGCCAGCGCTGCCATCTGGTACAGCCACGGCTCAGGGTGCCCGGCCAGGAACGCGATGCCGATGGTCAGCGCGGTCAGCACGGTCCAGCGCAGCCTGCGCCGCTCCAGCGCCAGGTGGCCGGTGAGGAACATCAGCGGCATCCAGCACATCACGTGGAACTGGTCTGCCAGCACGGTGTGCGACAGCATGACGCCGCCGACGGTGTAGCAGAGCGCGCCCAGCACCGCCGCCCAGCCGCTGGTACGGACGGCCAGCCGCAGGTAGGCCCACATGCCCACGCAGGCCAGCGCCAGGTGGGTGGCGATCACGATGTCCTGCGCGGTCGAGCTCGACCCGATCAGGAACAGCAGCGAGCCGGGGTACGCCGTGCCGTGCTGCAGGTTGGCCAGGTACGGCTCGCCGCCGTACGTCGTCCTGGCCCAGAGCGGGAAGACGCCGTCCCGGATCCAGCCGGCCAGGCCGTCCCGGTCCGGCGCCATCGCGTTCGTGGTGACGTCGCCGAAGATCGACTGTGAGCTGTCCCGGATGGCGGGGATGTACAGCCAGGCCAGCACGTATCCGGCCACCGCCATCGCCACTGCCTCGCCGGCCAGCCGCAGCCGGGAGGGCAGCGCATGCACCGACGGCCGGCCGTCGTCGGTCGCCTCTGCCACCTTCGGCCGCGGCGTGCTGGCAGCGTCCGGGTTGGCGGGGATGTCGTCGACTGGGGTGTGATCGACAGCGGTGGTGCGTTCAGTCACGGAACGGACCTTCCCTAGCGTGCTGTGCCGGCTGAGCCAAGCGCCGAGTATGCCAGCCGAGCGGGCTTCGGCCGGTTCGCGGGTTGGCCTGGTCGGCAGGGCAGGGGCCGACTGCCGTGAGCCGTGGCGGACGACGTCGGCAGCCCCACCAGGGCACTGACCGGCTCGCACGTGGCCTGCCGGTCTCGGCGTGTTGTCCATGACCGTGGATGAGCTACCCACCGATCCGGACCACCTGGCCAGCAACGAACCTCAACGCGACGCATTGCATAAGCCCGCCGTCATCCGTTCACTAGACGGGCACCCACATGTCTGGTGAAGGCGTTCGAGCCCGGGTCGCCGTCGCAGTCATTGACGTACGCCGTCGGCATGACATTTGCTGACATCGCGTGACCCGTTTGATAGGCTACCTCCACGTTTGAGATCATTGCTGGTGTCGTCTGGCCAGGGAGGCGCTGTGGACTGGTCCGTACGTTCTGATCCGCATCCACGGCCTGGTCGCGGCGAGTCGGGGTTCGTCACCGTGTACGGGATGGGCAACAAAGGCAGCGTCGACGCGGAGATGACCGACACGGTCCAGTTGGGCGCAGAGCATTTTAAGGATTATCGTGCGGTCGTCGTCCACCCGCTGTCCTGGGCATATGGCACGGATGGTGTCCCGCTCGTGCAAGCGTTGGTGAACGGGGAGCTGCGCTGGCTGGAACGCGCCCAGCTCCTCGACTCCGCGTATTGGCCCACGACCAGGGCGGTCGATCAGTACTCCGGCGTCCTGGCCACCGAGCTGGACGGGTACTGGAGCAAAAAGAAGGAAGAGCTTCGGCGCCGCGGGACGGTGACGCTGAGGTACCCCATCGTCGGTGCCGAGGGGACAGAGCTGCCTGCGGGGGACTACAAGTTCACATTTGTCGACACCCCCAACGAGCGGGACGCGAGCGGCGCGCCCTTCCGCATCAAAGTCCGCTATAAATCGCAGGAGCTCCTGGTCGAGGCGAGCGTGGTGCTGGGAGAGGACACCGAGGCCCTGGAAAAGGCCAAGGACAGCGGCCACGCTCCCCGTCTCACCGCGGCTGCCGTGTTCGAGGTTCTGAGCACGGTTCCCTCGGTGTGGAACTATGTCGTTGGGCCTCGTACCAGCGCCGACCTGAAGCTTCGGTATGTCACGGCCCAGGTGCTTGGCGTCGTCAACGTCCTGCGACGCCTGCCGGAGACCGACGTGGCTGAGGTTGCCGACACGGTTGCCAAGAACCCCAAGACACTCCAGCGTTTCGTCGAGGGCACCCAGCTCCAGGGACTGACCATCGGTGACACCGCGTATGTCCGAGACGACGCGCTCGGTGTCGGCAACGAGTACCACGAGGCCCTCCACCGGTTCTCGAAGCCGGCCGTCCAGATGCTCTTCGGCTTTCACTTCAACGAGGGTGTCACCGAATACTTCACCCGGATCGTGACCGAATCGCTCCAGGAAAAGGTCGTCCGCGACACGGAGACCTACGGCGCTCAGCTCCGCGGGGTGAAGGCGCTCCTCGACCAGAACGTGATCAACCATGACCTGCTCGCCAACGCGTACTTCGGCGGGCAGGTCGGGGTGCTCTGCGACCACTTCGACGAGGCGGTCAAGGGTCGCCTGAGCTTGCAGGCGTACGCTGACAAGATTGGCGGCACGCACGTGGACGCCATGATCACGGTCCTTGAGGCTGTGCTCGGCGACGGTGCTGCTCGCAAGATGCTGTCTGACGCGAAGGTTGACCTCTCGAGCCTCAAGCCCCCGTCCCCACCGCCCGCCGAATCGTCGGACGATGATCTCGACGCAGGGGCGACGCAGCTCGACGCATTAGCCAAGGAGCTCAAGGAGTTCGAAGACAACGCCTGAGCGCGGTTGTCGGTGGGGGCTGACCATGGTCAGGAGCATGTCACGGAGCGGCCCTCTGACCCGAATCCGTGCGTAAGCGGCTGAGATGGTCTTCTGCTGGTGTTCTTGGTCTTTGGGTGATGTTTTTCGGTGTCGGGTTGTGGTGGTGGCCGGGTTGGTCGCGTCGGGTTCGTGGGTTCCAGTGCGCGGACGCCGTGGCTGGCCTGCGTTGTGTCGGCTTGTTCGGTGGCGGTCGGCTGGTGCGGCCGGCCGGGCATGGTCGCGGCCGGCGGCGCTCCCCGCATCCGGGCGAGGTTGACCTGCCGGTAGCCGGAGGGCAGGTGCCGCGGCGCGGCGCCGTGCTTGCCGCGCGCTCAGCACGCCGCCGTGCCCGCTCACGCCGTACCCCTTGCCACCTGGTGGGTTTTCTTCCACCCGCGCGGGTCGTGTCGTCGTCAGCATGGTTATGGCAGGCCGGCAGGGCGCCTACCGCCGTCTCGGCCCTCCTGTCGCCGTCCTGCTCGCGGACTCGGGCCGGGCGAACACCTGCCGCCGCCGCCGTGCCACCGGCACCATTCTGGCGCTCGCCGCTGTGCTCCCCGGAGCTTTCTCACCCTCCTTCTTCCACCTCCCGCTGGACTACCGTGGGCGCTCGCCGCTGTGCCCACCGAAGTCCTCACCTTCCTTCTCCCGCCGGGGCTGCTGGGCGTTCGCCGTCTTGCTCACCGAGTTTCTCGCCTTCCTCCTTCCGCCTCACGCCGGAGCCACTCTGGGTGCTCGCCGTTTTGCTCTCCGAAGTTTCTCAAGTTTTTTGTCGGACGGTCGGGTTGGCCGGGGCGGTTTTGTCGGTGGTCTCTTTTATTCTTCTTCTATGTCGGATGTGGTCGCGTCGGTGGTTGAGCAGCTGTCGGTGCTGCTTGGCTCGTGTCGTGACGCGCGGTTGTGGGGGCTTTCCGACGCGCAGGTTGACGAGCTGTT
>DATILL010000122.1:0-21206 GCA_035476575.1 Mycobacteriales bacterium
TGCACCGTGGGCACGCCCAGATTATCGGCCGGGCGGTCGAGCGGGCCCGCGACGCCGGCCTGCCCAGCGTCGTCATCACCTTCGACCCGCACCCGATGGAGGTGGTCCGGCCGGGCTCGCACCCAGCGGTGCTCACCTCCCAGCGCCGCAAGGCCGAGCTGCTCGAGGAGCTTGGCGTCGACGTGCTGTGCGTGCTGCCGTTCACCGTCGAGTTCAGCCGCCTGGAGCCGGGCGACTTCGTGCACCAGACGCTGGTCGAGCACCTGCACGCCGCCGCCGTCGTGGTGGGGGAGAACTTCCGGTTCGGCCACCGGGCGGCCGGCGACGTGGCGACTCTTCGGTCGCTGGGCGGCACCTTCGGCTTCGTCACCGAAGGGGTGCCGCTGTTGACCGACGGCGAGGTGACCATCTCCTCGACGTACGTCCGGTCCTGTGTGGACGCCGGTGACGTGGCCGCCGCCGCACACGCCCTTGGCCGCGACCACCAGGTCCAGGGCGTGGTCGTGCGCGGCGACATGCGCGGCGGCTCGCGGCTCGGCTTTCCCACCGCGAACCTGCGGACCGACCGGTACGCCGCAATCCCGGCCGACGGGGTGTACGCCGGCCGGCTGCACTGGCGAGGGGTGGCCCGCCCGGCCGCGATCTCGGTGGGCACCAACCCGACGTTCGAGGGCCGCGAGCGCCGGGTCGAGGCCTACGTCCTCGACTTCACCGGTGACCTGTACGGCGAGAAGGTCAGCCTGGACCTCCACGCCCGGCTGCGCGGCATGGAGCGCTACGACGACGTCGACGACCTCATCGCCCAGATCCAGCGTGACGTCGATGCCACCCGCAAGCTGATCACCTGAGCCGATGGCGCATCACGATGCGGGCGACCTACCCTCTGATCCATGAGCACAGACACCAGTACAGAGACCGGGTCCAGGACGAGTGGGTCCAAGACCAGGACGACTGTCACGCTCGATGATGATCTGCTGCGGGAGGCGCGCGGTCGCGCGGCGCGAAGCGGTCATACCCTCAGCGAGGTGATTCAGGACGCGGTCCGGGACTCCTTCATCGACGGTCGTTGAGAAGACGCATCCTCGAGGACCTACCGACGAGCGCCGGTGGACCTCGACCGGGCGTTGATCTCAACAACAGCGCCGCGTTGCTCGACCTGATGGAGTCGGAGGAGTGATCCTCTGTGACGTGAACGTGCTGCTTATGGCACACAAGCGGGAGTCCGTCGACCACCTGCGCTACAAGCGCTGGCTGCTCGACGCGCTGAATGGCGACGAGCTTGTCGGCTGCTCGGACCTGGTGTTGAGCGGTGTACTTCGGCTCGCGACGAACCGTCGGGTCTTCAGCCCCGCGAGCACCCTGGACGAGGCGCTCGAGTTCGTAGAGGTGCTGCGGGGCAACGGCAATGTGGCACCGGTCGGCCCTGGCCCCCAGCACTGGGAGATCTTCACCGGGCTGTGCCGCAAGGTGGAGGCCAAGGGGAACCTGGTCCCGGACGCCTACGTCGCCGCGCTGGCGATCGAGCACGGCTGCGAGTGGATCACGGGCGACCGTGACTTTGCCCGCTTCCCGGGCCTGCGCTGGCGGCACCCGCTGGGCTGAGCCGGTGCCGACCGGGTAGGCGGTTGGCGGGCGGTGGTACCGGGCTGTTATCGTGCCGTGAACGCCGAGTATCCGACGGCGGTGTGAACGCTGCCTCCGTGACAGGGACCGGAGGCCACACGGACAGGAACAAGGAGACCAGTGGCGCTCGCAAGCGAGACCAAGAAGAAGATCATGGCGGACTACTCCACCGTCGAGGCCGACACCGGCTCTCCGGAGGTACAGGTCGCGATGCTGACCAAGCGGATCAGCGACCTGACCGAGCACCTGAAGGTGCACAAGCATGACCACCACAGCCGCCGCGGCCTGCTGCTGCTGGTCGGCCGCCGCCGCCGGCTGCTGCAGTACCTGGCGAAGACAGACATCGAGCGCTACCGATCGCTCATCGAGCGACTCGGCCTGCGCCGATAGCACCAGGAGGGGAGCGACTCCGCCGGAGCCGCTCCCCTCTCCACATTGACAAACCGC
Organism: Mycobacteriales bacterium; assembly: GCA_035476575.1. Taxonomy (GTDB): domain Bacteria; phylum Actinomycetota; class Actinomycetes; order Mycobacteriales; family JACQDL01; genus DATILL01. The sequence goes on from DATILL010000122.1 coordinate 2,071, forward strand.
GTGGAGTCACCGCGCGGCACAACAGCCGAGCCGGACACGCTCCGCAGGCCTCGTGGTTCGCCCGCCGGCCGGTCCTCGGTAGTGGCCTCCGCGGCCGCCGTACAGACGGCGACGCCACGGGCGCTTCGATCGAAGACCGGCACGCGCACCGACTCCCGCGTCGCCGCCGGGCGCTGGCTCGGCGATGACGAGAGGAGCGTGTCCGTGTCGGACACCACAGTGCACGAGTCCGCCGCGACCCTGGACAACGGTCGCTTCGGCACCCGGACCATCCGGTTCGAGACCGGGCGGCTGGCCCGCCAGGCCGCCGGCTCGGCGGTCGTCTACCTCGACGACGAGACGATGGTCCTCTCCGCCACCACCGCCTCCAAGACGCCGAAGGAGCAGTTCGACTTCTTCCCGCTGACGGTGGACGTCGAGGAGCGGATGTACGCCATCGGCCGGATCCCCGGCTCGTTCTTCCGCCGCGAGGGCCGGCCCAGCGAGGAGGCCGTCCTCACCTGCCGGCTCACCGACCGCCCGCTGCGGCCCAGCTTCGTCAAGGGCCTGCGCAACGAGGTGCAGGTCGTCCTCACGGTGCTGTCGCTGCACCCGCGACACCTCTACGACGTGGTGGCCATCAACGCCGCCTCGATGTCCACCCAGCTCGCCGGGCTGCCGTTCTCCGGCCCGATCGGCGCCACCCGGGTGGCCCTGATCGACGACCAGTGGGTGGCCTTCCCGACCTACGACGAGCTGGAGCGGGCGACGTTCGACATGGTGGTCGCCGGCCGTATCGTGGGTGCCGACGTCGCGATCATGATGGTGGAGGCGGAGGCAACCCCCCGGGTCATCCAGCTCGTCGCGGCGGGCTCCACCGCGCCGACCGAGGAGGTTGTGGCGACCGGCCTGGAGGCGGCCAAGCCGTTCATCCGGGCGCTGTGCGAGGCCCAGCTCGAGCTGGCCGGGCAGGCCGCGAAGCCGACCGGGGTGTTCCCGACGTACCCAGAGCACGGCGACGACGTCTACGAGGTGGTGGCCGGCGCGGTCTCCGACGAGCTGGCCGCCGCGCTGACCATCGCCGCCAAGCAGGAGCGCGAGGCCGAGCTGGACCGGGTCAAGAGCCTGGCTGTCGAGCGGGCCACGGCGAAGTTCGAGGGCCGGGAGAAGGAGATCGGCGCGGCCGTCCGCACCCTGACCAAGAAGCTGGTCCGGCAGCGCATCCTGCGTGACAAGGTCCGCATCGACGGCCGTGGGGTGACCGACATCCGGCAGCTCTCCGCCGAGGTCGACCTGATCCCACGGGCGCACGGCTCGGCCCTGTTTGAGCGTGGCGAGACCCAGATCCTCGGCGTCACCACGCTGAACATGCTGGCGTTGGAACAGAAGCTCGACACGCTCTCCCCGGACCGCACCAAGCGGTACATGCACAACTACAACTTCCCGCCCTACTCGACCGGCGAGACCGGCCGGGTCGGCTCGCCCAAGCGCCGCGAGATCGGGCACGGCGCGCTGGCCGAGCGGGCGCTGCTGCCCGTGCTGCCCGGCCGCGAGGACTTCCCGTACGCGATCCGGCAGGTCTCGGAGGCGCTCAGCTCGAACGGCTCCACCTCGATGGGCTCGGTCTGCGCCTCCACCATGTCGCTGCTCAACGCCGGGGTCCCGCTGAAGGCACCGGTCGCGGGCATCGCCATGGGCCTGGTCTCGGACGAGATCGACGGCAACCGCGAGTACGTGGCGCTGACCGACATCCTCGGCGCCGAGGACGCCTACGGCGACATGGACTTCAAGGTCGCCGGCACCAAGGAGCTCGTGACCGCCCTGCAGCTCGACACCAAGCTGGACGGCATCCCGTCCGACGTGTTGGCCGGCGCGCTTACCCAGGCCCGCAACGCCCGGCTGCACATCCTCGACGTGATGCTCGAAGCAATCGCCGAGCCAGACGAGATGTCGCCGTTCGCGCCGCGGGTGACCACCATCAAGATCCCGGTGGACAAGATCGGCGCGGTGATCGGCCCGAAGGGTCAGATCATCAACGGCATCCAGGACGAGACCGGCGCCGAGATCACTATCGAGGACGACGGCACGATCTACGTTGGCGCGGCCGACGGGCCGTCCGCGCAGGCCGCGGTGGACCGGATCAACGCCATCGCCAACCCGACCATGCCGCAGGTCGGCGAACGGTACCTCGGCACGGTGGTCAAGACCGCGCCGTTCGGCGCCTTCGTCTCGCTGGTGCCGGGCAAGGACGGCTTGGTGCACATCAGCAAGCTCGGCGATGGCAAGCGGGTCAACAAGACCGAGGACGTGGTGAAGGTCGGCGACAAGCTGCAGGTCGAGATCACCGAGATCGACCCGCGTGGCAAGATCAGCCTCCAGCTGGTCAAGGGTGAGTCGGACCGGGCCGCTGGCGCGGCCGTGGCAGGCGTGTCCGCCGACGCGACCCAGGGGTGAGCACCGTTGGTGGCCCGGCCGCACTGCAGCGGCCCGGCAGCAGACGCATCGTCGCCAGCGGGCAGGACGGCAGCCTGATCCGCCATACCGTCCTGCCCGGTGGCCTCCGGGTGGTCACCGAGGCGATGCCGGCGGTCCGGTCCGCGGCGTTCGGGATCTGGGTGGGGGTGGGCTCGCGGGACGAGGTGGCCAGCCTGGCCGGCGCGTCGCACTACCTCGAGCACCTGTTGTTCAAGGGCACCGCGAGCCGGTCCGCGCTGGACATCGCGGCCCAGATGGACGCCGTCGGCGGTGAGCTCAACGCGTTCACCACCAGGGAGAACACCTGCTACTACGCGCATGTGCTGGACACCGACCTGCCGCTTGCCATCGACCTGGTGTGCGATGTCGTGCTGAACGCGACGATCTCGCCGGACGACGTGGAGAACGAGCGTGGCGTGATTCTCGAGGAGATCGCCATGCGCGACGACGACCCGGGCGACTACGTGCACGACCTGTTCGGCGAGGCGCTGTTCGGCGACCACCCGCTCGGCCGGTCCGTGCTTGGCACGGTGGAGTCGATCGAGGCCGTCCGCCGTACCCAGATCGCCGGCTACTACCGGCGCCGGTACGCCCCGCCGGTGATGGTGGTCTCCGCCGCCGGCCGGGTGGATCATCGCAGTGTGGTCCAGCTCGTGAAGAAGGCGTTCGGCGACCGGCTCGGCGGCGATGCCGCGCCGGCTCCGCCGCGGTCCGGCACCGCCGGGCCACGCTGCCCGGCCCGGCCGCTGACCGTGCTGCGGCGTCCGACCGAGCAGGCCCACCTCGTGCTGGGCGGCACCGGGCTGCCACGCGCCGACGAGCGCCGGTTCACCCTCGGGGTGCTGAACAACGCGCTCGGCGGCGGGATGAGCTCGCGGCTGTTCCAGGAGATCCGGGAGCGGCACGGCCTGGCCTACTCGGTCTACTCGTTCACCTCGCAGTACGCCGGTGCCGGCTCGTTCGGGGTGTACGCCGGGGTGCAGCCGGGCAAGGTGAAGCAGGTGGTCGGGCTCATCGTGGAGCAGCTCGCCGACGTGGCCGAGAATGGCGTGACCGACGCCGAGGTGGCCCGTGGCAAAGGGCAGGTCAAGGGCGGGCTGGTGCTCGGCCTGGAGGACAGCGGCTCGCGGATGAGCCGGATCGGTAAGGCCGAGCTGGTCTACGGCGAGGTGCTGGAGGTCGACGAGGTGCTGGCCCGGGTGGATGCGGTCACCCCGGACGACGTCCGAGAGCTGGCCGCCGACCTGCTCGCCCGGCCGCGCAGCCTGGCGCTGATCGGGCCGTTCGATGAGTCCGACCTAGCCGGCACCGACCTCGGGGCGCCGGTGTCTGGGGCGGAGGCCTGATGGAGCCGATCCGGGTCGGGGTGCTCGGGGCGCGCGGGCGGATGGGCATCGAGGTCTGCAAGGCCGTCGACGCGGCCGCCGACCTGGAGCTGGTCGCCATGGTCGACGTCGACGAGTGGATGTTCTCCATCGCCGACGCGGGCGCCCAGGTGGTCGTCGACTTCACCCACCCCGACGCGGTGATGGACAACATCCGCTGGTGCGTGGACAACGGTATCCACTGTGTCGTCGGCACCACCGGGTTCACGGCGCAGCGGCTGGCCACGGTGCGGGAGTGGTGTGCGCAGCGGCCCGGGCTCGGCGTGATCGTGGCCCCGAACTTCGCCATCGGCGCGGTGCTGTCGGCGCGGTTTGGCCAGCTCGCGGCGCAGTTCTACGAGTCCGTGGAGATCATCGAGCTGCACCACCCGAAGAAGGTCGATGCGCCGTCGGGCACCGCCGCGCGCACCGCGGAGCTGATCGGTGAGGCCCGGGCAGCGGCCGGGCTGGCCAAACCTCCGGATGCCACCACCCAGGCGGCTGAGGGCGCTCGCGGCGCCGAGGTGGCCGGGATACGGGTGCATTCGGTGCGGCTGGCCGGCTTGGTCGCCCACCAGGAGATCCTGTTCGGTACGGCGGGGGAGACGCTGACCATCCGGCACGACAGTGTGGACCGGACGTCGTTCATGCCGGGGGTGCTGCTCGCCGTACGGGCGGTGCTGTCCCGGCCCGGCCTGACCGTCGGCATCGAGTCGCTACTCGGCCTCTAGACTTCGGACGGCCACGTCTCGGCTCTCTGTCACTGGCGGCACTGGCGGCACAGCGTCAGGTGAAGGGGTTGAGCAGAAGAACTTCGGCGTGCTCGAGGTCCTTGGTGTTGCGGGTGACCATCGTCCAGCCATGTACCTCGGCTGTGGCGGCGAGCAGCGCGTTGACCGCGGGAAGCGGCCTCGCCGTACTCTGGCGGCCCCACCGCCGGGCCACCTGGAGGGTGACGGGGGACGACGCGCGCACCGAACTGTTGGATCACACCGCCCAGCCATTCCTCCAGGTCAGCCGCCTGCCGATGGTCACCCCGCCCGAGAAGCTGAGTGACTCCGCGCTCGATCTCCCCGATGGTGATGGCTGACAGGTGGAGCCGCTCCCGCGGGGTCGTGGAGAGCCAGCCTGTGACGCCGGGATTGCGCTTCCGCTTACGAGTTTCGGACAGCACATTGGTGTCGAGCAGGTAGTTCACTGATCGATCCCGAGGTCGATCTCCCTTGGGAAGGTCAGTCTTGCGGTCGGCCTGGACTCTCTCGAGGACTGAGATGACATCGTCGTCGAAGTACGGCGGACCCAGCAGGATCTCGGTGAGATCCTGCTTGGGTCCGACCAGTCGGCGGTATTCGTCGATGTCGATGACGACCGCGGTCTCCTGGCCGTGCCGCGTGATCGTTTGCGGGCCGTCCCGCTCCGCTGCGCGAAGCACCTCGCTGAAACGCTGCGTGGCCTCCTGCACCTGCCAGTGGCCCTCGACCTGCTCGGACATGCTGAGCATCCAGCCTCGGCACTGGCTAGACAGGCCAGAAAACATACCATCGGCGCTGGTCCGGGTCGGGCCGTCTCCGCACCTTTTCACCACCAGTCCGATGAAGGTCGACTAGTTGTGGAGAGTTGTGGGGAAGGTCGCCGGAGGGTCGCAGGTGCGGCGTATGGTGCTCGATTGTGGCGCAACTGCGGATCAGTGAGGCGGCCGAGCTGCTCGGCGTGTCGGATGACACCGTACGGCGCTGGGCCGACGCGGGCCGGTTGCCGACGGTACGCGGCGAGTCCGGCCGGCTGGCCGTCGAGGGCGCGGCGCTGGCGGAGTTCGTCCGCGCTCAGGCGGCAGCGCCGGGCGCGGAGCAGTCCGCCCGGCAGTCCGCCCGCAACCACTTCCGCGGCATCGTCACCGCCGTCCGCCGCGACGGCGTGATGGCCCAGGTCGACCTGCAGTGCGGACCGTTCCGGGTGGTGTCGCTGCTGAGCCGGGAGGCCGCCGACGAGCTCGGCCTGGAGCCCGGCGTGATCGCGGTGGCCGAGGTCAAGGCGACCAACGTCGTGGTGGGGATCGAGGGGGCACGATGAGGGCACGGGCTTGGTGGGCAGCGGCGTTGGCGGGGGCCGTCGCGGTGCTGGCCGGCTGCGGTGGCACTGGCGGGGGATCGCCGGCCGGGACCTCCTCCGGGACCTCGGTCGGCGATCCGGTCACCGGCATCGTCACCGTGCTCGCGGCGGCCTCGCTGACCGAGTCGTTCAGCACGCTCGGCCGGCGGTTCGAGTCGGCGCATCCCGGCGTGCGGGTCGTCTTCAGCTTCGGGGCCAGCTCCGACCTGGCCACCCAGATCACCCAGGGCGCGCCGGGTGACGTCTTCGCCGCCGCCTCGCCGGCCACGATGGACACGGTGACCAGGGCAGGCGAGGCTCGCGGCGACCCGCAGGTCTTCGCCAGCAACGTGCTTGCCATCGCCGTACCGCCCGGTAACCCGGCCCGGGTCGCCGGGCTCGCCGACCTGGCCCGGCCGGGCGTCAAGGTGGCTCTGTGCGCCGTCCAGGTGCCATGCGGCGCGGCGGCCACGAAGCTGCTCGCGGCCGACGGCGTGGTGGTCCGGCCGGTCACCCTGGAGCGCGACGTCAAGGCGGCGCTGACCAAGGTTGAGCTCGGCGAGGTGGACGCCGCGCTGGTGTACCGGACCGACGTGCGGGCAGCCGGCGGCAAGGTCACCGGCATCGAGATCCCGGACGCCGCGAAGGCGGTCAACCGGTACCCGATCGTCGTCCTGTCGGGGGCGAAGAACGCCACCGCGGCGCAGGCGTTCGTCGACTACGTCCGGTCCGACGCGGGTCGCCAGGTCCTCGGGGACGCCGGCTTCACCCTGCCGTGACCCAGCGGCCCACCCGGCGGCTCACGCGGCGGTTCCAGCGGCGGCCCGGTGTCCTGGCCACGGCGGGTATGCCGGGCGTGCTGTGGCTGCCGGCCGGACTGGCGCTCGTGTTCCTGACGCTGCCGCTGGTCGCGCTGCTGGTGCGGGCGCCCTGGCGGACCCTGCCCGGCGAGCTGGCCAGCCCGGTGATCCGCGACGCGCTGTGGCTGTCACTGCTGTGCGCCACCCTGGCCACCGCCGCCTGCCTGCTGCTGGGTGTGCCGCTGGCCTGGGCGCTGGCCCGGACGTCGTTTCGCGGGCTCCGGGTGGTGCGGGCGCTGGTGACCGTGCCACTGGTGCTGCCGCCGGTGGTTGGCGGGCTGGCACTGCTGCTCGCGCTGGGCCGGCGCGGGGTGCTCGGCCGGTACCTGGACGCGTGGTTCGGGCTGACCCTGCCGTTCAGCACGGCGGCGGTGGTGCTGGCCGAGGCGTTCGTGGCGATGCCGTTCCTGGTCATCGCCGTCGAAGGGGCGCTGCGCGGGATGGACCGGGGCGTCGAGGAGGCGGCGGCCACGCTCGGCGCGTCGCGGTGGACGGTGTTCCGCCGGGTCACGCTGCCGCTGGTCGCGCCCGGGATCGCGGCCGGCGGGGTGCTGTGCTGGGCCCGGGCGATGGGGGAGTTCGGCGCGACGATCATGTTCGCGGGGAGCTCGCCCGGCCGTACCCAGACGGTGCCGCTCCAGGTCTACCTGGTGCTGGAGCAGGATCCGGGGGGTGCGATCGTGCTCAGCCTGGTGCTGCTGGTGGTGGCGGTCACCGTGCTGGTGGGGCTGCGCGGCCGGTGGGTCGGCGGGCTGGCTCCGTGACGGCGGCCCCCGGTGACGGCAGCCCCGATAACGGCGGCCCCCGGTGATGGCAGCCCCGTGACGCTGGAGGTGGCGCTGCGGGTCCGGCGTGGCGGGTTCGAGGTCGCGGCCGAGCTGACCGTGGGGGCCGGAGAGGTGCTGGCGCTGGTCGGGCCGAACGGCGCCGGCAAGACTACCCTGCTGCGCGCGCTGGCCGGCCTGGAACCGTTGGCCGCCGGCCGGGTAAGCCTGGCCGGCACGGTGCTGGACGACGTCGCCGCCGGGGTGCGGGTGCCGGTCGAGCGGCGCCCGGTCGGGTACGTCTTCCAGGACTACCGGCTTTTCCCGCACCTGTCCGCGCTGGACAACGTCGCGTTCGGGCCGCGCGCCCGGGGTGCCGGCCGGGCCGCCGCGCGCGCCGTCGCCGCCGAGTGGCTGGACCGGGTCGGGCTGGCCGGGTACGCCGGGCGCCGGCCGGCCGCACTGTCCGGCGGGCAGGCACAGCGGGTGGCGCTGGCCCGGGCGCTGGCCGGCCAGCCGGCCCTGCTGCTGCTGGACGAGCCGCTGGCCGCGCTGGACGCCGGCACCCGGTCGGCGTTGCGCGGGCAGCTCCGCCGGCTGGTCGGGTCGTACGACGGGTGCTGCCTGGTCGTCACCCACGACCCGCTGGACGCGCTGGTGCTGGCCGGCCAGATTGCCGTCCTGGACAGCGGCCGGATCGTCCAGACGGGTACGCCGGCCGAGGTGGCCCGGCGCCCGCGTACCGATCACGTGGCCCGGCTGGTCGGGCTGAACCTCTACCGGGGTAGCGGCGCCGGCCGGGTGGTCCGGCTGGCCGGGGGCGGGGCGTTCACGGTCGGCGAGCCGGTGGCCGGGCCGGCGTTCGTGGCCTTCCCGCCGACCGCCGTGGCGATCTACCGCAGCCGGCCGGACGGCAGCCCGCGCAACTGCTGGCCGGCCACCGTGGTCGAGCTGGAGCCGCACGGCGGCACCGTCCGGGTCCTGCTGGCCGGCCCGCCGGAGGTGCTGGCCGACGTCACCGCGGCGGCGCTGGCCGACCTCGGGCTGGTACCCGGCCAGCCGGTCTGGGCCGTGGTCAAGGCGGTCGAGATCAGCGTCTACCCGGAGTAGCCGGTCCCAGCGGCGTCAATGGTGGCTGTGGACGGCGGCGTGGCCCCTGCCGCGGGCGATCAACGCGCGGTTCACCGGCAGGGCGGCCACGAAGGCGACGGCCAGCGAGGCGGCCAGGCTGCCCCAGAAGAGCGGGTCGGACAGGTTGGCGTCGATCGCGCCGGGCACCGCGAGGATGAACCCGTTGTCCACGATCTCCATCACCGTGATGGAGACCGTGTCCGCCGCCAGCGCCACCCCGACCGCGGCTCGCAGGCCCAGCCCGGCGGCCACCACCGGCCGCATGGTCAGCGCGTACCCGAACCCGAACGCCAGCACCACCGCAAGCACCACCGACGGCACGGTCCTCAGCCCGAGCCAGGTCGCGATCACCATGCCGAGGATCTCGCCGACCGCGCAGCCGGTGAGGCAGTGTGCCGTCGCCCGGATGGCCTGCCTGGTCAGCGTCGTCATACCGGGAATATACCTACAGGGGGTATAGCGTGCCAGCACCCGAGCCGTGCCAGGATGGGCGGAGATGATGGACGCCCGATGATGGACGAGGCCCAGGCTCCAGCTACTACCTTGTGGTGACCTGCTGTTGCCCCGGAACCCCGTGTGGTCACCTCTCGGCGTTGTGGTCACCTGTCGTTGCCCGCAGCGCCCGTGTGGTCACCTCTCGGCGTTGTGGTGACCTCTTGTTGCCTCGAGACCCCAAGAGATCACCACACGGCGCAGAGGTGACCACACGGGATGGCGGTCGTCGTCGACGCGCGCACCGGCGCCGGCTCGGTCAAGGCCACCAACCTGGCCGCCCGGCCGGACTGCGCGCTGTCCGTCGAGGACGGCCCGCGGGCGGTGGTCGTCGAGGGCGCCGCCACGCTGGCGCCGGCGCCGCCTGAGGTCCTCGCGGCGTACGGCGTGAAGTACCCGGAGAGCATCCCGGCCGGCGAGCCGGTGTTCTGCCTCGCCCCGCGGGTGGTGTTCGGGCTGAGCGAGGTCGAGGGCGAGTTCGTCCGCTCGACCCGGTGGACGTTCCGAGCTCAGTCGTTTCGAGCTCAGTCGATCGGTGACGGGCTGGCCAGCAGCCCGCTGGTCACCGTCCAGGCGATGCCATACCACGACTCGTGGTCGCCGGACCAGCGCCGGATGATGATGTCGTAGGTCTCGCCCGGCAGCCCGCTGAACTCGGCGACCTCGTAGCTGTTGTCCCACGAGCCGGAGTACCCGACCAGGTCGCCGGCCGAGTTGTGCACCAGCAGGTCCAGGTCGAGGGTCAGCGTGGAGGCCAGCGGCAGCCGCAGCCCGGCCAGGTCGAGGGCGGTGACCTCGCTGTTCCAGGCCAGCGCCACCGTGACCTGCCACGGGCCCAGCGGCGAGCCCTTCGGCACCCGGACCCGGTACCGGAAGGTGGCCAGCCGGTCGGTGCCGAAGTCCGCGCGGCGGACCGTGCCGACGTCCCAGCCGCGCTGCGTGCCGGCGTTCCCCCGGCCCTGCCGGTGCCGCGCGATCCGGGCCGCCTCAGCCGCGTTCGGCGCGCCGGAGCCGTCCTGGGCGCCGACGTCGGGCACCACGTCGGCCCACCAGGTCGGCCCGGTCACGTCCCGGCCCGCCGCGGCCAGCAGGATCGCCCGGCAGCCCTCCGGCCAGCACGACAAGGTGGGCTCGATGCGCTGCACCAGCGCCGCGGTCGCGGCGACGGCCGGCCCGGCCCGGAGGGTGTTGCGGCCCTTGTGGCTCACCCGCTCCGCCACCAGCGGGTCGATGGCGTTCCCGGCGTTCCCGGCTTCTCCGGTGCAGGAGCTGCCGGCCGCCGCGCAGATCGTCGGGTACGGCCAGCGCAGCGCCTGCCAGTCCGTGTGGACGTCGTCGTGCTCGCGCAGGAAGACCGCGGCCACCGAAGCGTCACTGGTCAGCAGCAGGATTCCCTCCGCGTTCAGGCGGTCGTAGACGACTGGCGCGTCCGGGTCGCCGACGGCGGTCCTCCGGGCGGCCGACCGCAGGGCGGCGAGGTACCTGTCACGGGCGGCGGCACAGCGGGCGGCCCGCTCCCCGTGCGCCGACGGCGACGTGGCCGCTCGCCGCGCCGGATCCTTCTCGCCCGGAGCGGGCGCGTCGTCGACGCGCAGCCAGATCGCCACGTCATGCCGGTCGGTGGCGCCCGCCCGGGCCATCCGGGCGTGCAGGGCGGGCTGCAGGATGCCGTACCGGGCCAGGTACGCCCGGACGGCGCGCTCCCGGGCCGCGGCCAGGTCGAGCGGCGCACCGTCGTGGTCAAAAGCCAGGTCCACCGGCGCGCCGGTGTCCTCGTGCCGGCCCTTCATCACCTCGACGTACGGCCCAGGTGACGGGGTGAAGACCGGCACCGCCATGCAGCCGTCCTCGTCCAGCCGGAACCGGGCCAGGCTGTGCACCCGTACCCCCGCCGGCACGCTGGCCCGCGACACCACCTGGCAGAACGGCACCCGCTCCGGCAGGCGGGAGCCACCGCCGACCTCCAGCACGTACCGGCCCGGATCGAGGCCACTCGCGGTGTCGCTGTCATGCCGGCCGGTCCGGCGCCACACCGCACGTCGTCCCTCCAGCCGGACCTCGCCACGGACGCCGAGCACCCGCACCAGGCTCTGCACCGTCCGGCCGTCCACCCCCCACTCGACGTGAACGGCGACCTCCGCGTCGCCGACCAGGTACTCGTGCGGTGCGATGGCCGGCCTGAGCATGCCGCTTCCTCTCCGGGAGGCCCGGCTCCCCCCAGCGGTCACCGGGACCTCACCCGATCGAGCACGCTCAGCTCGTGGCAGATACCGCCTCACGGTTCGCTGCCCCAAGGTGCAACGGGCAGCAGCGGGCAGGAGATCAGCGGCGGGTCAGCGGGCAGAGGATTCAGCGGGCCTGGTCGGAGGGGCCGACGTTGCCGGCCAGCCACTCGGCCAGCGGCGCGAGGTCCCGCCACCCCTGCCGCACCACCTCGGCGCACTCCGGCGTGTGCAGCCATGGCTCAGGCGGCCAGGAGCGGGCGGCGTACAGCGTGCGGTGGCGCAGCAGCCCAGCCCGTGGGTGGTCCTTGGCGTAGCCGCGCGGCATGGTCTTCAGCCGGTGCCCCTCGACCCGGTACCCGGCCGCCTCGACCGCGGCCACGACACGTACCAGCGCCGCACCCTGCACGTCGTCGGCGACCGCCCGGCGGTACCGCTCGACCTGGTCCGAGCCGGTGGCGTAGTACCCGGCCGCGACGAGCAGCCCGTCGGCCGAGACCTGCACATATCCGGTGCCGCCGGTCCTGGTCAACACCGCGCCGCAGTGCGTCTTGTACGGCGACTTGTCCGGGGAGAAGCGCACGTCCCGGTTCGGCCGGAAGATCTTGGCCGGTCCGAGCTCGGGTTCCAGCGCGGCCAGCAGCGCCTCCATCGGGCGCCGTACCGCAGCGTCGTACACCGCCTTGCGGGCCTGCCAGTAGGTGCGGGAGTTGTCCGCCTCCAGGCCCTCGTAGAACTCCAGCGCCTCGTCCGGGAAGCCGGAGAAGCTCACCTGCGGGCTTGCTGGGCTCACTGGCTTCTCCTCCGTGCTCGCTTTCTCCTCCGTGCGGCTCACGGCTCCTCCAGAGACACGTGCAGCCGCACCTCGGTGATGGCCAGGCCGTCGGTCTCCAGGGTCCGGGCGTAGCCGTCGCGCTCCCAGCCGGCTGAGCCGTAGAAGGCCAGCGACGCGGTGTCCTGGTCAGGCAGCCAGGCCAGCGCGGTCCGGACGCCGTCCGCCCGCATCAGGTCGACGACGGCCGCGAGCAGCCGGCTGCCGTGTCCGCGCCGGCCCCACCGCGGCTCCACCAGGATCGTCTGCACCTGGCCGGTGCCGGCCGGGTCGGCGCCGTCGGGCCGGTCCTCCTCGGCCGCCGGCCCGAATGCCGCGAAGCCGACCCGCCAGTCCTTCTCCTGGGCAACCAGGACGCGGTGCCGTGGTGTGGGCGGCGCGGTCACCGCCGCCCGCCAGAGCTGGCCGGCCTGCTCGGCGGAGACCGCGGTGAGCACCGGCTCGGGCAGCCAGCGGGCGTACGCCGTCCGCCAGGTTTCCAGCTGGATGCGCGCGATCTCCGGTACGTCGTCCGCCCGAGCCGGGCGCACGCTCACGTCGGCCATGCGTGCAGCCTATTGAGTCCGGCGGTCGGGGGGTGCCGAGGGCGTGGGCTACGGCGCCGTCACGGCTGGCGCAGGTCCAGCGCGGCCTCCTCAAACGCCGTCGCCTCGGCCCGTTCCCGGCGCTTCCGGCGGACGTCCAGCACGACCCAGACCCCCACCACCAAGACCACGATCGGGATCGGTAGCCAGGTCGCGTACCGCTCCACCCGGTGCAGCGAGGCGGCGAAGGCGTAGCCCAGCCAGACGCAGGTGCTGGCCCAGAGCACGCCACCGACCGCGTTCCACACCAGGAACGTGCGGTAGCGCATCCGGGCCATCCCGGCCATGCTCGGCACCAGCGCCCGCAGCAGCGCGGTGAGCCGGCCGATCAGCACGGCCTTGCCGCCGTGCCGGTGGAGGAAGTCGTCGACCCGGACCCAGCGGTGCTCGCCGACCCAGCGGCCCACCCGCGACCCGCGAAGCGGCGGCCCGAACCGCCGGCCGAACGCGTACCCCACCGAGTCGCCCAGGATCGCCGCCGCCACGGCAAGCGGCAGCATGACCCGGATGTCCAGCACCTTCTCGTGGCAGAAGTAGCCGGCCACCAGCAGCGCCGTCTCGCCCGGCAGCACCATGCCGATGAGGACCGCCGCCTCCCCGAACGCGAGCAGGGCCGTGATCAGGTACAGCCACGGGCCAACGCTCTCGCCGAGGTGCGTCAGGAGCTCCGTCACCCACCCAGTGTGCCCTGTGGTGCCCTGTGCCGTGCCGGGTAGGGCTGGATCGTCGTAGGTCCATGGCACCATCCGGACCGTGCAGACACTCTCGCTGTCCCAGGCCCGCCGGATCGCGCTGGCCGCGCAGGGGTTCGCCGACCCGCGGCCGGCCGGGCGGGTCGACGCACGCCATTTCGGCCGGGTGCTGGACCGGATCGCCCTGCTGCAGATCGACTCGGTCAACGTGCTGTCCCGCTCGCACTACCTGCCGGTCCTCGCCCGGCTCGGCCCGTACCCCCGTGACGCGCTGGACCGGTACTGCTGGGGCCGGCGCGGGCGGGGGATGTTCGAGTACTGGGCGCACGAGGCGTCCCTGCTGCCGTGGCGGCTGCAGCCCTACCTGCGCTGGCGGATGGCCGCCGCCGCGACCGAGGCCTGGCCCGGGATCACCCGGATCGCGCGGGACCGGCCGGGCCTGATCGATGAGGTACGGCGGCTGGTCGCAGCGGAGGGCCCGATCACCGCCGGCTCGATCGAGGTGGAGCGCCCGGCCCGCGCCCCCGGCGCCATGTGGAGCTGGCACGACGGCAAGGTCGCGCTGGAGTGGCTCTTCTACGTCGGCGAGGTCACCTGCGCGACCCGGCGCAACTTCGAGCGCGCCTACGACCTGCCCGAGCGGGTCATCCCGGCCGAGGTGCTCGCCCTCCCCACGCCCGACCCGGACGACGCCAGGCGGGAGCTGGTCCGCCTCTCCGCCCGGGCGCACGGCGTGGGCACCGAGAAGGACCTGCGCGACTACTTCCGGCTCCGGCACGACGCCGCGCGACGGGCTGTGGCCGAGCTGGTGGAGTCCGGCGAGCTGCTGCCGGTCGAGGTCGAGGGCTGGGGGCAGCCGGCGTACCTCTGGCACGAGGCGAGGCTGCCCCGCTGGGTGCGGACGCGGGCGCTGCTCTCGCCGTTCGACCCGGTGGTCTGGGAGCGGGCGCGGGCCGAGCGGCTGTTCGGCTTCCGGTACCGGATCGAGATCTACACGCCGGCCGCCCAGCGAGTGTACGGGTACTACGTGCTGCCGTTCCTGCTCGGCGACCGGCTGGTGGCCCGGGTGGACCTCAAGGCCGACCGGCCGGCCGGCGTGCTGCGGGTGCAGGCCGCGCACGCCGAGGCGGGGGTGCCGGTCGACGCCGAGGGGGTGGCGGCCGAGCTGGCCGCCAGCCTGACCGAGCTCGCCGGGTGGCTGGGCCTGCCGGCGATCGACGTCGTCGGGCGGGGTGACCTGGCCGGCAAGCTCGCCGTGGCGGTGCACGCCCCGGCCCTGTCCTAGCGCAGCCGCCTTGACCCAGCCGTCTCAACCCAGCCGCCCGGTGCGGTCCCGTTAGGCTCGGAACCGGCGAGGAGCGGGTGAATCCAGGGAGGTCCGCTGTGCCGGAGATCGTGCCGCTGCGTGTCCAGGTCATCGCGAGCACGCGGTTCGAGCCGCCGGCGGACGTGCCGTGGTCGACCGACGCCGAGGGCGGGCAGGCGCTGGCGGAGTTCGCCGGCCGCGCGTGCTACCAGTCATGGGACAAGCCCAACCCGGGCACCGCGACCAACGCCGGCTACCTGCGGCACATTCTCGAGGTCGGTCACCTGGCCGTGCTCGAGCACGGCGTGGTCACCGTCTACCTCACCGGGGTCTCCCGGTCGCTCAGCCACGAGCTGGTCCGGCATCGGCACCTGTCCTACTCCCAGCTCTCCCAGCGGTACGTCCCGGAGCGCACCGCCGCGGTGGTCGAACCGGCCGTGATCGCCGAGCATCCGGACCTGCACGCCCGGTTCCTCGCCGCGGCCGGGGCCGCCCAGCAGGCTTACACCGAGCTGCTGGAGGGGCTGGAGAAGAAGTTCGCCGACGTCCCCAACCCGACGCTGCGCCGCAGGCAGGCCCGGCAGGCGGCCCGCGCCGTGCTGCCGAACGCGACCGAGACCCGGATCGTCGTCACCGGCAACTACCGGGCCTGGCGGCACTTCGTCGCGATGCGGGCCACCGAGCACGCCGACGTCGAGATCCGCGGCTGTGCCATCGCCTGCCTGCGCGAGCTGAGTCGGGTCGCGCCGAACGTCTTCGGCGACTTCGAGATCAGCGCGCTGGACGACGGCACCGAGGTCGCCTCCAGCCCCTACGTCGCCGAGGCCTGACCGGCCTTGTCGCGAAGATCCAGCAGGACACGCCGGAGCGTCGCACCGGATCTTCGCGACATGCCGCGGGCAAGCGCGGCCCGAATCCCGGCAAGTTGCGGAAAGTTGCGGTCAGGCCCCCGGCTCGGTAGGGAAGTTGCGGCCAGGTCCCGGTAAGTTGCGGAAAGTTACGGTGAGAGCTGGCGGCGAACTGGGTGTCCGCGAATCGGCCCGCTCCTCAAGCGGTACTTTTGCGGCATGACCGACGACCCGCGGACCATGTTCGGCCGGATGCTCTCTGCCCTGGTGACGCCGTTCAGACCTGACGGCTCGCTGGATCTCGCCGCTGCCCAGCGGCTGGCCACCCACCTGGTCGACCATGCCGCGCACGACGGGCTGGTGGTCAGCGGTACGACCGGGGAGTCGCCCACGACCACCGACGAGGAGAAGGACCGGTTGCTCCGGGCGGTGGTAGAGGCGGTCGGCGACCGGGCCAGGGTGATCGCCGGGGTGGGCACCAACGACACCGCGCACTCCCGGTACCTGGCCCAGCTCGCCGAGAAGGGGGGCGCGCACGGCCTGCTGGTCGTCGCGCCGTACTACAACAAGCCACCACAGGCCGGCCTCATCCGGCACTTCACCGCCGTGGCCGACATCACCAACCTGCCGGTGATGCTGTACGACATCCCGGGCCGCACCGGCGTGCCGATCGAGCTCGACACCCTGGTGACCCTGGCCGGGCACCCGCGGATCGTCGCGGTCAAGGACGCCAAGGGCGACCTGTTCGCCGTACAGCAGGTGCTGGCCCGCACCAGCCTGGCGGTCTACTCCGGTGACGACACGCTCAACCTGCCGCTGCTCGCGCTCGGCGCGACCGGCGTGGTCAGCGTGGTCGGCCAGGTCACCGGGACGCGGTACGCCGAGCTGGTCCGGGCGGTCGAGGCGGGCGACCTGGCCACCGCGCGGCGGGTCAACGCCGCACAGATCCCGGCCGTACGTGGGATCATGACCCGGACCCAGGGTGTGATCATGGCCAAGGCCGCGCTGCAGCTCCAGGGTCTGATCCCCGCCAGGACGGTACGTGCGCCGTTGGTCGATGCCACCGAGGAGCAGGTCCAGGTGCTGCGGGAGGATCTCTCGGCGGCTGGTTTAGACGGTTTTGAAGGAGCCCACGCGTGAGTCACCCGCACCCCGAGCTAGGCCCGCCACCACTGCTGCCGCCCGCCGGGCTGCGTATCGTCGCGCTCGGCGGGCTGGGCGAGATCGGTCGCAACATGACCGTCTTCGAGTACGTCGGGCGGTTGCTGGTGGTCGACTGCGGCGTGCTCTTCCCCGAGGAGGAGCAGCCCGGGGTCGACCTGATCCTGCCGGACTTCTCCTACCTGGCCGGCCGCCTGGACGACGTCCAGGCCGTCGTGCTCACGCACGGCCATGAGGACCACATCGGCGGGCTCCCGTACCTGCTGCGCGAGAAGCCGGACCTCCCGCTGGTCGGCTCGCGGTTCACCCTGGCCCTGGTCGAGGCCAAGCTGCGCGAGCACCGGGTCGAGCCGTACTCGCTGACCGTGACCGAGGGGCAGCGGGAGCGGCTCGGGCCGTTCGACTGCGAGTTCTTCGCGGTCAACCACTCCATCCCCGACTCGCTCGCGGTGGCCATCCGGACCGGCGCCGGCCTGGTGCTGCACACCGGCGACTTCAAGATGGACCAGCTTCCGCTGGACGGCCGGCTGACCGACCTCGGTGGCTTCGCCCGGCTCGGCGCCGAGGGCATCGACCTGCTGCTGAGCGACTCCACGAACGCCGAGGTGCCCGGCTTCGTGACCCCCGAGCGGGAGATCGGCCCGGTGCTGGACGGCATCGTCCGCAGGGCCGGCAAGCGAGTCATCGTCGCGTGTTTCGCCAGCCACGTGCACCGGGTCCAGCAGGTGCTGGACGTCGCCGCCGTACACGGCCGGCACGTGGCGTACGTCGGCCGGTCGATGGTACGCAACATGGGGGTGGCGGCCGACCTCGGGCTGCTGCGGGTCCCGCCGGGCCTGCTGGTCAGCATCGACGAGGCGGCGGCGATGCCGCCCGAGCGGGTGGTGCTGATCTCCACCGGCTCACAGGGCGAGCCGCTGTCGGCGCTGGCCCGGATGGCCTCCCGCGACCACCGGCAGATCCGCATCTGCCAGGACGACACCGTGATCCTCGCCTCCAGCCTGGTGCCAGGCAACGAGACCGCGATCTACAAGGTCATCAACGGCCTGGCCCGCTGGGGCGCGAACGTCATCCACAAAGAGGTTGCGAAAGTGCACGTGTCCGGCCACGCCCCGGCCGGTGAGCTGCTGTACCTGCTCAACGTCACCAAGCCCAGCAACCTGATGCCGGTGCACGGCGAGTGGCGGCACCTGCGTGCGCACGGCCGGCTGGCCGAGCTCACCGGCGTGCCGGCCGACCGGGTGGTGCTGGCCGAGGACGGCGTCGTGGTCGACCTGGTCGACGGTGTCGCCTCGATCGTCGGCAAGGTCGACTGCGGGTACGTCTACGTCGACGGGCTGGCGGTGGGCGACGTGGGCGAGGAGTCGCTGAAGGACCGGCGGATCCTCGGCGACGAGGGCTTCATCGCGATCACCATCGCGGTGGACACGGTCAACGGCAAGGTGGCGGCGCCGGTGAACATCTCGGCCCGTGGGTTCAGTGACGAGCCGGCCGCGTTCGACCCGGTGCTGCCGCTGATCGAGGCCGAGCTGGACCGGGCGGCGGCCGAGGGCGTTGCGGACCCGTACCGGCTGGCCCAGATGGTGCGCCGGGTGCTCGGCAAGTGGGTCGCCGACAACTACCGCCGCCGTCCGATGATCGTGCCGACGGTGATCGAGGTCTGATCGAGGGGTCCCTGCCGTGTGGTCACCTCTCGGCGTTGTGGTCACCTGTCGTTGGCTGCGGTGCCCGTGTGGTGACCTCTCGGCGTTGTGGTGACCTCACGTTGGCTGCGGTGCCCGTGTGGTGACCTCTCGGCGTTGTGGTGACCTCTTGCGCCTGTTCGTCGGCGCCGCCAGCCGGGCGATCATGCTCCGGGACCGCGGGTGCGTGTTCCCCTCCTACGACCGACCCCCACCAGTGGTGCCACATCCACCACTGCATCCACTAGGCAGACGGCAGAAAACAGACCAGAAGATACAGCGTCCTCTGCGGCTTCCACCGCCACGCCGTCCGCCACGACGGCTGGGACGTACGAATCGCACCAGACGGACTACCCGAGCTCCTGCCACCACAAAAGACCCCGAACGCAAACCCATCCGGCACCACCGACACCGAAAACGAACAGCGGCATGAAGGGAGCACGGCACCGGGCGAAACGTCGGCGAAGTCCACCGGCCGGCCCGGTGCCAGGCCCGATGCCTCGCCCATGGTCGCCCTGAGGTGCCGCGTTCCTTCCGGATTCCGGACCCAATAGGGTCTTTTCTCTGGAAGGGAGAGTGGGTTCGTGTCGAGGAAGCGGTCGAGTTTCACCCCGGAGTTCAAGGACGAGTTGGTGAGGCTGTATCTGGAGCAGCGG
>DATILL010000123.1:0-112102 GCA_035476575.1 Mycobacteriales bacterium
CGCCGATTGTCCGCTCAAGGTCACCCGATCGTACGGCGACCACGGCAAGGGCCACCCGTGCTTCGGCCGTTCGCATGGGCCAACGGTCCGAGCCGTCCGGCATACGGCCGACTCTCAGCACCTCCGTCGCGTGTTCCGCTGTCAGCTCGTTCATGCCTGTCACGCGGTAGCAGTCCATCGCGTAGAAGTTCCACTTGTCGGGGTCGATGACGAAATGGTGCTCCGGGTGCGCGGGCGCGGGTTTGTTGTCCAGTGCGCGCCGACCAGCATCAAGCGCCGCGCGCATGCCAGGTTCGTCACCGAGACGCGCACGGGCTTTGGCCTCCTGCGCCGCTAGCTGAACCGCTACGCCGCTGTTCGGTGCCAGCGACCGGCCTTCGCGGGCGTGGTCTATGACCTTATCAAGTCGGCCCTGCGTGAGCGCGAACCAGCTTGCCATCTCATGTGCCCACGCCTGAACCTCGTCGTTGCCCGTCTCCCGGCCGATGCTGGCGGCGGCATCTCTCGACGTCTCACCCGCTGCCTTCATGCCCATGTCGTACTCGACGCACCCGACGAGCAACGTAAGCCAGGCAGCGGTGTTCAGCAGCTCGCGGTGCTCCGCGTAGGTGAGCCGACCGGCCCGCAGCCGGGCGACCATGCGGAGAAGCTCGAGGGAGTCTGTGCGCAGCTCGGCGGCCGGCCTGTATGGATATTGTCGGCAGAGCTCGTGGGTCGCGTGGCCCAGGCTGTCAACGGTGCCGGCTCCAAGGTCGGACGACCGTAGGCGACGGATCACCTCGAGAACCTCCCAGGGGCTGCCAGCGTCGCGCCTGGTATGCCCGGCATGGTGGACCGGCCGTGTCTCGTCCAAGAGAAGCGCTACAAAGCGTTCTCCTCCCGCGTGCATGTCGAGGGCCTTTGCCAACCCGTAGCTGGGTCGTTGCCTGCCATTGGCTACACGGTTGACCTGGGCTGCGTCGTAATGGATCTGCTCAGCGAACCGCCGGTAGGACAGCCCGCCACGAAGCTGGTCCATCTCGCGGCGGAACTGCTCGTGCCCCATGTTCGCAGCCTTCCCTCCCACGCGGTGTTGTTGGCCGGTCAACGGCAACGGTCACCCCATCGACATAGCTCACGGTACCCCGCAGGCTTGGTGTTGCGGCCGGACGAGAGAAGGTGCGCCATCGCCCGCCGGTCAGGGTCGCGAAGATCTCGGCGGGGACCGGTACCGTTGCCGTTGGGCCGGTGCCGGTACCCGCCGTCCAACCCGGACCAGCTCGTGGGTACGGGAGCGTTCCGCCATGCCGGGCGGGCACCCGACCGTGCGGACCGAGGTGTCCACGGGTTCGACGGTATGACGGAGGTGACGGCGGTGTGGTGGGCCTGCTCGGCCCTCGCGGGTGGTCGGCGTGCCCGCCGCTTTACGGGGTCGCGGCATCAGTCCGGCGCGACGTTCAGCCGTTCGAGCGACACGGCGGCAAGGTGCAGCGCCACGCTGCTGGTCGCGCCGCCGGCACCGAGCAACGCGAGCGGCACCCAGACCTGGTGCTTGCGAATGGCAGTCGCCATGGCGCCCGCATCCACCGCGTCGACGGCCGCGCAGGCTGCCAGCCAGGGCCGCGCCGGCCCGCCCCGGGTCAGGGCAAACAGGGTGCCCGCACCCAGGGCGAGCTCCCGGGCGGCGAGCATTCGGGTCAGCCAGCCGGTACGTTGGACGGTGCCGGCGTCGACCCGCAGGGTCCGGGCCAGCGTCTCTGGCCGGGCCAGCAGGGTGAGCCCGATCGCTGTCCTGGCCAGCGCGAACAGCCGGACCAGCAGCCGGACGGACCTCGTCGGTGGACTCATCGGCATCATCTTTCTCGGCGGTGTTCACCAGCTCGTCGGGTGCGGCCGGGAGACCGGAGCCACCTTGCCGGGGAATTTTCGCTCCAGGCCGTTCGTTGCAGGGTCAGGCTAAGCACGATCACAGCACGACCGATCCTGCCGGGGAGGTAGCCACACCATGGCCGAGCGCACCCTGCGCGGCAGCCGGCTCGGAGCCATCAGCTACGAGACCGAGCGCAACACTGAGCTTGCCGCTCGACAGTCTGCCGACTACCGGTGCTCCCAGGGACACGTGTACACCGTGCCATTCTCCTCCGAGGCGGATATTCCGCCGACCTGGGAGTGCAAGTTCGACGGTACGATCGGCAAGCTCGTCGGCGGCGCGGAGCCGGAGTCGAAGAAGTCCAAGCCGGCTCGTACGCACTGGGACATGCTGCTCGAACGCCGTTCCATCGACGAGCTCGAAGAGGTGCTGAACGAGCGGCTTGAGCTGCTCCGGGCGCGTCGCTCCACCCGGACCGCCTGACAGCTGGACGCCTGACCACAGACCCAGCCTTTCCCGCCCACCCAGCGGGACCGCACCCCAGCCCCCCGGGGTGCGGTCTCTGTTATGTCCCTTGTTGTATCGCGGACAGGCCAGTTCGGGGCGGGGCACGGTCAGCCGCCAGAGACGCAGGTCTCGGCATCGGCAGGCACAACGTCGTCGTCCCGGCTGTCCAGCCAGCCGTACGGCAGGGTCACCCGGCGCGGCTGCGCGCTGGTCCGGCCACGCGGCTGGCCGACAGCGTCCGGCGGGAAGCCCTGGTCCAGGTCCAGCTCGGCGATCAGGCTGTCCAGCTCGGACAGGGTGGACACCATGCCGAGCCGGCGCCGGGTCTCCCCGCCGACCACGAAGCGCTTGACGTACCACCCGGCGTGCTTGCGGAACTCGCGGCACCCCTGCGCCTCGTCGCCGACCCACTCCACCAGCAGCCTGGCATGCCGGCGCATCACCCCGGCCACCTCGCGCAGGATGGGATACGGCCGGGGTGGCCGCCCGTCGAAGGCGTCGGCCAGCTCGCCGAACAGCCACGGCCGACCCTGGCAGCCGCGCCCAACCACCACCCCCGCGCAGCCTGTCTGGCGCATCATGGCCAGTGCGTCGGCGGCTTCCCAGATGTCGCCGTTACCGAGCACCGGGACGTCGACAGCGGCCGCCAGCGCCTCGATCGCGGCCCAGTCCGCCGTACCGGAGTAGTGCTGCGCCGCCGTCCGGCCGTGCAGTGCGACCGCCACCGCACCCTCGCCGGCGGCGATCCGGCCAGCCTCCAGGTAGGTGAGATGTGCGTCGTCGATGCCGGTGCGCATCTTGACGGTGACTGGTACGGCGCCCGCGGCCCGCACGGCGGCGGCCACGATCCGGCGGAACAGCACCCGCTTCCATGGCAGCGCCGAGCCACCGCCGCGCCGGGTCACCTTCGGCACCGGGCAGCCGAAGTTCAGGTCCACGTGGTCGACCCGGTCCTCCTCGACCAGGATCCGCACCGCCGCGCCGACGACGGTCGGGTCCACGCCGTAGATCTGCAGGCTGCGCGGCTTCTCCGCCGGCCCGAACTCGATCATCGCCATGGTCTTCGGGATCCGCTCGACGATCGCCCGCGACATGATCATCTCGCTGACGTAGAGGCCCGCGCCGTACTCCCGGCACAGCGTGCGGAACGGGGTGTCGGTGACACCCGCCATCGGGGCCAGCACCACTGGCGGCCACACCTCGTGCGGGCCGATCCGCAGCGTGGTGAACTCACCCGGTCCGGCCGGACCCACCGTCTTCCTCCTCGGTCTCACCCTCGATGACCCCCGGCGGTGCTGGCCGGTCGGCCGGCGGGCGCCTCTTCGCGGTCGCCGTGCGGCCCGCGGCGTACCGCAGCAGTGCCACCCGGGCCACCGCCCGCGTCGGCGGTAGCAGGAAGAACAGGCCGATCACGTCGCTGACAAACCCTGGCGCCAGCATCAGCGCGCCGCCGAGCAGCACCAGCGCGCCGTTGGCGACCTCGACGTGCGGCAGTCGCCCCTCGGAGAGCGCGAGCTGCAACCCGCGCCAGGCCCGGGCGCCCTGCTGGCGCAGCAGGATGCCGCCGAGCATCGAGGTGGTGAGCAGGAGCAGCAGCGTCGGCAGCACCCCGATGGCGCGGCCGACCTCGATGATCACGTAAAGCTCCAGCAGCGGCGCCAGGATCAGCACGACCACCACGGGAACGAACATCACGGACTACCCGGCCTCGGCACCGGCACGCTCGGCCAGCGCCCGCTTGCGAGCCGAGCGGCTGCGGCTGGACAGCCCCCAGACGGTGACCCGCCACAGCGCCTCGCGGACGATCGAGCCGCTCATCTTGGACTGCCCGCGCTCGCGCTCCGCGAAGGTGATCGGCACCTCGGTGACCCGGAAGCCGCTCTTCCAGGTGCGCCACACCATGTCGACCTGGAAGCAGTAGCCCTGGGAGGAGATCTCGTCCAGGTTCACCGCGCGCAGCACCTCGGACCGGTACGCCCGGTAGCCGCCGGTGGCGTCCCGGACCGGCAGCCGGAGCATGACCCGGGTGTAGAGGTTGCCGCCGCGCGACAGCAACAGCCGAGACCTCGGCCAGTTCAGCACCGCCCCGCCGGCCACCCATCGGGAACCGAGCACCAGATGGTTGCCCCGCAGCGCGGCCAGCAGCCGCGGCAGCTCCTCCGGGGCGTGCGAGCCGTCGGCGTCCATCTCCACGATGACGTCGAAGCCGACGTCCAGCGCCCAGCGGAAGCCGGCGATGTAGGCCTGGCCGAGCCCGGCCTTCTCGGTCCGGTGCAGCACGTGCACCTGGTCGTCCGAGCTTGCCGCCGTGTCCGCCAGCTTGCCGGTGCCGTCCGGGCTGTCGTCGTCGACCACCAGGATGGATGCCTCGGGCACGGCAGAGCGCACCCGCCGCAGGATGCCGTCGAGGTTGTCCCGCTCGTTGTAGGTCGGCACCACGACGAGCACCCGGCCGAGATCCTCGAACGTCATACGGCCTCTGTCTCCTTCGCCATCTCGACCGCCCGGTTCCGCCGGGCGGAGACGATACCGCTGCCGAGCACCGAGCCCACCGCGAGCATGCCAGCCAGGCTCGCCAGCCACTCGGGCCACGCACCGAGTCGCGCAGCAAGGGTAAGCCCCTCGCGCACCGGCACCGAATCCTCGAGCAGGTCCGAGGTGAAGATCGTCGACTCCGCCCGGACCGTGCCGTCGGGTGTGATCACTGCACTCACCCCGCTGGTCGCCGCGACCAGCACTGTGCGACCGTACTCGACCGCGCGCAGCCGGCTCATCGCAAGCTGCTGGTAGGTCTCGCCGGTGCGGTCGAAGGTGGCGTTGTTGGTCTGCACCACGATCAGCCCAGCGCCGCCGCGCACCACGTCACGCAGCAGCCCGTCGTAGGCGACCTCGAAGCAGATCACGTCGCCGATCCGCTGCCCGCCGAGGTCCAGCACGCCGGGCTCGTCGCCGGCCAGGAAGTCGCCGTGGACCCGGTCGACCTCCTTGCTCACCAGGCGGGCCAGCGGGCGCAGCGGGATGTACTCGCCGAACGGGACCGGATGCCGCTTGATGTACGTCGCACCCGGTCCGCTGACCGGGTCCCAGACGATGCCCGCGTTGCGCAGGTGGTCGCCTGGCCCGTCCAGCACCGCGCCGACCAGGATCGGCACCCCGATCGCCGCGGCCGCGGCGTCGATCTGGGTCCGGGCGTCGAGGTCGGCGAGCGGGTCGATGTCGGAGGAGTTCTCCG
Organism: Mycobacteriales bacterium; assembly: GCA_035476575.1. GTDB lineage: Bacteria > Actinomycetota > Actinomycetes > Mycobacteriales > JACQDL01 > DATILL01. Next base: position 5,589 of record DATILL010000123.1, read on the forward strand.
GCCAGACGACGAACGCCGGCTGGGGTGTCGCGCCCGAGCGGACCCGCTCGGCCAGCTCGAGGGTGGCCTGCACGTGGTTGCGCAGCACGGCGGTGCGCTGGGCGTTGAAGTTCAGGCCGAGCCGCGGCACGTTGCCCTGGATGATCGCGACCTGCTGCCGCGGCCCCGAGTCGCCGTGCGGCAGGCCGCGCGCGGCGGCCGCCCCCAGCAGCGGCACCGCTACGAACGCCGCCGCGATGGCCAGCGGCCGCCGCGGCCGGTCTCGGCGCAGCACCGCGACGTAGCCGGCGGCCAGCAACGCACCGCACAGCGCCACCGCGAAGGTGACCAGCGGCGCGCCGCCGTACGCCGCGTACGGGGTGAACCAGGTGCGCGGCTGGCTGAACGCGAGCCGACCCCACGGGAAGCCGCCGAACGGGATCCGAGACCGGGCACACTCCTCCGCCACCCACAGGCAGGCCACCCAGACCGGCCAGCCGGGCAGCCGCTGCACGATCGGCAGCAGCGCGCTGAGCCCGACGCAGAAGAACGCCTGCGACACCGCCAGCAGCAGCCACGGCACCGCGCCGACCTCCGTACCGCTCCAGGACAGCAGCGGCACGTACAGGGTGATGCCGAAGATCAGGCCTTGGCCGGCGCCCCAGCCGGGACCGCGGCCGTGCACGACCAGGCACAGCAGGCCGACCGCGACCGGCGCCAGCGGCCAGAACCCGTACGGCGGGAAGGCCAGGAAGAGCAGCCCGCCAGCGGCCGCGGACAGCATGAGCGGGTACCGGTCGAAGACCGGATCGGTCGATGCCGGCACCTGCGCCGCGCCTCCTGAGAGCTGCCGACCTGTCGGCGGGGGTACGACCGCCGCTGGCACCGGTCAGGATCTCACGGAGCTGAGCGAGATCGGAGGACGGTAGGGGGCGCGGCGACTACCGCGCCCCCTCTTGCGTGGAAGGCATCCCTTCCTCGCACGCCACTCCTCCCGTCCACCCTCGGGACCGGGGACTGCGAACAAGCTGTCGTGCCGACCTTCGGTCCGGCCGGTCGCTCGCCGGATGCGAACACCTGCGCCGTTGTCTACTGACCGACGTGACATGCCCTGCCACGCGCCCACCGCCGGTAAGGGGACCCTCCCCGCGAGACGCCGCTGCTTGCCAGACCTGGTCACGCATGGTCCCCCGCGTATGGCCCGTCGCAACGGCGCGGTCGACCTCCGCGGAGGGCGTGAACCGCACCAGCTTTCCCGACGAGTGACTCGGGAAACGATAACGGCCCGGACACCTGCGGTTCAACTCCCCGCTGACCTGCACTTTTGCGTAAATCAGCAGGTCAGGGCGGGTGTTTCGGAATCGACAAACTCCCTTTTCGGCAAGGAAACTCGGCGCGTTGCCGGTGTGTTGCCCTGGGTGAGCAGCGACCTCGGCGGCGCCCCGCCCCCCGGCTACGGGACGACGACGGTGCCTGTCGCGCGCACCACCACGACCGGTTCGCGGAGCACCTCAGCGGCCGACTCCGAGCGATGCGGCGCTGCCCGGCAGACCACCCGGGCCTCGAAGCTGACCGCCCTGCTGCGTCGCCCCACCCGGGTCACCGTGCCGGTCGCCTCAACCACGTCGCCGGCCCGCACCGGCGCCAGGAACAGCACCTCCCCGTACGCCGCGAACAGGCCCTCGTCGCCGTCGGTGCGAATGCACAGCTCGGTGGCCACATCGCCGAACAGGCCCAGCACGTAGGCGCCGTCGACCAGGTTGCCGCCGTAGTGGGCGTGCGCGTACGGCACATAGCGGCGGTGCGTCACCGACACGCCGAGCCTGCTGTCCTGGCCGGTCACCTGTGGCCACTCCTCTCGCCGATCAACGACCATAGCTCGATGATCGGCGAGAGAGTGCGTGCACGAGGTACGAGGCGACCTCGCGGGGGGTGGTGCCCTTGCCGAACACCCGGTCCACGCCGAGCTCGCCGGTCTGCCGGGGGTCGAACCGCGGGCCGCCCACCACGAGCAGCGGCCGCCGCTCCCCCATCGCCTCGCGGAACGCCGCGCCCATCCGCGCGGTGTTGCGCAGGTGGGCGTCCTTCTGCGTCACCACCTGGGAGACCAGCACCGCGTCGGCCTTCTCGGCCCGGGCCCGCCGGACCAGCTCGGGCACGAGCACCTGCGCGCCGAGGTTCACCACCCGCATCTCGCGGTAGTGCTCCAGCCCCTTCTCGCCGGCGAAGCCCTTGACGTTGAGGATCGCGTCGATGCCGACGGTGTGCGCGTCGGTGCCGATGCAGGCTCCCACCACGACGAGCTTGCGGCGCAGCAGGCGTCTGATCGCGAGGTTGACCTCCTTGGCCGGCAGCAATGGGTACTCCCGCTCCTGAACGTGCACCTGGGAGAGGTCGACGAGGTGCTGCACCCGGCCGTACACGACAAAGAAGGTGAACTCCGGCCCCATCGGCTTGGCGTGTACCACCATCGCTGGGTCCAGGCCCATCTTGTGCGCGAGCTGCAGCGCGGCGCCCTCGGCCAGCGGCCCGTGCGGGACGGGCAGGGTGAACGACGTCTGCACCATCCCGTCCCCCGTGGTGTCCCCGTACGGTCGCACCACGCTCCGCCCAGCCGGCTGTCCCGCAGCCTGCTGCGAACTGTCCACTGTGGATCTCACCGCCTCTCCACGATCCTCTCCACCAGCAGCCAGATCGTGGTCGACGGGTTCCGCCCCGCCTCCAGCGCCTTGGCCCGCTCGATGGCGGCCGCCACGCTGTCCGCGAAGTCGGCGAAGTCGAGGTCCGCCTTGGCATAGGCAGGCAGATGCTTGCGAAGCCGCCGGACGACCGCCGCGTATCCATCGACGTAGGCCGTGCAGTCCTCATGGTGCAGCAACAACCAGAGCTCGAAGCACGGGTTCGACACGGCAAGCTCGATCCCCCTGTTGGCTGCCGTCCTCACGGCGGTGGCAATATCAAACTCATCGACGTCGACAACGCAGTAGATCTCGTCGAACTGCTCGCCACGATGTCGCACCATACGGCCGGCGTAGTCCACGAGCCCGGTCGGGTCAATCGCACGAACCTTTACGGTCAACGAGACCGAGCTGTCCCCACGAGCCCGCCAGAGCCCGACCAGGTAGGCCATCTCTGTGCGGCCTCCGCAAACGACCAGCACCCGGCGGCGGACCGGGAGTCGGACGCGGCGACCGCGAGATCTGTCCTCAGCTCGCGACACGTCCGCCGGCCCCGTCCTGGCGTGGCGTCACGGCGTCGCTGAAGTCCAGGTCGAACAATGCCGGCACCGCGCCGTACGAGCCGGTCAGGTACCGGCGCTCGGTGTTCTCGTCCTTGCGGGGTCGGAAGTCGGAGAGTGCGTACAGGCTCGTTGCTCCGTCTCGGTCCTTTTCGACGAACCACACCTCGTCGCGGCCGAGGATGTCCTCCCCAAGCCACCGTCCGAGCAGGCTTGCCGCATGGGTGGTGGAAATCAACTGAGCGCCGGCCGGGTTGTTGGCGGGATCTCGAAACAGGAACACGACCTGATCGGTCAGCCGCGGGTGAAGAGCCAGGTCAATCTCGTCGATAACGAGCACGCCACCGGTGTCGAGGCAGTGCAGGATCTTGGTGAGATAGCTGAGCCAGACTCTGGTGCCGTGCGACTCCTCCCACAGCTCAAGGGGAGCACTGTGCGAGTTGTGGAAGAACACCAGTCGCCGACGCCCGGGCACGTCGCTGGCGGCGGTCGCGATGTGCTGGATGCCGACGTCGGCGGCCCGGGCTAGCGCGGTCAGCCGGCTGCCTCCACTGTCCTGGTCTCGATTGTCCTGGTCGAGCTGGGTGATGATCTCCTGCTCATCCGGCTGCCGGTCCTCAGCGAGGACGATCCGCAGCCGTTCGGCAAACCAGGCATAGACCGTGGTCACCTGGGTCAGGCCGCCGCGTGCGGCGAGGGTGAGGAAAAGAGTGTTCGGTCGCAGCAGCTCCTCCAGCAACGTGACCTGCCTGCGGGCAGGTCCAGCCGTCGGCCCGGGGTGAATGTGCTGGCCCGCCCGCTCGAAGATCACCTGACGGCGGTTGTGGGGGTAGGCGTGCAGCCACTCCTCGCGGACCCGCTCGTCGTCGATCTCGAAGCCGTAGGAGTACCGGACGCCGTCCAGCAGCACCTCGACGGCGTAGACCGAGGGCTCGACGGCGGCGGCCGGGTCGAGGCGGAACGGGGTGCGTGGGATGCCGGCGCCGGGCTCCCACTCGGCGAAGGAGGTCCGGACGGCGGTCTGCATGAAGCGCAGCGCGTCCAGCAGGTTGGACTTGCCGGAGGCGTTGGCGCCGAAGAGCGCCGCCACGGGCACGACCGGCCGGGACTTGTTGTACGCCGGCAGGAGCAGCAGCTCCTGCTCGGCCCGGATCGAGCGGTGGTTGGCGACGCGGAAGCTGCGCAGCACGGTGCCACCTCCTTTGGACAGGTTCGAGCCTTCTCGTGCAAGTAAACCGCAAGAATCGACCGCTAGCTTCCCGACAGGCCCGCTTCCAGAAGGTCAACGGCGGGGTTGTAGTAGTCCTCGGCGCGCGGCACGACGCCGTCCAGGCCCTTGCCGCCGTCGACCGGCCGCCGGGTGACGCCGAAGGTGCCGTCGGCGATGGCGTTCAGCAGCCCGCCGGCCGCGATGCGGTCCAGCAGGTCGACGGCCTCGCCGAGCACCTGGTGCGCCCGCCGTACGATGAGCCCGTCCGGGGCCGGCACGAAGTCCTCGTGCAGGCCGCCAGCCGCACCGAGCACGTACCGCACATTCTGCAGCGCCAGGTCCCGGTCGGACAGGAACGGCGTGACCACCGCCTCGGTCATCATGCCCACGAGCAGGATGCCCTGGCCGGTCAGCGCCCCCACCAGGTTGAAGAACCCATCCAGCAGGTAGCCGCGGAACACGTCCCCGGTCATGTGCTTGGTCGGCGGCATCCACTTCAGCGGCGCGTCCGGGAACAGCTCCCGGGCCAGCAGCGCGTGCGCCAGCTCCAGCCGCAGCGAGTCCGGCAGGTCCGGGTTGATCTCGAAGGCATGGCCAAGCCCGAGCTGCCAGTCCGCCAGCCCGGCCTCCTTGGCGAACCGCTCGTTCAGCAGCTGCGAGACGGTGACGGTGTGCGCGGCCTCGACGGCGTCGGCGGTGGTGAGGTAGTTGTCCTCGCCGGTGTTGATGACGATGCCGGCGCGGGCGTGCACCATCCGGGAGAACCGCTGGTCGACGAAGGTTCGCTTCGGGTTGATGTCGCGGAAGAGGATGCCGTACATCGAGTCGTTGAGCATCATGTCCAGCCGCTCCAGGCCGGCCAGCACGGCGATCTCCGGCATGCACAGCCCGGAGGCATAGTTGGTCAGCCGCACGTAGCGGCCGACCTCGGCGCTCACCTGGTCCAGCGCGGCTCGCATCAGCCGGAAGTTCTGCTGGGTCGCGTAGGTGCCGGCGAAGCCCTCCCGGGTCGCGCCTTCCGGCACGTAGTCGAGCAGCGACTGGCCGGTGGACCGGATCACCGCGATCACGTCGGCGCCCTCCCGGGCGGCGTTCTGCGCCTGCGGGATGTCCTCGTAGATGTCGCCGGTGGCCACGATCAGGTAGATCCACGGCCGCCGCGGCGGGTCGCCGTACCTGCGGATGAGCCGGTCCCGCTGCCGCCGGCTGGCATCGACGCGCCGGAGGCCGGTGGCGACGGCGCGCCGGGCGGCGGTCCGGGCCTGCTGCGCCGGCCGTCCTTCGGGGACGGTGAAGCGAACCGACCCGGCCGCTGTCTTGGCCGCCAGGTCGGCCAGGCCGGCGTGCCCGCCGGACAGCAGCGCGTGCCAGACCGGCAGCGCGACGCCGTGCTCCAGCCCGACCTGGTCGCGGACCGCGTCGACGACGGTGTTGACCCACGGCTGGTTGGCGTCGCTGGCCGGGTCGGCGCCGGACAGCCCGGCAAGCCGCAGGGTGGCCCGCTCCACCGCGGTGGTGGTGTGGGTGCGAGCCAGCGCGATCACCGGTTCGGCCGCGGCAGCGGCCAGCCGCCGGGCCCGCCCGACCACCGCCGGGTCGAGGTGCAGCTTGCCGGTCACTGGTCAGCCCCTTTCGTAGATGGTGACGCCGCGGACGACGGTCCGTAGGCAGGCTGGGAGCGCCGCGCCCGGGTCGAGGCCGGGCAGGCCGTCCGGACCGGCCGGCGGCAGGCCCGCGACGTCCCAGATCGCGTAGGTGGCAGGCGACCCGGGCCGCAGCAGGCCCGCTCCCCCGGCGCCACGGCGGGCGGCCAGCCAGCCGCCCCGGGTCGCGGCGGCGAACGCGACCGCTGGCGAGATGCCGGCGCCCGGCGTCCGGTGGTGTACGGCGGCCCGCACCCCGCCCCACGGGTCGATCGGCGTCACCGGAGCGTCCGAGCCAAGAGCAAGCGGCACCCCGGCCGAGGCGAACGACGCGAACGGGTTCAGCCCGGCGGCACGGTCCGCGCCGAGCCGCCCGGCGTACATCCCGTCCCGGCCGCCCCAGGTCGCGTCGAACGCCGGCTGCACGCTGGCCACCAGCCCGAACCGGGCGAAGTCCGCGACGGACGGCGGCATCTCGGCGTGCTCGACGCGGTGCCGCTGGGCCACCACCGCGCCCAGCCCGACCACCTCGGCGGCCTGGGCCACGCCGTCCAGCACGGTCCGCAGCGCCCGGTCGCCGATGGCGTGGAAGCCGGCCTGCACCCCGGCCCGGGTGCACGCCGCGACGTGCTCGGCGATCGCGTCGACGTCGTGCCACAGGTGCCCGGTGGTGCCCGGCGCGTCGGCGTACGGCGCGCCAAGCGCCGCGGTGTGCGAGCCGATCGAGCCGTCGCAGAACAGGTCGCCGCCGGCGCCCGCCAGGCCGAGCAGGGCGACGGTATCGAGCCCGGCCGGCTCGTCCCGGGAGGCCAGCTCACCCCAGTAGGCCAGCACCTCGGGGCCGGGCTCGGCCTCGGCCAGCCGCAGCAGCGCCTCCAGGTCCGCCAGCCCGCCGGAGATCTGCGGCCCGGCCATCTCCTGCAGGCAGCCGACGCCGAGCGCGGCGGCACGCTTCCGGCAGGCCCGCTGGGCGGCCGTACGCTGGGCCGGCGTGATCGACTCGTAGGCGGTTCGGCGCACGGCGTGGTGGGCGACCAGGGTGAGCTGGCCGGAGTCGTCGTACCCGGCCAGGCCCCGTGCCTCGGGGCAGGCCGCCAGCAGCGCCGAGGACACCACCGCCGAGTGGTGGTCGACCCGGGCCAGGTAGACCACACCGCCGTACGACGCCCGATCGAGCTCGGCCGGGCTGGGCGGCCGCCGTTCCGGCCAGCGGGTCTCGTCCCACCCGGTGCCGAGCACCACCCGGCCGCGTAGCCCGCGGGCGTGCGCCTCGACCGCCGCCAGCGCCTGGGCCACCGACCGTGCCCCGCCGAGGTCCAGCCCGGTCAGCGCCAGCCCGTTCTGGGTGGCGTGCACGTGCGCGTCCACGAAGGCTGGCGTGACCAGCGCGCCGGCCAGCTCGACCACCCGGCCCGGGCTGGCGGCGGCCGCGGCGTCGTCAGTGCCCACCCAGGCCACCGTGTCCCCGTCGACGAGCAGGGCGGTGGCGGGGGGGCCGGCCGGGGTGTGGATCCGCCCGCCGCGCAGCAACGTCATGGTCATGGGGCCAAGGCTCTCAGGATCTGGCCGCGAGCCGGGCCTCGAACAGCCCGCGCACGCCCGCGTCCTCGCGCAGCAGCCGGAGCGCGTACTCCGCGTGGCCCGGCACGTACCCGTTGCCGACCAGCATGGTCACATCCGCCGCCAGCCCCTCCGCGCCAAGCGCGGCGGCCGGGAACGAGGTGGCCATCGAGAAGAAGATCACCGTGCCACCGGCCCGGGTGCACAGGACCGCGCCGCCCTCGCAGCCGGGCACGTCCACGCAGACTACGGTGACGTCGACCGGAGGACCGATCGCGGCGGCCAGCGCGACCGGGTCGCGGGCGTCGGCGACCACGACGTCGTCGGCCAGGCCGGCGGCCCGCAGCGCGGTGGCCTCCCGCTCGTGCGGCACCACCCCGACGCAGCGCGCCGCACCGCAGCGCCGGGCCGCGGCCAGCGCGAGCGAGCCCGACTTGCCGGCGCCGCCGAGCACGGCGACGCTCGGCGCGCCGGTGCCCTGCCTAGTCACCACCCGGGCGGTCAGGGCGGGCGCGCCGCACACGTCCAGCACGGCCAGCGCCAGCGGCACCGGCAGGTCGGCCGGGAGCGCCGCGGTGATGGACCGACCGAACAGGATCGCGTGACCCTCGCACGGCACCTGCTCGCCGTGACCGTCCCAGCCAGCCAGCCCGTCGCTGATCGCCAGCGGCGTCAGGGTCAGCGAGACCAGGGTGGCGATCCGGTCACCTGCCCGCAGGCCGAGCGGCGAGTCCGGGCCGACCTCCTCGACCACCCCGACCAGCATGCCGCCCGAGCCGGTCTCCGGGTTCTGCATCTTGCCCCGGGTGGCCACGATGTCCAGCACCGCGGCCCGGATCTTCCCGCCGTCGCCGTCGTACGCCTGGCTGAGCTGCCGGAACGACGCGGCGTCGAGGTTGAGCCGCTCGACCCGCACCCGCACCTCGTCCGGCCACAGCGTCGGTGCCGGATCCAGCCGCCAGGCGGCCTGCGGCAGCACCCCGGCCGGCGCCAGCACTCGGTGCAGCCCGATCGGCGAGCCTTCCCTGCGCAACGTCACCGTAATCTCTCCCGCTATTATGATGCTAAGCCGTAACATCTATTGTCAGTTGCTGTCTTAACAGTAGCTTATCCATACTCTGATCGAAACTGTGATCGAGCGACCTTGCGTCCCGCGAGCCGCCTCGGAGGCCCGATGTCCCAGCCCCATATCCAGGTCCAGCCCGATGTTCATGTCCAGCCCTATGTGTACCGCCGCCGCGAGCTGGTCGAGCCGGACTGGCGCCGGCTCCCGGCCTGGCGCGACGTCACCGCTGAGCAGTGGGCGGACGTGCGGTGGCAGCGGTCGCACTGCGTGAAGAACCTCCGGCAGCTCCGCACGGTGTACGGCGACCTGCTGGACGAGTCGTTCTACGCCGACGTCGAGCGGGACCAGGCCGAGTGGGCCACGATGTCCATCCTGCTGCCGCCGCAGGTGATCAACACGATGGTGCCGGACGCGGTGCCCACCGTCACGGCCATGCTGGCCGACCCGGTCCGCCGGTACATGCTGCCGGCCCGCTCCGACCGCGACCGGACCTGGCCGAGCCATCCGCACGCCACCCGCGACTCGCTGCACGAGGCCGAGATGTGGGCGGTCGAGGGGCTGACCCACCGCTACCCCACCAAGGTGCTGGCCGAGCTGCTGTCAACCTGCCCGCAGTACTGCGGCCACTGCACTCGCATGGACCTGGTCGGCAACTCCACCGCGCAGGTCGACAAGCACCGGTTCAGCCTGAGGCAGGCGGACCGGCTGGACCGGATGATCGACTACCTGCGCGCCACGCCGGGCGTGCGCGACGTGGTGGTCTCCGGCGGCGACGTGGCCAACCTGCCGTGGCCCCGGCTGGAGGCGTTCGTCGCCCGCCTGCTGGAGATCGACAACATCCGCGACATCCGGCTGGCCAGCAAGGCGCTGATGGGGCTGCCGCAGCACTGGCTGTCCGGCGAGGTGCGGTCCGGGATGGAGCGGCTGGCCACGACCGCCCGGCGGCGCGGCGTCATGCTGGCGATCCATACCCACGTCAACGCCGCTGCGCAGGTCACGCCACTGGTCGCCCGGGCCACGGCGGCGATGTTCGAGGCCGGTGTCCGCGACGTGCGCAACCAAGGCGTGCTGCTGCGCGGGGTCAACGCCACCGCACCGAAGCTGTTGGACCTGTGCTTCGCGCTGCTCGACGGCGCCGGGATCATGCCGTACTACTTCTACCTCTGTGACATGATCCCGAACGCCGAGCACTGGCGGGTGCCGCTTGGCGGGGCGCAGGCGTTGCAGCACGCGATCATGGGCTACCTGCCGGGTTTTGCCACCCCACGGATCGTCTGCGACGTGCCGTACGTCGGCAAGCGGTGGGTGCACCAGGCCGAGGACTACGACCGCGAGCGTGGCATCTCGTACTGGACCAAGAGCTACCGCACCGGGATCGAGCTGGCCGACCCCGACGCGCTCACCCGAGCACATGAGTACTACGACCCGGTCGACACCCTGCCGCCGTCGGGCCAGGCCTGGTGGGCCGCGCACGCCCTGCGCGCCGAGGGTGCGCGCGCCAACCCCCTCCGTGCCGATCATCGAGCTGTTGGGGCTTGATGATCTCTGGTAACCCCGCTAGCTCGATGATCGGCGGGCTGGGGGTGGCCGACCCGTACCCGGTGCTCGCGGAGCTGCGGGCCCGGGAGCCGATGACGTACGACGAGGCGAGCGGGATGTGGCTGGCGTTGTCGCACCGGCACGCCAACCAGGTGCTCCGGGACCGCCGGCTCGGTCGGATCTGGGCCGACCGCGAGCCGGCGCGGCGGTTCGCCGCCTTCAACGCCCTGCACCGGCACCAGATGATGGAGAACGAGCCGCCCGACCACACCCGGCTGCGTGCCCAGGTGGCCGCGGCGTTCAGCCGCGGCCACATCGAACGGCTGCGGCCCCGGATCGGCGCGCTCGCCGAGGAGCTGCTGGCCGTGGCCGGTACCGAGCTCGACCTGATCGCGGACTACGCCGAGCCGCTGCCGGTCCAGGTGATCGCCGAGCTGCTCGGCGTGCCCCCGGCGGACCGGCCGCTGCTGCGGCCCTGGTCCGCCGCGATCGTGCGGATGTACGAGCTCCGGCGTGGCACCCCGACCGAGCAGGCCGCGACCGAGGACGGCGCCGTCCAGGCCGCCGCTGACTTCGCGGCGTACCTGCGTGAGCTGGCCGCGGCCCGGCGGGTGCGCCCCGGCACCGACCTGATCAGCGATCTCCTCGCCCGCGGCGGGCTGTCCGAGGACGAGCTGGTCGCCTCGGCGGCCCTGCTGCTGAACGCCGGGCACGAGGCGTCGGTGAACGCGCTGGGCAACGGCGTCGTGGCGCTGCTGCGCCATCCCGCCGAGCTCGCCCGGCTGCGCGCCGCCTCCCCGGGCGGCGCCCTCCGGAGCAGCGGTCCCGCGAGCAGCACCGCCCTGGACCGTGCGACCATCCTGGACCGTGCGGCCGTCCTGGACAGCGCGGTGGAGGAGATGCTGCGCTACGACGCCCCGCTGCAACTGTTCGAGCGGACCGCGACCGCGGACGTCGAGATCGGTGGGGTGGTCGTCCCGGCCGGCCGCACGGTGGCCGCGCTGCTCGGCGCGGCCAACCGAGATCCGGCGGTGTTCGCTGAGCCGGACCGGTTCGACGCCGGCCGCGGCCCCAACCCGCACCTCGGCTTCGGTGCCGGGCTGCACTTCTGCCTGGGCGCGCCGCTGGCCCGGCTGGAGCTCCGGACCGCGCTGGCCACCCTGCTCCGGCGTTCGCCCGGCCTGGCGCTGGCCGGCGAGCCGGTGCGCCGTACGACGTTCGTGCTGCGCGGCTACGCGAGCGTGCCGATCCGGCGGTAGCGCCGCCCGGCTGGCTACCAGACGACGGGGAGCGCCACCATGGCTCTGGTGCCCATGCCCTGCTTCCACTCCAGCTCCTCCAGCGGCACGGCTGGCCGGATGCCCGGCACCCTCGCCAGCAGGGTGCGGAACGCGACCTCGAGCTCGACCAGCGCCAGCGGCGCGCCGACACAGCGGTGCGGGCCGTGGCCGAAGCCAAGGTGCGGGTTGGGGCTGCGGCGCACGTCGAACCTCTCCGGGCGCTCGAAGATGCTCGCGTCCATGTTCGCCGAGCTGAGCAGCGGGATCACGGTGGACCTGGCCGGGACCGGGCAGCCGGACAGCTCGACGTCCGCCCGGGTCACCCGGTCCAGCCCGGCCTGGCTGACCGAGACGTAGCGCAGCACCTCCTCGACGGCGGTCGGCACCCGGTCCGGGTCCTGCCTGAGCAGCTCCCACTGGTCCGGGTGGCGGCCGAAGGTGACCAGCGCGTTGGGCACCATGTTGGCCGAGGTCTCAAAGCCGGCGCCGAGGATCAGGTAGATCATCTTGACCAGCTCGGGCTCGGTCATGCGCTCGCCTTGGTCGTGGGCGGCGATCAGGCCGCTGACCAGGTCGTCGGCAGGCTCCTCTCGCTTGCGCACGACCAGCTCGTAGCAGTAGCTGCCCAGGGCGTCGAGTGCCGCGACCGTCTCCTCCATGGTGAACCTGCTGACCGACAGCAGGTGCTGTAGCCACCAGATCATCTGGTCGACATCCGTGGTGGGCACGCCGAGCAGCTCGCAGATCACCTGCGCGGGGAAGGGCACGGCGAACGTCGGGATGAAGTCGGTGCCCGGGCCCTTCTCGACTAGCTCATCGATCAGCTCCTCGGCGATCTGCTCGATCCGGGGTCGCACCCGGGCCACCGCGCCGGTGGTGAACGCCTGCACGACCAGCTTGCGCAGCCGGGTGTGCTCCGGCCGGTCCATGGCCAGCATCACGTCCGGGATCTTCGAGCCGGGCAGCAGCACGGCCGACTCTGGCTTGCAGGTGTCCGCCCGGCTGAAGATCGTGTCGTCGTCGAAGATTCGCCGGACGTCGCGGTAGCGTGCGATCAGGTAGGCCTCGCCGCCGGGCTTGAGCCGTACCTTGGTCACCGGGCATTCGTTCCGGAAACGCTCGTACTCCGGGATGAGGTCCAGCCCCTGCGGGTGGCTGAACGGGAACTCCGGCAGTCCGGTGTCTGTCATGACCTGATCGTCACCAGGGCGGATGGAGCAACGCTTGAGCCCAGATCGCCGTTGTGGTCACCTCTCGGCGTTGTGGTGACCTGTCGTTGCCCGCAGCCACCGTGTGGTGACCTGTCGGCGTTGTGGTGACCTGTCGTTGCCCGCAGCCACCGTGTGGTCACCACATAGCGTTGTGGTGACCACACAGGGGGCCGCACGGGGTCAGAGGGTGCTGGCGTCGGCGCGATCGGCGTTGGCGTGGATCGCGTCGTGCAGCCACTGCGCCAGGCCGGGCGCGACCTTCTCGTAGTACGCCGTGAACCGTGGGTCGGCCAGGTACATGTCCGCCAGGCCGCGGTGCATCTGGTGCGAGCAGTCGTAGTAGGTTTGGTCGATGCTGAGCCGGTGCTCCTCGGCTAGGTCCAGCGCCCGGTCGCCGTCCGGCGGCACGCCATCGGACATCGCCCGGGCGAGCCGCCGGTTCAGGTCCGCGCCGGCCGCCATGATCCGCTTCCAGTCGTCCTTGGTGTACGTCGCGGTCCGCCGCCTCGACTGTTCGTAGGCGTCCGTGCCGCCCCAGCGCTGCTCGGCCTCCTCGGCGTACTCTTCCGGGTTGACGTCGCCGAAGACCTCGAAGCGCTCCTCCGGGGTCAGTGAAATTCCCATCTGCTGTGCCTCCATCGCGTGTTCGACGGCCGCGACCATGGCCTGTAGGCGTTCGACCCGGCGGGTCAGCATGCCGTGCTGCCGGCGCAGGTGCACTGCAGCGTCAGCGCCCGGGTCGTCCAGGATGGCCGCGATCTCCTCCAGGGCGAACCCGAGCTCCCGGTAGAACAGGATCTGCTGCAACCGCTCCAGGTCGGCCTCGGTGTAGCGGCGGTAACCGGACGAGGTCCGCCCGTCCGGCGACAGCAGCCCGATCTCGTCGTAGTGGTGCAGGGTGCGCACGGTGACCCCAGCGAGTCCAGCGACCTGTCCGACCGAGTGGCTCATGGTCCCCCCTTCTCAGGAACCACTGTGCGGCCTCCCGCTACGTGAGGGTCAAGCGGTTAGCCCTGTGCGGCTGTGGTCACCTCTCGGCCATGTGGTGACCCGTTGGGGTCCACGGGCAACGACAGGTCACCACAACGCCGAGAGGTGACCACACGGGCGGCGCGGGCAACGAGAGGTCACCACAACGCCGAGAGGTGACCACACGGGCGCTGCGGGTGTGTCACTCCCCGACGTCGGGGGGGCGGCCTTCGTACGGCGTGCTGAGCACCACGGTGGTGCGCGTCGCGACGTTGGCGGCGGCCCGGATCTCTTGCAGCAGGACCTCCAGGTCAGCCGGGCTGCCCACCCGGACCTTGAGGATGTAGCTCTCGTCGCCGGCCACGCTGTGGCAGGCTTCGATGGCGCGCAGGCTGGCCAGCCGCACCGGCGCGTCGTCCGGCGCACCCGAGTCGATCGGCTTGATGGAGACGAACGCGGTCAGCGGCAGGCCGAGGGCATCGGTGTCCACCCGCGCCGTGTAGCCGGTAACCACTCCCCGCTGCTCAAGCCGGCGAACCCGCTGGTGCACCGCCGACACCGACAGCCCGACCCGCTCGGCCAGCTCGGTGTAGCTCATCCGACCGTCCTCGCACAGCGCTCGAACGATCAACCGGTCCAGCTTTTCCATGGCGAAGAACCTACCCGCCCGAGCCCTGCTGTTTCGGGGATTTGATCAGTGCAGCACCATCAGGTCGCGGCTGACCAGGTTCAGCCGCTCGCCGCCGTCTCCGGTGCACACGCAGATGTCCTCGATCCGGGCGCCGTGCCGGCCCGGCAGGTAGATCCCGGGCTCCACGCTGAACGCCATCCCCGGCTCCAACGGCTCGGCGTTGCCGGCCACCAGGTACGGGTCCTCGTGACTCTCCAGCCCGATCCCGTGCCCGGTGCGATGCACGAAGAACTCGCCGTAGCCGGCCGCGGTGATCAGGTCCCGGGCCGCCGCGTCGATGCTCTCGCAGCTCGCCCCCGGCGTGATCGCGGCACAGGCCGCCGCCTGGGCCTCGGCCAGGACGGCGTAGTAGCGCCGGAACTCGGCCGGCGGCTGGCCCCCGACGACGTAGGTCCGGGTCTCGTCCGAGCAGTAGCCCTCGGCCGTCGTACCACCGATGTCCACCACGACCGGGTCGCCGGCCTCGATGACCCGGTCGGACAGCTCGTGGTGCGGGCTGGCGCCGTTCGGGCCGGACCCGACAATGACGAAGTCGGTCCGGACGTGGCCCTCCGCCACGATCGCCTCGGCGATGTCCCGGCCGACCTCGGCCTCGGTCCGGCCGGGCCGCAGCCACTCGCCGACCCGCTCGTGCACCCGGTCGATGGCCTGGCCGGCGCGGCGCAGCGCTGCCACCTCGGCCGTGGACTTGCGGATCCGCAGCGCCCGGAGCACCCTCCCGGCGAGCACGGCCTCGGCGCCGGTCGCGTCGCGCAGCCGCAGCCCCTGCTCCAGCCACATCCGGTTGGCCAGGCCGATCCGGGTGGCCGCCGAGCCGCTGGCCGCCGGACGGCCGAGCGCGGCCCGCAACAGGTGCGCGACCAGCGCGTACGGGTCGTCGGTCTCGTCCCAGCCGAGCACCTCGATGCCGAGCCCGGCCACCGGCGAGACCAGCGCGGCCGGCCGCTCCAGCCGCGGTACGACGAGGACCGGCTCACCGGCCACGGGCAGCACCAGGCAGGTCAGCCGCTCCAGCGGCATCGCGGCGTAGCCGGTGAGGTAGCGCAGGTCGGCACCGGGCGTGATCAGCAGGGCGTCCAGGCCGGCGTCGGCCGCGGCCTGGCGGGCCCGGGCCAGCCGGTCCGGCGCGTAGAGCGAGGTCATGGTGGCAGGCTATCGGGCGGCAGCGAGGCCCGCCCCGGCCCGCAGTCGCCACCACAGCGGAGACCAAGGAGGAACCGTGACGCTGATGCTCCTCGACGCGGCCAGCCTGTACTTCCGCGCCTTCCACGGCATCCCCGAGTCGATCGTCGCGCCGGACGGTACGCCGGTCAACGCGGTGCGCGGGTTCCTCGACATGGTCGCGCAGCTTGTCCGGACCCGCAGGCCCGACCGGCTGGTGGCCTGCCTGGACGCGGACTGGCGGCCGGCCTTCCGGGTGGCCGCGCTGCCGTCGTACAAGGCACACCGGCTGGCGCCGGACGGCACCCAGGAGATCGTGCCGGACGCGCTGCTGCCGCAGGTCCCGGTCATCGAGGAGGTGCTGGCCGCGCTCGGTGTGGCTGCCGTCGGGGTGCCAGGCTTCGAGGCGGACGACGTGATCGGCACGCTGGCCGACCGGGACGGTGGACCGGTCGAGGTGGTCAGCGGTGACCGGGACCTGTTCCAGGTGGTGCGCGACGACCGCCCGGTGCGGGTGCTCTACATCGGCCGCGGGGTGGCCAAGCTGGAGGTCGTGGACGCGGCATGGCTGGCGCGCAGGTACTCGATCCCCCTCGCCGACGCCGGTCCGAGCTACGCGGACCTTGCCGTGCTGCGCGGTGACCCGAGCGACGGGCTGCCCGGCGTGCCCGGGATCGGCGAGAAGACCGCTGCGGCGCTGGTGACCCGGTTCGGCTCGCTCGCGGCCATCCTGGCGGCCCTGGACGCCGGGGCCACCGACGGCTTCCCGGCCGGCGCGCGCAACCGGCTGCTGGCCGCCCAGGGCTACCTGGCGGCCGCGCCCGCAGTGGTGCGGGTGCGGCTGGACGTGCCGGTGCCGGAGCACGACGACACGCTGCCGGGGGACGTGGCCGAACCCCAGCGGCTGGTCGAGCTCGCCGAGCGCTGGGGCTTGGACTCGGCGCTGAACAGGGTGCTGGCCGCGCTCAGCCGCTGACCCGCCAGGTGTAGTTGCCGTCGCTGTCCTTGACGTCCACGGTGACCTTCTGGCTGCTGTCCTTGATGGTGCACTCGAAGCTGCCGCCCGCCTTGACCGCCTGGTCCTTCGGGCAGTCGACCTGGACGTCCTGGGTGAACCGGTCCTTGTACTGCGCGGCGATGTCGCGGTTGAGCGCGGCGGCGTCGAACACCTTCTTGCTGAAGACGCCGGTTACGAAGAGCACCGCGGCGACCACGATCAGCACGGCGACCCCGGCCAGCGAGATCCACAGCACGGTCCGGCTCTTCTTGGCCGGCGGCGTCTGCCAGGGCTGCTGGGTGCTGGGGTAGCCGCCGTACTGCTGCGGCTGACCGAACGGATCCGAGCCGGCGTAGCCACCGGCCGCGCCCGCGCCGTAGCCCGGCCGCTGGCCGAACGCCTGGGTCGTCTGCTGCGCGGAGTCGAACCCACCGTACGGCGGCTGACCGCCGTACGCCTGTTGGGCGCCCTGCTGGCCCGAGTCGTAGCCCCCGCCGTACGGCGGGGGCGGCGGGCCGTAGCCGGGCTGGGCCGGTGCCTGCCCGGAGTCGAACCCACCGAACCCGGGTTGGCCGTACGGCGGCGGGGGCGGCGGGCCGTAGCCGGGCTGGGCCGGTGCCTGCCCGGAGTCGAACCCACCGAACCCGGGCTGGCCGTACGGCGGCGGGGGCGGCCCGTACCCCGGCTGGCCCGATGGCGGCGGCCCAGGGGTGAACGCGCTGAACCCGGGCGTGGCCGGCTGGCCGGGCGAGGAGGGGAACGGCGGAGAGGCCGGCGAGGGCGACCCCGGCTCAGGCGGGCCCCCGACGAACGGACCACCGGGCTGCGGCCCGGATGATGGCCCGGGCGGGAGAAGCGGTGGCCGCTGGCCGGGCTGGTACCCCGGCTGGCCCGGCGGCCCGGGCGGCTGGCCGGTGCCAGGCTGCTGACCACTCTGGCTCTCGCTGTACGTCGGCGGCTGCTGCCCGTACCCGCCCGGGACCTCCGGCAGAGCGTTGCCACATCGCATGCAGGTGCGACTGTTCTCCGGGTTGGCCATCGAACACACCGGACAGGTCATCTCGTCTCCCCTCTGGTCGCGGTGAATCGCCGCAGAGACCCCGCACTGAACCTTAGCGGTTCATCCAGTGCCCCCACCGACCGGCCGCTGCCCGCATTCTGGCCCATGACCTGCGGCGGAGCCACGCCGGGCCGGACCACGTCGGCTCCATCCGACACCACCGGCACCGAAAAGGCACCGCATGACGCGGAGCGCGTCTGGTTCAGGCAACGCCGGTGTAGGCGACCACGCCACGGCGTACCGCGTCGACCGCCGCCCTGGCGGTCTCCCGCAGCGGGCTGTCCGCGGCCGCCTTGCCGACCTGGTCCAGCAGGTCCACCAACTGCTTGCACCAGCGTACGAAGTCACCGGCCGACAGCTCCGCGCCACCGGGCTCCGACGCCGCCAGCACCCGGTCCAGCGGCTCCCCCCACGCCCAGCGGTAGGCCGGCCAGGCAAAGCCCAGGTCTGGCTCGCGGGTGAGGGTCAGCCGGTGCTCCCGCTCCTGCCCCTCCAGCTCCGCCCACAGCCGGGTCGTCTGCCCCAGCGCGTCGCGCACCGCGCCCACCGGCAGCCGCGGCACACCCTCGGCGTCCCGCCGCGACTCGTACACCAGCGCGGACACCGCCGCGGCCAGCTCCGGTGCGGACAACCCGTCCCACACCCCCGCGCGCAGGCACTCCGCCACCAGAAGATCGGACTCGGACCAGATCCGGGCCAGCCGCGACCCGGCCGGGGTGACCTCGTCCCCGGCCAGGTAGCCGCGCTCCTCCAGCAGCGCGCACACCCGGTCGAACGTGCGGGAGATCGAGTGCGTGGCGTTCTCCACCCGGCGGCGCAGCCCTCCGGTGTCCCGCTCCAGCCGCAGGTACCGCTCGGCCCAGCGGGCGTGCTCCTCCCGGTCCGCGCAGCCGTGGCACGGGTGCCGCCGGATCTCGGCCCGCAGCCGGGCGATCTCGGCGTCGTCGGCGGCCCGCGACCGGCCCCGCCGGCCGGACCCGTCGTCGGCCAGCCCGGCCAGGGCGTTGCGCAGGGTGGCGGCGAGGTCCCGGCGTTCGGCCGGCACCCGGTGGTTGAAGTTCTTCGCCACCCGCACCCGGGCCAGCGGCTCGACCGGGCTTGGGAAGTCGGCCACCGACAGCCGGCCGGCCCAGCGGTCCTCCGTCAGCACCAACGGCCGCGGGTCCGTCATCGGGTGCACGCCGGGGTCCAGCACCACCGCGAGCCCGGCGCGCCGGCCGGACGGCACCCGGATCACGTCGCCCACCTTCAGCCGCTCCAGCGAGCCCGCCGCGGCGGCCCGGCGCAGCACCGCGCCCTCCCGGGCCAGCGCCACCTCCCGGCCCTTCAGGACCGCCCGCAGGCCGGCGTACTCCATGAAGTCCCCGAGATGGCAGCCGGCCGCCTCGGCGTACCCCACCAGCGCCTCGGTGTTGCGCTGGATCTGCCGGACCAGCCCGACCACCGACGCGTCCGCCTGGAACTGCGCGAACGAACTCTCCAGCAGCACCCGGGACTCGGCCCGGCCGAGCCGGCCCACCAGGTTGACGGCCATGTTGTACGACGGCCGGAAGCTGGACCGCAGCGGGTACGTGCGGGTCGTGGCCAGCCCGGCCACGTGCCGGGGGTCCATCCCGGGCGCCCACACCACCACGGCGTGGCCCTCGATGTCGATGCCGCGCCGCCCGGCTCGCCCGGTGAGCTGGGTGTACTCCCCGGGCGTCATGTCGGCGTGCTGCTCGCCGTTCCACTTGGCCAGCTTTTCCAGCACTACCGACCGGGCCGGCATGTTGATGCCGAGGGCGAGCGTCTCGGTCGCGAAGACCGCCTTGACCAGGCCGCGGCCGAACAGCTCCTCGACGGTCTCCTTGAACGTCGGGACCATCCCGGCGTGATGCGCCGCGACCCCCCGCTCCAGCGCCTCCAGCCACTCCCAGTAGCCGAGCACCCGCAGGTCCTCCGCGGCCAGGTCGGCGGTGCGGGCCTCGACGATCCGGCGGATCTCGTGCCGCTCCTCCAGCGTGTTCAGCCGCAGGCCGGAGCGCACGCACTGGGCGACCGCGTCCTGGCACCCGGCCCGGCTGAAGATGAAGGTGATCGCCGGCAGCAGCCCGTCGCGGTCTAGCCGCTCGATCACGTCGACCCGCGGTGGCGGCCGCCAGGTTCGCGGCCGGCCGCCGTTGTCCCGGCGGCTGGCCGGCGCGGCGTAGCGGTCCTGCTCGCGGACGTAGCGGACCAGATCCGGGTCGACGGCGTGCTCGCCGTCCTTGAACAGGTCGAACATCCGCTTGCCCACCAGCATGTGTTGCCACAGCGGCACCGGCCGGTGCTCGGTGACGATCACCTTGGTGTCACCGCGCACGGTGACCAGCCACTCGGCGAACTCCTCGGCGTTGCTGACGGTGGCCGACAGCGAGACCAGGGTCACCGAGGCCGGCAGGTGGATGATGACCTCCTCCCACACCGCGCCCCGGTACCGGTCGGCCAGGTAGTGCACCTCGTCCATCACCACGAAGCCGAGGCCGTCCACTGTGGACGATCCGGCGTAGAGCATGTTGCGGAGCACCTCGGTGGTCATCACCACGATCGGCGCGCTGCCGTTGATCGCGTTGTCGCCGGTCAGCAGGCCGACGTTGCCGGCGCCGTAGCGGGCCACCAGGTCGTTGAACTTCTGGTTGGACAGCGCCTTGATCGGGGTGGTGTAGAAGCACTTGCGGCCGACCCGCAGCGCGAGGTGCACGGCGAACTCGCCCACCACCGTCTTGCCGGCCCCGGTCGGCGCGCACACCAGCACGCCGTACCCCTCCTCCAGGGCCTCGCAGGCCTCCCGCTGGAACGGGTCCAGCGGGAACGGGTACAGCCCGGCGAAGTCGACCAGGGCCGGATGGACGGCGCGCTGGCTGGCCGCGGCGTACCGCTCGGCCGGACTGGTCATGCCTACCAGCCTACGGAGTGGGCCGGGCCCGGCTGCCGGTCGGGACCAGGACCCGCAGTGCGCCGGGCACGCAGCGCACCCGCACGGGTAACGGGCCGACCCGCTCGCCGTCCGCGTACGCCGCCAGGCCGGCGATCTCCAGCCGGACCTCGCTGACCCGCCGCCGGATGACCGCTGGATGGTCGCGCAGCTCGCCCGTGGACAGCTTCGGCTTGAGCGCCACCACCTGCCGCCGGGTCAGCGGCCGGACGATCGCGACGTCGAGCAGGCCGTCGTCCGGCCTGGCGTCCGGGCAGATGTACTGGCCGCCGCCGTACCGCGCACCGTTCCCGATCGCGACCAGGGTGACGTCGCCCTGCCACCGCTCCCCGTCCATGGTCACCGTGGCCGGCCGGGGTCGCAGCCGGTACAGCTCGGCCAGGACCGCCAGGTCGTAGCGGCGCGGGCCACGCGGCCAGCGCATCCGGTTGGCCCGCTCGTTGACCCTGGCGTCGAAGCCGGCGCACAGCACGGTGCCCCACCAGGTCTCGCCGGTACCCGGCCGATCACCCCCGGGCCGGTCGGCCCGGCCCAGGTCGAACCGGGTCGGCGTCCCGGCCGCGATCACCTCGGCGGCCCGGATCGGGTCGGCCGGTAACCCGACCGTGGCGCACAGGTCGTTCCCGGTGCCGGCCGGCACGATCGCCAGGGTGGTCCGGGTGCCGGCCACCGCCTGCAGCGCGAGGTGGCACATGCCGTCGCCGCCGAGCACCGCCAGCACCTCAACGCCGGCAGCCACCTCTGCCCGGGCCAGCCCGTGGGCCTGCTCGACGCCGGCACCGGCCAACACCCGGACCGTGCAGCCCAGGTCCCGCAGCCGGGCCGCCACCGGCTCGACCAGCCGGCGGGCCCGGCCCCGGCCAGCCGTCGGGTTGACCAGCAGCGCGACGTCGCGGGGCATGCCGCGCTACCGGCCGGGCAGGTCGTCCTCGACCGGATCCGGCGCGTCGATCGACGCCCGCCGGTCATCCAGCGGCGAGGGGACGTTGTCCGGCAGGTCGCCGTACGCGGCGCTGCCGTCCCGGGCGGCCTTGCGCTTGTCGTGGATCCGGGCGACGAGCACCGCCAGCTCGTACAGCACACACAGTGGGACGGCCATGAAGATCATCGAGAACGGGTCCTGGCTCGGCGTGGCCACCGCGGCGAAGACGAAGATGCCGAAGATCGCGATCCGCTGCGATCGGGCCAGCCGGGCGTAGGACAGCACCCCGGCGAAGTTCAGCAGCACGACGACCAGCGGAAGCTCGAACGCCACCCCGAAGATGACCAGCATCATGGTAATGAAGGACAGGTAGTCCTTCACCGAGAACAGCGGGGCCACCCCGGTGCCGGCGAAGCTGACCAGCACGTTGATCGCCTTCGGCAGCACCAGGTAGGCCATCAGCACGCCGAGTGAGAACAGCACCGACCCGGCCACCACGAAGATGATCGAGTAACGCCGCTCGTTATGCTTCAGGCCCGGGGTGACGAACGCCCAGAGCTGGTACAGCCAGAACGGCGATGACAGCACGATTCCAGCGATCATGGCGACCTTGAGCCGGATCATGAAACCGTCGGCGATCCCGAAGAACACGAGCTGGCACTGGCCGTTGGCGCTGTTGTACCGCCGCTCCGCTGGCAGGGTGCAGTACGGGTGCTTGAGCAGCTCCAGCAGTTGTTCGTACAGGAACCAGCCGACGATCGTGCCGACCGTGATGAACAGTGCCGCCTTGAAGAGCCGGTTACGCAGCTCGGACAGGTGCTCGATGAGCGTCATCGTGCCGTCCGGGTTGGCCGGCTTGCGGCGGAGACGGAGACGGCGGGGCGGGACGGCGCTCAGGCTGCCCCCTCCGGGTCCTGACCCGGCGCGGCGGGCGGCTGGGTCGTACCCTGCTGGGCAGGGTTGCCGAGCGGGCCGCGGGCCGTGGGCGGCTCGGCCTTACCGCGTACGTCGCCCTCGGGCAGCCCGGCCGTCTCAGCCTTGAACGCACGCAGCGACCGGCCCAGCGAGCGGGCCAGCTCCGGCAGCCGCCGGTAGCCGAACAGCGCGAACGCCACCAACACCATCAGCAGGATCTCGCCGGCACCGACATCGGGCATGTCGTCAGTCTAGTGCCGTGCTACGAATCGGCGGTGCGGGGGACTCGGCGCGGTGCCGGCCGGGGTGGTCTCTGACCAGCCCGGTGACGCCGGGCCAGGCCGTGGCCACCTGACGTACCCCCGGGCCGAGGTCGCGGCGGGTCTCCGCCAGGGCGTCGAGCAGCCGCCGGACGTGGCCCCACAGCTCGAGGCCCAGCACCCCGAGCAGCGCACCGGCCAGCAGCACCGCGAGGACCCACGCCAGCAGCACGATCACGGCGCCGACCCTACCTCGCCGTAGGCTGCCAGCGCGGCCTGCGCCTCGTCCCGGACCTGCTCAACCAGCGCTGGCGGTGCGACCACCTCGGCGTTGCCGCCCAGCCGCAGCACCAGCCGGCGTACCCAGTCGGTGTCGGCAACCCGCAAGGTGGCCTCGATCCGGCCGCGGGACAGCTCCCGGACCTTCTCGCACGGGTAGTAGTCCGCCACCCACCGGGCGGTGGGCGACAACCGGAGGGTGACCTCGGGGTGTTCCGGCGCCGGCTGGTACAGCCCCCCGGACAGGTCACGCGGGGTGGCCTCGGCCGGCGGCCGGGCGGGCTCGTCCAGGATCCGCACCTCGTCGATGCGGTCCAGCCGGAACAGCCGGGTGCCCTCCACCCGCCGGCACCACGCCTCCAGGTAGGACCGGCCGTCCACCAGCAGCAGCCGCATCGGGTCGACGTCCCGGTCGGTGGTCTCGTCCCGGCCGGAGGTGTAGTAGCGCAGGTGCATGGCCCGGCCGGTGTCCAGCGCCTGCTGCACGACGGACAGGGTCCGCTCGCGCGCCTCCATCCGGACCGCCACCGCGCCGGCCGCGCCCGCGGCGTCCCCGGCCGCGTACTCGACCTTGGCCAGCGCCCGTCCGACCGCGTCCCGGCCGGCCAGCCCGGGCACCTCGGACAGTGTGCGTAGCGCGACCACCAGGGCCAGTGCCTCGTCCGAGGTCAGCCGCAGCGGCCGGGAGATCCCCGCGTCATAGCCGACCGAGATGGTCTCACCCTCGAACGACAGGTCGATCAGGTCACCCGGCCCGTGCCCGGGCAGGCCGCACATCCACAGCAGCTCCAGGTCGCGGCGGAGCTGCTGCTCGCTCACCCCGAAGTCGGCGGCCACCTCGGTCACCGGAACGCCCGGCCGGGCCAGCAGGTAGGGCAGCAGGGCCAGCAGCCGCTGCAGCCGCTCGGCGGTACCGCTCATGCCGGGCACCTTTCCAGCACGGCCCGCAGCCGGGACACCACGGCCTCGCGAAGCTCGGCCGGCTCCAGCACGACCACGGCGGCGCCGAACCCGGCCACCCAGTCGGCCAGCCAGTCCACGTCGCTATACCCGGTCTCGACCAGGTCCCGGTCACCGTGCCGGCCGGTCACCGTGCCGTAGCGGCGCAGCCCCGCCGCCGCACCGGGCCGCACCGCCAGCGTGGCCGTCTTCGGCGGGGGGCCGGGATGCGGATGGGTGCCGGCGACGAGCTCGACCAGGTTGACCTCGGCCGGCCGGCTGACCGCCCCGGGCCGGCCGAGCGGCCGGACCTGGCCGGCGATCCGGGACAGCCGGAAGCACCGGGTCGCAGCCCGGACCCGGTCGTGGCCCACCAGGTACCACCGGCCGCGCCAGCTCACCACGCCCCACGGCTCCACCTCGCGGCGCTCGGGCGAGGTGTCGGTGCTCTTGCGGTAGTCGAAGCTGATCGCCTGCCGGCCGGTGACCGCGTCCAGGCAGCCCTGGAACGCCGGCTCGGTGGCCGCCACCCGGGGCTCGATGCCGGGCGGGCCCTGGTCCAGGTCGACGCCGGCCGCGCGCAGCTTGAGCAGCGCGCCGTTCGCCGCGTGGGCCAGCCGGGCGGTCTGCCAGAGCCGGGCCGCCAGCCCGACCGCGGCGGACTCGTCCGGCTCCAGGTCGATCTCGGGCAGCTCGTAGTCACGCCGGGCGATGCGGTAGCCGTCCTCGGCGTCGAAGACGCTGTTGCGGCCGGTCTCCAGCGGGATGCCGAGCTCGCGCAGCTCGGCCTTGTCTCGCTCGAACATCCGTTTGAACGCGTCATCGGCCTTGGCGCCGCCGTCGCCCGGCTCGTAGCCCGGGATGGCCTGCCGAATCCGGCTGGCCGGCAGGTACTGCCGGGTGGACAGCAGGCAGATCACCAGGTTGACCAGGCGCTCTGCCCGACGGGAGGACATGGCCTAGACCCTAACCGAACGGATGTTCGGTACGGCGGCAGGCGCGGCCCTCACTTCGCGGATGTCACCGTCACGGCGTCCACCACGAAGACCAGGGTGCTCTTGGACAGCGGGTTGCCCGGGTCGGCTCCGTAGCCCTTGTCCGGCGGGACGACGAGCAGCCGCCGGCCGCCCTGCCGCATCCCGACCAGCCCCTCGTTCCAGCCCTGGATGACGGCCGCCTGGCCGACGTCCCGCAGCGAGAACGGCACGCCGTTGTCGTAGGAGGACTCGACGGACTTCTTGGTCTCCCACTCGACCAGCGTGTAGTCCACGGTCGCGGTCGAGCCGGCGGTGACCTCGGGGCCGGTGCCTGGTATCACGTCCGTGGTCTGCAGCGTTGTCGGCGCGGCGCAGTCGGGCACGGTGATCGCCGGCTTCTGGCCCTGGCCGCCGGTGACCGCCACCGCACACGAGGAGGTCGCGGGCGTCGTTCCGCCGCAGCCGGTGGCGAGCAGCCCGGTGGCGGCGGCGGTCAGCAGGACACGGGACAGGAAACCCGACAGGGGGGAGGAAGGCACCCGGGCAGGTTACCCCGCACCACGCCGATGGTCCGGACCGGCCGGGCACGGGTGCCACCACCTGCTGGGCTCACATGCTGGCGATCAGCTTGTCGACCCGCTCGTCCACGCTGCGGAACGGGTCCTTGCACAGCACGGTGCGCTGCGCCTGGTCGTTCAGCTTCAGGTGCACCCAGTCGACGGTGAAGTCGCGGCGCCGCTCCTGGGCCCGGCGGATGAACTCGCCGCGGAGCTTGGCCCGGGTGGTCTGCGGCGGCACGTTCTTCGCCTCGAAGATGGCCAGGTCGCGGCCCACGCGGTCCACGGCGCCGCGCCGCTCCATCAGGTAGTACAGGCCGCGACCGCGGTGGATGTCGTGGTAGGCGAGGTCGAGCTGGGCCACCCGAGGGCTGGACAGCGGCAGGTTGTGCTTGGTCCGGTACCGCTCGATGAGCTGGTACTTCGTGGCCCAGTCGATCTCGCGGTCGATCAGCGCCAGGTCGTTGGTCTCGATGGCCTTCAGGGCGCGGCCCCACAGGTCCATCACCCGCCCGGTCACATCGTCCGGGCCGCGACGGTCGACAAAGTCGAGAGCCTTCTCGTAGTACTCCCGCTGGATCTCCAGCGCGGTGGCCTCCCGGCCGTTGACCAGCTTGACCCGGCGCTGGCAGGTCATGTCGTGGCTCACCTCGCGGATGGCCCGGATCGGGTTCTCCAGGGTCAGGTCGCGCAGCACCACGCCCGACTCGATCATCCGCAGCACGAGGTCGGTTGCCCCAACCTTGAGCAGGGTGGTGGTCTCGTTCATGTTCGAGTCGCCGACGATCACGTGCAGCCGGCGGAACCGCTCGGCGTCGGCGTGCGGCTCGTCCCGGGTGTTGATGATCGGGCGGGACCGGGTGGTGGCCGACGACACACCCTCCCAGATGTGCTCGGCGCGCTGGCTGACGCAGTAGACGGCGCCGCGTGGGGTCTGCAGCACCTTGCCCGCGCCGCAGATCACCTGGCGGGTGACCAGGAACGGGATGAGCACGTCGGCCAGCCGGGAGAACTCGCCGTGCCGGGCGACCAGGTAGTTCTCGTGGCAGCCGTAGGAGTTGCCGGCGGAGTCGGTGTTGTTCTTGAACAGGTAGATGTCGCCGGTGATGCCCTCCTCGTGCAGCCGGCGCTCAGCGTCGACCAGCAGTCCCTCAAGGATCCGCTCCCCCGCCTTGTCGTGCACCACCAAGTCGACCACGCTGTCGCACTCCGGGGTCGCGTACTCCGGGTGTGAGCCGACGTCGAGGTACAGCCGGGCGCCGTTGCGCAGGAAGACGTTGGAGCTGCGGCCCCACGACACCACCCGACGGAACAGGTAGCGCGCGACCTCGTCCGGCGAGAGCCGGCGCTGGCCGTGGAACGTGCAGGTGACGCCGTACTCGTTCTCAATGCCGAAGATGCGCCGGTCCATGGAGGCCACCCTAGATGCCGGCACCGACAGATGTCCGGTGCGATGTCACGGTGCCGCCCGGTCAGGCGAGTGGATTCGAATCCTGCTCACCGTCAGTGTCGGCCGGTTTGCCCCCGGTTGAGGTCTCTGCGGACGTCGTGTCAGCATCCTGCGCCGGGGGCGCGGCGTCTCCGGCCGGACCGGTGGCAGTGGGCGCGGTCGGGAGCAGGGCAGCCAGCGCCGCTCCGACCAGCCGCTTGAACTTGCGGCTCGGCCGGGTCCGGTCGAGCAGCGCGACCTCGAGCTGGGCCGCGGTGAGCTCGCGGGGCTTGCCGCTCTCCCCACCGACGCTGCCGAGCGCTCGCACGGCCAGCCTCAGTGCCTCGGCCAGCGGCAGGCCGGGCTGGTAGGAGCTCTCCACCCGGGTGCTGATCTGGTCCGCCTGGCCGCCCATCACGACGTAGCCAGGCTCGTCGACCACCGAGCCGTCGAAGGTGAGCCGGTAGAGCTGGTCCTCCTCGGCGGACACCCCCACCTCGGCCACGCACAGCTCCACCTCGAACGGCTTCTGCTGCTCGGTGAAGATCGAGTTGAGGGTCTGCGCGTAGGCGTTCGCCAGCACCCGCCCGGTGACGTCCCGCCGGTCGTAGGAGTATCCGCGCAGGTCGGCCAGCCGGACGCCGGCCACCCGCAGGCTCTCGTACTCGCTGTACCGGCCGACCGCAGCGAAGCCGATCCGATCGTAGATCTCACCGACCTTGTGCAGCGACTTCGACGGGTTCTCCGCGACGAACACCACGCCATCGACGTAGGTCAGCACAACCACCCCGCGACCGCGGGCAATGCCCTTTCGCGCGTACTCCGAGCGGTCGCGCATGATCTGCTCGGCCGAGGCGTAGAACGGCATCGTCATTCGGGCTCAGGCTCCTCCAGCACGGTGGGACGAGGGTCAGGCGGGTGGGCTCAGCAGGGCCGGTCAGCCCCCGGAGCTCTCCATCCGAAGGGCCAGCAGGGACTCGACGACCTGGCTGACCTCGGCCTCGGGCACGGTCTGGACGCCGTCGGCGGTCGCCAGCATAACGATGGGGTAGACGCGGCGGACCAGGTCCGGTCCTCCTGTGGCTGAGTCGTCGTCGGCCGCGTCGTACAGCGAGTCGACCGCAACCCGGACCACATCATCCCGGTTCATGGCTGGCTTCCAGCGCTTCTTCAGTGCGCTCTTGGCGAACAGCGAGCCGGAGCCGACGCCGTGGTAGCCGCGCTCCTCGTGCCGGCCGCCGGTGACGTCGTAGCTGTAGATCCGGCCGGCGCTGGCGGGGTCGTCGGCGTCGAGGTCGAAGCCGACGAAGATGGGCACCACGGCCAGCCCCTGCATCGCGGCCGGCAGGTTGCCACGAACCATGGTGGACAGCCGGTTGGCCTTGCCCTCCAAGGTGAGCGTGGTGCCCTCGATCTTCTCGTAGTGCTCCAGCTCCAGCTGGAAGAGCCGGACCATCTCGATCGCCATGCCCATCGTGCCGGCGATGCCGATGATGCTGTACTCGTCAGCCCGGAAGACCTTCTGCACATCCCGCTCGGCGATCAGGTTGCCCATCGTGGCGCGCCGGTCGCCCGCCATCAGCACCCCGCCGTCGAACGTGGCGGCGACCACCGTGGTGCCGTGCGGGGCGATGGTGAGGGGCGGGCCGGGCGGCAGCGGCCGGTTGCCCGGCACCAGCTCCGGCGCGGCGGCGTTCAGAAACTCCGCGAACGACGAGGTGCCCAACGCCATGAACGCGCTCGACAACCCGCTCAGTGCTGGCCGATCAGCCACCTCATACCCCTCATTCACGGTCGTGGAAGGCCAGGCATCGGGGTGCCCCGACTGCCTGATGCAGGGATGCGCGAACCTTACCGGCGGACCAACGAGATCGATAATGACCCATTATGACCGGATCACGTTATTGGCCGCCCTTCTGCACATACCCCCTTACGAACTCCTCGGCGTTCTCCTCGAGGACGTCGTCGATCTCGTCCAGCATCGCGTCGACATCCTCGGTCAGCTTCTCGTGCCGCTCCTGGACATCGGCCGTGCTGTCGGCCGACGCCTCGGCCTCGTCGTCATGCTTCCGGCTGGCCCGGGACTGGCCGCCACCGGATTCCCGTGTCGCCATGAAGTGCCTCCTTTGGCTGCTGGGACCAACCTACCGCGCAGTGCCGGCGAGTTTGGGCTTCGTCACTGTGCGTCGACTCGCTAGAGTTCCTCCTGGCCCCTGAACATTTCCCGTGGAGAGCAGTGGATCCCCGCCGACCGACGCAGCGCCCCCCCTCGGACGAGGCGCGGTGGCCGCAGCCGGATACATCCGGCTGGGCAGGCCTGCCGCGACCGTCGCCGTCGCCCGAGCAGGGGGTCTACCCGCCGGCCCTCCGACCGGCCGGGCACCGCCACGCCGTGCCGGACAGCCGGCACGGCGTGGCCTCGCTGCTTGCGGTCAGCGGCCTGTGTGTCCTGGTGCTGCTCGCCTTCGTGCTGGTCCGGATCAAGCGCGAGCAGCAGGTGGCGGTCAGTGCTCCACATGCCGCCATCGGGGCCGGGCCGGGCGGCCCCGTGCGGGTCGGCGACTGCGTGACCAACCCCGGCACCGGCAAGGCCAACCTGCGCAACTGCGCCGACGGTGAGTACTACGGCCGGGTGCTGGCCCGGGTCAACGCCGCCCGCCAGTGCGGCCCGCCCGCCGCTGAGGCGATCAGCCTGCGCGACGCGGCCCAGCCGGTCCTCTGCCTACAGCCGAAAGCCCAGGTTGGCGGCTGCCTGGCCACCGCGCTGACCGGGCCGCCGGACCCGGTGCCGTGCGGTGACCCGCGCGCCGTCGGCAAGGTCATCGCCCGGGCCGCGGCCGCCAGGTACTGCCCGGCCGGCACCGTGCGGTCCCAGCCCGCGCCCTTCGGGCTGGCTGGCCAGCGGGTGATCTGCCTGGCCCGGCCCCACCCCTGACCGCCTTAGGACCTGCCCCTAGCCCCGGGTGAGCTGGTCCACCAGGTCGCTCGCGGTCGGGCAGCGGTCCAGCAGCGCGCCCACATGCCGCTGGGTGCCGCGCAGCGGCTCCAGGGTGGGCACCCGGATCAGTGACTCGCGGCCGAGGTCGAAGATCACCGAGTCCCACGAGGCGGCCGCCACCTGGTCCGGGTACCGCCGCAGGCACTCACCGCGGAAGTACGCCCGGGTGTCGGTCGGGGGCCGCTCCATTGCCCCGGTGATCTCGTCATAGCCCACCAGGGTCTCCATCGCGCCGCGCGCCACCAGCCGGTGGTAGAGCCCCTTCTCCGGCCGGACGTCGGAGTACTGCAGGTCGATGAGCTGCAGTCGCGACGCACCCCAGGCCAGGCTGTCGCGCTCCCGGAAGCCGTCGAGCAGCCGCAGCTTGGCGACCCAGTCCAGCTCCCGGGCACACAGCATCGGGTCCTGCTCCAGCCGGGTCAGCACCGACTCCCAGCGGACCAGGACGTCCGCGGTGTCGGTGTCGACGTCCGAGCCCAGCCGGTCCTCGACGTACTTCTTGGCCTGCTCCAGGTACTCCATCTGAAGCTGGACGGCGGTCAGCTTGCGGCCCGACCGCAGCGTCAGCAGGTGCCTCAGGCTGGGGTCGTGGGAGACCGCGCGCAGCCCGGCCACCGGCTCCTCGACCGAGAAGTCAACCGAGATGAACTTGTCCTCGATCATCGCCAGCACCAGGGAGGTGGTGCCGACCTTGAGGTAGGTGGAGATCTCCGACAGGTTCGCGTCGCCGATGATCACGTGCAGCCGCCGGTACTTCTCCGCGTCAGCGTGCGGCTCGTCCCGGGTGTTGATGATCGGCCGCTTGAGGGTGGTCTCCAGGCCCACCTCGACCTCGAAGAAGTCTGCCCGTTGGGTGAGCTGGAAGCCGTCGTCGCGACCGTCCTGGCCGATCCCGACCCGACCCTGGCCGCACATCACCTGCCGGGTCACGAAGAACGGCGTCAGGTGCTTGACGATGTCGGCGAACGGCGTCGCCCGGCTCATCAGGTAGTTCTCGTGGGCGCCGTAGCTGGCGCCCTTGTTGTCGGTGTTGTTCTTGTAGAGCTGGATCCGGGGCTGCCCCGGCACGGTGGCCGCGCGGCGGGCGGCCTCGTCCATCACCCGCTCCCCCGCCTTGTCCCAGAGCACCACGTCGCGCGGCCGGGTCACCTCCGGCGTGGAGTACTCCGGGTGGGCATGGTCGACGTACAGCCGGGCGCCATTGGTCAGTATCACGTTGGCCAGGCCGGTGTCGTCCTCGGCGTCGAGGTACTCCGGGCCGAGCGCGGAGCCCAGGTCGAAGCCTCGGGCGTCGCGCAGCGGTGACTCCTCCTCGAAGTCCCACCGGGCGCGCCGGGCCCGCGCGTCGGCCTTCCCGCCGTAGGCGTTCACGATCTGCGACGAGAGCAGCATCGCGTTCGCACCCGGCTGGCCGGGCACCGCGATGCCGTACTCGACCTCGGTCCCCATTACCCGCCGTACCGTCATTGGTTCAGCTTACGGGTCGGTGGCGACAGAAGGCCTGCCAGCGCGTCAGCTCACCCCGAGCAAGCTCTTGAGCGGTTCGATCGCGAAGTAGGCGACGAACGCCGCCGTGACCACCCAGAGCACCGGGTGGATCTCCCGCGCCCGGCCGGTGACCGCCCGCAGCACGACGTAGCTGACCACGCCGACGCCGACCCCGTCGGTGATCGAGTACGTGAACGGCATCACTACGATGGTGAGGAACGCCGGGATGGCCAGCGAGAAGTCGTCCAGGTCGAGCTTCTTCACCTGGGCGAACAGCAGGCAGCCGACCACCACCAAGGCCGGCGCCGCGGCCTCGGAGGGCACCACCGCGACCAGCGGGGTGAGGAACATCGCCACGACGAACAGCAGCCCGGTGACCACGCTGGCCAGCCCGGTGCGGGCGCCGTCGCCGACCCCGGCGGCGGACTCGACGTACGTCGTGTTGGACGACGTGCTGGCCACGCCGCCGGCCGCTGCGGCGACCGAGTCGACCAGCAGCACCTGCCGCATGCCGGGCAGCTCGCCCCGCTCGTCCAGCAGGTTGCCTTCGGCCGCCACCGCGACGACGGTGCCCATGGTGTCGAAGAAGTCCGACAGCATGATGGTGAAGACGATCAGGGCGGCGGCCAGCACACCGATCCGGGCGAAGCCGCCGAACAGCGAGAGGTGCCCGAGCAGGGACAGGTCCGGTGTGCCGGTCAGGCTGTCCGGCAGCCGCGGCACGTTGAGCTGCCAGCCGGTCGGGTTCACCCTGCCGGTGGGGTCGACGGCTGGGCCGGCGTGCACGACCGCCTCGACGATCACGGCCAGCACCGCGTTGACCACGATGCCGATCAGGATCGCGCCCTTGACCCGCAGCGCCATCAGCGCTGCCATGACCAGCAGGCCGACGACGAACACCGTCACCGGCCAGCCGCGCAGCGTGCCGGTGCCGAGCTGGACCGGCACCACAGTGCCGGCCGCGTCCGGGACGCGCCGCACGATCCCCGCGTCCACCAGGCCGATCAGCGCGATGAACAGGCCGATGCCGACGCCGATCGAGGTCTTGAGCTGCGCCGGGATCGCCGCGACCACAGCGTTGCGGAACCCGGTCAGCACCAGCAGCGTGATGATCATGCCCTCGCAGGCCACCAGTCCCATCGCGTCCGGCCAGGACATCTGGCTGGCCACGCCTACGGCGAGGAACGCGTTCAGCCCGAGGCCGGTGGCGATGGCGAACGGGTACCGCCCGGCCACGCCCATCAGCACGGTCATCACCGCCGCGACCAAGGCGGTCACCGCGGCCACCTGAGGGATGCCGAGGACATGCCCGTCGGCGTCCGTCGCGGTGCCGATGATCAGCGGGTTGAGCACCACGATGTAGGCCATCGCGAAGAACGTGACGACGCCGCCGCGGATCTCCCGCCGGATGGTCGAGGACCGCTCGCTGATCGCGAAGTAGCGGTCCAGCCCCGAGCTGGTGATGGGCGTGTCGCTGGTTGGTCCGGCGGTCGTCGTCATACGTGGGCCTCCGGCACGGTCCGGTCCGAACGATGCCGCGGCTCGCACCGATGACGACAGCGGTGCGAGCCGCGGCAGCTTACGCCTGGCTAGAGGTCTAGAGGTACTGGCCGGTGTTGGAGAGGGTGTCGATCGCCCGGCCGGTCTCCGAGCCCTTGCCGGAGACCAGGGTCCGGATGTAGACGATGCGCTCGCCCTTCTTGCCAGAGATGCGTGCCCAGTCGTCCGGGTTGGTGGTGTTGGGCAGGTCCTCGTTCTCGGTGAACTCGTCCACGCAGGCGGCCAGCAGGTGTTGCACGCGCAGGCCGTGCACGCTGGTCTGGAGGTAGTCCTTGATCGCCATCTTCTTCGCCCGGTCCACGATGTTCTGGATCATGGCGCCGGAGTTGAAGTCGCGGAAGTAGAGGACCTCCTTGTCACCGTTGGCGTAGGTCACCTCCAGGAAGCGGTTCTCCTCCGACTCGGTGTACATCCGCTCGACCACGCGCTGGATCAGGCCCTGCACGGTGGAGGTGGCGTCGCCGCTGTGCTCGGCCAGGTCGTCGCTGTGGATCGGCAGGTCGGTGGTGATGTACTTGGAGAAGATGTCCTTGGCCGCCTCGGCGTCCGGCCGCTCGATCTTGATCTTCACGTCCAGCCGGCCTGGGCGCAGGATGGCCGGGTCGATCATGTCCTCACGGTTGGACGCGCCGATCACGATGACGTTCTCCAGGCCCTCCACGCCGTCGATCTCCGACAGGAGCTGCGGAACGATGGTGTTCTCCACGTCCGAGGAGACACCGGAACCGCGGGTGCGGAAGACCGAGTCCATCTCGTCGAAGAACACGATGACCGGCGTGCCCTCGGAGGCCTTCTCCCGGGCCCGCTGGAAGACCAGCCGGATGTGCCGCTCGGTCTCGCCGACGTACTTGTTGAGCAGCTCCGGACCCTTGATGTTCAGGAAGTACGACCGGCCCTGGCCCTGGCCGGCGACCTTGGCGACCTGCTTGGCCAGGGAGTTCGCGACTGCCTTGGCGATCAGTGTCTTGCCGCAGCCGGGCGGGCCGTAGAGCAGCACGCCCTTGGGCGGGCGGAGCTTGTACTGCCGGAACAGGTCAGCGTGCAGGAAGGGCAGCTCCACCGCGTCCCGGATCTGCTCGATCTGTCGGGTGAGGCCGCCGATGTCGGAGTAGTCGATGTCCGGCACCTCTTCGAGGACCAGCTCCTCGACCTCGCTCTTCGGGATCCGCTCGTAGACGTAGCCGGACCGGGTCTCCAGCAGCAGCGAGTCGCCCACCCGCAGCGGCTGGTCGACCAGCGAGTCGGCGAGGTAGACGATCCGCTCCTCGTCGCTGCGGCCGATGACCAGCGCTCGGTCGCCGCCCTCGAGGATCTCCTTGAGCATCACGACCTCGCCGGCCCGCTCGAACTCGCGCGCCTCGATGACGTTCAGCGCCTCGTTGAGCATGACCTCCTGGCCACGCAGCAGCTCGTCGAGCTCGACGTTCGGGGAGACGGCGACCCGCAGCTTGCGCCCGCCGGTGAACACATCCGCCGTGCCGTCGTCGTAGCGGCTGAGGAACACGCCGTACCCGCTGGGCGGCTGGGCCAGCCGGTCGACCTCCTCCTTCAGCGTGACGACCTGGTCACGTGCCTCCCGTAGGGTGCTGGCCAGCTTCTCGTTGCGCTCGGAGAGCGCCGAGATCTTGGCCTGGGACTCCGCGAGCCGCTCCTCGAGGACCCGCAGGTGACGCGGAGACTCGGTAAGCTTGCGGCGCAGCATCGCAACCTCCTCCTCCAGGAAGGAGTTGCGCGCCGCGATCTCGTGGTCTGCCATCCGGTACCTCTCGACGCGGCCGTCCGCGTCATCCCTGTCGCTCGCCACGATCACCCACCTCCAGCGGGTTTCCTGCGGTCAACCCAACCCTACACAGCACTACCCCACATAAACCCACCTGTCGAACGGTATCTACCGGGTGACGTACTGCGAAGCCTGTCATACCCACTTCTAGCCTGGGACCGTGTCGAGACCGAACGGCATGTCCGGTTTTTACTATATGTTACACGGGTGTATCACGATGTATCGAGGAGGCGACGTGGCCGGAAGCGAGCCGTTGCGGGTCTGGGTGGACCAGGATCTCTGCACGGGAGACGGCCTGTGCGTGCAGTATGCACCCGATGTGTTCGAGTTCGACATCGACGGGCTGGCGTATGTCAAGGCCGGTGACGGTGAGCTGCTCACCACCGCCGGCACCCGCACCGACGTACCGGCGCACCTGCGGCTGGACGTGATCGACGCGGCCCGGGAGTGCCCGGGCGAGTGCATCCACGTCGAACGCCGGGACGATGGGGCCGAGGTTGCGGGCCCGAACGCCAGCCCCGCCGCCCCGTGACGGCGGTCAGCCGGTGGAGCCGGGGCGGCGCTGCCGGGCCGGCGGGGTGACGCCCGCGGCAAGCCGGCGGGTCGAGACCAGGAACGCGGTGTGCCCCTGCATCCGGTGCTCCGGCCGGACCGCCAGCCCGACCACGTGCCACGGCCGCAGCATCGTCTCCCAGGAGTGCGGCTCGGTGAACGTGCCGTGCTCGCGCAGCGCCTCGACCAGCCGGGAGAGCTGGGTCACGGTGGCGACGTAGCCGATCAGCACCCCGCCCGGCACCATCGCCTTGCTGACCGTGTCCAGCACCTCCCACGGCGCCAGCATGTCCAGCACGATCCGGTCGACGTCCTGCTCGTCCGCACCGGCCAGGTCGCCGGCCTTCAGCGTCCAGGCCGGGTGCGGCCCCCCGAAGAACGTCTCGACGTTGCGCTGCGCCACCTCGGCGAACTCCGGCCGGCGTTCGTACGACGTGACCTGCCCGCTGTCGCCGACCGCCCGGAGCAGCGAGCAGGTCAGCGCGCCCGAGCCCGCGCCGGCCTCCAGCACCCGGGCGCCGGGGAAGATGTCCCCCATGGTCACGATCTGCGCGGCGTCCTTCGGGTAGATCACCTGGGCGCCGCGCGGCATGGCCAGCACGTAGTCGGTCAGCAACGGCCGCATGGCGAGGTACCGCGTACCGCTGGTCGAGCTGACCACCGAGCCCTCCGGCGCGTCGATCAGGTCGTCGTGCGCGATCGCGCCGCGGTGGGTGTGGAAGCTCTTGCCCGGCTCCAGCAGCACGGTGTGCTGCCGTCCCTTGGGATCGGTGAGCTGCACCCGGTCACCCGGCTGGAACGGGCCGGCCGGCCGTCGGGTCACCGCCGCACCCCGGCCGCGGCAGCGCCCCACCGGCGGAGCACGGTGGCCACGTCGGTGGTGGCCAGCACGCCCACCGGCCGACCGTCCCCGCCGACGACGAGGTACTCCGAGGCGGGAGTGGCGCGCACCGCGTCCAGCACCGCCTCGCCGGTGGCCGAGTCGGCCAGCCGCAGCCCCGGCTCCAGCGGGCGGGCCACCTCGGCCACCGTGGTCCACGGGCGGCGTTGCTCCGGCAGCGCCATGACCTGGGCCTCCGAGACGATGGCGGTGGGTTGACCGGTGGAGTCAACCACGACCAGCCCCTGCGACCTGGACTCCCACGCCCGGCGCAGCGCCTCGGACACCGGCAGGTCGGCGGGCACGTCGAGGGTCGGCCGGACCAGGTCGGCGATCCTCAGCTCGGGCAGCCTGCTGTTGATGGTGGCGACCGTCAGCGACTGGCTGGCGCTGACCCAGATGAACGTGGCGAGCAGGCCGGCCAGCGCGAGGCTCGCCACGGCCAGGCCGACGTCCCTGCCTGGGACCGTGAACACCGCGAGCGCCATCACCAGCAGGGCCAGCCCCCGGCCGGACCAGGCCGCCGCGCGGGTACCGGTGAGCCGGGACCGGGAGACCTGCCAGACCGCGGCCCGCAGCACCTTGCCGCCGTCCAGCGGCAGCCCCGGCAGCAGGTTGAACCCGGCGACCAGCACGTTGCTCCAGGCCAGGATCTCCAGCATCAGCCGGACCGCCGAGCCGGGCCGGGCCAGCAGGCTGAACGCGCCGGTCAGGGCCGCGACCAGCACGGTGACCAGCGGCCCGGCGATGGCGACCAGATACTCTTCCCGCGGCCGGCGCGCCTCGCCTTCGATCTCCGACACCCCGCCGAGCAGGAAGATCACCACCCGGCGGACCTTCAGGTCGAGCAGCAGGCACATGGCCACGTGCCCCAGCTCGTGCGCGAGCAGGGACACCGCGAACAGCACCGCGAACCCGAACGACAGCAGATAGGCGCCCCCCTGACCGATACCGTCCACGTTGTTCCGGACCAGGTCGGAGTAGGAGAAGGTGATGATCGCCGCGATGATCAGCCAGGACGGCGAGAGGAAGACCGGCACGCCGAAGAACCGGCCGAGCGGCAGTCCCGCCGACCGTGGGCCGCTTCGGGACGACGGTTCCGGCCGCGTCGGTTGTGGCACGACTCGATGCTACGTGCCGGCGGGGAGGCCCCGCGGCGGGCGTTCGTGACATACCGTGGCTGATATGTCGGCACCAGGCAGCGATCGGGCGTCGGCCGCGGGTAGCGCGGCCGACCCTGACACCCAAGCCTGGGTCCTGCCTGAGCAGCGCGGCCGGCATGCCGCCCCTGAGGACGACGAGCTCACCACCTGGCCGGGCAACGGTCACCGCCCGCCGGCCGGGCCCCCGACGCTGAACGAGTATCCGACGCTGAACGGGTCCGGCCCGAACGGGTCCGGCGGCCCCAACGGGCACCGCGGCCCGGACGGTCACGCCAGCCCGGTCGAGGTGCCGGCGGACGGCCGGCACGTCGTCGCGCCGGGGCTGGCCGCGGGCACACCGCTGGTCAACGGCAGCGGGCTGGGACACCGCCCGTCGCAGTCGATCCCCCCCCCGGACCTGTCCCCGGACCTGCCCTCGGCCGAGGCCACCCGGTCCGCGCTGTTCCCGCCGGCCGAGCCGGCCTGGCACGAGGGGCAGTGGGAGGACGAGACCCAGGTCTTGGCGCCGGTCCGCATGGACCCGCTGGACGGTCCGACCGAGGTGCTGCCGCTGGTGCCGCCGGCACAGCTGCCCGCGCCGGCGCCCGTCGCGCCGCGGCGGCAGCGGATCCCGTCCCGGCCACTCCAGCAGCCGGTGGCGGCACCGCCGACCCCGCCGGGCGGCGCACAGCGCACCGGCGCAGCCGCCCCCCCGCACCCACCGCGGGCGGTCCGGCGTCGCCGGCAGCGCCGCCGTCGGCTGCTGGAGTGGCCCTTCCTGGTGGTCTTCTCGCTGCTGGCGGCCTTTCTGCTGCGGACCTTCGTGGTGCAGACCTTCTACATCCCGTCGCAGTCGATGCACGACACCCTGCTCGAAGGCGACAAGGTGCTGGTGAACAAGCTCGCCTTCAAGGTGCACGACATCAACCGTGGCGACGTCGTCGTGTTCCGCCGTCCGGCCAACATCGACATACCGGACGAGGACCTGATCAAGCGGGTGATCGGGCTGCCCGGAGACCGGATCGAGGGCCGCGGCGGCAAGGTGTACATCAACGGCCAGCTCCTGATCGAGCCGTACGTACAGAAGGGCTGCACCGAGGGCACGGTGAACCTGTCGGCCGTCCTGGTGCCGGCCGGCCACGTCTTCGTCATGGGCGACAACCGGTGCGACTCCACCGACAGCCGGGTCTTCGGTGCGGTCGACGACAGCCTCGTGGTGGGCCGCGCGTTCGTCCTGATCTGGCCGGTCGGGCGGCTCGGCTGGCTCTAGCGGCGGCGCGCCGGGCGGGCGCGCCATGTTCGTCGTACCGGGCGCCTAGGCTGCGGTCCGTGAGCAGCCACCTGCCGGCCCCTGGAGCCGGCCCAGCGGTTGGTTCGCTGTCGCCGTCGCGGGCCAGCGACTTCAAGACCTGCCCGCTGCTGTACCGGTTCCGCAGCATCGACAAGCTGCCGCGGCGGCCGTCGTTGGACGCGACCCGCGGCACGGTGGTGCACGCCGTGCTGGAGCGGCTGTTCGACCTGCCGCGCGAGCGGCGCACGTTCGAGGCGGCGGTGGCGCTGGTCGAGCCGGAGTGGCAGCGGCTGCTGGCTGCCGCGCCGGAGGTTGCCGCGTTGTTCGCGGCGGACACCGACGGTGCTGAGCTGGCCGGGTGGCTGGCCTCGGCCCGAGACCTGGTGGCCAACTACTTCACGCTGGAGGACCCGCGCCGGATCGAGCCGGCCGCCCGGGAGGAGCTGGTGGAGACGCTGCTGGACGGCGGGCTGCTGCTGCGTGGGTACGTCGACCGGCTCGACGTCGCGCCGGGCGGTGAGATCCGGGTGGTCGACTACAAGACCGGCGGCGCGCCGCGGGAGGCGGTTGAGGCCAAGGCGCTGTTCCAGATGAAGTTCTACGCGCTGATGCTGTGGCGCACCCGCGGGGTCGTGCCGCGGATGCTCCGCCTGATGTACCTCAAGGACTCTGAGGTGCTGACCTACACGCCGGACGGGGAGGAGCTCCGCCGCTTCGAACGCACCCTGCGGGCGATCTGGGCGGCGATCGCCCGGGCCCGGCAGACCGGTGACTTCCGACCCAGCCCGAGCAAGCTGTGCGGCTGGTGCGACCACCAGGAGCTCTGCCCGGCGTTCGGCGGCACTCCCCCGCCGTACCCGCTGGTCGAGACGGTCGCCGGCCCGGCGGAGTGAGGCGGTCTGCCTACCCACCGGTAGGCTCTGTGGCCATGCCTAGCCGGGTCGCCATCGTCACCGACTCCAGTGCGTCCCTGTCGCGCGAGATGGCCGTCCGGTGGAGGGTGACCGTCATCCCGCTGCGCCTGCTGATCAAGGACTGGGTGGGCGACGACAACGAGGTGAAGCCCGAGGCGGTGACGGCCGCGATGCGGGACGGCGTCACGGTGGCCACCTCCCCGCCGCCTCCGCCGGCGTTCTACTGGGCCTACCAGGACGCCATCGCCTCGGGTGCCAATGCGATCGTGTCGGTGCACCTGTCCGAGAAGCTGTCCGCCACGGCCGATGCGGCCCGGACGGCGGCCGGCCAGGTCCGGGTGCCGGTGCATGTGGTCGACTCCCGGACGGCGGGGATGAGCCTGGGCTTCGCCGCGGCGGCTGCTGCCGATGCCGCACAGTCCGGTGCCGGGCCGGACGAGGTGCTGGCGGTGATCGGACGGCGGCTGTCGGGCTGCCTTCAGTTGGTGTACGTCGACACCCTGGAGTACCTGCGCCGAGGCGGCCGGATGGGTGCCGCCCGGGCCTGGCTCGGCAGCACGCTCGGGATCAAGCCGGTGCTGGTCGTGAAGGACGGGCAGGTCACGCCGTTCGAACGGATCCGCGGCACCGACAAGGCGCTGGCCCGGATGGTCGAGGTGGCCCGGGGACACGCCGGGGGGCATCTCGTCGACATCGCGGTCGAGCACTGCGACGCGGCGAACCGGGCCATGGCGCTGGCCGAGCAGCTACGGCGCAGCATCCCACGCACCCGGTCCTGCTATGTCATCCAGGCCGGGATGGCGGTGGCCGCGCACACCGGCCCCGGCTCCATCGGCGTCGCGGTCTCCCGCTGCTGAGCCGCCGGAGGCGGCAAGGGTGGTGTGGACGGCGGTGAGGCCGGCGACGGTGAGACCGGCCAGGGAGGGGCGCACCAGCCGGCGCGGGCCGGGCGGGACCGGCACGTGGTGGGGCACGGCGAGCACCGCGCAGCCAGCGGCCTCGGCGGAGGCGATCCCGGCCGGCGAGTCTTCGACGGCCAGGCAGTCGGCCGGCCGTAACCCGAGCAGCCCAGCGGCCCGCAGGTAGGACTCCGGGTGCGGCTTGTTGTGCCTCACCTCGTCCCCGGCGACCACCGCGTCGACGTTCTCCGCGCCGATCGTGCGCAGCGCCACCTCGACCAGGTCACGCGGGGTGGAGGTGACCAGTGCGGTGGGCAGCCCGGCGGCGCGCACCGCCGCCACCAGCTCCCGGGCGCCGGGCAGCCACGGCAGGTCACCGGCGTACAGCTCCTTGGTGCGGCTGAGCAGCCACTCACCGGACTCGGCGACGTCCGCCCGCACCCCGAGGTCGTCGTGCAGCATGACGACCGTCTCGGCCACGTTGGTGCCGACCATCGCGGCCCGGGTCGCCGCGGAAAGCCGGCCGCCGAGCCGGGTGGCCAGCTCGCCGAGCGAGACGGTCCACAGCTTCTCGCTGTCGAACAGGGTGCCGTCCATGTCCAGCAGCACGGCGCGCAACCGTCCCGCCATCAGACGGCGAAGTACTTCGCTTCGGGGTGATGCGCGATGATCGCCGAGGTGGACTGCTCCGGGTGAAGCTGAAGCTCCTCGGACAGGCTGACGCCGATCCGGCCAGGGTCGAGCAGCTCCATGACCTGCCGCTGGTCCTCCAGGTTCGGGCAGGCCGGGTAGCCGAAGGAGAACCGGGCGCCGCGGTAGGCAAGCGCGAAGTAGTCGTCCAGGTGGCCCGGGTCCTGCGAGCCGGCGGTCGTCCCGTCGGGGAAGGCCAGCTCCTCGCGGACCCGCTTGTGCCAGTACTCCGCTAGTGCCTCGGTAAGCTGCACCGACAGGCCGTGCACCTCCAGGTAGTCGCGGTAGGCGTTGGCCGCGAACAGCTCCTGGGCGAAC
The DNA here is from genome assembly GCA_035476575.1 of Mycobacteriales bacterium. Classification (GTDB taxonomy): domain Bacteria; phylum Actinomycetota; class Actinomycetes; order Mycobacteriales; family JACQDL01; genus DATILL01. Next base: position 46,936 of record DATILL010000123.1, read on the forward strand.
TCGCTGACCCGGCTGCCCATGGTGACCACCTGGAAGGTCACGATGTCGGTCTGGCCGGAGTCGGTGCCGCGATAGAAGTCGGCCAGGCACAGGTGCCGGTCACGCCGCTGCCGCGGGAAGGTGAACCGGACCCACTCGGTGCCGTCGTCACGCAGCACGATCAGGTCGTCGCCCTTGCTGTCGCACGGGAAGTGGCCGTAGACGACGGCCGCCTCGAGCGCACCCTCGGTCTGCAGCCGGTCCAGCCAGTACCGCAGCCGCGGCCGGCCTTCGGTCTCCACCAGCTCCTCGTACGTCGGCCCGCGCGAGGCCCCACCGCGGGCGCCGCGCAGCCCCCACTGGCCCATGAAGGTGGCCCGCTCGTCCAGCATCGCGGCGTAGTCCGCCATCGGCACCCCCTTGACCACCCGAGACCCGGTGAACGGCGGGGTCGGCACGGGGTTGTCCGCGGCCACGTCGGAGCGGGCCACCTGCGGCTCCGGCTCGGCGTTGGCCTTGCGAGCCGCGGCGATGGCCAGCGACCGCTCCCGCCGGGCCCGGCGTTCGGCCACCTTCTGCTGGTCGGCCAGCACCTCCTGGCCGGACAGCTCGCCGCGCTTGACCGCCATCAGCCGGTCCATCAGCCGCAGCCCCTCGAAGGCGTCCCGGGCGTAGTAGACATCACCGGCGTACACCTGGGTCAGGTCGTTCTCGACGTAGGCCCGGGTCAGCGCGGCACCGCCCAGCAGCACCGGCCAGCGGGTCGCCAGGCCGCGGGAGTTTAGCTCCTCAAGGTTCTCCTTCATGATCACGGTGGACTTCACCAGCAGCCCGGACATGCCGATGACGTCGGCGTCCTGCTCCTCGGCGGCGTCCAGGATCGCGGCGATCGGCTGCTTGATGCCGAGGTTGACCACGTCGTAGCCGTTGTTGGACAGGATGATGTCGACCAGGTTCTTGCCGATGTCGTGAACGTCGCCCTTGACGGTGGCCAGCACGATCCGGCCCTTGGACGAGTCGCCGTCGGTCTTCTCCAGGTGCGGCTCCAGGTAGGCGACCGCGGCTTTCATCACCTCGGCGGACTGAAGCACGAACGGGAGCTGCATCTCGCCGGCCCCGAACAGGTCGCCGACCACCTTCATGCCGCCGAGCAGCGTGTCGTTGATGATCTCTAACGCCGACCGGGTGGCCAGCGCCGCGTCCAGGTCGGCCTCCAGCCCGTTGCGCTCGCCGTCGACGATCCGCCGCTTGAGCCGCTCCGACAGCGGCAGCGCGGCCAGCTCCTGCGCCCGGGTCTCCCGCGAAGACTGCGCCGAGACCCCCTCGAACAGCTCCAAGAACCGGCTCAGCGGGTCGTAGCCCTCGCGGCGCCGGTCGTAGACCAGGTCCAGCGCCACCTCGCGCTGCTCGTCCGGGATCTTGCTCATCGGCAGGATCTTCGAGGCATGCACGATCGCGGAGTCCAGCCCGGCCCGCACGCACTCGTGCAGGAACACCGAGTTGAGCACCTGCCGGGCGGCCGGGTTGAGCCCGAAGGACACGTTGGACAGGCCCAGCGTGGTCTGTACGTCGGGGTGCGCCTCCTTCAGCCGCCGGATGCCCTCGATCGTCTCGATGCCGTCACGGCGGCTCTCCTCCTGGCCGGTGGCCAGGGTGAAGGTCAGGCAGTCGACCAGGATGGCGCTCTCCCGCATCCCCCACGTCTCGGTCAGCGTCCTGATCAGCCGGTCGGCGATCGCGGCCTTCGTCGCCGCGGTGCGGGCCTGGCCCTCCTCGTCGATGGTCAGCGCGACCACCGCGGCGCCGTGCTCGGCGACGATCGGCATGATCCGGGCGAACCGGCTCTCCGGGCCCTCGCCGTCCTCGAAGTTGACCGAGTTGATGACGCAGCGGCCGCCGAGCATCTCCAGGCCGGCCTCGACCACCGGCGGCTCGGTGGAGTCGAGCATGATCGGCAGGGTGGACGCGGTGGCGTACCGGCTGGCGATCTCCCGCATGTCGACCACGCCGTCCCGGCCGACGTAGTCGACGCAGACGTCGAGCAGGTGCGAGCCGTGCCGGGTCTGCTCCCGGGCGATCTCCACGCAATGGTCCCACCGGCCGGCCAGCATGGCCTCGCGGAACGCCTTGGAGCCGTTGGCGTTGGTCCGCTCGCCGATCATCAGCACGCTGGTGTCCTGGCGGAACGGCACGCTCTGGTAGAGGCTCGCGGCGGCCGGCTCAGGCCGCGGCCGGCGGGTCGCCGGGGCCAGGTCGCGGACCCGCTCCACCACCTGCCGCAGGTGCTCCGGCGTGGTGCCGCAGCAGCCGCCGACCAGGCGGACGCCGTAGTCGGTGACGAAGGTGGCCAGCGCCTCGGCCAGCTCGGCCGGCTGCAGCGGGTACGTCGCGCCGTTCGGGCCGAGCTCGGGCAGGCCGGCGTTCGGCATCACCGACAGCCCGACCCGGGCGTGCCGGGACAGGTAGCGCAGGTGCTCGCTCATCTCGGCCGGGCCGGTGGCGCAGTTGAGCCCGATGAGGTCGATGCCGAGCGACTCCAGCGCGGTCAGCGCGGCGCCGATCTCGCTGCCCAGCAGCATCGTGCCGGTGGTCTCGACGGTGACCTGGGCGAAGATCGGCACCCATCGCCCGGCGGCGGACCTGGCTCGCTTGGCGCCCACGACTGCGGCCTTGGCCTGCAGCAGGTCCTGGCAGGTCTCGACCATGATCGCGTCCGCGCCACCGTCGATCAGCCCAGCCGACTCCTGCTGGTAGGCGTCGCGCAGGAAGGTGTACGGCGCGTGGCCGAGGCTGGGCAGCTTGGTGCCCGGCCCGGCCGAGCCGATGACGAACCGCGGCCGGCTGGGCGTGGACCAGTCGCGGGCCACCTCGGCGGCTAGCCGGGCGGCAGCCTCGGCCAGCTCGTAGATCCGCTCGGCGATGCCGTACTCACCGAGGTTGGCGGCGTTCGCGCCGAAGGTGTTGGTCTCCACGGCGTCGCAGCCGACCGCGAAGTAGGCGTCGTGGATGCCGCGGACGACGTCCGGCCGGGTCTCGCTGAGGATCTCATTGCAGCCCTCGTGGCCCTCGAAGTCGTCCAGGGTCAGGCCGTCGGTCTCGACCGCCGCCTGCAGCATGGTGCCCATCGCCCCGTCAGCGACGATCACCCGCTCGGAGAGCGCGGCGAGCAGGGGGGATCCCGGTGCGGTGCCGGCGTCCGGTGCGGTGCCGGCGCCCAGTGTGATGTCGGGCATGCCGTCAAGCCTACCGAGAGGCTCCCGCCCCGGCCTTTGCGCACGTCCCGCGTAGGCTGGCCGGGTGACCGACTTCGACGTTCTGCCCGACCTGACCGAGCCCGTGCTCGTCGGCGCCTTCGAGGGGTGGAACGACGCCGGGGACGCGGCGACCGCGGCGGTGGAGCACCTGGAGCTGATCTGGGACGCCCGGCCGCTCGCCGCGCTGGACCCGGACGACTACTACGACTTTCAGGTCAACCGGCCGACCGTGTCGCTGGTCGATGGCGTGACCCGGCGGCTGGAGTGGCCGACCACCCGGTTCTCGGTCTGCCGGCCGCCGCAGTCGCGGCGCGACCTGGTGCTGATGCGCGGCATCGAGCCGAACATGCGCTGGCGTGGCTTCTGCGACGAGATCCTGGAGACCGCCCGCGAGCTGGGAGTGGAGCTGGTGGTGCTGCTCGGCGCGCTGCTGGCCGACACCCCGCACACCCGCCCGGTGCCGGTGACCGGTACGGCGTACGACCCGGCGTCGGCCGCCCGGTTCAGCCTGGAGCGGTCCCGGTACGAGGGGCCGACCGGCATCCTCGGGGTGCTGCAGGACGCGGCCGTACGGGCTGGGATGCCGGCCATCTCGTTCTGGGCCGCGGTGCCGCACTATGTCTCCCACTCCCCCAGCCCCAAGGCCACGCTGGCGCTGCTGCACCGGGTCGAGGAGGTGCTGGACGTGCCGGTGCCGCTGGCCAGCCTGCCCGAGCAGGCCGACCAGTGGCAGTCGCTGGTCACCGAGATGGCCGCTGAGGACGCCGAGGTGCGTGACTACGTCCGGTCCCTGGAGGAGCGCGACAACGACGACGTCGACCTGGCCCAGATCAGCGGCGAGTCGATCGCCCGGGAGTTCGAGCGCTACCTGCGCCGACGGCGCCCCGGCGCCGGCTGAGCCGGGTGCTGGCTGAGCCGGCTCAGCCGGGTGGGCGGCCTACCGGCGGCTGGGCCGTTCCCGCGGCTCGCCGTCCACGTAGAGGTCGACCCGCTCGTTGTAGAAGGCGACCAGGCCGGCGACCTTCTGGCTCTCCGGCAACGGCGCCCGGTAGGACCAGGCGAGGTCTTCGTGGACGGCGTCCCCGGTCCGGACGGACCAGTACTCCGCCTGCCCCTTGTACGGGCAGTGCGTGACGGTGCCGGTCGGCGTCAGCAGGTCCAGCCGGACATGTGGCTTGGGCAGGTAGTAACGCACCGGCAGCCCGGTCTCGAACAGCAGCCTCGGGCTGGCCGACTCCGCGACGGTCACGCCGTCGACCTCGACCCGCACGTGCCGGGAGCTGGCCAGGACGTCGATGCGGGTATGCGGGTCCCGGGGGTGGGTGAACACCTCCTCGTCCTCCTCGAACCAGGCGTCCATCGCGTCCCACCTGAGCCGGACCAGGTCGCGTAGCTCCTCGACCGGTGAGTCCAGGTAGCGTACGGCGGCACCGGCCGCCTGCGTGCCGCCCACCTTGACGGTGAACACCTGGCCGTCGCCGCGGCTCGGCGAGTGGCTCACCGTCCCGTCGGGCACCAGCAGGTCGGCGCGCACGTCCGCCACCGGGAAGTAGTACGTGGGGTAGTAGGGGACCTCCCACACCAGCACCGGGCGGGTGGTCCGGGCGACCAGCTCGCCGCCGAGGTAGGTGCGGACCAGCTTCGCTCCGGGCTCGACCCGGACACGTCCTCGACTTGTCGTCATGTCGACGTAACTCGCCTAGCCGTGGCTGGCATTTCCGGGTGGCTGGCCGGTCAGGAGAGGCTGATGCCGAGCAGGGCGTCGGCCAGGTCACGCACCAGGCCGGGCGCGGCGCCGTCCCGGCCGCCGTACGCCATCGCCTCGGCCACCCATCGGTCGACCGCGGCCAGCGCGCCGGGAGCGTTCAGGTCGTCAGCCAGCTCCCGGCGGACGGCGGCGAGCACGTGACCGGCGGACGGCCCAGCGGGCAGCCCGGCCGCCTGCCGCCAGCGGGCCAGCCGGGCCTGCGCCTCGGCCAGCCCGGCAGGCGTCCAGTCGCGGTCCGACCGGTAGTGGCTGGCCAGCAGCGCTAGGCGGATGGCGGCCGGGTCGACGCCGTCGGTCCGCAGCCGGGACACCAGCACCAGGTTGCCCAGGCTCTTCGACATCTTCTCCCCGTCCAGGCCGACCATGCCGGCGTGCACGTAGTGCCGGGCGAACGGCCACTGCCCGGTCAGCACCTCCGCGTGCGCGGCAGACATCTCGTGGTGCGGGAACGCCAGGTCGGACCCGCCGCCCTGCACGTCGAAGGACATGCCGAGCCGGTTGAGCGCGATCGCGGTGCACTCCACGTGCCAGCCCGGCCGGCCGGCGCCGACCGGCGAGGCCCAGGACGGCTCGCCAGGCCGGGCCGCGCGCCACAGCAAGGGGTCGAGCGGGTCCTTCTTGCCGAGCCGGTCCGGATCGCCGCCGCGCTCGGCGAACAGCATCAGCATGGTCGGCCCGTCCAGCCCGGACTCGTAGCCGAACCGGGACGTCGCGTCGACCGAGAAGTACACGTCCTCCTCGACGCGGTATGCCGCGCCGATGTCCAGGAGCTGGCGCACCGCCGCGGCCACCTCGTCGACGGCCTCGACGACGCCGACGTAGTCGCGCGGCGGCAGCACCCGCAGCGCGGTCATGTCGGCCCGGAACAGCTCGATCTCCCACGTGGCCAGGGCGCCCCAGTCCTGGCCGGTCTGCGCCGCCCGCTCCAGCAGCGGGTCGTCGACGTCGGTGACGTTCTGCACGTAGTGCACCTCGTGGCCGGCGTCCAGCCAGACCCGGTGCACCAGGTCGAAGGCCAGGTAGGTGGCGGCGTGCCCGAGGTGGGTGGCGTCGTACGGCGTGATGCCGCAGACGTACATGCCCGCGGTGCGGCCCGGCGCGGTGGGTCGCACCGCGCGGGTGGCGGTGTCGAACAGCCGCAGCGGCCAGGTCGGGTGACCCGGCGTGGCCGGCAGCCGCGGCACGGACGGGGTCGGCCAGGAGCGCATACCGACCACGCTACCGTCCGGGTTTCGGCCTACCCTCTGTCCGGTGACTGGGCCGTCGCTCGTCGAGGTGGCCGAGCTGGCCGTGCCGTACACGCTGGCCCGGCTGCGGCCGGTGCTGCCGCCGGCGCCGGCCAGGCTGCTGGAGGTGGGCGCCGGGTCGGGTGCGCTGGCCGCCGCGCTGCACGCCCTCGGGTACGCCGTCACCGCGGTCGAGCCGGACCCGGAGTCGGCCCGGGCGTGCGCCGCGCGTGGGCTGGAGGTGGTGGCGGCGCCGTTCGAGCGGGCCGAGCTGGGCGATGCCTACGACGCGGTGCTGTTCACCCGGGTGCTGCACCACCTGCCCGCGCCGGCGGACGCGGTCCGGCGGGCGGCCGGGCTCTCCCGGCTGATCGTGGTGGAGGACTTCGCCCGGGACGAGGTGGACCTGCCGGCCGCCGGTTTCGTGTCCGACGCACGGGCGGTGCTGGCTGCGGCCGGGCTGCTGCCGGACGAGCCGGCAGGAGCGCCGGCCGATCCGCTGGCCCGCTGGCGGGACGTGCCGGCCGAGCTGCTGCCGATCCACCCGGGGCGGGCGGTGCTGGCCGCGCTGGCGGCCGGGGCCGCGGTGCGCGAGGTCGTCCGGACCGAGATGCTGTGGCGGTTGGTCCTGCACAGCGTCCGGCTGCCCGCCGAGCGGTTCATCTCGCTGGCCGACACGCTGCGCGGCATCGAGCTACGCCGGATCGCGGAGCTGACCCTGCCCGCGATCGGCATCTTCGCCGCCGCCACTGTCCCCTCCTGCCCTCCTGACGATCATCGAGTTGTTGTCGCTAGTTGATCTCCAATCGCGACAACAACTCGATGATCGTCGCGAGGAGGGGGGTCAGTGGGTTGGGGTGACCCGGACGGCGTAGGACATCAGCTCACCCTCGTCGAAGGAGAACGGCCGGATGTGCACCGGCACGCCGCTCTGCTGGGCCTCGATGATGGTGCCGTCGCCGAGGTACATCGCCACGTGGTGGATCGTCGTCGGGTCGCCGGTGTCGTAGGCGTAGAAGATCAGGTCGCCGGCCTGCGCCTCGCGCACCGGTAGGTACTGTCCGGCGTGCCACTGCTCCCGCGACGTGCGCGGTAGCACGACGCCGGCCGCCTCCCAGGCGCGCAGCATCAGCCCGGAGCAGTCGTAGGCGTCCGGCCCGGTCGCGCCCCACACGTACGGCTTGCCGAGCTGGGTGCGGGCGAAGTCGATCGCGGCCCGCACGGTGGCGTTGGTGATCCGGCCTGCGGACGGCAGCGCCTGCACCAGCGCCTCGACCAGCGCGGTGGCGCGTGGCTCCCACTTGGCGTAGGCGTTGGGAAACCCCGAGCGCTGCACGGCCTGCGCGGCGACGGTCAGCGGCAGGGTCTGCCAGCTTGGGACCTGCAGCAGCCGGTCGAGGAACTTCTGGGTCGAGTACGTCGGGTTCATGATCTGCTGCGGGGTGCCCCAGCCCTGGCTGGGCCGCTGCTGGAACAGGCCGAGGGAGTCACGGTCGCCGTGGTCGAGGTTGATCAGGTCCGACTCCTGGCTGGCGGTGGCCAGCGCGATGATCCAGGCCCGGGGCGGTACCGAGACCAGCCGGTTGCCCGCCCGGGTGCCGGACATTGCCATCGCGGCTGCGATGATCTTGACAGAGTTGTGGAGCTGCTCCTGGCTCAGGTCGGCGATCCGGGGATCCGTGACGGTGATCGGCGCGGAGCTGTTGGGGTCGTACAGCAGCGCGCCGAACCCACCGCTCGGGCCGAAGCCACCGCCGACCATGCTGGCCACGACCATGAGCACGGCCACCACGCCGACCACCGGCAGTGCCACCAACACCAGCAGCCGCTTGCGGAAGCGGCTGCGTGGCGGGGGGTTGTTCGAGGGGACGTCGTCTCTCGGCAGGCGTGGGGACAGCACGGATGTGGTCATCGGGCCGGCTCCTCATCGCTTGGGATGCAGGTCGGTGACGCGCCAGGCATGACCGTCGCTGACGAGGTCGGCCACGACCGGACCGGCGTCGGTAGGCACCTCGATCGACGCGCTGGCGTAGAAGACCGACCTCTCGACGGGGGTGGCCGGTCCGGTGACCCGGGTGGCCGGCACGTTTTGCTGCACGTCCGGGCTCTTGAGCTGCGCGGCGAACTCCCGGTCGGCGTAGCGGGACACCTCGGCCCACCACACGTCGAACGGCCGGTTGTGGTTCGCCCAAGCCGTGGTGAAGGCGGTGGCGATGGCGACGGCCTGCGCCACGGCGGCCCTGGTCGCCGGCCGCGGCGAGAACGTCGGGGTGAACGGCGTGGTGGTCGTCGGTGGCACGGTGAGCTCGGCCGACGAGGTGGTCGAGGCGGTGGGCAGGCCGGTCGGTGCTGGGGTCGGGCTGGGCTGGCCGACTCCCGCAAGGTCGGACGGCGGCAGCCCGGAGCCGCCGCCGAAGATCATGTTGGACAACGCGACCAGCATGGCCAGGACGAGCAGGCAGGAGAAGAACCGGCGCGGCGAGTACAGCGGCCAACGCCAGATCCGGCCGAACCCGTCAGCGGACATCGCGGGCCTCCAGCCCGTCGCCGGGCCGGTAGATCACATACACCTCACGTCCGTCCACCAGCTCCGCGTCGGTAGCCCGCAGCGACTCCGCGCGGGCCGTCCAGTCCGGCCGCCGGCCGGGCCGGAACACCTCGCGGGCCACCGCGTCCTCGACGTGGTGGTGCCGGCCGTCGTCGATGGTGATGGTCTCGGTCACGTGCACGGGCACCCGGCCGTCGCCACCGGAGGGCCGGCTGGCACCAGCCCCGACCGGCTCCCCGACTGGCTCGACGTACACCGTGATGTCCTCGGCCCGGCCGCCGTCCTGCCCACCCGGCCTGGGCGCCAGCGCCTTCGAGCCGTCCCGGGCCGGCGGCAGCTCCAGCCGGCTGCCACCGGGAAGGCCGGCGTACTCGTTCGCCGGGGTGTCGGTCCGGGAGGAGGCGACCCGGACCCGGTAGGTGTCCGGCTGGTCGGGCACCGAGGCCGACTCCGGCCTGAACCGCTCGGCCTGGCGGCTGCCATCGTCCTCGTCGTCGCGGCCGGTCCGGGTGCCGACGTAGGTCCCGGCGGCGGCGGAGACGAACCGGCGCAGCATCCCGCTGCCCCCGCCGAGCGCCCCGGTGGCGAAGCTGTGCGCCGGGTTGACCATCACGGTCAGGTGCCGGAAGGGCTTGAACGCCTTCCACATGATCAGCGAGATGACGGCGAGGAAGACGACCGCGAGCCAGGTCGGCAGATGGACGTCGGGACCGAACAGGATGTTGGCAGCCAGCACGTTCAGGCCGGCTCCGGCCGAGAAGACCACCGAGTTGACCACCGCTGCCGCGCCGGCGACCAGCGCGGTGCGGACCGGCCCGACCAGCAGGATGCCGGCGATCGCCAGCGCCGGGAAGAAGATCACCAGCAGCCGGATGATGATCCGGGCGGCGAAGACCAGCAGGTCGGCCATCGCGCGGAAGCCCGCCGTCGGCAGCGCCACCGCGACCGCGACGAAACCGGCGCCCATCCGGCTGTGCCCGTGCCCGGTGAGGTAGTCGTACGCCGTCGGGTCCTCGCTCCTGATCTTCTCGGCGGTCTGGTTGAACCTGCCGTTCTTGACCAGCTCCATCGCGGTCGCGGCGTCCGGCTGGCGGTCCAGCAGCAGCCGCTCGTTGCGGGAGTAGGCCTGCCCGTCGAGCAGGTCCCGGCCGTACTTCTTCGCCACGGCCGAGTCGGGGTTGCCGAACTCGCCGCGCAGCCACTGCCGGTAGAGCACCGTCTCCACCAGCGTCTCGCTCTGGGCCAGCGCCGGGTCACCCTGGACGCCGGAGGACTTGGCGAACCCGGTGTCGATCTGGGTGATGGTGCCGGACTCCAGGCCGTCGACGGCGTTGACGGCTCGCACCGGGTACTGCAGCAGCCCCACCGCGAGTGTCATCACCAGTAACGCCCAGCCGGCCGCCTTCACGGTCGCCGGCAGGTCGGAGCGGTGCGTCCGCCACAGCAGCAGGGAGGCCAGGATCAGCAGCGCGATCGGCAGGAACGGCTGGAACAATGCGTCGTGCACCGCCGAGGTGCCCTTGGTGAGCACCGGGTCCAGGCCGTTCAGCGAGTCCGGCCGGTTGGCCTGGTGCAGCGAGTTCGCGAGCCCGACGAAGAACTTCGCCGAGGTGAACATCCAGTTGCCGAAGCCGGTGTCCACGATCGCCCACGGGTCGCGCAGGTCGCCGCCGACGCCGAGGTCGTAGGTGTGCCAGCGCAGCCCCGCGTAGCCGTACTTGCCGTAGACCGAGTCGTCCAGGGTCGCGCCGTCCTGCTGGTCGATCCAGCCGAGCAGGCCGTCGCCGGGTTTCTCCGGTGCCGGTGGGTCCGGGTCGCCGGGCAGCGCGAACGCCGTCCCGGGTGCGAGCACCAGCGCGGCGATGATCGCCAGGGCGAGGGTCAGCGCCCGGGCCCCGACCCGGCGCGGCGTGCGTCTCAGGCCCGGCTGTCGCGCGGGCCGGCGTGCCGTGCCCGCGTACCTTCTCACGCAAGTACCTCGATCTCGTCGGTGCTGGTGATGCCCGGCCTGGCCCGGCGGCGGACCTTGCTCGGGTCGGCGGTGGTGTCCAGGGCGATCTTGAGCTGCGGGTGCGCCTCAATGTCGATGCGGATCTTCTCCACCCCGCCGTCACCGTCGGCGAAGACGAACTCGCGGAAGCCACTGCGGCCCTCGGCCCGGCGGGACTGCGGCGACAGCTTGGCCAGCGTCTCCTCGTACCCGACGCCGGTCTCGATCTTGGCCATCCGCAGGGCGTCGGCCTGCGCCTCGGCCTCGGTGGTCCGGCCGATGAAGCTGGCCCCGATCAGGTTGCCGATGCCGGCGGCCAGGTGGTCCCCGCCGTTCTGGGAGGCCCACAGCGCGCGGGTGTTGAACTTGCGGGTGTCGCGGGCGGTGCGGTTGCCCAGCGCCCGGCCGGAGGACAGCCGGGTGAGCACCCAGGTCTCGTCGAAGGCGACGCCCTTGCGCTCGTGCCGGTCCCGGTCGTAGATCGACCGCTGGGTGAGCCAGGAGGCCAGGTGCAGCAGCGGGAAGCTGAACCGTTCCTCGTCGGTCCAGTCGCGGCGGTCCGAGCCGTCCAGCGGGAGCACCAGGCCGGGCATGGTGAGCACGGTGAGGTAGTACTCGCCTTCGGCCCGTTCGTCCTCGTCCGCCGCGCCGAGCTCGCGGGCCTCGGGCAGCACGAGCTGGGCCTGTGGCATCTCGCGTGCGGCGTCCAGGAACTCGGCCGCCGCCTGGGCCGCCTCGGCGAGCCCGTCGCCGACGTGCCGCAGCGCCTCGATCACCAGGCCGGGGTGGTTGTCCGGGCTGCCGCCGACCGCGCGGACCGCCTTGAGCAGCGCGACCCGGGTGGCCTTGTCGTCGGCGATCTCCGGGGGCAGCCACTGGCGCAGGATGTCGGTGGCCAGTGACCGGCGGGTGGCCGAGGCCAGCACCCGGGACTTGTGCCAGGCCTTCTCCGGGTCACGCTCGTCCAGGAAGTGCTCGAAGCGGGGCTCGGCCACCACGCGGTACGGGTTCAGGCTCCCGGGCGCGGCGTTGAGCAGGTTGACCGCCCGGGAGTACGGCGCGATCTCGGGGAGCTGGCAGAGCCGGCCGAGCGGGCCGGACGGGTCGAGCAGCACCCACGGCACCCGCTGCCGGACGGTCTTGTAGACGATCTGGCCGACCAGGGTGGACTTGCCGGAGCCGAGGTCGCCCACGATCGGGGTGAGACCGGACTTCTCCCGGACCTCCATGGCGTACCACGGGTCCCACATGACCGGCCGGCGGGACGCGGTACAGGTCTCGCCGAGGTGCACGCCGCGCCGGTCGCCGACGGTGGCGGTGGCGGCGGGGACGCCGGCCGCGGCGGTGACCACCGACATCCGGCGTTTGTGCGCGGCGTTGGCCAGCGGCTCGCCGGGGATGAACTCCCGGGCCATCCGGAACTGGTCGTAGGAGTGCACCAGGGTGACGGCAGGGGCGTACAGGTCGGTGACCTGGCGGGCCCGCTCGATCGCCTCCTGCCGGCTGCGGCCGGAGACCGCGCACCGCCACCAGCCGTGCACCCGGGTGTTGAGCCCGTCGAAGCCGGACTGCAGCTCGTCCTCGATCTCCAGCGCGCGGGAGGCCTGCCGGTCCAGCGACAGCGGCGCCTTGATGCCGTGCTCGGCCTCGTAGTGCCGCTTCTGGCTGGCGATCCTCGCCATCTGGCGTTGCATCTCGCTGGTGATCTGGCCGCCGGCCAGGACGTCGAACGTGGCCGACCACTCGGTCGGGAACGGCAGCCGGTCGGCCTTCTGCAGGTACGGCTCGGCGCCGCCGGGGATGTCCAGCTCCCCCATCCGGCCGAACGACAGTACGGCGACGTAGCGGGCGAGCTGCCTACCCTCGTGCTCGCCGACCACGGTCACCACCTGGTCGTACGGCTCGGCGTACCAGTGCACCTGGTCGGTGAACTCGGCCAGGTCCTCCCGTGCCCAGTACGCCGAGCCGACCGCGGGCAGGGTCAGCGGGGCGGGCATGCCGAGGGAGCAGGAGCGGTGCAGCAGCCACTCCATCTGCTCGGCCGTGCAGGGCACCGCCTCCAGGCCGGGCCCGGCCATGGTGGAGTCGAGCTCGGCCAGCTCCCGGTCCAGCGCGGCCAGCTCCTGGTCGGCCGCGCTGCCGAGCATCCGGCCGAGCGCCTTGGTCCGGGAGGCGCGGTGCAGCAGCCGGTCGAGGGAGGACCGGCGGGTGAGAGCTACGCCGAGGTAGGTCTCCGGGTCTGCCAGCGACCGGCCCTGGAGGTGCATCTGCTCGGCGACGACGAAGTCGGACCACTGGTTGCCCGAGACGCCGGGCAGCGGGTCGGGGGTGTTGCGGTCCAGCGCCTCGGCCCAGGCACGGACCGGGTACGGCCGGGTGGTGCGGCGCAGGTGCAGCCGCCGGCCACCGAGCTTGGCCAGCCGCATGGCGCCGTCCAGGATCACGCCCTCCCGCTGCCGGTCGGACCGGAACGACCACGGCTGGGGCGCGAGCAGGTACCACGCGATGACGCGTTCTCGGGTGATCGTCAGGTTGTCGACGATCTCCTGGACCGCGATGTCGGCGGTGTACCGCTCCTCAGCCGAGGTAGCCTGCCGCTCCTCGTGCCTCGCGGCGCGCCCTGATCGCATCCTGGCGAACATCGGCAAGCAGCTCCAATCCGGGGTTTCGACGACGGACAGGCACTCGACGCGGCGACAGCACACTGGACTGGCTCTGCGACCGCCGTCTCGGCGCGCTGATCTCATGGGCGAAGACGGTGAACAGCGTGCGGACCGGGCGCTCGTAGTTCACCAGGCTCATCAGTGCCCGAGTGATAACCACCGCGATCAACACGCCGTAGATGAAGGACCACAGGCCGAAGCCAATGCCGGCCCGGCGCTCCAGCGCGAGGACACCGAGCACCGCGCCGCCGAACACCCCATATGCGCTGTAGCGGGCCCGCCAGGCGAAGGTGCGCCCGGGAGGACCTAGCCAGTGGTTGTCGACAGCGTAGACGTCATCGTCGGTCTGCACGCGCATAGGCTCAGCCCGCGCTAGCCGGTGACCAGGCCGACCGCCCAGCTCGCTAGGTCAGTGGCCTTGCCACTGACCGCCAGCCCGAGCACGAACAGCGCCGCGACGACGATGCCGACCCTGGTCATCGCCTGCCGGTACTCCCCCCGGTTGGCCAGCAACAGCAGCCCGGCCGCCACCACCAGAATCAAGATGTTCACCACGTTGTTGCGGAGGAAGCTCTCCAGTCCACCAGTGTTCAGGCCATTGGCCGCGAGCCCGTTCATCCTTTCCTCCCTCTGTGGAGCTGAGTCCCTCCGGCGACGAGTAGATCACATCGAGTGACGGACCCATAACGGGACTAATATCATTGGCGTCTAGCCCAACCCGCACACCAGAGGCCCGGACAGAGCCTAGGCCTACTACCCGCCAAGGCGAAGATCTGGGCCCCTCATCGTGATCCAGATCGCCCAGACTAGCCCGGAAGGTCATGATTTGCGGCATTACGGCTCTTCGTGCGGCCTCCAAACCGCCCTCCCCGCTGCGCCGAATGACGGCGTGCCCGTCCGGCATGACGGTGACAAGTTCCCCCGATCGTGTACCGCCGACGGGGCGACATAACGCCGACAAGCCGGGCTGGGTGAGGGTCGGCTAGAACGGAGGCCAGGGGACGGCGGGCCACTCGCCGGAGGGGCGAGGGTGCCGGCCGGTCGACAGCAGCCGCTCCACCCGCCGGATCGTGGCGGCCACCTCGCGCCGGGTCAGCAGCTCCCCCAGCACCTCGCCCAGGTCGTCGCAGAGCCGTTCGCGCAACCTGTCCAGGGTCTGCCGGGCCTCCAGGGTGAGCCGCTCGCCGGCCCACCCCCAGAGCACGGTCCGCAGCTTGTCCTCGACGTTGAAGGTCACGCCGTGGTCCACGCCGTACACGTGCCCGTCCGGCAGCGGGATCAGGTGCCCGCCCTTCCGGTCGGCGTTGTTGATCACCGCGTCGAAGACCGCCATCCGGCGCAGCGCCGGGTCGTCGGTGTGGACCAGCTCGGCCAGGTCGACGGTCTCGTCCCCGTCGATCCAGAGCTGCACCATGCCGGTGCCGAACGGCCCCTCCCGCAGCACGGTCGGCGGGACGACGTTCCATCCGGTCACGGCCGAGACCAGGTACGCCGCCGCCTCCCGCTCGGCCAGGGTGCCGTCCGGGAAGTCCCACAGCGGCCGCTCCCCGCGCACCGGCTTGTAGACACACGCGGCAGCCAGCCCGTCCAGGGTGACCTCGCAGTAGAGCGTGGCGTTGCTGGCGTCCACCAGCCGGCCTCGCACGGTCAGCTCGCCGCACCGGAGCAGCTCCAAGGCCGCCGCCGAGTCGAGGCCGGCCGGGTCCAGCTCACCAGTGCCCGCCTCGGACGTGGCTGGTGGGGAGTCCGGCGGGGGGGAAGGCGACGGGTCGGTCACTGGTCCAGTGTGGCCCGTCGGTACCCGTTCTGGCGGGGGCAGATGTGGCCACCGGCGTCCAGCGGCTGGCCGCAGAGCGGGCACGGCGGCCGGCCGGCGGAGATCACCTTGCGAGCCCGGTCCACGAACGCGCGGGCCTCCTCGGCGGTGATCCGGACCCGCAGCGCGTCCGGGCCTTCCTCGACGTCGGCCAGGATGGTCATCTCGTCGGTCGGCTGCTCGCCGGCCGCCTGTGCCTCGATCACCACCAGGTGCGCGTCGCCGTCCCAGGCCAGGCCCATCGCGCCGACCCTAAACTCCTCGTCGACGGGCGACTCGAGCGGGTCCAGGTCGGCCTTCTCGGCCGACTCTGAGGTCTCCCCGCCGAGCTGCCGGCGGACCTCCTCCAGCAGCTCCTCCAGCCGGTCGGCGAGCAGCGCGACCTGGACTTTCTCCAGCGCAACGCTCACTGTCCGGCCCTCGCCGCTGACCTGCAGAAAGAACGTGCGGTCTCCCGGCTCGCCTACCGTGCCGGCGATGAACCGGTCGGGGCGGTCGAAAAAATGCACCTGGCGCGCCATCTGTCAGACCCTACGTGGTCGGGGTTGTCGCGTTGCCGCTGGGCGTGGCGGCGGGCACAGCAGCGGTCTCGGCACCGGCACCGCCGCCCACGACAGCGTCCGCGGTGGCGTGCCGCCGGCCCTTCTTCGCGGGCAGCAGGTCGGCGACCGAGCCGCCGACGTCGTTGACCCGGATCACGAACGGGCGGGTCGCGGTGTAGGACACCACCGACACCGAGCACGGATGCACCATGATCCGTTGGAACTGGTCCAGGTGCAGGCCCAGCGCGTCGGCCAGGATCGCCTTGATGACGTCGCCGTGGCTGCAGATCGCGTACGTCGCGTCGGCGCCGACCGCGTCGTTCCACTCCCGGACGGCGGCCACCGCGCGGGCCTGGGTGGCCGCCAGCCCCTCGCCGTTGGGGAAGACGGCCGCGGACGGGTGCTGCTGCACCACCTTCCACAGCGGCTCCTTGGCCAGCTCCCGCAGCGTCCGCCCGGTCCAGTCGCCGTACCCGACCTCGATGAACCGCTCGTCGACCCGGGGCCGGACGCCGTCGCGGGCAATCGTCTCGGCGGTCTCGACGCAGCGCTCCAGCGGGCTGGTGACGACGGCGGCCAGCGGTACGGCGGCCAGCCGGCTGGCCAGCGCGGCAACCTGCGCCCGGCCACGATCGTCCAGGTGCAGGCCGGGCGTGCGGCCGGACAGGCTGGTGCCCGTGTTCGCGGTCAGGCCGTGGCGGATGAGCAGGACGGTGGGCACGCCGTCAACCCTACGGGTGCCCGGCGTCACCGGGCTCAGGACAGCACCAGGTTCAGGACCGCCCAGGGCTCAGAGCGGCGCTGGTCAGGTGGCGGCGAGCACGCCGCCGGACAGCAGGCCGACCAACAGCAGGCCGACCGCCACCCGGTAGCCCACGAACACCCCGGTGGAGTGCCGGCCGAGGTACCGCAGCAGCCAATGGATCGAGGCCAAGCCGACGACAAAGGCCAGCGCCGTGGCCAGCATCGTCGCCGTGAGGCTCGGCCCGGCCGGGTCGCCGATCTTGCGCAGCTCGAACAGCCCGGACAGGACCACGGCCGGGATGGACAGCAGGAAGGAGAACCGGGCGGCCGCCTCCCGCTTCAGCCCGACGAACAGCCCCGCGGTGATGGTGGCGCCGGACCGGGACACCCCGGGGACCAGTGCCGCGGCCTGGGCCAGCCCGACCACCAGACCGTCGCGGAACGTGATCTCCTCCTCCTCCCGCTTGTGGGCACCCACCTTCTCGGCCAGCAGCAGCACCAAGCCCAGCACGATCAGCGCGACCGAGATCAGCCAGAGGTTGCGCGCCCCGGTCTCGATCTGGTCCTTGAAGGCCAGCCCCAGCGCCCCGATCGGGATGGTCGCGAAGATCACGTACCAGCCCATCCGGTACTCCAGCGTGCGCCGGGTCGACGCGTCCCACAGCCCGCGCGTCCAGGCGACCGTGATGTGCACGATCTCCCGCCAGAAGTAGACGACGAGCGCCAGCATGGTGCCGAGCTGTACCACCGCGGTGAACGCCGCCCCCGGGTCCGGCCATCCGGCCAGCGCGGGCACGATCCGCAGATGCGCGGTGGACGACACCGGAAGGAACTCGGTCAAGCCTTGGACGACGCCGAGCACGGCGGCCTGGAACAGGTTCACGATCCCGCCTTACGCACCGAACCACACACTGACTCGCTCCCGCACTCGCTCACGACAGGTCTCGCTCACCCAGATCCTCGGCCACGCTCAGATGCCGGCCCGCTCCGCCGCCGCCACGACCCCGCGCAGGGTAGCCAGCCGGCCGTCGAGGTCGCCGACGTCGCAGGCCACCGTCAGCGTCGTCACGCCCGCCCCGGCGTAGACCTGGAGCCGGTCGGCGACCCGGCTCACCGGGCCGATCAGGGAGGTCTTGTCGATGAAGTCGAACGGCACCGCCGCCATCGCCCCCACCCGGTCCCCGGCTAGGAACCGCTCCTGCACCTCGGCGGCCTGCGCCGCATACCCCATCCGGACGGCGAGCGCGTTGTAGAAGTTCTCCCTCCGGCTGCCCATCCCGCCCAGATACAGCGCGGCGTACGGCCGGATCGCCTGGGCGGCCGCCGCGATGTCGTCGCCGAGCACCACCGGCACCGTCGGCACGACGTCGAAGCCGGCCAGCGTCGCGCCCACCGCAGCCCGCCCGGACTCGATCGCGGCGAGCTGCTCCGCGGCGTGCTCGGGCGCGAAGAACAACGCCAGCCAGCCGTCCGCGATCTCGCCGGCCAGGGCCAGGTTCTTCGGCCCGACCGCGGCCAGGTAGAGCGGGATGTGCTCACGGACCGGATGCACGGTCAGCGTCAGCGCCTTGCCGGGCCCGTCCGGCAAGGGCAGCGTGTAGTGCCGGCCGGCGTAGGTCAGCCGCTCCCGGCGCAGCGCCCGGCGGACGATCTCGACGTACTCCCTGGTCCGGCCGAGCGGCTGGTCGAACCGGACGCCGTGCCAGCCCTCGGACACCTGCGGTCCGGACACCCCGAGCCCGAGCCGGAACCGCCCACCGGACAGCGTGTCCAGGGTGGCGGCCGTCATCGCGGTCATCGCCGGGCTGCGGGCCGGGATCTGCAGGATCGCGCTGCCGACGTCGACCCGCTCGGTCTGGGCGGCCACGTAGGCCAGCACGGTTGGCGCGTCGGACCCGTACGCCTCGGCGGCCCACACCACGGAGAACCCCAGCACGTCCGCCTCGCGGGCCAAGGCGAGGTTGTCCGCGTCGTTGCCGGCCCCCCAGTAACCGAGGTTCAGTCCCAGCCGCATGCTGGGACACCCTACGCGGGGCTTGATCGGCTTCGTCGCGGAGGGCAGGTAGGTTGACCGGCCATGGAGCAGCGGGCGCTCGGACGCAGTGGCCTGGTCGTCTCCCGGCTCGGGCTGGGCACCATGACGTGGGGCCGGGACACCGACGAGGACGACGCGGCGGCCCAGCTCGTGGCCTTCCGGGAGGCCGGCGGGACGCTGCTCGACACGGCCGACGTGTACTGCGACGGCGAGTCCGAGCGGGTCGTCGGCCGGCTGCTGCGCGGCGTCGTACCGCGCTCCGAGATGATCGTCGCGACCAAGGCACACGGCCGGACCGGGCCGGGGCCGATGGGCCGCGGCTCCTCCCGCGGCCACCTGCTCGCCGCGCTCGACGCCTCGCTGGCGCGGCTGCGGACGGACTACGTCGACCTGTGGCAGCTCCACGCCTGGGACGACCGGGTGCCGCTGGAGGAGAGCCTGGCCGCGCTGGACCACGCGGTGTCCTCCGGCCGGGCCCGCTACGTCGGGGTGTCGAACTTCTGCGGCTGGCAGACGGCGACCGCGGCGACCTGGCAGCGGGCCTGGCCCGGCCGGGCGCCGCTGGTGGCCAACCAGGTGGAGTACTCCCTGCTCGAGCGGGGGGTCGAGCGCGAGGTCGTGCCCGCCTGCGCGGCCGCCGGGATCGGGCTGCTGGCCTGGTCGCCTCTCGGCCGCGGCGTGCTGACCGGGAAGTACCGGTACGGCACGCCGTCGGACTCGCGGGCCGCCTCGCCGCTGTTCACCGACTTCGTCGGCGTGCACCTGAGCGAGCCGGCGGCCCGGATCGTGGAGGCGGTGGCCACGGCGGCCGACGGGCTGGGCACCTCGCCGCTCGCGGTGGCGCTGGCCTGGGTGCGGGACCGGCCGGGCGTGGTGGCCCCGGTCATCGGCGCCCGCATGGTCGGGCAGTTGGCCGGCTCGCTGGCGGCGGAGCAGGTGCTGCTGCCGGCCGCCATCCAGGAGGCGTTGGACGACGTGTCGGCGCCGCCGGTCGGCTACCCCGAGGCCCGGCCGGACTGAGCTGAGCCGCCGGGTGGTCAGTCGCGGACCAGGGGCTTGCCCAGGGGCAGCGCCTTGCCGCCGGTCGCCGTCGAGGTCGCGTCGAGGAACATCAGGGCAGCCACCAGGGAGAAGCCGAACGCGATCCAGCCACCGACCTTGAGCAGCCCGGTCGAGGTGTTCATCGTGCCCAGGTAGACGAAGAGGAGCGCGGCGTCGACCAGCACGAACAGCGCGGTGAACGCCAGCGGCAGCCGCAGCGTGGCCAGGGTGAGCAGCACGAGGGTGATCAGCCAGGCCAGCAGGAACACCTCAAGCGCCTCGACGCCGTCGGTGCCGCCGAACCAGTTGTGGTTCAGGCCGATCACCAGGACGCCAAAGCTGAGCCAGAAGCTGGCCAGGATGCCGAAGATGGCGGCGATCGCGCCCTGGCCCACCATGATGCCCCAGATCGCGGCGAGGGCCAGGCCGAGGCCGCTGGCAAGCAGGATGATCGGGATCATGCCGGCGGCCGAGCCCTTCGAGTTGTAGCCGACCAGGAACAGGCCAAAGGCCACGCTGCCAGCGACGAAGAGCGGCAGGCCGAGCAGCGCCGGGTTGGCTGCCGCCGTCTCCTCCGGCTGGGCGGAGCGTACGTTGGCTGCGGACATCGTGACTCCTCGACTAGTGCCCGAGCCGGCCCGCCGCCGGCTTGGCGGGAGCATGTTACGACCGGGCGTGATCTCGGTCACGTCGAGGTGACAGATCCCTGCGGGTCGAGTCCTTGCGGGTCGGGCGCCGCCCGCCCGGTCGGCTTGGGCGGCCCGGGCGGCACCGCCGTGGTGCCTGCCAGGAAGGGCGCGAGCAGGCCGGGCAGCGCGGCATCGGCCAGCCGCACCGCCGTACCGAGGTCGACGTCCGGCACGTCGTAGTGCTGCCCGCCGGCCGCCGTGGTCGCGGTCAGGGTGGCGAGCCCGGCGCGGCGCTGGAAGTACGACTGCCGCACGTTCCAGCCGATGATGCCGTCCGTGCCGAGCATGGCGCGTCGCCGGACCACCGAGCCGGTCGCCGCCACCAGGGTGCCGGCGGTCAAGGCGTGGCCGAGGTTGCGGTACCGGTCCTCCGCCAGCAGCGCGCCGCCGCCGAACGACGCCAGCGTGGCCGCCCAGACCCAGCCCGGCCAGCCCAGCAGCCACCCGGCCAGGCCGGTCGCGAGCACGAGGGCGGCGCAGCCGAGCAGCGCCCGGGTGTACCGGCGGCGCCTGGCCCGGGTGCCGTGGGAGACCAGCGTGACGGTCACCGGCTCGGCCGTGCGCAGCACCTCGGCGGCTACCCGGCGGGCCTCCTCGCGCGGCGCCGGTGGCAGCAGCAGCGCGCCACCTCGCTCACCGGCGCGCTCGCCGCCCCGCGAGCGCAGCCCGGTGGCGATGGCCAGGCAGCGGGCGGCTCGGGCGGCGCGCGGCAGCAGCGGCTCGACCAGCTCGACGCCGTACAGCCGGCGTTCCTCGATCGTGGTCGCCCGGGTGGTGACCAGACCACGGGTGACGTGCAGCGTGCCGTGCGCCTGCCGGGTCAGCCGGAACCGCCAGAACGCCAGCAGGTAGCCCACAGTGGAGGCCACCGTCGTCGCCACGACCAGGGTGCCGGCCACCGCGAGCACGACCAGGAGCGTCGGCGTCCGCTCGGCCCACTCCCGCACCGCCCGCAGCGCCGCGAACCGGCTGGTGTCCAGGTGCGCCTCGGACAGCGTCTGGGCCAGGAAACCACCCAGGATCCCGACGGCGACCAGCCCGGACAGGGTGAACGGGCCGTACCGGACCCAGGACAGCCGCCAGTGCGCGAGCTCCTGGTCGGGCGGAGCCGCGGGCTGGTCGGCGACGGCGGGCTGGCCAGGCGTGCCGCGGTACAGCAGCTCGGCCCGCAGCGTGGCCACCTCGGCGGCGCTGAGCGCGTCCAGCCGCAGGTCGGCGTCGGCGTCGGGCCGGCCGGTGCCCACCGTCACCCGGGCCAGCCCGAGCAGCCGGTGCATCGCGTTCGCGGTCACGTCGACGGTGCGGACCCGGTCGCGGGGCACCGCCAGCAGCCGTCGGCGGAGCAGCCCGTGCCGCACCTGCACCTGCTCTGGGGTGACCCGGAACGTCGTGGTGAACCATCGCACCACGCCGAGCACGACCACCACACCGAGCCCGAGGAGGCTCCAGCCGGGACCGTTGCCGCTGCTGGACCCGGCGATCAGCAGACCGACCAGGGCCGGCATGGCCCGGATCGCCTCCTGGACCGGATGGATCACCAGCATCCGCGGGTTCAGCCGCCGCCACGGCGGGGCCGGCTCGGTCGCCAGCCCGGAGCCAGCCGGTCCTGGGCGGGCCGGTCCTGGGCCGGCCTGCTCGGTAGCTGCCGGTTCGGGGGCGGCCGGCTCGGTCACGTCGCGTCACCCCCGGCGAGCCGGGTGGTCGCGGTCAGCTCGTCCACCAGCCGCTGCGCGGTGTCCTGGTCCAGGCCGTGGATCCGCAGCGGTCCGGCCGCCGACGCCGTGGTGACCGTGACGTTGGCCAGGCCGAAGATCTGCTCCAGCGGACCGCGCTCGCTGTCCACCGTCTGGATCCGCGAGATCGGCGCGATCCGCCGTTCCTGGTCGAACCAGCCGGACTGGGTGTAGACCGCGTGCTCGGTAGCCTCCCAGC
This sequence comes from Mycobacteriales bacterium, assembly GCA_035476575.1. Classification (GTDB taxonomy): domain Bacteria; phylum Actinomycetota; class Actinomycetes; order Mycobacteriales; family JACQDL01; genus DATILL01. Next base: position 69,163 of record DATILL010000123.1, read on the forward strand.
GATGCACCCGGTAGCGCCAGCGCGGCATCACGACCAGGTGTGCGGCGGCCAGAACCACGGTGGCCAGCAGCCCGGCGGTGTGCCAGCCGGCATGGTCGGGGTCCGCGAGCTGCCAGCCGATCTGGGCGACGAGCAGGACCAGCCAGCCAGGGACCGCGCGGAACGTCCAGTACCAGATCGCGGTGCGACTGACCTGGTGCCGCGGCGGTCGCAGCTCCGCGCCGTTCGGAACGTCCATGATCTCCTCGTCCGCCCGGTGTCGCTGGTCCGCCCGGCCTGCGGGCCGGTGGCTACCGGCCGGGACGGAGCACCGCCTCGAACTGCCGGGTGGGCGAGGTCGCAGCGTCCCCACAGGACGCCCACACGGCGCAGCCGGGCCGCTCCCGTACGGCCAGGGTATACGCCGTCCCGCCGACGGCCAGCCGGACCTGGTCCGGCGCGGCGTCGAGCAGGGTGACGGCGCTGGCGCCAGTCACGCCAAGGCTGACCCGGATCGTGTGCTCCGCGGCCTGCACCTGCGCCGGCAACCCGCCGCGGCCCCGGTAGTGCGGCAGCACGACATCGCCGGCCAGGCAGGCGGCACCGACGGCCAGCGCGCTGTCCGGGTCGACCCTGCCGTGGAACGTCGACTCGGGCAGGCAGACGACGTTCGCCGCGAACCGGTGCCCGCCGACGTGCGTCGCCTCCCACACGGCCGGGCCGTGGACGGCGGCCAGCGCCTGTGCCACCGGCCGGCCATGCCGGGCGCAGCAGCGGTCCCGCTGGCCGTGCGTACAGACCAGCAGCACCCGCTCGGTGCTCGTCGGGCCGAACCCGGGCCGCCGGCCGCTGGCCAGCGCGGCCAGGTCGAGGTGTGCCAGCTCGTCGGCGTCGGCCAGCTCGACGAGCTCCAGCCACGGCTCGGTCCCCTGGTTCGAGGCCAGGACGACGTGCCGCGGCGGCGGGGTGCGGCGGTCGCGGGTCCGGCGGACCAGGCCGACCTGGACGCCGAGCTCCTTGGCCGCGGCGCAGACCTTGGCGGCGGGCTTGGGTAGGATCTGGGCCGGATCTTTGGCTGGCCACGGACCGGGATGCTCGATCAGAAGCCAGGAGCCGTGCCGTTCCGGCGCGGTCCCCGCCAGGGGCTCGCCGCACTGGCCTGATATGGCGACGCACTCCGCCCGCCCGCCGTGAGAGGCCGGACCGATGTTAGGCATGCCTAACATCTTGCCACGTGGATCTCCAGCCGCGCTTATTTTTGTGGTGTTGTCTCGGGTTCGTTTTCCTGATATGTCAGAATTTGCCTGCCGTGTTCTCTCGCACGTGACCGACAGCCGGTCGCAGCCGGTCGGCTGGGTCAGGCCGGCGGGTGGCCGTGGGTGCGGCGTACGACCGCGATCAGCGCCGCGACCAAGGCGAACACCGCCAGCACTGGGGCGAGCCGTCTCAGCACCGGCGCCCCGGGCGGGTCGAGCAGGCCTGGGGCGTCCCGGTCGCTGGTGTCCCGGTCGCCGCGGTAGTCGGCCGGTTCGCCGGCAGCCTCCGCCGCCGGCTCGGCTAAGAGCCCGACAGGTTCGGCAAGGAGCCCGACAACCGGTCCGGCGACAGGCCCGACGGGCTCCACAGCACCTTCGACGGCGAGCTGGGCGGCCAGGGAGTCGGCGAACCGACCGAACAGCCTGGTCCCAGCGTTGGCCAGCACGTCGCGTCCGAGCTGGGCCGACCGGCCGGTGACCGACAGCTCGGTGCGCACGGTTACCCGGGTCGAGTCGCCCGCGTCGTGGAGCTGCGCGGTGATCGTGGCGTCGGCCGTGCCACTGCCGCGCGCCTCCTTGCCCCGGGCCGAGATCACCGCGCGCCGGGCCACCTCATCGATCTCAGCGAACGTCGCGGCGCCGCCGTAGGTGACCGTGATCGGACCGACCTTCACCTTGAGCTTGCCCTCGATCTCCCTGCCCTCGGGCGCCGTGCCGTTGATCCGGGTGATCGACGCACCTGGCAGGCAGGACGCGGCCCGCTCGACGTCGAGCAGCACCGGCCAGGCCCGCTCCGCCGGCACCGGGATAGTGAACTCATGGTCCAGCCGCACGATCACTCCCCTCGTTCGGCCCGCGCCAGGGCTGCAGCCAGCGCTGCTCCCAGGTCAGCGGGGGTGTCCACGTCGAGAGCGTTCCCCGTGTCGTCGCACGGTACGCCGGCCACCCGCTCAGGGTGGGCCCGGAGCCAGGCCCGGGCGCCGCGGTCCCCCGCCGCGCTGGCGGCCACCTCGGCGAACACCGCCCGGCTCAGCAGCACCGGGTTGCGCTGCTGGCCACCGTACGTCGCCACCACCGCGGCCAGCTCGGTACTGGCACCGTACGCCGCGATCAGCCGCCGTACCGCCGCCGCGCCGACCAGGGGCTCGTCCGCCAGCGCGACCACCACCGCCTCGGCGCCGGCAGGCACCGCAGCCAGGCCGGCCCGCAGCGAGGAGCCGATCCCGGACGCCCAGGCGAGGTTGTCCACAGTGGACGGAAGGTGCGGGGCGGCGGCCCGGACGGCGGCGGCCCCAGCGCCGAGCACCGCGGTCACCGGCCGGCAGCCGCCCTCGGCTAGCATCCGGCAGGCCCGCTCCACCAGCAGCTCGCCGCCGAAGCGGACCAGCGCCTTCGGGCCGCCGTACCGGCTGCCGCCGCCGGCCGCGAGCACGATCCCCGCGATCTCCATCAGCCGGTGCCAACCGGACTGCCGGCCGGATCTCCAAAGGGGTCGCCGGCGGGATTGCCAAAGGGGTCGCGCGCTGGGTCGCGGTCCGACCCGTGGATCGCGCCGTCGGTCTGGGCGAGCGGCCGGCCGGAGCCGCCCCAACGACCGGCCACGATCTCGGCGGCGATCGCCACGGCAGTCTCCTCCGGCGTACGGGCGCCCAGGTCCAGCCCGATCGGCGAGCGTAGCCGGGCCAGCTCCGGCTCGGTCAGGCCGGCCTCGCGTAGCCCCTTCAACCGTTCGTCATGGGTGCGCCGGCTGCCCATCGCGCCGACGTAGCCGGCCGGCGTGCGCAGCGCCACCCGCAGCAGCGGCACGTCGAACTTCGGGTCGTGGGTGAGCACGCAGATCGCCGTACGCTCGTCTACGGCGGTGCGGGCGAGGTACCGGTGTGGCCACTCCACCACGACCTCGTCGGCGTCGGGGAAGCGCCGCCGGGTGGCGAACACCGCCCGTGCGTCGCATACGGTCACGTGGTAGCCGAGGAAGGTGCCGATACGGGCCATCGCGGCGGCGAAGTCGATCGCGCCGAAGACCAGCAGCCTCGGTGGCGTGGCGTAGGACTCGATGAACACCGTCACGTCGTCGCGGCGCCGCTCCCCGCGCGGGCCGTAGTGTCGCTGCCCGGTCGAGCCGTGCGCCAGCATGCCGCGGGCGTCGTCGGTGACCGCGGCGTCCAGCCCGTCGTTGCCCAGCGTCCCCTGGACGTCGCCTCGCCGGGTGCCCGTACCCGCGCCCAAGCCATCCGGCCAGACAGCGAGCCGGGCGCCGGCCCGGCCACCCGCCAGCACCGTGGCCAGCGCCACCGGCCGGCGTGCCTCGATCGAGGCCAGCACCGCGCCGAGCTGCGGCAGCCGGGCAGCGTCCACCGCCTGCACGAAGATGCCGACCGTGCCGCCGCAGGTCAGCCCGACCGCGACGGCGTCGGAGTCGGAGTAGCCGTAGGTCCGCAGGACCGGCTCGTCGGTGGCCACCACCTCGGTGGCCAGGTCATAGACCGCGCCCTCCACGCAGCCGCCGGAGACGCTGCCCACCACCTCACCGTCCGGACCCACCGCCATCGCGGCGCCGGGCTGCCGGGGCGCGCTCCTGGTCACCGCGACCACGGTGGCCAGCCCGAACGGGCGGCCCGTGGCGTACCAGTCCCGCAGCGAGCCGAGCACGTCACGCATGGCCGCGCACCTCCCCCGCCGAGCCCTCCTGCTGCCCAGCTTCCGCCCCGGCGACCACGCGCGCCAGTCGTTCCAGCGCCGTTGTCGTCTCCGGCGCCCGTGTGGTGACCTCTCGGCGTTGTGGTGACCTGTTGTTGTCCGCGCGGCCCGTGTGGTGACCTCTCGGCGCTGTGGTGACCTGTTGTTGTCTATGGAGCCCGAGAGGTCACCACTTGGGGGTGGCGGAGCCCGTGTGGTGACTTGTTGGGGGATGGGTGCGGGCCGTGTTGCTGCCGCCCCATCGACCTCGTCGATGGGTTGCCACCGGAGCTACCGCGGGCGCTTGCCGCTTCACTCACCGAAGTTTCTGACTTTCTTTTTGGACGGTCGTCTCTCGCTCCGGTTTTGTCAGTGGTCCCGTTTAGCCTTGCCGTATGTCGGTCATCGTCACCAGCGCGGTCGAGCAGGTTCGCTCGGCTGTTGACTCGTGTGTCGATGCGCCGTTGTTTGGGTTGACCGACGCGCAGGTGGACGAGCTTCTGGTGGGCGTGTTCAGGCAGGTCAGCCGGTTGACTGGTGTGCTGGTGTTGCCGCTGGTCCGGGAGGCCGATACGCGGGGGCTGGCCAAGGAGCACGACGCGCCGTCAACGGCGGCGTGGCTGCGGGACCACCTGCGGCTGCGGCCGGGTGAGGCGGGACGGCTGCTGCGGCTGGCGCACCAGCTCGACCGGGAGCTGCCCGCCACCGCGGCGGCGCTGGCCGAGGGCGACATCAGCCGGGACCACGCGCAGGTGATCGCGGACGCGGTGCGGGCGCTGCCGGCCGAGACACCCGCCGCGACCCGGGTCGCGGCGGAGCGGGCGCTGGTCGAGCACTCCGCCACCTTCGACCCCGACGCGGTCCGGCTGCTCGGCCGGCGCGTCCTGGACGTCGTAGATCCCGACCACAGCGACGAGCTGCTCCGCCGCCAGGTGGAACGTGAGGCCGCCGAGGCCTACACCCACCGTGACCTGCGCATCTCCCCCGCCGGGCCGGGGCTGAACCGGATCAGCGGGTTCCTCGACACCGAAGGCACCGCCACCCTGCGCGTCGCTCTGGACCCGCTGGCCGCACCCCGCCCTACCGACCCCGCGACCGGCGTTCGCGACGACCGTACGCATGGGCAGCGGATGGCGGACGCGTTGGTGGAGCTGGCCGATCGCTCCCTGCGGATGGGCGACTTGCCTGAGAACGGCGGGGAACGCCCCACCCTCATGGTGACCATGCCGTACGACACGCTCGCCGCGGCCACCGGCGCCGGCACGCTCGACACCGGCGACATCCTGCCCGCCAGCCAGGTACGCCGCCTCGCCTGCGACGCGCGGATCATCCCGGCGGTGTTGGGCAGCCGTGGCGAGGTCCTCGACCTCGGCCGCGACACCCGTCTGTTCGTCGGCGCCGCTCGGCGCGCCATTATTCTCCGCGACAAAGGATGCGTCTTCCCCGGCTGCGACCGACCCTACCAATGGTGCCACTGCCACCATTGTGTGTCCTGGGTCGACGGCGGCAGGACCGACCAGAACAACGGCGTGCTCGTCTGTGGGCATCACCATAGAGCCATCCACCACAACGGCTGGGACGTGAGAATAGCGGCCGACGGCTTGCCGGAGTTTATCCCCCCAAGGGCGGTGGACCCCGACCGCCGACCCATCCGCCACCACCGACACCGAAAACGCACCGTATGAACTACCTGGGGTCGTACGATCGGGACTCGACCGCCTCGCCCGGGCCTCGTTCGGGCGAGGCGGGGTCGCGGGGTCTGGCGCGCCGCGAGGAGCCGTCGGCGGGCTGCACTAGGCTGCCAGCCATGCCCGATGAGGTGTTCGTCGCGTTCTGTGCGGCTGGGTTGTGGCCCGGGGTCGGTCCGGTGCTGGCCGGGCAGCTCGCCGAGGCCGGCATCCATGGGCCGGACGACGTGACGGTCGACAAGCTGGTCGCCCTGCCCAAGGTCGGCCGGACCAGGGCCGAGCGACTGCTCTCGGGGTGGATCGGCGCGGCGGCCAGCTATGAGGTCGCCGGGATGCTGGTGCCGGCCGGGCTGCCCACGCGGGCCGCGGCGCGGCTGGTTGACGTGCTCGGCGACGGCGCCGCCCGGCTGCTGCGCGAGGACCCGTGGCGGCTGCTCGAGCTGTCCGACATCACGGTGGTCGAGGCCGACCGGTTCGCGCTTGCCACCGTCCCCGGGGTCCAGCGGGACGACGCACGGCGCGGCCGGGCGCTGGTCGCGCACATCCTGGCCCGGGCCGGCCGGGACGGGCACACGGCCTGGCCGGCCGAGCAGGTTGCCTCGGCCCTGGCCGGGCATGGCATCGCCGATCCGGAGAAGGCCATCGTCGCAGCCGCCGAGACCGGCGCGGTGCTCACGGTGGACGACGGCCTGCTCGCCCTCGACCGGTATGCAATGGCCGAGGACGGCATCGCCGAGGCGGTCCAGCGGCTGACCGCCACCTGCCAGCCGCTGACAGCCAAGAAAGCCAAGAAGACGACCGGCGCGGATGAGCTGGACGACGCGCAGCGGGCCGCCGTACAGGCTGTACTCAGCAACGGCGTGTCGGTGCTGACCGGCGGGCCGGGCACCGGCAAGAGCCGCACCGTCGCCGCCGTCGTCGGGCTGGCCGAGGCACACGGCAAGACCGTGGCGCTGGCCGCCCCCACCGGCCGGGCCGCCAAGCGGCTGGAGGAGCTGACCGACGCCACGGCGAGCACGATCCACCGGCTGCTCGGCGCGCAGGGCATGACCGGCGGGTTCGCGCACTGCGAGGAGCTGCCGCTGGAAGCCGACGTGGTGGTGATCGACGAGGTGTCCATGCTGGACGCCGAGCTGGCCGCCGCGCTGCTGGAGGCGTGCGCCGACGGCACCCACCTGCTGCTGGTGGGCGACCCGGCGCAGCTCCCGTCGATCGGGCCGGGCCGGGTGCTGGCCGACCTGGTCGAGTCGGGCGCGGTGCCGGTGACCGAGCTGACCACGCTGTACCGGCAGGCCGAGGGCGGGGCGATCGCCCGGTTGGCGACTGCCGTGCGGGCCGGCGACCTGCCGGCGGTCAGCGACCCCGACCGGGAGGTCGTGGTGGTGCCTGCCCGCGGGTCCGCCGAGGCGGCGCACCGGGTGGTCCAGCTCGTCACCGACTCCATCCCGCGGGCGCTCGGCATCCCGCCCGACCAGGTGCAGGTGGTGACCCCGGTGCACCGCGGCCCGGCCGGCACGATCGAGCTCAACCGGGTGCTCAAGGCCCGACTCAACCCGGGCAGCGGCACGGTCTCCGGCTTCGACCCGGGCGACCGGGTGGTGGCGACCGCCAACCACCTGGACGCCGAGCCGGCCGGGTTCGCCAACGGCGAGGTCGGCGTGGTGACCGCGGCGGGCAACGGCACGGTGACGGTGGAGTTCGCGAGCGGGCCGGCCGAGGTGTCGGGCAAGGCGCTGGCCGACATCCGGCACGGCTGGGCGATCACCGTGCACCGGGCGCAGGGCTCGGAGTGGCCGGCGGTGGTCGTCGTACTGCCGCCGGAGGCCGGGGGGATGCTGTCCCGGCCGCTGGTCTACACCGCGCTGACCCGGGCGCAGCGGCACCTGTCGGTCGTGCATGCGGCCGGGCCCGCGGTGGCCCGGGCGGTACGCGAGGTGGGTGCCCGGCCGCGCCGGACCCGGCTGCGCACGCTGCTCGCCAGCGGTAGGCCGCCCGCCGGGGACTGACGCGGGGAGCAGAATCGGCGTATGGGTCGGGTCACGGTACGGCGTCCGGTGGTCCGGCTCGGGCCGGACGGCGAACGGCGGCGGCAGGACGCGCTCGCCGTGGAGGAGCCGCTGGAGCTGCGGGTCGGCGGACGGCCGCTGGCGGTGACGATGCGGACCCCGGGCTCCGACGTCGAGCTGGTGCACGGGTTCCTGCTGACCGAGGGCATGATCCGGTCGCGGGCGGACGTGGCGGTGGCGCGGTACTGCGACTCGGTGGACGCCGAGGGGCGGAACACCTACAACGTGCTGGACGTGCTGCTGGCCGAGGGGGTGCCGGCGCCCGACCCGGGCGTCGAGCGGAACTTCTACACGACGTCGTCCTGCGGGGTGTGCGGGAAGGCGTCGCTGGACGCCGTCCGGCTGCGCACCGTGTTTCCGCCGGGAGCCGACCCGGTGACGGTCGAGGCGGCGGTGCTGGCTGGCCTGCCAGCGGCGCTGCGGTCGGCGCAGCGGGTCTTCGACTCGACGGGCGGGCTGCACGCGGCCGGGCTGTTCACCGCCCGGGGTGAGCCGTTGGTGGTACGAGAGGACGTCGGCCGGCACAACGCGGTGGACAAGGTAGTCGGCTGGGCGGTGCTCGCCGATCGGGTGCCGGCTGCGGGGTGCGTGCTGCTGGTGTCTGGTCGGGCGTCGTTCGAGCTGGTCCAGAAGGCGGTCATGGCGGGTGTCCCGGTGCTGGCCGCGGTGTCCGCGCCGTCCTCGCTGGCGGTCGAGCTTGCCGCCGAGGCCGGCGTCACCCTGGTCGGCTTCCTACGCGGCCCGACGATGAACATTTACTCCCGCGACGACCGCATCCTCGGCTAGCGCTGCCCGGTCAGGGGTACGCAGCCAGTACGGTCCGCCGGGCCGCCGGTTGTTTCTCGCTAGTCAGGCCGTGTCGTCGAGGACCGCCTCCGCCAGAGGTTTCTCAGCTTCGGAAGACGTGTCCTGATCGTCGGTGACCGCAGGGCAGCGAGTCGATCATGTACCCACGACAGGTCGCGTTGCCATTGGGTGTTGGTTGGGTCGGTGGCGGCCAGGCGTTCGCGAATGGTCAGGGCGGCGGTGTAGTGGCGGGTGGCCGTGGTCAGGTCCCCGCCCGCCACCGCCAGGTCCCCCAGCTTTTCGTGGCTGATCGACAGGTCGCGTTGCCACTCGGTGTTGGTTGGGTCGGCGGCGGCCAGGCGTTCGCGAATAGTTAGGGCGGCGGTGTAGTGGCGGGTGGCCGTGGTCAGGTCTCCGCCCGCCACCGCCAGGTCCCCCAGCTTGTTCTGGCTGATCGACAGGTCGCGTTGCCATTCGGTGTTGGTTGGGTCGGCGGTAGCCAGGCGTTCGCGAATGGTCAGGGCGGCGGTGTAGTGGCGGGTGGCCGCGGTCAGGTCCCCGCCCGCCCTGGCCAGGTCCCCCAGCCTTTCGTGGCTGACCGACAGGTCGCGTTGCCACTCGGTGTTGGTCAGGTCGGCGGCGCGCTCGGCAATCTGGTGATCGATTTGGCGGGCGAGATCTTTGGCTGCGGTGAGATCGCCAAGGGAAAGGACTGACTGCATCTCCAGATCCGCGATCAAGATCCACGCTCGTTCGGTATCGGGAACCATCGGACGGATCTCGGCGAGGAATGCTGCCGTGGCCAGGGTGCCGGACAGCATCTGAGCCGCCTCCGTGGCCACGGAGGCCGCATCATCGTACCGCCGCAGATAGGCGAGATGGCGGGGAACTTCGAGCAGGTCGAGGTAATCCGCGGCCCCGTTCTCGAAGCGACGCATGCGCATGGCGAGCGCGCGTTCGTGTTCGGCGCTCAGGGAGCCGTCGACGTTCCGCGTGACAAGGTCCGCGGTCCAGGGATGCATGCTGATCGCGCCGCCGAGGCTGGTGACCAAGGTCAGGTCGGCGAGTAGCTCGACGGTGTCCGCGAGGGACGGTGGGACCGGCGCCGAGACAAGGGCGTAGCCGAGGTCGTCGAGCGTCATGGGCGCGCGGCTGACGGCGATCTGCCGCAGTACGGCCTGCTGGGCGTCGTTCAACAGGCTGAGCAGTTGCTCCAGCAGGATGTCGGCGCTGCCGAGCACCATCGCCTCGTCGATCGCCTGACCGAGTGGCCTTGGCTTGCTGACGTCGACTCCCCGCTCCTTGGCGAGGGCGCGCAGTTTGATCTGAACGTCGAGCAGGTTGGCGCCTCCGCCACGGATCAGCGCATTGACGAACTCGATCAGCCGGGGATGGCCGCCGATGGTCCGGGCCAGCAACGCCCTGTCGGCTACGCCGAGGTCGCGGAGGGCGGGCAGGCGCAGCAGCATGCGGCGTAGTTCGCTCGGTGACAGCGGTAGCACGTGGATCGGGACCAGCAGGCCGTCGGCGCCGGGCACCGGATGGCGCGACGTCACCAGCAGGGCTCCGACCCGGCAGGCGTCACAGAGCCGGCCGAACAGACCCTCCACCGAGGCGTCTGCGAACTCCTGGCCGCCGGCCGTGAGATTCTGCTCAAAGTCGTCGAACACGAGCAGAACTCTGTGCTGCGCCAGCAGCCGGCAGAGCAGGTTGAACTTGTGCGTGTCGTCGGTCTGCATGTCGGCGAACGGCGCGGCCAGGTCACCATGGCCAGCGGCGTCGAGCATCTTCGCGGCGGTGGCGAACAGCGCGGTCGGGTTCCATCGTCCGTCGTGCGGAATGACGCCCCACCCATCGCCGCGCAGTCGGGTCATGACCCGTCCGGCGATTCCCGTCTTGCCGATCCCGCCGATCCCCAGAAGCTGGGCTCCCGCGGCGGCGCCCCAGGTGTCCAGTGCTTTCGGGCCGCGCCGCAGCACCGCCGTAGCGTCGCGCAGCTCCCGGCGGCGCCCGATCAACTGGCCCATGCCGAGGTCACGCACCGACGTCCCGGTCGGTATCACCATGGGCCGTGTCAGAGGCTGCGGCGCTGTCCCGTCGTCCAGCATGAGCTGGTCCTCGGTGGCGGTGAGCAGGGTGGCGACGCCGTACTCGGGTGGCAGCAGGCCGGCGCGGTCGCCATGGTCCCGACGGATAGCGGCCTCGGCATCCCGCCGGGCGTGCGCGAGAACTTGCCCGACCGGCTGCCGCGGCTCGCGCGCCAGCTCGGCGTAGAACGCGGCGGCCAGGGTGGTCGCCTAGCTGTCGGTGACGGGTGCCTGCATGGCGATGACCCGGTCGGCGCCGCGCTGGATCAGCCCGGCTGCCATCGCCTCGGCCCCTGCTGCTCCACCGGAGCAGGCCGACAGCACGATCAGCGGGACCGGCCGGCCGGCGTGGCGCAGCGCGTCGATCACCTGCTGGGCGGTGGCCGGGGCCGGGCCGCCGTCCTCGTCCTCCAGCTCGACCTGGTCGCGCGAGCCGTGCGCCGAGAGGTGCAGCACATGGTAGGCGTCGTCCTGCAACGCCCGGCTGATCTGGGCCAGCGACGCGACCTCGAGGATCTGCACCTCAGCCGTGACGCCGCCCGGCCGTCCGGCGCCGGCATGGAGACCGTCGACCGCATCCAGGATGGCCTGCATCTCCGCCTCGACGTCCAGCGGCTGGTTGGTGGTGCGGGTCTCGTCGGGGGCGGCCACCGCTGCGAGCACCTTGATCGGGCCGGGCCACCGGACGGGCGCGGTCAACGGGGCGCCACCGACCCGCCGGCACACCGACACCCCAGGTCGCAGCCCCACCGGCCCGAGGTCGACGCCGTGGCTCGTGGTCAGCCGCAGCAGCTCGACCGGCAGCCCGAGCGCGGCGCCATCGCCGGTGAGCACGAGGTCGAGGTGACTGCCCGGCGCGAGCCGGTCGGCCAGGTCCGCGACCAAGTGGTGGGTCCGGTCGTCGAACAGCAGGGCGGCCAGCTTCCGGCCGGCATCGACCATCCGCTCCCGGGCGGCGGGCGGGCTCGACCCCAGGGCGGACCAGACGTCACGCACCTCGGTCCGCACCGCCGCTTCATGCCGGCAGACCACGGTGCCGGCGAGGCTCACCGTGCTGGCCAGCCGGCCGTCCGCCAGCTCAACGTCGAGGAGCAGCTCGGTACGGACCGCCGCCGCGACGGGTGCGAGTGTGGCTGGCGCGGCCCGCGTCCCGAAGACCGGGGGCGTGCCGATCGGCGGCTCGGTCTCGCTGGGCTGCCCCAGCAGCAGCCGGAGCAGCTTCTCGGCGCCTGCCAGAGTGAGCTCGGGGATCCGGTAGTGCGTGGCTGAGTTCGGCCCCAGCCAGACCGGGATGTCCTCGACCCTACGACCGGGCAGCAGCACGGGGAGAAACCGCTCCAGCGCCGCGGCCAGGTCGGAGTAGACCTCCTCGCGGATCAGCAGGGCTTCCCACTGCACGCCTCGGCCCTCGTCCGGCGCGGCGTCCCCCTCGGCCCGCCGACGGTACGCCGGCGAGGCCACGACCAGGACGAACCGGGCCGCCCGGACCTCGCGGATCATCCACAGCGGCCAGTCCTGCCGCCGTTCGGCCGCGGGCAGGTCCAGCCGCGCGTCGATCCCGTGCTGCCGCAGGAACCACCAGAACGCCCGGACCTGGTCCTCGTGCGCCTCGTCATCGTGGGCGTACGAGATGAACACCCGTACCGGCGCCTCGACCGCCGGCCCGGTCACCAACCACATCCCATTGCGACACCCCTCCGAACATGCACGGTACTGGGCCAACGGGTGCATCACGCCAGCTTCCACCCACCCAGATCCCCTCCACCGCGAGACACCGGGTCGGAGGCGGTAAACGCACTGGCAACTAGAGACGGTCCCGCGGTGAACGGGCATACTCCCGTCATGGACCCGGCAGACGCCGAGTGGGAGTACGCACCGCTGCGGATCCCGTCCGACACCGATCGGCAGACCGCGGCGGTGCAGCTCACGCTTCACGCCGAGTACGGCGGCTGGGAGCTGGCCAGAGTCCGGTTGCACGCGGATGGCACCCGTCGGGTGTGGCTGCGGCGCAGGCGGTCCGGCTACCGGCTCCCCGGCCCGCTGTCCTGAGGCGTCCGCACCAGGCCGCGTCGCACCGAGGCGACGCGGCGATCCAGCCAGGCGTCGGGAAGGGACGGGCGGGGGCTAGCGGGTCAGGGCCAGGCGGGGGATGCCGGGCGGGTCGAAGCCCATCACCTGGCCGTAGAACGACAGCTCGGCGTGCATGCAGGCGACGATCGTCTCGGCCTTGCGGAAGCCGTGCTGCTCCCCCTCGAAGAGCAGGTAGGCGTACGGGATGCCCTTCTTCGCCATCGCCTCGGCGAACAGCTCGGCCTGGCTCGGCGGCACCACCGGGTCGTCGGCACCCTGCAGCAGCAGCACCGGGCAGGACAGCGAGTCCACATGCGACAGCGGCGCCCGCTCGGCGTACGTCTCAGCAGCCGCCGGCAGCGGCCCGACCAGCCCGTCGAGGTAGCGCGACTCGAAGTCGTGCGTGTCGTGCACGAACCGCAGCAGCTCGGCCACCCCGTAGTACGACGTCCCGCAGGCGAACACGTCGGTGCCCACGAGCGCGGCCAGCGTGGTCCAGCCGCCGGCGCTGCCGCCGCGGATCGCCAGCCGGCCGCGGTCCGCCTCGCCCCGGTCGGCCAGCGCGAGCACAGCGGCCACGGCGTCCTCGACGTCGATGATCCCCCACTGGCCGCGCAGCCGCTCCCGGTAGGCCCGGCCGTGCCCGGTCGAGCCGCCGTAGTTCACGTCCAGCACGCCGATGCCGCGGCTGGTGAAGAACGCCTTCTCGACGTCCAGCACGGCCGGGGACTGCGACGTCGGCCCGCCGTGCACGAACACGACGTACGGCGGCAGCTCGCCGGCCGGTGCTGTCGCGGTGGGATGGGTCGGCCGGTAGACGTTGGCGTAGACCTCGCGGCCGCCGACGCCGGGCAGCGCCACCGGCTCGGGCACCGGCAGGTACGCCGGGTCGGGCCGCTCGTCCTGCGCCCGGCGGAGCACCTGGTGGACGCCGGTGGCCAGGTCGAGCCGGATCACCTCGGCGTCCCGGGTCGGCGCGGCCCCGACCGCGGCCAGCACCGTGCCCTCGGCGACCAGGCCGCCGCCCCAGGCGGTGTACGGCAGGTCGAGGTCGCTCAGCGTGCCGGTGGCCGGGTCGAGCAGGCCGAGCCGCCAGGTTCCGGTGCCGTGCGGTACGGCGATCCGGCCGTCGTCCAGCAGGGCGTAGAAGCTCGTGCCGAGCAGCCAGAGCGGCCCGCCGAGCTCCTCCTCCCGGGGGCAGAGCGGGTACGGCGGCCCTCCGTCGGCCGCCAGGCGGTACAGGTTCCACCAGCCGGACCGGTCGGAGACGGCGTACAGCTCGTCCGGACCGGCCCACTCCGGCTGCAGCACCGACTCGGCCGGCCCGCCGAGGACCGTGCTCGGGACGCCGACGGCGCTGTCCGGGCCGATCTCGGCGACCCGCAGCTTGGTGCCGTCCCACGGCATCCGCGGGTGGTCCCAGGTCAGCCAGGCGAGCCGGCGGCCGTCCGGGGAGATCCGCGGGTTGGCCAGGAAGTGGCCGTCGCGCAGCAGCTCCGCGACCGGCCCGGAGCCGTCCAGCGGCACCGAGACGAGCGCCCGCCGGACCGTGCCGCTGGCGTGCGACTCACGCACGCACCACAGCGTGCGGCCATCCGGGTGGAGCAGCAGCTCGGCGTACCGGTCCGCCGAGGGGCTGGCCGGCTCGGGGGTGAGCGGGACCGGCTGGGCGGCGCCCGGGTCCAGCCGGTAGAGCCGCTGGTCGGCGAAGTTGGCGAAGACCAGCGCGTGCCCGCGCCCGTCCGGGTCCGGCACGGCAAGCCAGGACCGCCCGCCGTACTCGTGCACCCTGGTGCGAGCGTTCCACGGCGGCGGCAGCAGGTCGTGGCACCGCCCGTCCGGAGTGTGCCGGACGACGGTCTGCCGGCCGCCTTCCTCCGGCCGACCCTCCGTCCACCACACCTCGTCTCCGACCGGCGCCGGGAAGCTCAGCCGGCAGCCGGCCCGGGCCACGTCAGCGGCGGAGATCGGGGACGGCCAGGCGCCGTACGGGATGGTCTGCGGCCCGGTGATCGGGTGCGGCCCGGTCATGAGGTGCTCAGCTCGCCATGACCAGGCGGTCCAGCACCCGGACGCCGAACTTCAGCCCCTCGATCGGGACCCGCTCGTCGATGCCATGGAAGAGCGCGGCGAAGTCCAGGTCGGGGGGCAGCAGCAGCGGGGAGAAGCCGAAGCAGCGCATGCCGAGCCGGGCGAAGGACTTGCCGTCCGTGCCGCCGCTCATCAGGTAGGGCACCGGGTGGGCGTGTGGGTCCTCGGCGCGCAGCGCGGCGCCCATCGCGTCAACCAGCGGCCCGTCGAACGGCGTCTCCAACGCCTGGTCGTGCACCAGCCACTCACGCTCGATGGCCGGGCCGATCAGCTCGCTGAGCTGCTTGTCGAACTCCGCCTCCTGGCCGGGCAGGAACCGCCCGTCCACCACCGCCTCGGCCGTGCCCGGGATGACGTTGGCCTTGTAGCCGGCCGAGAGCATGGTCGGGTTGACCGTGTTGCGCAGCCCCGCGCCGATCATCCGGGAGATCGTGCCGAGCCGGTCCGGCATGGCTGGGTCGGCCGGGTCCAGGTCGACGCCGAGCGCCTCCGAGACGCCGTCCAGGAAGGCCCGCACCGTGTCGGTGACCACCAGGGGGAAGCGGTGCCGGCCGAGCCGGGTGACCGCCTCGGCCAGCATCGTCACGGCGTTGTCCTCGTGCACCATCGAGCCGTGCCCGGGACGGGCCTGGGCCCTCAGCCGCAGCCAGGCCAGGCCCTTCTCGGCGGTCTGGATGAGGTACAGCCGCAGGTCGTCGCGGACCGTCACGGAGAAGCCGCCGACCTCGCTGATCGCCTCGGTGCAGCCCTCGAACAGCCCTGGGTGGTTGTCGACCAGCCAGCGGGCGCCCTTGCCGCCGCCGGCCTCCTCGTCGGCCACGAAGGCGAGCACGACGTCGCGCGGCGGCCGGCGACCCTCCCGCTGCCACTGGCGGGCTAAGGCCAGCGTCATCGCGTCCATGTCCTTCATGTCGATCGCGCCGCGGCCCCACAGGTAGCCGTCACGCTCCTCGCCGGCGAACGGGTGTACCGACCACTCGGCGGGGTCGGCCGGGACGACGTCGAGGTGACCGTGGATCAGCAGCGCGCCGCGGCTGGGGTCCGCGCCGGGGATGCGGGCGACCACGCTGGTCCGGGTCGGCTCGGACTCCAGCACGATGGGCTCCAGCCCGACCTCGGCGAGCTTGTCCGCGACGTACTCTGCCGCCACCCGCTCCCCCGCGCTGGTCTGGGTGGCCCCAGTGTTGGTGGTGTCGATGCGGATCAGGTCGTGGCACAGCTCGACGACCTCGTCCTCGGCGGTAGGAGTCTCGTTCACGCCACCTTCCTACCAGCGTCGGGCGGAACCCGCGGCGTGGTAAGGCCGTTTGAGAGCCACAGGCAGGGTCGGATAGAGTGACGGCTCGCGGGGCGTAGCTCCCGTGCGTCCGGGTGGCGGAATGGCAGACGCGCTAGCTTGAGGTGCTAGTGCCCGACAAGGGCGTGGGGGTTCAAGTCCCCCCTCGGACACCACACGGTGGCATACCTGCCACATCTGACGTACCAGTGTTCAGGTGCGCTCTACCACATGGAGCGCACAGCTTCTGCCGGTAGGGACCCCGCAGCGTGGGGGTGTCGGCGGTGAGCGTGGCCGTGATCGCCCCAGTTGTCCCGCCGCTGCTATCCCGTGGTGGCCGGGCGGCGGAAGCCTCGGGCGTAGTGTCGGCGGCTCGTCGGCCGTTGCCTCTGCCATCGTTGATCACCCGGCGCACGTCCCCGGTCGTCTACGGGCTGTCTGCGCTGGATGACCGCGGCCGCATCGCGGATCGTGTCGTCATGCGGGCGTTGAGCTGGTCGGCCGGGCTCCGCCTCGACATCTGTGAAGCCACCGGCTTTCTCATGGTCCGACCGCACGACCACGGCGAGTTTGAGGTCACGAGCCAAGGCCACCTCCGTATACCCGCTCCCCTACGCCACCGATGCGGCCTACAAACCGGTGATCGGGTCCTGCCCGCCGCCGACCCCACCCGATCCCGGCTCGCCGTCTACCCGCCTGCTGTTCTCGACGCCCTCATCACCCAGCACCCCGACGACCCGATGGACGGTGAACCCATATGACCACCCACCAACTTGAGGTTGCCTGATTGGGATGGTGGAGATGGACGGCATGTTCAGGGCGCTCGCCGACGCGAGCCGGCGCTGCCTGCTCGACGCGCTGAACGGGCGCAACGGGCATACGCTGCGGGAGTTGTGCGCGGTCCTGGACACCACGCGTCAGGCCGTGACGAAGCACCTGGTGGTCCTCGAGGAGGCCGGACTGGTCGCGACGACGTGGCGCGGCCGGGAGAAGCTGCACTACCTCAACGCGGCACCCATCAACGACGTCGCCGATCGATGGATCCGTCAGTACGACCGCGGCCGCGCCCACGCGCTCGCGGACCTCAAGAGAGCCCTGGAGGAGCCCCCCCGTGAGCCAGACCGAGTTCGTGTACCAGACCTACATCCGCACCACGCCGGAGAAGCTGTGGCAGGCGCTGACCAAGCCGGCGTTCATCGCCCGGTACTTCGACGGCGGCGGGCCACGGTCCGACTTCCAGAAGGGCTCACCCATCACCTGGAAGATGGGGCCGGACGACGGGCCGCACGACTGGGACCAGCGGGTTCTAGAGTCCGAGCCACACCGGAAGCTCTCCTACACCTGGCACAACTACCAGCCGGAGATGGCGGAGATGTTCGGGTGGAGCGACCAGAAGCTCGCCGAACTCCAGCAAGAGAAGATCTCGAAGGTGACTTTCGATATCGAGGAGATGACGCCGAGCGCGGTCAAGCTCACCGTCACCCATGACGACTTCGAGCCGGGCAGCGAGATGCTCAAGGGCGTACGCGAAGGCTGGGCCGGCATCCTGTCCAACCTGAAGTCCCTGCTGGAGACGGGGCGGACCGTGTCCGAGGAGGATGCCCCGCAGGGGTCGTCGGCGCCCGCCTGAAATCCGGCTGCGCCCGCGCTGCCGGGACTCCCACCCCCATGGCGACAGACCCTTGAGGCGGCTGTACGGCTGACACGATCCGCACCGCCGGGGCACTGGCCTCGTGCTGTCAGCTACAGCACCACGAACACGTCCGGAGACACGGGATGCCGCCCCGGTGGCGGGCATCATCGTCGGTCTCCGTCGGCGACGATGAGGGGCCGGAGGGTTCGGTGAGCGATTCGCAGGCCGGTCTGCACGCGTTGGTCGATGCCACCCCAGACCGGATCCTCATGCTCAACGGAGAGCACTCCGTTGAATCCGCCTTCGGACAGGGTGTCGACGAGGCGTCGCCAGTCGATGTCGCAGAGGCCAGGCACGCGGTAGCGCCACCAGCCGACGTCCCACGGGTCGGGTCGGTCGACGGCCCTGCCTGGATAGCCGTAGCGGTTGCGCTGGCCCGGGAATACCTGGATGTCCTTGGCTTGGGCGTGCGGGATGTGATCGAGGTACGGGCGGATGGCGACGATCGGGTCGATGCCCATCCACACCAGGTGCGAGGGATCGAAGTTCAGGTACAGGCCGAGGGAGAACATCCATTCCCACAGCTCAGGAGAGTATGCGAGGTTGCCGGGATAGCCGTCGGGGCGCCAGCCCTCCATGACGCAGTTCTCGATGATGATGCGGACGCCCTTGTGGTGGGCGAATTAGACGAGCGGCGGGAAGATCTTCTCGGCGTCTCGGAGGTTGTCGGTGATGGTCTTGCCGGGGTCGCGGTCGATGAAGGTGCCGACCGTCGGCGCGCCGACCAGCGCGGCCGCCTTGATGCATGCACGGAGTTGGTCATTCACCGCCTGTCGCTCGTTCGGATCCGAGTGCAGGTTGTTGTCGTAGTAGGCCAGCGAGGACAGCGTCAGGCCGTGCCGGTCGAATAGGGCGCATACCTCGTCGGCCTGGGCGGGGCCGAACGCTTCAGCGCGGAGGTGGGTCGCGGTGAAGGGCCGGTCGCCGAGGTCCGGCCAGGCGGCGACCTCCAGCGCCTCGAACCCGGTCCGGGACGCACATCGGGCGACGTCGTCCAGGCTCCAGGTGGGTAGGCAGGCGGTGAGAAATCCGAGTTTCATGCGGGCACCCCCACCCAACGGTCGTTGGCCGCGGACTCGACGACGGTAAGTATTCGGTGAGGGCGTGGGGATGCGCGCCAGCAGGCCCGGCCGGTGGGTGCTGGTGGCCGGGTGCGCGGGTTGGTCCGGGAGGTTTCGGGGTTACGGTGGGGCGGCGGGGTCGGTGATCTTGGGTGGGTCGTGGTCTTGGCTGCCGGTGGTGTCGGTTGTGGCGGTGGTCCAGGGTAGGAATGGTTGCAGGGCTGGGCCTTCGGGGGGTTTGCCGCCTGCGGTGGCGCAGGCTTGGAGGTAGTTGGTGAGGTAGGTGAGGGGTTCGTGGTGGTGACGTTCGGCGGTGACGGTGATGGTCCAGACGCGGGCGGCCAGGTGTGCGGACCATTCGGCGTGGCTGCCGTAGTAGTTTTTCCGGCCGACGACGGGGGTGCGGAGGGCGCGTTCGGATTTGTTGTTGTCCAGGTCGAGGTCGGGGAGGTCGCGGTGGCGGACCAGGCCGTCCCATTCGCGGTCGAGGGTGGCCAGGACCTTCTTCGCGGCGGGGTGCAGGCCGGGGGAGCGCATCTGGTCGCGGCGGGCGGTGTCGATGGCGGTCAGGGCCTGCTCGAACTGGGCCTGGGCCTGGGCGGTGGTGTACTGGTCGGTGGCGAGTTCGGCGGCGGCGATGGCTCGGTGGGCCAGGTACAGGTCCGCGATCCGGGTGACCCACGCGTCGCGCCAGTACCGTAGCTGCTGGTGTGCGTCGCCGGCGCGGATGAAGTACCGCCGGATGTGAGCCCAGCACCACAGCGGGTCCACGCCTTCCACCCGGGCCAGTGACTGGTAGGCGGTGTAGAAGTCCGTGGACAGCACCAGCCGCCGCCCCTGCGGCAAGCTCGCCTCGGCCCGGTCGATCCCGAAGTGGCGGTCCAGCACCGCGGCCGAGCGGGTGGGATCCATCCGGAACACCACCGTGTCGGCGGCGAGGAACACCCACAGCCACCACCGATGGCCGTCCTTGTCCTCGGTCTGTTCGAAGACCCGCCAACTGGTCTCATCGGCGTGCACGTGCACCGCCCGGGCATTGCGGGCGACGATCGCCTCCTCCAGCGGCACCAGCAGATCCGCGACCGCCCGTAACGCACCCGCCACGGTGCCTTCGGCCACATCCAGCCCGTCGGCGGCCAACGCGCGGGCGATCCGGTGCACCGGCAGACCCAGCACATACTTCTGATACAGCAACCGGGCCAAGAACCCCGCGGTGAACCGGCCCTTCGCGACCGGGTTCGGCGGCACCGCCGCGATCACCGTGCGTGGCCCCGGGCAGTCACACCGGCGCCGGTACCGCAACCTGCGGTGCACGATCCGGATAATCGTCACCTGCCAGTCGATCTGCTCACTGCACTGCGACCCCAGGAACTCAAACTCCCGCCCGCACCCCGCACACACCCGCTGCCCCGCCGGCACATCATGGACCTCCTCCCGCGTCTTCAGATGCGAGTAGTCCCGCCGGCCATGCCCCTTACTCCCCGGCCGCTGACCCCGCGGACGCCCCTGCCCACCACGACCATCCGGTTCTGCCAGGTCACCCCCGGCAACCGGACCCCCACCCGAGCCAGAACACGTCTTCTCCGAAGACTGACCGAACAGCATCCGGCTGAGCACCGCGACCTGCTCCACCAACTCCGAGATCCGCGCCTCCGCCACCACCAAACGCTCCTCGGCCCGCTCCGCCCGCTCACGCCAGTACGCCACCCCGACGGCATCATCGATCACAGTCTCTGCGGACACGCCGCCCACAACACACCACCGCAACCACAAACGCCACGAACCACGCCGAGCACGTCACACAACCACCCACGACCCCGACAGCCACCACCCGCCCCCGGGCGCCAGACCAACCCACCGGATCACCGAATACTTACCTCCAACACAATCCTATCGAGCGTCGCGATGACCATTTGACGCCGCCATCAGATACCGCGGAAAGAGTGCCAAGCAGGCCCCGGTCTCCCATCTCTGACCCACGGTGCAAAGTAGCTGCGGGGCGGCCGGTCACCCTGCTCGTGGGCCTCGCGCAGCCGCTCGCGCTCGTCGAGCGCCTCCGGTTCCAGCGCCATGCGCATCGCCGAGGAGGCGGGGAGACCGCCTGGACGGGCTCCCCGGTCGTCAGCGTCTCCTAGCCGCGTACGGGCTCGTAGCGCAGGAGGACCGCGCCCGACGAGAAGGTGCGGTTCTCCACCAGCTCCAGCTTCAGCCACTTGTCCAGTGACGGGAAGAACGGGGTGCCGCCGCCGATCGCGACCGGCGTGACCAGCACCTGGAACTCGTCCACGAGGCCGGCCCGGACCAGGGGCGCGGCGAGCGTGGCGCCACCCACCTCCATCAGGCCGTCGGTCTCGGCCTTGAGCCTCCTCGCGACCTCGACGACGTCACCCCGCTCCAACCTGGAGTTCCAGTCGACCGACTCCAGGGTCTGCGAGAACACCACCTTCGGCATCGCGAGCCACAGCCGGGCGTACTCGGCCTCCACCGGGGGCACGCCGGGTGCCTGGCCGGCGGTCGGCCAGTGGGCCGACATCAGCTCGTACAGCTTCCGGCCGTACAGCGACAGCGCGATGTCCCTGGTCCGGTCGTTCCAGTACTGGTGCAACTCGTCGTCCGGCACGCTCCAGCCGAGGTCGCCGTTCGCGTCGGTGGTGTAGCCGTCCACCGAGACGTTCATGCCATAGGTCAGCTTTCCCATGGCAGTACAGACTGCCGGGTCGGGAGAAACTCATCGGGGTTGGGCGGTGTTGGATTGCCTCGCTCCGCTCGCGCGGCGCGGGCCTGTACCCGGCGTCCTCCCGGATCTCCACGTCGCCACGCGGCACCCGCCTGCCCCACTCGGCGGCCTCCGCGCGGGAGTCGACCTCCGGCAGCCAGAAGCCGGCGGCGAGGTCACCGGCCGGCAGCACCCCCGCCCGCACCAGTTCGTCGTGGTAGGGCGGATGGCTGCCCTGTGCGTGCGTGTGCTGAGTGGATGCGGGAGGTCAGGCGTGGGAGTCCCACTGTTGTGTGGCAGGGCTCCACGTCGCCTCGGTGAGAAGCCGGTTGAGGTCGGGCAGGCCAGGACCGATCATCCAGCCGAGGCGTTCGCAATCGGTTTCGCCCACCCATCGCGCACAACACTGCTCCGCGCGCTCGATCACCCCGGCGCCCAACAACACCTCACCATCACCACCAAGCGAGGCACCAAGGCCAACGATCAACTACCCCGGAAGGAAGCACCACCAGCAGTGATCAACTACCGCGGAAGCCGCAGGAGGAAGCCGCCAAAGTGATCACTTCAAAGCGGAAAGGACAGCGGGCGGGTGTAGCTTTCGCGCAAGAATGACAGTTTCCGCTGGACGTGATAGGCGTCCGACCATTTGATCAAGTGGCACGGAAACCTGATGACATCGAAGGTACGAGCCCCTGGAGACGTCCGTTCATGCCGACGAGCGGACGTCGATCCGGAAGACGGTTAAGGTCGACCGGTAACAGCCGAGGAACACCGAGTCGACGCCTCGCCCCCTGTCATCGGTAGTGGCAACGAAAGCCACCGCTTCCGCCGCGCATAGGTCTCAAGGACGGCACCCTTTCAGTTATCAGAAGGTATGTCCCAATTTGATATCCGCCGGGTCCCATTGATCGGTCGCGATCGCTAAACATTCCGCGACAAGGGAATCGAGGACGGCCTCGATTTTGCGAACGTCATACAGCCCTTCGACTAAAGTCTCGGCCGTCTGCTTAAGAAATTCTTTGCCATAGAACTCTTTAAATTCTAGCGCCCCGTGATAGGTATCTAGGCTCTTCTTGTGGTTGGTCCAGCGCACCTTCGCTGGCGGATAATCGCCGACGCCAAGATCGAGATAGCACTCGATTGCCGAAGCGCGTCGATTGATGTCCGAGCGATGAAGCCCCTCGGGACCTTGAGCCGGAAACGAGCGGAATTCCTCAAGCTCGGGCAACATGATCCCGCGCATGTTCACAGGCAGGGTGAGCGTCGACATACGCTGATGAGCGTCGAGCCCCTCCGCGTCATTGTCAAACACGAAAAGAACCTGGTTGTGAACGTCTATTTTTGCGAGCCCTTCTGCGAACTTCACCAGGCTTCCCGTACCGGAGAAGGGGTGGCCCTCGCTCACGTCGATGAAACGGAAGAGATCCGCGATCCCTGGTCGCAGCAGCGCAAGCGCGTGCTTCAAGATATGGACGTCCGAACGACCTTCGGTTGCGATCAGGAACGTCTCGGTTCGCCGGGCAGAGGGGACAAATTCCCGCCCTGTTGCCCACCCGGCTTGCACCAACGGTCCATATTGCCAGACGACGGGCGCATCTTTGTTCAATTCGACCTCCGCCAAGAGCCGCAAGACGGAATACGGGTGAAGGATATTCGCCAAAGCGGCGAAGAACTCTCGCTCCGAGAAGGCTTGAATGTCATAGGATCGAAATGTGGGGATCCGCTCGAACTGCACCCCTTTGAAGCGACCTCGTATCTTCACTTCGCTTGCATCGCCCGCATCCGAGACAAAGGTGTCGTCGAGACTGTCGAGCGGGTGCGCGGCGGCAAATGCGACGAACTCCACAAAGTTCATCAGGTCAGAAATGGGCTCTTCATCACCGACCTGAAGATAATGCCTCTCCTCCAGCCAGTTCTGCGCGACGGCGTCATATTCGCGCCGGACGGATGAGGGTGAGCTGCCCGAAATCTGGTGGCGATGAGGACCCGGCGGAGCTTGGCGGTCATGTCAGCGGTGGAGGGCTGCGACCTCGTTGTGTACCAGGGGGCGCGCTCGCGGTGGGCGGTGACGTCGTTGGGGTGGTGGCCGGCGGTGGTGTGCCACAGCATGGTCAGGCTCTGGGCGGTCAGGGCGAAGGGCACGGTGCGGCGTACCGCGGCGGCCAGACGGTTGCGGGCCTGGCCGGCCCCGAACAGCTGCCTGGCGTCTTCGGTCGCGACCTCGATAGACCAGCGGGTGGCGTAGCGCTCGATCACCGTGGCCGCCTCGGTGATGGTGTCGGTGCAAACCAGGGCCAGGTCGTAGCCGCGGTGGGTGCCGGGCTCGCGGATGAGCACCACCCGTACCGGGCGGGAGCCGAACACCGAGCACCACAGGCAGGTGATCGTGGCGACCTGCACCGTGCTGGTGGCCCCATACCGGCAGACGGTGGCGGGGGTGCAGGTCAGGGCGGCCGCCAGGGTGGCAGGCGACCCCAGCCGGGCGCTGCTGCACCGGCTCAGAGAAGTCGACTTTAACGAATTGGCGCAGGTCATCATGAAGTGGGCTCACCAACTCAACCCGCTGCTCGACCGCCGGACACTGCTGTCCAAGCTGAGCACCGCCTTCACATTGGCGGCGGCTGCGCCGCTCTTCGACCTCACCGAGCCGAACGACCACGAGCGGATCGCCCTGGTTCTGGACGATCCCCGCCGGCTCGATGACGCCACCATCACCTACGCCGAGAGCGTCTTGCAGGGCTACCGCCGTCAAGGCGACGTGCTCGGCCCGCAGATCACCTTGCAGACCGCCCTGGCCCAACGCCAGGTGATCGGCCGCCTGGACGCGGCAGCCCCGGCAACACTGCAACCGCGGGTGCTGTCGGTCTACGCCGAGCTCAGCCAGATCGCCGGCTGGCAGCTGTTCAACCTCGGCGACTACCGCGCCGCACAGTATTACTACGACGACGCTCGCACCGCCGCCCACAACGCCCACAACGTCGAGCTGGTCACCTACACCCTGTGCACCATGAGCCAGCTCGCCACCTGGCAGGACAAGCCCCGTGTCGGCATCGACCACGCCATCGCCGCCCAAGCCTGGGCCGGGCAGATCGATCGTCCCTACGCCCGCGCCTACGCCGCCGACGTGGCCGCCCGGGCCTACGCGGCCGACCAGCAGGCGGACCGTTGCCGCCAAGCCCTTGACACCGTGCGCGTCATCCTTACCCAGCCACCAGATGCCCAGCCTGTCTCGTCGTGGTGGTACTTCCTGGACGAGTCCTTCTACTGGGGCAGCGAGGGCGAGTGCGCCCTGCGGCTCAACCAGCCGGACGACGCCTTGGCCGCGGCCGCCACGTCACTGTCGCTGGTCGACCCGGCCAACCTGCACAACTACGCCCACACCTTGGCCAGCCAGGGCGAGGCCCACATCCAACGCGGCGACAGCGCCGAAGCCAGCCGGATCATCGGCGACGTCGCCAGACTGACCGCAGCCAACCGCTCACGACGCATCGAGCAGCGGGTCGTTCGGATGCGCCAGGCGCTTGAACCCTGGCAATGCACCAAGGCCGTCCGCGAGCTGGACGACCGCCTCAGCCACTACCGCCTGTCGATCGGCAACGACACCACAAACAAGTCATAGGCCGAGAAGTACTCGCCGTCCGCACCCGGCACCCGCCCGACCTTCCGCCACCCCCAGCCCTCGTACACCGCCTGCACTGGCGCATCCGGACTGGTCGCCAACGTCGCCCGCTCCTCGCTACGTCCCGTCAGCAAGGCATCATGCAGTGCTCGACCAACCCCTTGCCCTTGACCACCCGCTCCCGGAACGCCGTCACCTTCCCACCGTCCGGCTCGACACCGTAGGCGTCGGCGTAGGTGGCGCACAGCACATCGAGGAGCCGGCCAGCCTGGGAATCGTCGTGGTGGGCGAGGGTCAGACCGACGGGCAGGGACATGACGGCGAGAGTAGCGTCCTGCCCGAGCCCGCAGACCAGCCGGTGAGCCACGGGTCGGCGTCGCGTCCGACAAGATCCGCGCCGACAGGACCGTCATATTCCCGGCGAGTCAAGTCGAAGACCAGATCTGCTTCGCCCGCTCCGTCCACGCTGACCGGAGCGGCACCGAGGAATGCGGCGGTCAGCATGGCCGCCAGATGCTCGCCGGAAGCGACCTTCAGCTTAGCAAGCTTGGCCTCCCCCAGCATGGGCCGGCCCCATCCCTCCGCCATCTTCAGGAGGCGTTCGGGTCTCCCCAGGAGGGGTTCGAAAGGGCCTCGACGAGGGGCACAGCCCGTGCGGATGCGCGCTCCGAAACGACACTCCACATGCCGCCTGAGCTGGACGTTTCCCGCGAGCCGCAACAGCAGTTGTGGATCACCCGTATTTGACATTGCGCGAACTCTCAAGTGACGGTCGAGACCCGGCCTGGCTGAGCCGGGTCGGCGACCGCTGGATCCTTGCGCTTGCCTGCGCAGTCCCGGTCAGCCGTACACCACGTCCGCGGAGGTCGCTCCGCCCGCCGCGGGTCGGCGACGTGATCTTCAACTGGTCCGACTGAGCGGCGCAGCGAATCTCGTCACCACCACGCATACTCGCGGCAGAGTCGCGCGGCCGCGCGGAACGGCGTAGAGCGGATGTCGCCGCTGGCGTCGATGGCGTTGGACTGCCGACTGATGGTGGCCCGAGGGATGGGCCGGCAAGCTGTCACCGTGACCGGACGACGGTATGCCACACGGGGGCGCCGGATCCGCGGCTGGATCCGTACCGGCGTGGCGTCGCGATGGTGACCGAGGACGGCATGCCCGTCGGGTATCTGGCCACGCGCGTGCAGATGTGGTGGACGCGCCACGGTTGGTGGCCTTTCCACCGCTACATCGACCCGGTCGAACGGCCCGAATGGCTGCTCACCTTCGCCGCGCCCGTCGGCAGACTGCCCTACGACGACGGCGTCGTCATCGACGTCGCCGCCGAGATCGACGACTGGGACAACGGCCGATTCGCCTACCGCAGGCAGGTCCTGACGCTTCGTTGGCTGCACGGCCCCGACGCTGACACCACGCGCGCCGCATACGGATGGCAGGACGCCGACGGCTGACACGATCATGGACACCGACCGACCTGCGGCAGAAGCGTGCGTTCGGGCTCCGCCGCAAGTGGCGACACCGCTGATCGGATGGAGGTCGGCGTTGACCGATCCATGCCGGGCGCCGAGCGGCCATGCTGGGTCCGATCGGTCCCGTCCGGGGCAGTGGCAGCAGGCGACTATCGCGCAGGTGATGCTGCGCATCCGAGGAAAGGAAGGTCGATGCAGAACCTGATGGTGGACTTCATCATCTCCCTCGACGGCTACGGCGCCGCGGAGGGCTGGCCCGGCTTCTGGGGGATGGAAGGGCCGGAGTACCTGGGGTGGCTGCAGGAGCAGGAGGAGCACACGGCGCTGATGGGAGCGACGACCTACCGGCTGATGTCCGGGTTCGCCGAGCAGGCGCCCGATGAGGCCGGTATGGCGGGACTGACCGCGCAGCCGAAGGTGGTGTTCTCCTCCACTCTGCAGGGGCCGCTGTCGTGGGCCAACACCGAGTTGGTCGGCGGTAACGCGGTCGAGGCCGTGCGGGCGATGAAGCAGGAGGCCCGCCGCCCACTGCGCACCCTCGGCAGCCTCAGCCTCAGCCGGTCACTGCTGCAGGCCGGCCTGGTGGATCGCTACCGGGTCGTCGTCTTCCCTGTCATCACCGGTGCCACCGGCCGGGACCGGATCTTCGACAGCTATCCCGACGTCGCCCTCGAACTGGTCGACCACCGTACCTTCGACGGCAGGTTGCAGATGCTCGAGTACATCCCTACCGTTCTCGACGGCCCACCTGGCGCCGGCGACTCCCCAAGCACCTGAGAAACATCCCGGACTCCTAACGCGCCGATCGCCTGAGGCACCCCTCGCTCGACTCACCTGACCGGACCGGCGTAGACGGCGCGCTCACCCTCTCCCGGCCGGCGCGCGGCGTGAGGGGTCACACGGTTCGCGGCAGAACCGGATCGAGCCGCTCTGCGGCAGATGAGCGAGGCGTCGGGGACGGCCGCACACCCCGCGCGTCTGGAGGACTCAGGTCTTGGGCACCGGCTCGGTCGACAAGTCAGCGGTTCCCGGGGGAGGGACTCCGCCAGCCCAACGACTGAGGAAGTCGAGCTTCTCCTGTTCCGGGCTGTCGGCCGGGGCGGTGTAGACGATGAGCGTCACGTCCTCGCCGGGTAGCTCCAGCGCGTCGGCGGTGAGCTTGAGCTCGCCGACGAGGGCGTTGCAGAGCCGCTTCGTCCACACGACGACGGTAGGGCGTGGACTGGCGCGGTTGGGGGGTGCTGCCAGTAACCCTGTCAGCAGCGACTCCCTCACCGGATGGATCCGCGGTGTGCTGGACGCACACCACCACGAAGGGCGACCCCTGTGAGCACTTCCCACCACCGCCACGCTGAACAACGGCGTGCAGATGCCGATCCTCGGCTTCGGCGTCTTCCAGATCCCGGCCGAACAGACCCAACAGGTCGTCGAGCAGGCCCTCGCCACCGGATACCGGCACCTCGACACCGCCGCCTCCTACGGCAACGAGGAAGCCGTCGGCGCCGCGATCAAGGCCAGCGGCATCGCCCGGGAGGAGCTGTTCGTCACCACGAAGCTGTGGATCCAGGCACGTCCCGGTGAGGACGTCGTCAAAGCCGCGTTCGACACCTCGCTCCGCAAGCTGGGCCTGGACTACCTCGACCTGTACCTGATCCACCAGCCGCTCGGCGACTACTACAGCGCCTGGCGCGCCATGACCGACCTGCACCGCGCCGGCGCCATCAAGGCGATCGGTGTGTCGAACTTCCACGGCGACCGGCTGGTCGACCTCATCGAGCGCAACGACATCACCCCGGCCGTCGACCAGGTGGAGACGCACCCGTTCCACGCCCGGTTCGCCGACCAGGAGCTGATGCGCGAGCGCGGGGTGCAGATCGAGTCCTGGGGGCCGTTCGCCGAGGGCAAGAACCTCCTGTTCACCAACCCGACCCTCACGGCGATCGGCGACGCGCACGGCAAGTCCGTCGGCCAGGTCGTGCTGCGCTGGCTCACCCAGCGCCAGGTCGTCGTCATCCCGAAGTCGGTCCGCCCCGAGCGGATGGCAGAGAACTTCGACATCTTCGACTTCGAGCTGACCGACGAGCAGATGAAGCAAATCGCGACGCTGGACACGGGCGCGTCGCTGTTCTTCGACCACCGCGACCCGGCGATGGTCGCCTGGCTGAACGGCCGCGCCGGAGCCTGAGGCGCACCCGCGCCGACCAACCGCCGAGCGCCCCAACCGCAGCGGGACGAGCACCAGCGTGTGCTCGTCCCGCACCTCCCGCAGCACCATGTCAAGGAGCGAACATGCACACACGCGAACTCGGCCGCAGCGGCCTCCATGTTTCAGCTCTCGGCCTCGGCTGCATGGGCCTGAGCCACGGCCTGGGGCCCGCCGTCGACACTCAGGACGGCATCGCGCTCATCCGGGCCGCCGTGGAACGCGGGGGTCACGTTCTTCGACACCGCCCAGGTGTACGGACCCTTCACCAACGAGGAACTCGTGGGAGAGGCGCTCGAGCCGGTGCGCGACCAGGTCGTGATCGCGACCAAGTTCGGCTTCGACCTCGACAGCGGCACCGGCGGACTTGACAGCCGCCCCAACACGATCAAGCGCACCGTAGACGCGTCGCTGCAGCGGCTGCGTACCGGCACCATCGACCTGCTGTACCAACACCGCGTCGACCCGAACGTCCCGATCGAAGACGTTGCAGGCGCCGTGAAGGAGCTCATCGCGGACGGCAAGGTGAGGCACCTCGGGCTGTCCGAGGCCGGCGTCAAGACCATCCGCCGCGCGCACGCCGTGCAGCCGGTGACCGCCTTGCAGTCGGAGTACTCGCTGTGGTGGCGCGAACCGGAACAGCAGATCCTGCCGACCCTCGCTGAACTAGGCATCGGCTTCGTTCCCTTCAGCCCGCTCGGCAAGGGCTTCCTCACCGGCAAGATCGACGAGTCGACGGAGTTCGCCGCCGGCGACTTCCGCAACACGGTGCCCCGGTTCACCGACCCGCAGGCGCGCAAGGCCAACCTGGCCTTCGTCAACCTGCTCGAGCAGCTCGCCGCCCGCAAGAACGCGACCCCGGCACAGGTCGCGCTCGCCTGGATCCTCGCCCAGCAGCCGTGGATCGTCCCGATCCCCGGCACCACGAAGGTGCACCGGCTCGAGGAGAACCTCGCCGCCGCTGACCTCGAACTGACGCCGGAGGAGTTGCGCGAGATGGGCGACGCGCAGATCGAGGCCCACGGCGAGCGCTACGCCGAGGTGAACCAGCGGATGATCGACCGCTGACGTCGGCTAGATGTCGTGACCTGACACATTGTTGTCAGGTGGTGAGCCTGGTGATGGGTGGGTGTCCGCCGAGGGCGGAGTGGCCGCATCGAGTGTTGTAGTGGTGGAGGAACCGGCCAAGGCCGCGGCGGGAGTGGTTGGTGGTCCAGGGGCGGGCGTAGGCCCACTCGTGGAGCAGGGTGCGGTTGAAGCGTTCTGCTTTGCCGTTCGTCCAGGGGGGAGCCTGGTTTGGTGAAGCGGCGTTTGAGTTGCCAGGCCGAGCAGACCCAGGCCCAGTCGGTGCCGTGGCGGTAGACCATGGCGTTGTCGGTCAGGACGCGGCCGACGGTGATGCCGTGGTCGGTGAACCAGGTCAGGGCGCGGTGCAGGAACGCCGCGCAGGTGGTGTCCTTCTCATCGGCGAGGACTTCGCTGTAGGCCAGGCGGGTGTGGTCGTCGATCGCGGTGTGGACGTAGTCGTAGCCGATCTTGACGCGCTTGTGCTTGTGCGCGGCGGTCGCGTCCCGGCCGAGTAGCCGCCAGCCGCCGCCGGGCGGGATCCGGCCGAGTTTCTTCACATCGACGTGGATCATCGAACCGGGACGGTCGTGCTCGTACCGGTTGGGGCTGCGTCGCGAGCCGCGCACGGGTTGGCCGGTGATCGGGTCGATCGTGGCCAGTCGGGGAACTCGGTGACGGGCCAGGATCCGCCCGACCGTGGACGGGTTGAGCCCCAGCTCGGCGGCCAGCACCACCGCGCCGCGGTGGCGACGCCGCCGGGCCGCCAGCACCCGGGCCTCGACCCGAGCCGGGGTCCGCGCCGGCATCCGATACGGACGGGAGGACCGGTCGGCCAGGCCGGCCTCACCGGCCTCGGCGTGCCGGCGCAGCCACTTGTGCACCGTCGCCCGCGACACACCCAGCTGCTCGGCGATCCGCGCGGCTGACCATCAGCCGCCGGGCATACATATTCGTACGGGCGGTAACGTGAGCCACCAGAGGACCTCCGTGCTCGGACCGGATGCGTCAGACACATCCACTCCGCCCGGAGGTCCTCCCCACTTTCAAGCCGCCACGCACCGGAGACACCTCCATGGCCGTCATCACCGGCATCGGACGGACCGGCAGGCTCGTCACCTCCGCCGCGCTGATCCTCTTCTTCGCCTTCTCCGCGCTCGCCTCCTCCCCCGGGACCGACGGCAAGATCATCGGCACCGCCCTCGGAGTCGGCATTCTCATCGACGCCACGATCGTTCGGGCCCTGCTCGTGCCGGCCCTGGTCAGCTCGTTCGGCCGGTGGAACTGGTGGCTACCCGGCTGGCTCGCCCGGGTCCTGTTCGTCAAGCCCTCGCCACTGCGCCCGATCGTCTCCCCGGAAGCGCTGCCGGAGCCCGACACGGTGCCGGCCGGCGTCGGCTGAGCCCGAGCACGCCGCCGATCCGGCCAGTTTCACAGCGCCTGGCGGCACAGTGTGGTTCACGGCCGACGCCCTTTGAGTGCCGCCGCTGCGGTCTTCATCGCGACTGGGTGCCCCGGGCCGGCCGAGGCAGAAAGCCCGGGCCTCGCGCTATGCGGCGCGCGACGCGTATGTACGGCCCCACCACCCCGAGATCGCCGGCCACCCTGACCAACCTCGGCATCGTCCAGCAGGAGTTGGGGAGCTGCCAGCCGCCTTCCTCGGTCAGCGGCGGAGGAGGGGGCGGGGGTCCAGGTGCGCGCGGGCTCGGGAGCGGGCGGAGCGGCCGCGGCGTAGCCGCTTGCGGACGTCGTCGGCGGCGGTCCAGGCAGCGTCGGCCTCGCCGGCGGACGGCGGTGACGGCGCGAAGGAGGCGTCGCGCAGGCGCGCCAGCACGGCGATCCGGGACCCGGGGGCGCGGGTGGCGGCGTCGGTGGCCAGCTCGCCGGTGGTGCGGCCGGCGTCGACCGGTACGCCGAGCTCGACCAGCCGGTCGACGGTGTCCGCCCAGGCACCGGCGATCCGGCCGGCGGGGTCACCGCGTCGCCGCCGACGGCGACGGATCACCTTGGCCAGGGGGATCGTCAGGAGCGCGAGAAGCAGCACGCCGGCCGCGACGCCGACCACGGGAGCCAGCGGCGGTCCGGGGTCGCCTGCGGGACGGGGCGCGGGTGCCGAGCGCGGCGGCGGCGGGACGGTCGGCGCGGTCTGCGGGTCGGCGCTCTCGCGGTCGGCGATGGAGCTGGCGTCGTCGGCGGGCGGCAGCGTGTCCGGCGGCGGGCTGCCATCCGCGCGGGTCCGTGGCGTCACCGTGAACGGCACCCAGCCGGCGCCGGCGAACTGCACCTCGGTCCGTACGTCCACAGTGGACCCATCTAGCCGGTAGCCGCCGAGCGTGGCGTCGTACCGGCCGGTCCGGAAGCCCATCACCACCCGGGTCCGGTAGCCGAGCGAGCGGAGCATCAGCGAGAAGGCGCTCGCGTACTGCTCGGCGGTGCCGGTGCGGGTCGTCAGCAGCGTACGGACGGCGAAGCTGCTGCTTCCCGTCGGCGCGCCCGGGCCGGTCGCCAGTCGGAAGCCGGGCCCGGTGAGATAGGCGCGTACGGCGGACACCCGGCCGAACGGGGTGGCGACCCGGCCGGCCACCTGGAGGGCGCGGCTGCGCACTTCGGTCCCGAGCACCGTGACGTCCTGCTCGGCGACCGACGCGGGCAGCGGGCTGTCCGTCCGCAGCCGGGCGGCGTCCGGGACGGCGGTCTCGCCGGTGACCCGGTACGGGCCGAGCGGCGGGCCGTCGCGGGAGACGACAAGGTCGCCGGTGTCTGTGTCGACGCCCAGCTCGGCGGGCGCGGCCGCGACCTGCACCGCCCGGCCGGGGACGGGCAGCCAGCCGAGGTTGCCCCGGACGGTGACCTCCGCGGTGACCCGGCGCGCGGTCCCGGCCGGGCGGTCCGGGGCGGGGGGCAGGCGGTTGCCGGCCCGGCGGTACGTCGCCGCGGTAGTCCAGGTCTGACCCGTGAAGACCGGCAGCGTGGCCAGCCGCAGCCACAGGCCGCCGCGCACCTCGGGGGTGCGGACGTCCAGGGTCAGCTCGCGCTCGCCGGACCGGAGCGACGGGAAGTACGTCAGCGGGGTGATGTCCTCGCGCGGCGGCACCGGCTGGTCGACGAGGCTGCGCGCGTCGAAGGGCTCGGCACGCATGTCGGCGAGGGGGGCGGACGGGCCGAGTTGGGCGGCGACCGCGATCGCGACGACGAGCACCGCGGCCGGGGCGAGCAGGCCGGACCAGCGCCGGCGCGCAGCCCGGGCGGTGGTGCCGCCCAGCGTCGGGCCCGACGCGCCCTTGGCCGGGGTGGTGTCCTGGGCAAGCCGGTCGACCACCAGAAGCAGGCCGGCGAGCGCGACCACGGCGGGGAGCACCCAGCCGGGTGGGCGGCCGGCGCCAGCGCCCACCGCCAGGGCGAGGACCAGCAGGACGACCGCCGGGGCGACCGGGGCGAGGGGGGACGGCGCGCGGGTACGGGCCGCCCGGCGGGGTCCGGCGGGCCGCGGCGGGCGTACGGCGAGGGAGGCCGACCAGAGCCCGGTGAGTCCGGCGGCGATGACCACCGCCGCCAGCTCGGGTCCGCGCGGGTCGGCCGGGAGGGCCGCGGTGAGCAGCCGGCGTGGACCGTCCACGACGGACCGGCCGGGCGCGACGGCCAGCAGGACGTGCATGGCCAGGACCGCCACCCCGGCGAGGGTGCGTGCCGCCGGGGACAGGCGGACAGCGGCGCCGGCGCCGACCACGACGGTCGGCACGGCGACGCCGCCGAGGACGGTGAGCAGCGGCCGGGTCGCCCAGCCGCCGAAGATCGGGGCCGCCGCCGCAGCGGCGACGCAGACCAGGGCGGCGGACAGCAGGAGCCGCGGCAGGGCGAGCCGGGGCGGCTCTGCCGCGGCGCTGGCCGGCCGGTCCGCCCGCCGGCCGGGCGGACCAGAAAGGGAATCAACGGCCGAGGGCCGCGGCCAGCCCGCCGAGGGCGACGGCCCGCCCGCCGCGGACCGTGGCCCACCGGCCGGAGCGGCGCCGGTGGCGGCGTGGTCGCCGCGGCGGCGGGTCTGCGGCGGGTTCACCTGCGGGCTCCGCTGGCCAGCCGGTCGGAGGCGAGCACGGCGGAGCGGCGTGGCCCACCGGCCGGGGGCGGGGTCAAGTGCGGGCTCCGGTCACCAGGCGGTTCCAGGCGGCGACGGCCTCGGCGGCGGTGCGGGCGCGCAGCACCGACATGCCGGGCCGGCGCGCGCTGCCGGGATCGCCGTCGCCCAGCGACAGCACCACGACGGGAGCGAACCGCCGCCGCTGCGAGGACAGCCGGGCCACCACCCCCGGGTCGGCCTGGCCAGTCACCACCACCAGCGCCCCGCCGGGCGTCGCCCGCTCCACCAGGTCAAGCAACGCCACCTGATCGTCCGCTGGCGCGGTCTCCGCCGCGGCCAGCCGGTCGAGCAGCCCGGTCGCGCCGGACCGCTCCAGCGCCGTCCGGTCCTCCCCGAGCACGCGCAGGGCGACTGGGTGGCCGTGCCGCTCCGAGCCGACCGCCAGGGAGGCCGCCACCTCGACCGCAGCCTCGAACGCCGCCTCGGCCAGGACCGAAGGCCGGGTGTCCAGCACCACGGTGACCGTCGGCTCGCTGGTGTCGACATGCTCGCGGACGATGAGCTTCCCGGTCCGTGCGGTCGACCGCCAGTGGATCTGGCGGGGGTCGTCGCCGGGCACGTAGTCACGCAGCGAGGAGAAGGTGACCGTCCCCATCGGCGCGGAGTCGGCCAGCCGCCCCTCGTAGTCCAGCACCACGCCGACCGGCAGCGGCTTGGTGGCGTGCACCCGCGGGTGCACCCACAGCGTCTCCGCCGACCCGTACGCCTGCGGCCGGCGCAGCAGCCCGAGCGGGTCGAGCCGGTCCACGGTGATCGGCCCGAGCGGCAACGCACCGCGCCGGCGGGTCGGCACCGGGTAGTGCACGGTCCGCGTCCCGGTCCCGGGCAGGCCGGGCACCGGCAACTCGAGCGGCTCGCCGCCGAGCCGGTCCACCACGACGAAGCCGGGGGACCGCCAGCGGGACAGGTTGCGCGTGCTCACCTGGCCGAGCGCCGGCTCGCCCACGGTCACCCGGTCCGGGGCGACCACCCGTTCCACCCGAAGCCGGGGCCGGACCAGCACCGCGACGCCGGCCACCGCGAGGACGACCAGCCCAGCAAGCCCGATCGCGACCAGCGACGGGTAGCCGAGGCCGGCGCCGAGCGCGTACACGGCGACCGAGCCGAGCAGGATCGACCAGCCGGCCGGGGTGACGACCCTGGTCACTACCTGACGCCCGCCCCGGCGGCGGCCGGCACCGGCACACCGGCGAGCACCTCGGACAGCACGCCGGCCGCCCGCACGCCGCGCACCTCCGCCTCCGGCGTGAGCAACAGCCGGTGGATGAGCACGGCCGGCGCGATCCGCTTCACGTCGTCCGGCACGACGTAGCCACGGCCCTCGCCGGCCGCGTACGACTGGGCGGCGCGCAGCAGCGCCAGGCTGCCCCGCGGTGACGCGCCGAGCCGCAGCTCCGGCCGCTCGCGGGTGGCCGCGGTGATCGTCGCGACGTACCGGACCACTGCCGGGTCCACGTGCACCGCCGCCGTGGCGGCGACCATCCAGTGCACCGCCTCCAGCGTGGTCACCGGCCGCGGCACCGGCGGGCCGCCGGACCGGGCCCGCCCAGTGAGAATCTCCTCCTCGGCGGCGAGGTCCGGATAGCCGACCGCGATCCGCATCAGGAAGCGGTCCAGCTGAGCCTCCGGCAGCCGGTAGGTCCCCTCCAGGTCGATCGGGTTCTGGGTGGCCAGCACCAGGAACGGTTCCGGCACCGGGTAGCCGATCGCGTCGACCGTGACCTGCCGCTCCTCCATCACCTCGAGCAGCGCGGACTGCGTCTTCGGCGAGGCCCGGTTGATCTCGTCGGCGACCACCACGTTGGCGAAGACCGCGCCGGGGCGGAACTCGAAGCGGTTGCTCTGCTGGTTCCAGACCGAGACGCCGGTGATGTCGCCGGGCAGCAGGTCGGGCGTGAACTGGATCCGGTGCCAGGTGCCGTCGATGGACGCGGCCAACGCCTTGGCCAGCGACGTCTTGCCCACTCCCGGCACGTCCTCGACGAGCAGGTGGCCGCCAGCGAAGAGGCAGGCCAGCGCGAGCCGGACCACCTCGGTTTTGCCGCGGATCACCTGCTCCACGTTGGTGAGCAGGTCGCCGTGCACCCGCGCGAACGTGCCGACGGCGTCGGGCTGATGGGTCATGGAGCTTCCTCGGATCGCGGGGGCGGTCACGTGCCGGCCGGCTCGAGGCAGGCCTCGGCCACTTTCGGCTGCGGCGGCGGGGCGGTGGCTCGCACGACCGCCAGCACCTGGTAGCAGTAGCGGGTGCCGGGGTCGAGCGGGCCGTCCCGGTACGTGTTCCGGTCCGCCGGCACGTTGCCGGCCACCAGCGCGCCGCTGCGGCGGACGGCGAAGTACTGGAAGCCAGGCAGGTCGGAGCCGCCGGCGTAGGTCAGCTGCACCCACCCCGGCGCGGCCGAGGTGGCCACCACCGGTACCGCCACCAGGTAGACCCGGAGGGCCGGCTGCGCCGGCGGCGCCGACGGGCCGGGGCCGGCCGACCGGCGGGCGGCGAGCACGCCGCCGGTGGCGCCGAGCACCGCGACCAGCGTGCCGGCAACGGCCCAGCGCCAGCGGTTCCGGGCTGCGGCCGGGGCAGGAGCGGCCGGAGCCGGTGGGGCCGGCCGGCTGGCGGTCACGGTCAGCCCGGCACCGTGGCCGGTCCCGGTCGGCAAGAAGTGCGCCGGCGCGGCCGTGGGCGCGGCGGCGGCAGCTTTTCCCGCGCGGCGACGGCGCCGGCCGGACCTCGCCGGGCGGCGCGGGCCGTCGGCCGCCGCGGCCACGTCGGGTCCGGTTGAGCCGGTTGCGCTGGCCAGGCCGAGCCCGGCCAGGCCGATCGAGGAGGCGGATCCGAGCGGCGTCGGGCCGACCACGGCGTCCGGCAGCGCCGCCGCCGCGTCGCCGTCGAGCAGCGGCCCGAGCCCGGGCAGCACGGTGGCGAGCTCGGCCGCGGTCGGCCGGGCAGCCGGCTCCTTGTCCAGGCAGGCGGCCACCACCCGCCACACCGGCGCGGGCAGGTCCCGCGGCCGGGCGGGCTTGTCGGCCAGGTGCGCGCGCAGCAGCGCCGCCGGGTGCTCCCCGTCGAACGGCCGGTTCCCGGTCAGCAGCTCGTACGCCACCACGCCCAGCGCGTACACGTCCGCGGCGGCAGTGGCCGGGCGGCCGGAGACCAGCTCGGGCGCGACGTACGCCGGGGTGCCCACAACCCGGCTGAGCCGGGTCAGCGCCGCGGCGCCCGCGGTCCAGGCGATGCCGAAGTCGGTCAACCGGGCGAAGACGTCGTCGCCCTCGCCGGTGACCAGGATGTTCTCCGGCTTGAGGTCGCGGTGGATGATCCCGGCCGCATGCACCGCGGCGAGCGCCGAGGCGACCTGGCCGAGCACCACCGTGGCTGTCCGCCCGCTCGGCCGGGGCGAGTCGACCGCCTGCCGCAGGTCGGCGCCGTCCACCAGCTCCATCACGATCGCGAAGGTGTCTCCCTCGACGACCAGGTCGTGCACCCCGACCAGGTGCGGATGGTGCAGGCCGACCAGGGTGGTGCGCTCCCGCAGGAACCGGACCACCGAGTCCGGCTCCTCGGTCAGCTCCGAGCGCAGCACCTTGACCGCGACCGGGGTGCCGTCGTCGCGCCGGCCCCGCCAGACCTGGCCGCTGGCCCCTCGGCCGATCGGCTCCTCCAGCAGGTAGCGGCTGCCCAGCGGCCGGCCCGGCCGGGTGATGACCGGCGACGTGGGCGGCAGCGTGGCCAGCCGCGCGGCCGGCGACGGGGCGGTCGGCCGCTGGCCGAGCAGCAGGCCGGCGAACTGGTCCGGGGTGGCCGGGCGGACCGCCGGGTCCGGGGTCAGCGCCCGGCGGATCGAGGGCCACAGGTGCGCGGGCAGGTCGGTCCGGGTGGGCTCCGGCGGCGGGCCGGTGAGCATGCCCAGCAGCGGCTCCGGCTCGCCGACGTACGGCAGCCGGCCGGTGAGCAGCGCATAGACGGTGGCAGCGAGCGCGTACACGTCCGCGGCGACGGTCCAGTCGCCGCCGCGCAGCACCTCCGGCGGCCGCACCCGGGCGCCGGCCGGCCCCGAGTCGGCCAGCGACGGCAGCAGCATCCCGGTCACCGCGACGGTGCCGTCCGCGCCACGCAGCAGATTGCCTGGGTGCAGCGCGCCGTGCAGCACGCCGGCCGCGTGCAACGCCTCCAGGCCGGCGGCCGCGGCCATGCCGGCCTGCACTGCGTCCGCGACCGGCAGCGGTCCGCCCGCGGCGATCCGGTCGGCTAGCGAGCCGTCCGCCCGCGGGGTGACCACGTGCGCTGAGCCGTCCGGCGCCACCACCGCGGCCAGCACCGGCCATACGTGCCGGTGCGCGGGCAGCGCGGTCAGCCGGGCGGTCTCGGCCCGGAACGCCCGCCGCTGCGCCTCGGACAGCGGCCCGGGCACGGTGTGCACCACCACGGCGAGCCCGTCGGCGAGCCGGATGCCCTGCCGTACCGGGCTCAGCCGCCCGGCGGCGAGCGTGCCGTCCAGCCGGTACCCCGGGAGCAGGGTCGCTGTCGTCACGGCAGCAGACCGTATCGTTGTTGACACCAATCCTCTATTCACGACGGCACCGAGCTGTCCTCGGCGGCCGGAACCTGAACCGGGACGGCTGCCCCGCGCAGCACCAGCAGTCCACGTCCGGCCGGCCAGCCGCCCGCGGTGGACCGCGGCAGCCGCAGGTCGAAGACCTCGCCGTCGACGTGCGACCGGGGGTCGAGCAGCAGCCCGGACCGGCTGCGCCGGGCGGCGGCCAGCCAGCCGCGGTAGCGGGCCAGCAGCAGGTCCTCGGTCGTGGCCGCGGCGACCAGCACCGAGCCGTCGTCGCGGGCCTGCCGGACGAAGCGCTCCAGCCGGGTGCCGGCCGGGCCGTCGCCGAGCAGCTCGCCGTCGTCGACGACCAGGCACACCGGGCCCCCGATCTCGGCCAGCACCTCGTCCAGCTCGGCCGCGACGTCGGTGCCGGTCAGCACCTGCCGGATCCCGGGCTCGCCGGCTAGCGCCCGCAGCGGGGACGGGCGCGGCGCGAGCACCACCACCGGCAGCTCGCCGGATTTCCGGCCGGCCAGCGAGGCGGCGACGGCGAGCAGCGCCGTCGACCGGCCGGACCGGGGTGGGCCGGCGACCACGAACGTGCCTCCGGAGTCCAGCAGGTCCACGTCGAGCGGGGCCAGGTGGTCACCGCCGACGCCGACAGTGCAGGTGCCCGCAGCGGTGGGCCGGTCGTCCACCCGCAGCGCCTCGGCTTCGGCGGGGGTGACCCGGTCCGGCAGCGGGTCGACTCGCCTGGGCAGCTGCTCGGCCGGTACGCCGTCCCACCGCCGGTGCAGCGCCGCGGCCAGCCGCTCCACCGCGGCCGCCTCCGCGGTGCCGGTGGCCTCGTCGCCGGTGGGGTCCAGCAGCGCGACCTGCATCTCCTCGCCGGTGGCCGCCCAGACCGCGCGGCCCGGCGGCATCGCGGCGGGCATCGTCCGTGGGTTGATCCCGAAGACGGCAGCGTCCTCCCGGTCGGCCTGGCGCAGCACCAGCCGGGCCGCCAGCGCGCTGGACACCCGGTGGGTGAAGCCGGTCCGGTCGGTGCTCAGCACCACGGTCACGCCCACCGCCGGCCCGCGGCGCAGCAAGCCCTCGACCCGGTCGACCAGCAGGCCGGCGTCCACGTCGGCGTACCGGGACCAGAACGCCTCCCACCGGTCCACCAGCAGCACCACGTGCGGCAGCCGCCCCTGCGGGCCGACCGCGGCACGGTGCTCGGCCAGTGAGGCGTACCCGCCGGCACCGAGCAGCCGCTGCCGGCGGCCGACCTCGGCGTCCAGCAGCGCCAGCAGCCGGTCCACCCGGGCGGTGTCGGCGCCGTCCACGACCGCGCCGCAGTGCGGCAGCGCGGCGAGGCCCGCCAGCGCCCGGTTTCCGCAGTCGAGGGCGTAGAGGTGTACGTCGGCCGGTCCGGCGGCCGCGGCGAGTCCGGCCCCGAGCGTGCGCAGCGCGGTTGACCGTCCACTGCGGACGGCGCCGGCGACGGCCAGCGGGCCGGTCCGCTCGAGGTCGAGCACGAACGTCTCCTGGGCCTGGCGGTCCGGCCGGTCCACCACGCCGAGGCGCACGGCGACCGGCGAGCCGGTCCGGACCGGCGACAGCTCGGCGGTGCCGACCGTCTCGCGCAGCGGCGGCAGCCACGGGCTCGGCGGGGTCGCCGCGCCGGTCTCGGCCGCCGCCTGCCGGATCGCCCCGACCAGCACGGCGAGGTCGGTCTCCGCGCCGTCGTCGGCCGGCCCGGCCGGCCTGGCCGGCGGCCGCCCCAGCTCGGCCACCCGCCGCGGCACCGCCCGGACCGGCTGGTCCACCACCAGCTCCGCCCGGGGCCAGCCCACCCGGGCGGCCTGGAACGCGGTGAGCTCCTGGTGCCCGGTGCGCAGGTACGCCCGGCCGGGGTGCCGGGTGGAGATCCGGGCGGCGTCCGGTGCGTCCACCACGTCGCTGCTCTCCGCGGTGCTGGTCACCCGCAACCCGATCCGCAGGTTGAGGTTGGCCCGCATCTCCGCGCTGACCACGCCGGCCGGCCGCTGGGTCGCCAGCACCACGTGTACGCCGAGGCTGCGGCCGCGCATGCCGATGCCGACGACACCGGGCACGAACTCCGGGATCTCCTCGACCAGCGCGGCGAACTCGTCCACCACGATCACCAGCCGCGGCAGCCGGCCGCCGGTGCGGGCCCAGTAGTCCTCGATGTCCTTGGCGCCGGCCTCGGCCAGGATCGCCTCACGGCGGCGCAGCTCTGCCGACAGCGACGCCAGCGCACGGCGCACCAGGTGGCCGTCCAGGTCGGTGACCATGCCGACGCAGTGCGGAAGGTCCTGGCAGGCGGCGAACGCGCTGCCACCCTTGTAGTCGACCAGCACGACGTTGAGCGCGTCCGGGGCGTTGCCCAGCGCGAGCGAGCTGACCAGCGTCTGCAGCAGCTCGGACTTGCCGGCGCCGCTCGTCCCGGCGACCAGGGCGTGCGGGCCGTCCCGGCGCAGGTCGACGGTGACCGGCCCGTCCCGGCCCGCGCCGAGCAGTGCGGTGGTGGACCGGGCGCCCGGGGCGGCCGCCCACCGGGCGAGCACGTCCGCCGGGGTAGGGGCCGTGCCGCCGGGCAGGCCGAGCAGGTCGAGGTAGCGGACCGAGTCCGGCAGCCCGCCGCCGGCGCCGGTGGCGCCGAGCAGCCGCAGCGGCGCCAGCGCTCGGCCTAGCCGGTCCGCAGCCGTGGCCGCCAGCCCGTCCGCGAGCACGTCGGCCACCGGCTCTGCGCCGGGCAGCCGCACGCGCCACCGGGTCGTCGAGCGCGGTCCGGCCACCGCGGTGGCCCGGCACTCGTCCGGCAGGCTCGCCTCGTCGGCGTCCAGGCAGACCGCGTAGACGCCGACCGCAGGGCCATCCCGGAGCAGGTCGGCCAGCCCGCGCAGCTCGCGCAGCCGGCGGGCGCCGTCCAGCACCAGCACGTAGCGCCGGCCGGCCGGGATGCCGTCACGCAGCGTGCTGCGCCGCTCCTGGTGCCGCTCGGCCAGCAGCCGGCGCAGCTCGGCGATCCGCGCCTCGGCCTGCTCGTAGTCGGTGCCGACCAGCCGGGTGCAGACCTGGTCGGCGTCGGCCGGCCGGGTGTGAGGCAGCCAGCTGGCCCACTCCCAGTCGGCGGCCTCGTCCCGCCCGGTGAGCAACACCAGGCCGACCGAGTCCGGGTCGTGCAGGGTGCCGAGCTGGGCCAGCAGCGCCCGGGCGGCCGGCATCAGCGCGGCCCGCGGGCCGGCCACGCCGAGCACCCCCGCATCGGCCAGGTCCACCGCCAGCGGCACCAGGTGCACGGTCGGCACCGGGTGCTCGCCCGCCCGCCCGCGCAGGTGCACCCGCAGCGGCCGGTCCACCAGGCCGAGGCGCAGCCGCAGGAAGTCCTCGTCGGCCGGGCGACGCTCCCACAGCCGCGCGGTCGGCGCCAGCGCGGCGCGCAGCAGCGCGGCCGGGTCCGGCAGCGCGGCCCGCTCGGCGCGTTCCTCGGCGACCGCGAGCGCAGCCAGCCGGGAGTCCAGCGCGGCGACCGCAGCGTCGTACTCGTTCTTCTTCGCGACGTAGTCCTTGCGGCCGCTGCGTCGGTCACCGAGGACGTTGGCGAGCATCATCAGCGGGGACAGCCCGAGGAAGACCAGGAACATCCGGTTGCCGTCCATCGCGACGAACAGGATCGCTGCCAGGACCAGCGGGGCCAGCACGCCGGCCAGCGGCAGCCGGAAGGCGCGCGGCCGCTCCGGCTCGGTCGGCACCGCGACCTCGGGCACCGTGGCCGGCACCGCGATCCGGGGCGGTCGGTTGACGACCGCCCCGGCCACGATCGGGGCGGCGGGCGCCGGGCGGCGCAGCTCCAGCACGGTCTCCCCGACGCCGACCGC
The DNA here is from genome assembly GCA_035476575.1 of Mycobacteriales bacterium. Classification (GTDB taxonomy): domain Bacteria; phylum Actinomycetota; class Actinomycetes; order Mycobacteriales; family JACQDL01; genus DATILL01. The sequence goes on from DATILL010000123.1 coordinate 111,530, forward strand.
GTCGCCGGGCACCAGCAGACCGTCGCCGACCATCCGGTAACCCCGCAGCCGCACCCCGTTGCGGGAGCCGGCGTCGACCAGCCGAACACCGTCCACATCGGACATCTCCGGGTCCGGCGCGGTGACGGTGGCGTGCGTCCGGCTGACCTCCTCGTCGTCCAGGGTGAGGTCGCAGCGCGGGTCCCGGCCGACGGACAGCGTGCGGCCGAGCCGGAGACCGGCGATGGAGCCGGCGGCGAGCCCGCCGACCACGGCCAGCTCCAGCCCCTCCGCGGCGATCGCGGACCGGTCGCGCAGCGGCCGGCCCAGCGCCACCACGGCACCGGCGACGAAGCCGGCTTCACGGACCGGGGTCCGGTCGGCCACCACCCGCCCGTCCAGGTGCAGCGGACCGGCGGTAGGCGCCAGCCCGGCCAGTCCGGCCAGCGCCGTACGCACCGAGGAGACCGGATCACCCGGCGCCGCGGTGACGGTCACCGCGGACCGGCTGCCGGCCGCGTCGACCAGCACCAGCTCGAGCTCCATCGCGCACCTCCACAGGAGACCGACGGCGCGCCGGACCCGTCATCCCGG